>JAGALQ010000040.1 GCA_017625095.1 Clostridia bacterium | reverse complement strand
TTTCTATTATACTTGGAGGTTAAATCTTTTCTCTACGTTTTTGTGGCTTGCCTTTGCTCGCCACGTTTTGTTTTTACTAAAGCTTTTTTATTCCCCCGGTAGAACCGGGGGTTTTGTCTTTGCTGAAGAGACAATAAAAATCCGGACTTCCCTTTTTCTCGGGAAATCCGGAATACAACAGTATTATTATAAAAATTACTTACTTTCGCTGACACTCTGAGCAAACTCAAGCTCTTCTTTTTTGCCGATATTGTATATGAATTTCATCGAAAGGAAAGCAATGAGAGAGCCGACAGCAAGCACTATAAAATAAAGTGATTTTACATCCTCGCCAAACGTTTCGGGCTGAACGGCATTATCACCTTCAACAAAGCCGATAGCACCAAGAGCAAGGGCAACAACAGCCTGGCCGATACCCTGAGCCAGCTTACGGAAGAAGGAATAAAGTGCATAAAGTGAGCCTTCTTCACTCTTACCTGTCTTTCTGTAGCTCACCTCAATACAGTCAGCAATAATTGCCCAGACTGAAATCTGGAATCCTGCATTGCCAAGGTTCAGTCCCATAAGGCAAACAATGTAAATAATCATACCCTTGAAATCAGGAGTGATAGGCGCAAACAAAGAAGCAATACCGGAAATTGTGCCGATAAGCATTGTAGTGACAATAACAGACTTTTTGCCGAATTTCTTTGTAAGTGTACCCATAAAAATCATAAATAGTATCATAGGCGCATAGCTGCCTACCATAGCGATACTGATTTTATCGGTATCTTTAAAGAAATACTGAAAAACCATATTATTAAGTGCCATTGTGGAATTGAAAAGAGCAACAGAAGCAACAGAAGCGATAGTTGCGCCAACCATAGCACGGTTTGTAAAGAATGATTTTGTAGAAGAAATCATCGCTTTGATACCTACAGCGTTTTCAGCAGAAGAATGATTGACACGTTCTTTTACCAGTTTTGTTGTGCCCCACAAAACAACCATAGCGATAACAGAAAGAACCAGCGCAACCGGAAGAAGAGTTCCGCCTTTAAGCGTTTGAACCTGCTCGCCTGCGGCATTAGTTGTTGTATTGTAAACAAATCTCGGAAGAACTATCATCATAATAACAGCAGGAAGAGCTGCACCTACACTTCTGAATGTAGAAAGAGATACCTTTTCCTGAGGATCATCTGTTATTACAGAATGAAGTGAACCGTAAGGTACATTTACCATAGTGTAAGCTATTGACCACAAACAGTATGAAATAAGGCACCAGGCACACTTAGCAAGATAAGGAAAATTCTTTACGGGAGCAAAAATCATTACGTTAAATATAACAAGAGTGACACCGCCTAAAAGAATCCATGGCATATATTTGCTTTTTTTGCTTATTCTCTTGGTGTCAACAAGGTTGCCGATAACAACATCATTAACGGCATCAAATAATTTAGAGAGAAGAATTATGATTGCATATGCTTCCTCGGATACACCGATATACTGCATATAGAAAAGCTGCATAAACGTTGATATAAGCTGAAAAGAAAATCCACAGCCCATATCACCCATTGCATAACCGAGCTTGTCACGCCATCCGAAAGGACGAATACCGCTTTGCTGATTAGATTTGCTCATATTCGGATCATCTCCTGAACTATAAATTTTGTTCCTTAATCAATATAACAAAGTAAATTATTCTTGTCAATAAATCAGCATTTACAAATATTGCAAACGAACAGCTGTTACTGTTCCGTTACATTATCATTGGTATTTTCAGAGGTTTTATTACTTCTTAATATTCGATTAATATAAAACCTGTCCTGACTGAAAAGTCCGATCTTATTGGTCATCAGATAGCTTATCAGACATGCAACAACATAATAACCGATTCCGCCGAAACCGAACAGTTCAAAAGAAATAAGAATTGAAGCAAAAGGACAGTTTGTAACACCGCAGAACATTGAAGTTGCGCCAACCGCAGCAGCAAAAGCAAAATCAAGACCAATAAAGCTTGAACAAGTCGCACCGAATGTAGCACCGATAAACAAAGACGGAACTATTTCACCGCCTTTATATCCGCCTGCTACCGTCAGAACTGTCAGCAAAATCTTGAGTGCAAAAGCCTCATAACGAAACTCACCTTCCGTAAAAATGCGCGATATTACACCAATACCGCCACCGTTATAGTCGGTTGAACCTGAAAGAACTGATATAATCACAACCGCAAACAAAAGCACGCAAAAATGCATTTTTAAGCAATTTCGCAAGAAGTTTTTCAGAAAAATGTAAGAGCTTGCAAAACAGAGAACTCAGCAGAGCGGCAAGAACAATTACAACAATAGATTTCATCACAACCGAAAAAAAGCAGGCACTGTATCGTATCGGAATCTTTCTGCAGTGACACTCAATCCCTGAGAAATTGCATATGCTATTGCGCTTGAAACGGCACATGGTATTGCCGCAATCAAACGTATGCGACCTATTGTAATTACCTCCAGAGTAAAAACAGCTGCAACCAGAGGTGTACCGAAAAGAGCAGAAAACAGTGCTGACATACCGCACTGAACAAGAGTATGACGCGTTCGCTCATCGCTCTTAAAAAGCTGCGAAAAAAGCGAAGCGATACTGCCGCCAATCTGCAGTGCAGCGCATTCTCTGCCTGCAGAGCCGCCGAATAAATGCGTTATAACCGTACACGCAAAAATAACCGGCGCAAGAACGGAAGGTACATTCGTTTCTGTCCTTACACTCTCAAGTACACGGTTGGTTGAAATGCCTTGAAGTTTTGACAGCTTATAAATTACGACAGTAAGCAAACCACCTGCAGGCAACAAATAAAGCAGCCAACTGTGTTCAGCCCTTAAGCCGGTCACAAACTCAACAGAATAAGAAAAAAACGTGCCTATTATGCCGCCTACAGCACCGATCAAACAGCTTATAAACAGAGTTTTATAAAGTTATTAAATTTCATTTTAATGCTCCTAAAAAAACTGACGGTATTATACAATTTCAATCCTTTTTCTTAAAAAAGTGTTCTTAAACCGTTGTTATATATAAGTCTGTCTGCTATAATTACCAAAAGAGGATGTGATCTGATTGTTTAATTTCTTTGTTGATAAAAACAACTGCAATGACGGAAGATATTATATTAGCGGTGCAGATTTCAACCATATCAAAAATGTACTGCGTATGAAAATCGGCGATAAGTTTCTCATCAGTTGCGACGGCAAAAGCGACCTTTGCCAACTTGAGACATACGAAGCCGAAGCGGCAATTGCTCAGATAGTTGAAGAAAACTATTCAGACAATGAGCTGCCTATCAGAATCCACCTGTTTCAGGGGTTGCCCAAAAGTGATAAAATGGAGCTTATAATCCAAAAATGTGTCGAGCTTGGTGTTTCCGACATTACTCCTGTTGAAATGAGCAGATGCGTTGTTAAACTTGAAGAAAAGAAAAAAAGCTCAAAGCAAACCAGATGGCAGGCAATTGCCGAAAGCGCCGCAAAGCAAAGCAAACGCAATGTTGTACCGACCGTCCACTCTGTCATCCCTTTTTCTCAGGCAATTAAATCATCATCTGATATTATGATAATTCCATATGAAAATGAAGACGGTATGGCTGCCACTGTTTCTGTGCTGAAGGACATAAAACATAATATGACAGTCGGTATTTTTATAGGACCCGAGGGTGGATTTGACGAAAAAGAAATAGAACTAGCGCGAGAAAACAGCGGTAGAATAATATCATTAGGCAAAAGAATACTCCGCACGGAAACCGCTGCGATAACCACTGTCGGAATGTGTATGCTTTATGCTGAAACAGAATTGAACGGTGACTTATAATGAAGATGCTTCCAATTGAATTTGTAACTCGTATGAAATCACTGTTGGGTGAAGAGTACACCGAATATGAAAAAGCAATGTCAGACTCCCCTGTCCGTGCTTTCAGAATAAACACCGATAAAATCAGTATAGATGATTTCGAAAAGCTAAATGTTTTCTCATCTGAGAAGATTCCTTATGTAAACGGCGGATACTATTTTGATTATGACAAAATCGGTAACCATCCGTACCATCATGCTGGTATGATTTACGTACAGGAGCCGGGTGCAATGGCACCAGCCGAATCTCTTGATATTAATCCCGAATGGACTGTTCTTGATATGTGCGCTGCCCCCGGCGGCAAAAGCACGCAGCTGAGAAACAGAATTAATCCGAGCAGTGTCCTTGTATCAAATGAAATTATACCGTCAAGATGTAAAATTCTGACAGGCAATATTGAGCGTATGGGTTTTCAAAACACTGTTACAACCTGTATGGATACGTCAAAGCTTGCCGCAACTTTCCCTTCAACATTTGATCTGATTATGGTTGATGCACCTTGCTCCGGCGAAGGTATGTTCAGAAAAGATGACACAGCAATTGATGAATGGAGCACTGAAAACGTACTAAAGTGCGCAGAAAGGCAGAAAGAAATTCTTGATAACGCTGTAAAACTACTTAAATCAAACGGTTTTATAATTTATGCTACCTGCACTTTTTCACTTGAAGAAAACGAAATGACCGTTGATTCCTTTCTTCAACGCCATACGGATTTTGAACTGATACCCGTAACAGACAGAGTTATGGATGTAACTTCAGAAGGCATTAAATTCGACGGATGTCAGACAGAAAACATAGGCTTTTGCAGAAGATTCTATCCACATAAAGCTCCCGGTGAAGGACAGTTTATGGCTGTACTTCACAGAAATGGCGCTCCCGAATGCAGACTTCCGATTATAAATACTCAGCAAGAAAAAGTTGATAAAGCCGTATTTGATTTTCTGAATGATACGTTAATTGAATACGACAAAGAAAACGTAAGAATGTACAATACAACCCCTGTATATTTCACACCTGAATTCACAGTAAATAAAGGCACTGCTTTTTCCTGCGGTGTTACCATAGGCGAAATCAAGAAAAACTATATTCTTCCGCATCATCAGTTTTTTATGGCACTTGGCAAAAAGTTCAAACGAAAAATTGAGCTTACGGCGGATTCCGAGAACGTAAGAAAGTATCTTCACGGCGAAGAGATTTTTGCCGACTGTGAAAACGGTTGGGCGGTTGTCACGGTCGACGGCTGCACCGTAGGCGGCGCAAAAGTAAGCGGCGGCAAAGCCAAAAACCATTATCCGAAAGGATTAAGAACACTTTATTATTGAAAAAAGCCCTTGAGTTTCAAACACTCAAGGGCTTAACATTTTTAACCGAAAATCAAACTGAACGGGTAAATTACAATAGCTGAAAGGTTTTTGAGGAAAAGAAGCAAATTGCTTATAAATACCCAGAAACCGGCCTCAGCCTTACCGATACCTGCAGCATTGGCAAAATCTTCATTTTCAAGAGCCAGATCGTTATATGTGATAACTTCAGAAGTAAATGTTGATGTATCGTTTTCACTGATTACAAAAAGTCTGCTGCCTCTTGTCATTTCGTTACCGTAAGCGTGGCAGGTAACACCGGGCGTGTTGCCGATAATTATACCTTCGTATACAAGTTCATAGGTGTTGATATGGTCGTGTCCGCAATAAATCCCGAGCACATCTCCCCTTTCGAGCATAGCGCTGAATTCGCCGTGATTATAATATCCGGGTGAAGGCGGCTCAAAAAGATGACCTGAGAATACACTTGTGTTAGGTGCAATAATCGGATAATGCTTACCGTTATAGCTTTCAATCAGATCAGGTATTTCAAACGGTACCGACGGAAACATAGCTTCGTAAACCTCACCTACAACCATATGCTGGAAAACAAGTGAAGGTACTTTTCTGCCTTCTTTTTCTTCAAGTGATTTGCTTATTGACTTGTACCATTCAATCTGATCTTCTGTCACGGCATCATATCCAAGTCTTTTGTCTGGATCATTTTCGTCATAAACATATGATCCTGTATCAAGAAGCCAGAAATTGAATTTCACCTCGTCACTGCCACTTGCATAGACGGGCAGATTGTGATTGGCTGTACCGTGAAGTTCAGGCACAGCATCATAAGCCAGGCAGTATTCTCCGCCGTATTTCTGAAAATAGCTCAGAAGCTCTTCCTTGCTTACACCCTGCTCATGATCGTGATTACCGAAAACAAGAGTAAACGGCACCTGATGCTCAACAAAAGGTTCAACTAGCTCCGCAATCTCCTGTTCCTTGGTTTCAGCAAGACCGATTGAATTGTCACCGCCGAGTACAACAAGATCAGGCTCATAAATATCAAGCATATAGTTGATATAAGTCATCATTTTTTCTTCTGCAGGGAAATTATCCTGACAGTCAGAAATATGAAGCACCTTAAACTCACCGTTTTTATTAAATCTCAGTTCATTGCTGTCTTCTGTGGCTGATACACCGAATGATAAAACACCTGCAATCAAACAAAATAACAAAACAAATAACATTATCTTCTTCATAACGCTAACCTCCGGTTAATATTGTACTTTGATTATAAATGTGCTTTTTTGTTTTGTCAAACCAAGGATGTAGTTTTGTTGCAAATCAGATTAACGTATGATATAATTTCTACAAATTTTCAATTGAGGATATTGCTATGACACAAGAAATCATCTACAAAAATCCTGAATACTCCCCCGAAGAACGTGCAGAAGATCTTCTCTCACGAATGACTCTTCGCGAAAAAATAGCTCAGCTTGATATGAAGTTCGGCAACAATTACTGCACCGAAAAGGACCCTGTCGATTCTTGCTCGGTTGCTCCCACAACCGACTATGACTGGGACAGACTCAAATCCGATTTCCCTGACGGTCTGGGTTATCTTCACGATAATTATTCCGTACCTTCAGTTATGAATAAGCTGCAGAAATTCTTTATTGAGAATTCAAGACTCGGTATACCTGTTATATTCACGGGTGAGGCACTTCACGGAATTTGCGGTACAAGGTCAACAATTCTTCCCATCCCCACTGCATGGGCTGCAACATTTGAGCCGAAATACGCTTTTGATGCAGGTCGAGTAATTGCAACAGAAGCCAGAGCACTCGGCATTTACGAAGTTCTTGCGCCCAACCTCGATGTTGCACGTGACCCCAGATGGGGACGCACCGAGGAAACATTCGGTGAAGACACCTGTCTGTCAACCAAAATGGCTGTTGGCATAGTAAGCGGTCACCAGAACGGTGATATTTCCGCAAAAGATTCCGTTATATCTGAGCCGAAGCATTACTGTATACATGGCATTCCTGAAAGAGGAATTAACTGCGGCACAGCAAGAGTCGGCATCCGTGAAATTGAGAGCTGCTATCTGCCCGTATTTGAAGCTGCAATCAAAGAAGGCGGAGCTTATGATGTTATGGTCAGCTACAATTCAATTGACGGCGACCTTATGATGACGTCAAAACACTACCTTCAGACCGTACTTAAAGAACGTTTCGGACTCAAAGGTATCTGCCGCTCTGACTGGGGCGGTCTTCGCAGAGTTCATTATCTTCACAAAATGGCTAAAAACGAAAAAGATGCCATATATCTTGCAAAGAAAAACGGTCTTGATTGTCAGGGCGGTGACGAATATCCGAACAAACTCTGGGTTGATTCACTTGAAGAGCTTGTAAATGAAGGCAAAATTGATATAGAAAACATTAATGAATCCTGCAGAAGAGTACTTACGCTTAAATTCAGACTCGGAATATTTGAGAATCCTTATACCGACGAAGAAGCTTACAAGCAGATAATCAACTGTGATGCCCATCTGGCAAAAGCACTTGAAATTGCCCAAAAATCGATTATTCTGCTCAAAAACAATGGTTTTCTTCCGCTTGATAAAAATAAATACAAAAAAATTGCACTTATCGGTCCCTCTTCAAACAAAATAAGACTCGGCGGATACTCTGCGAAACCTGTCGGCAGACATCTTAAAACATTTTACGATGTTCTGAAAGAAGAACTTCCCGACTGTGAAATTCTTCAGTGTGACGGATGTTCAATCAGCGACAGTTCATTTGAATTTGCACTTTCTGATCAGAACCATCTCAAAGATATAAAGGCTGAAGAACAGTCAGAAGACTTTGCACAAGCAATCAAGATTGCCAACGAAAGTGACCTCGTTATATTCTGTGGCGGTGACGATAACATATCAAGCGGTGAAGGCAGAGACCGCTGTGAACTTACGCTTTGCGGCAGACAAGGTGAACTTATTAAAGAATTGAGCAAAACAGGCAAGCCGATTGTATTTACAATGATTCACGGTAAGCCACTTTCAATCAGTGAAGAAAGCGAAATCTGTGATGCTGTTCTTTCATGCTGGTTCTGCGGTGAGAGCGGTCCGCAGGCTATATGCGATGTTCTTCTCGGCAAAGTTAATCCGGGCGGCAAATTACCGTTTTCACTCCCCCGCCGCTCCACAATGATTCCCTGCTATTATTCGATCCTACCCGGTGCCAGTAACGAATATTACGAAGGTAACGGCGACGCACTTTATCCGTTCGGATTCGGTCTGAGCTACACAGAATTTGAATATACCGACCTCGAGGTAACTCAAACGGGTGCGACCGATGTAAATGTTAAACTGAATATAAAAAACATCGGCAATGTATCGGGCGATGAAGTTGTTCAGATTTATGTAGAAGACTGCGAAAGCTCTGTTGTAACTCCGCTACTGCTGCTCAAAGACTTCAAAAGAATCACACTTGAACCGGATGAAATTCAGCAAGTTGAATTCAATCTCGGTTATGACGCCTTCAAGCTGATGAACCGTGACTACGAATGGAAAGTTGAACCGGGAACATTCAGAATATATGCCGCATCATCATCAAGAGATATTCGACTCAGCGCAGAAATTGAACTGTAAACAAGAAAGAGCCATTGGAAGCAAACTCCAATGGCTCTGTTTTTATCTGATGTGCTCAAGTGTATGTTCAACAGCTTTATCAATATCCACTGTACCTACACCGAAAATTGATGTGTGAATTTTATTGTTCACAGGTTTGCTCCACACCTCATCAATGCAGCTGTCCGTACCTCTCATACCAAGGATTGATCCAACGGTAGCACCGTTACAATCGGTATCAAAAGCCATGCCGACAGCACAGCAGATTGATTTGCCAAAATCACCTTCGCCGTAAAGAAGAGCAGCAGTTACAATCATTGCATTTGAGATCGTATGACACCAGCCGTGATCAGTATGTTCATCATACTGAGAATGAATATGCTCAAAACATTTATCTACCGAAACACCGTTCTTATAATAGGACAAAATTTTGATTACAGCTTCATAAAGTCTTGATGTGCAAGGAATCTGACCGAGACCGCAAAGAATAATATCTTCAATACTGTCGGTAACAGCAGCTGCTGCAATCATTGCAGAAACAAACATTTCACCGTATATACCGTTTTTGACGTGAGATATTCTTGCGTCTTTATATGCCATCGCGGATGCAGTTTCAGGATCACCGGGATTTATATAACCGTAATAATCGCCTCTTATCTGTGCACCTATCCATTCTCTGCAGACATTCTTATACACAGCCGATGCAGGTGGTTTTAAACAGTTGATAAAATTCACATAGGCAATTCGTTCAGCTGTAAAATAAGAATGGACTGACTGATATTTCAGCCAAGACTGCACAACATCCTCGCTGCAAAAATCTCTGCCGTAATCGTCGATAATTTTCTGGGCTAAAACAACATAGTTTGTATCATCATCCACAGGCATACCGTCAACAGTATCGGCATAAGGCTTATCATGAAACCAAAATTTATACTTTTTATGTATTTCTTCAGTTATATCCTTACTTAAGACATAGCGATGCATCGGGTAATTATCGGATTCCTTAAGAAACGGAATAAGCTCATCGCTTCTGATACCTTCGAGCGGTTTACCCAGCAGACAGCCGACTGCCCTGCCAAGCCAGGCACCTCTAATTTTTCGCTTAAGTAAATCAATGTCAGGTAATTTGCCTTTTATTTTATATTCATTTCGTAGTTCTCTGATTCTTTGAATATCTGAAGGCTCAGTGTATTCATAGTCCTCACGCAAATCTGCATTGGTGACAATCGAAAAAATTTCATCACTACGTTTATTCTTTTCTTCGCCATTATCGAGAGATGCCGATTCCTGAAAAAAGTCTTTATATTTCTCAACATCAAGACCTTCTTCAATACTCTGCTGATATTCCAGAAGTATATCACTTGCATAGCGGTTAAAACCGTTTTTATCAGAATAATCGGGTTCAATACTAATTCCGTAGTTTTTAAAAATCATAAAAACGACCTGACTTTCTTTAAAAATGAATACTTGTATTATATACTAAACGATTAGAATTTCAAGTATTTTGTTAATATATCACTTCATTCAGAAATCAGACTGCATTTCACTACAGCACACAAAAAATATTACTTTTAGTTTACTTATAACACAAATTCTTAATACAGTTTAATTGACAAAAAACTACATATGTAATATAATTAATCAGGAAAAATTTATAATAAAAATGTGAGGTATTAAAATGAAAAGATTTCTCTCATGCATTCTCACAGTAGTACTTATCATAAGTTCTGTGATACCTGCTTTCTCGTGGGTTGATGCAAACGAAAGTCGCAGTCAGATTCCCGTTATCCGTATTTCGGGCGACGGTGAAGCTCTGTATGACCAGGATGGCAAAAAAATATTCCACTACAAAGATGTTGCTAATCTTGTCAAAGGTGACAGCGAAAACGGTTCGGACAACAGTGAAATGTATAAGTCCATGGCAGAAAATCTCCTCCCTGCACTTGCCAAAGGTCTTATGCTCAACAGTTGGGACGACCTTTATGCTGCTCTTGAAACTGAAATAAGCAAGATTTTTTCAAATTCTCTTCTTGATGAAAACGGTAACGTAACAAACGGCTCAGGCATATCGCAAAAGCGTAAAGATCAGATGCAAAACAAAAGAACCTACAGCCAGAAAGGTTCAAAGGGCTACTTTGCTTGGGAAGATTATTGGTTCCATTACGACTGGCGTCTTGATCCTTGGGAAACCGCTGATGAATTCCACACATTTGTACAGGATATCAAAAGAACAACCGGTTGCGAAAAAGTCGGTATAGCAGCAACATGTCTGGGAACCAACATTGTAATGGCATATGTTGCTAAATACGGTGCTAAAGATATTCAGGGCATCGGAATTGACGGCAGCGTTGTCGGCGGTGCAGAAATACTCAGCGATGTTATCTGTGCAAAATTCGATGTTGATCCCCCTGCACTTATGAGAGTTCTCCGCGACGTTGAAGGTCTCGGTATGTTCAGCATGAACGATTTCTTAACAGCAACAATCGATATGCTTGTTCAGACAGGACTTATGGAAGGCGTTATCAGCACAACAGAGAACATTTTCTACGATAAGCTTGTTGAAGGTGTAACCTCGGCTCTTGCTCTTTCAACTTTCTACACATGGCCTAACTACTGGGCTTGCGTAACTCCCGAAGACTACGAATCAGCAAAGTTCTATGTATTCGGTGAAGAAGGAAGCGAAAAGAGAACAAAATATGCAGGACTCATCGAAAAACTCGACCGTTATGACAAAAATGTCCGTCAGAGAGTACCGCAGCTTCTCCAGAAAATAAAAGCAGACGGTGCAAATCTTGGTATAATCTCAAAATATGGCTTCCAGATGATACCGATTACATCGACTTCAAATGCAATATCTGACCAGTTTGCTTCAGTTAAACGCAGTTCATTCGGTGCAACAACATCAGACGTATACAGCACACTTTCCGATGAATACATAGCAAAGAGAACCGCTGAAGGCAAAGGCAATTACATCTCTCCCGATAAACAGATTGATGCGTCTACCTGTCTTTACCCTGAATACACTTGGTTTATTAAAGGTTCATCTCATTCCGATTGGACTTGTTATGAGATTAAAATAATGTTTGAGGTTGCTTCAGCTAACCGTCAGCTCACATATAAAGATTATCCGTATAGTCAGTTTATGGTCTATAATGACAAAGCCGATTCTCTTGAACCTATGACAGAAGAAAACTGTAACACAGAGCATTGGGATGCTGCCCCTGAAGTATATAAACCCGAATCATTCTTTGATAAGATTAAGGTTGCATTCAATGCTTTCTTTGCTTGGTTTAAGCTCTTTATTAACTTCATCAACGAAAAGATAAACAACGCATAAGAATTAAAGATTAACCTAAAGGAACACAGTATTTAACTGTGTTCCTTTTTTATAGCATTAAACATTTTGAATTAATCTGAATAAAAAAGTGCAATGAATTTTAATCCATTGCACTTTAGTTTCATTATTTATGTTTTACCAGACAACGTTAACCTTTAAGCCATCAACCTCATAGCTTACATCGTGACGATAGTGGTTATCCATTGATTCACAGAAAGCGTTAAGCATTTCTTCATCAGGCATAACAATGGAGAATTTCATTGTCAGTTTACTGGGTGAATAACGTCTTCTGCCCATTTGGAAACCGTTAATCCACCAATGCATCTGCGGCTCCTGATTAACAAGCAATTCGTCTCCATTATAGACCTGAAGCGACATTTCCATCAGCTGATCATTTGTTGCACAGTTATAAAATGTTCCTAATGATCCGGGCTCTCTGTTGTATACACCGACTTCTGCACCGTTGGTGATAAGATAATTACCTTTCCAGATCTGAATCATCCACTCAAGACCGTCATATTCAAAAGTAAATCTGCGAGTTACATAATGCCAAAGCAGCGGGAAAGAGTTTGCAGCGATATCATAGAAAACGCAGAAACCGAACTCTCTCATCCAGCTGTCGAGCGTTGCGTAGACCAAGGATTCCTGAAGATTATAGTTAAAACCTGTTCCTGCAAGACCGCTACCGTCATTATTTGTACATTCACCTGTTACAATGTTAATGTAAATATCGGTATCAAGCGAATCAGTAGTTCCGTCTTTGAAATGAATTAACGCTTCAACTTCATAAACGTCCGGATCATCAGTAGGAACACTGTATATGGTACACTTTTCAATTATCGCAAGATAAGCACCAAGGAAATAATATACGTAATACATTGTCTCATCGTTATTGGCTCTTGCTTCATCACGCTTATCATACATTTCTTCACGAATTGTATCGGTATTGATGTCAAAAACCTTTGCTGCAATCTGAGCAGGCTTAGTAAAATCAGGTATGCTTGAAAGAAGAGCTACAATATCAAGGCCGCAATCATTATAAATTGTATTACAAGCGTTGCCGACCAAATCATCAAACTCTACCTCAAAATTTTCCTGAGGGAAGAAAATCTGACCGGTGAGAATTCTGAAGATTGTATTGAAGAAAGACGTAATCTCCAGAAACTGCTCTGTTGTAATAATAGGTAATCCTTCGTCACGAAGCTGAGACTTGTACTCACTCATAGTCAGAGTATCAGGTCTGTCCGTAGCAACATCAACTTCAGGTGCGCTGCTTTCAGCAAGTGTCGGCAAAACAGCTGTTACAACAATAAGAACAGACAAAATGATTGAAAAAATTCTTTTAAAAGACACGATTTAAACCTCCAATAAAATATTATCTTCTCTTAAACGTAAAAAAACATTTTTCTTAACACATATTTATGGATTATATCATAATAAAGGTAAAAACTCTACTGTATTTTACAATTTATTAATATTTAATAATTATTGAAAAAGCACAACGGTAATTCAATCGTTGCGCTTTATTATATGTTCGAGAAAACTAAAATCGGAAAAACTAACTTTATTACAATACAGAGATATACTCCTCGATAGCTTTCTGCAATTCCTCTTTGATAACCTGATGTCCTGCAGAAGTCGGATGAATACCGTCAACGCTCCAGTATCTTGTATCACCGTCTGACGATAATTCATCAAATTTATCCTGAAGCGGAACAAATTTCAAATTATATTTTTGCGCAATCTGTTTTGAAACATCCGCAAGCTTTCTGACTTCGCAATTAAAATCGTTCCATAACTTTTCAGTAGCAGTGCCTTTTAAAACAAACGGCTCTAAAATTATAATCGTGATTTCGGGTAAGCTCTCCTTGATTTCTTCTATAAGCAGCTCATAAATCATCCCGAATTTTTTCGGTGTAACACCGCAACCCATTGTAAGCTCGTGAGAAACATCATTAACGCCGATGAGAATTGACATATAGTCAGGCTTTAAGTTAATTATATCTTCCTTGATTCGTGCATAAACGTCGGTTATTCTGTCTCCGCTTTTACCGCGATTGATGAATTTAATCTTACCTTTATTATTCTTTTCAATATCAGATGCAAGAAGCAATGCATATCCGCAGCCCAGACCGAAATTATCCTGATTTTCGTCATCCCTACCTGCATCGGTTATTGAATCACCCTGAAATAAAAATGTTTTCATATCTGAATACTCCTCAATAATTTTAAAAAAATTAGTTGAACTTATTTCTTTTTCTTTCGGAAATAGAGAAAGAATGCAAATAAAATAATTGTAAGCGTCACAACAATTAAGCCGCAAATATGTAACCAATCTATATTGGAACTGACAAAAACAGCAGTCGGACCATCTGCTCCGCCGATTATTCCAACGGAAGCTGCGTTGCTGTTGCAGCCACCAAGACAACATATAAAAACGAATGATAGAATCAATAACTTTATCTTTTTAATAACTTATCATTCCTTTGAAATAAATTTTATAAATTGATTATAACATATTTTTACTAAAAATCCACTATGAAAATATCATTTAAGCTGATTCAAGTTCATTCATTTTATTTATGTATTCTTCGGACAACTGACTGCATACGAACTTTGAAAGCTCGGTTACTTTATCAAAACATTTACCATATTCAGTACCCCTAACAAAGCTTGTTTCATTTAGGTTATATTCCAGTAGTATAAATCTTCAAGTGTTGCTTGTTTCATTATATATCACTCCTTACTAATAGAGAAAGTGCAACAGGATTTTATATCCCATCGCACATATTATTACACTATTTAATCACTGATTTCAGATACTCGATTGTTGGATATTTTCCGTCACTCATTTTAGTATGTAACATCATATGACAATTAGGGCAAACTGGAACAATATCCTTTGTTGGGTCAACTTTATAATCTGACTTGATTTCATTAATTGGAACTATATGGTGAACTTCTATACGGTTTTTAAACTCTGTTCCATATATTTTCTCAGCATCAAAACCGCATATTACGCACTTTGTCCCCTGAGTTTCAAGACACTTTCTTCTTGCATTTGTATTTCGCTCATATTTGTTGACAGTTATTTTCTTTCCGATACCACTTTCAACATATTCTTCAGGAACAATTTGTGGCATTGTATCTTCTGAAAATATTAAGGTATTTACTTTACTATTTATATAGCATAAAACGCTTTTTACGTACTCAGAAGCCTTTTCTTCTTTAGCATACCATACATTAGCCTGACCGAAGCCAAAATCACTTTGGGAGGCACGAGGAACAATAAACGTTCTATTGTTTGTATCAAGAATGTGTGCATCTTTTTTATCACACATCAAGTTATAATCTCTACCATTGTATTTATCTCTGTTTCTAAACACAGTTGCATTGTTATACCAACCGACAATAACTGTCTTTCTCTCAATATCTGAATGAGCACAAAAAACAACAGTTACACCATCAATTGATGATTTGCTTTTAAAAAGAGGATTGATATTCTCAATTCTTATGCTATTAGGTTGTTTTCCACTTTTATATGAGTCACGATACTTTGTTTCAACAAACCCTCTGCATTTTCCATCGTCGCAAACATGGAAGTTGTACTTTTCAAGAGCATCACCTGTATCAATTACATATTGACCACCATGCTTAGGTGTTTCTTCAACTACCTCAATATCATAGTGTTCCATATAAGCAATGTTGCAGAAAATTATATCCATATCTACTCATACTCCTAAGAAATGTTTTAACAATTATATCACATATTAAAATACTTTTCAATCTGACGACGGTGACGGATGTTCTTGGCGACCATAGAGATATTTAACCTCTATCTGCCATCGTCTTTTTGTAGTCGAAGTTGGTGTTTGAGTATATTTTAGTTAGTGTAAAAGTAAAAGAAAAAAGCCACAAGAACCTTAGTTCTTATGGTTTCTGGCGGAGAGCAAGGGTAGTTTTTTCTGAAAACCACTGCCATCTCGAACCCATTATGGCTACAGACTTTTAATGGCATCAACGCGACGGGCTAAAAACTCTCCACCGGAGAGTTTTTTTACGCCCTTTCGAATCCCTTGCTTTTTTTGGCGGAGAGCAAGGGTAGTTTTTTCTGAAAGCAACTATCTTTTCGAACCCGTTATGGCTACAGACTTTTAATGGCATCAACGCGACGGGCTAAAAACTCTCCACCGGAGAGTTTTCTTTACGCCCTTTCGAATCCCTTGCAAAATAAAAAAACAGACACACCCTGCGGGTGTATCTGCTTTTTTGGCGGAGAGCAAGGGATTCGAACCCTCGAAACGCTTTTGACGTTTACACGATTTCCAATCGTGCTCCTTCGGCCAGCTCGGACAACTCTCCATAAGTCAACGCTCAATATTTTACATTATATCAGATAAAAAATCAAGTCTTTTTTTAAAAATAATCAAATTAATTTCGGAGCAGCTGAATTCAAACCAACTGCTCCGATAAATTATTAGATATCGCAATTATTAACCGTTCTCGGGAAAGGAAGAACGTCACGGATATTCGACATACCTGTGAGGTACATTACGCAGCGTTCAAAACCGAGACCGAAGCCTGCGTGACGTGCTGTGCCGTACTTGCGAAGATCAAGATAAAAATCATAATCATCGGGATTGAGGCCAAGCTCATTCATACGGGTTACAAGCTTATCATAATCATCCTCTCTCTGGCTGCCGCCGATAATCTCACCGATACCGGGAACAAGACAGTCCATAGCAGCAACTGTCTTGCCGTCTTCATTGAGCTTCATATAGAAAGCCTTGATTTCCTTCGGATAATCGGTAACAAATACAGGGCGCTTGAACACGGTTTCTGTAAGATAACGCTCGTGCTCAGTCTGAAGATCACTGCCCCAGTGAACAGGATAATCAAACTTATCGTTATTCTTCTCAAGAATCTCAATAGCTTCTGTATATGTTACTCTGCCGAAATCGGAATTGACAACGTTATGAAGTCTTTCAAGAAGTCCCTTATCTATAAAGCTGTCGAAGAATTTCATTTCTTCGGGAGCGTGCTCAAGAACATAGTTGATAACATACTTAAGCATATCCTCAGCAAGCTGCATATCATCACTAAGATCTGCAAAAGCAATTTCAGGTTCAATCATCCAGAACTCAGCAGCATGACGTGTTGTGTTGGAATTTTCAGCACGGAAAGTAGGTCCAAAAGTGTAGATATTGCGGAAAGCCATAGCATAGGTTTCGCCGTTGAGCTGACCGCTTACGGTAAGGTTTGTGGGCTTTCCGAAGAAATCCTCACTGTAATCGACCTTGCCGTCTTCAGTCATAGGAAGATTATCGGGATCGAGTGTGGAAACTCTGAACATCTCGCCTGCACCCTCACAGTCACTACCTGTAATGATGGGAGTGTGGACATATACAAAATTACGCTCCATAAAGAAGCTGTGAATTGCAAAAGCTACAAGTGAACGGACACGGAAAACAGCCTGGAATGTGTTTGTACGTGCTCTGAGGTGTGAGATTGTACGAAGGTACTCAAGGCTGTGGCGCTTCTTCTGAAGCGGATAATCGGGTGTTGAAGGGCCTTCAACCTCAACCTCAACAGCCTGAATCTCAAAAGCCTGCTTAGCTTCAGGAGTAGCAACAAGCTTACCTCTTACGATAAGTGCAGAACCGACATTGAGTTTTGAAACCTCTTCAAAGTTTGACATTGTATCGTGGAAAACAACCTGAAGCGGCTCAAAAAATGTGCCATCGTTAAGCACAATAAAGCCGAAAGCCTTGGATGCACGCACACTGCGCACCCAGCCACAGACCTCTATGTCTTTATCAATATACTGTTCAGTGTTCTTGAACAGCTCGCGTATTGTAATGATGTTCATTGAATTGCGACCTTTCAGTTATTTTTTAGCTCTCATTTTGCAGTCTTTATTGTACGCTGCTTCAACTGCAGAATTAATTGCGTTTTCAAATCCGTTCTGCTGTAAGGCGGTAACACCTTCAATTGTTGTGCCACCCGGTGAACAGACTCTGTCAACAAGCTCATAAGGATGAGCGTCGTTGCTGAGTATCATTTCGGCGCTGCCTTTAACAGCCTGGGCTGCAACCTCGAGTGCAACAGCCTTATTCATACCGAGCTTTACAGCTGCGCGTGCAAGCTGGTCAATGTACATATAGTTAAAAGCAGGAGAACAACCGCCTATAACGCCGAAAACAGCAAACTGATTTTCATCCATTTCAAATGTACCGCCGAACGAATTACAAAAATCAATCAGTGTTTGTTTTTCTGCGGCAGGAACATTATCCTGAACAAAGACCGCAGTTGCAGAACCGCGAACCTTGGCGTTGATATTCGGCATAATCCTGGCAAGTTTTGCATCATAACCGAGTAAAGAACTAATGAATGCAAGTTCAGTACCCGCAGCAACCGAAACAATAAAAAGATTATTTACCTTGAATGTTTCGGAATTCTCTTTAAGCAGTGACGGAAAATCTTTAGGCTTGACAGCAAGGATGACAATATCACTCACGTTAATAAGCTCTGATACATCAGATACAGCCGATACACCGTAAGCAGAAATTCTTTCAAGGCTAGGTTGATACAAATCGTAAGCAAAAAATTCATGCTGACTGAAGAAATCAGACTGCGAAGAACCGCCAACAAGCGCAGTAGCAAGATTACCTGCACCTATAAAACCGATTTTCATTTTTTAACCTTCTTATAATTTTATTCTACGTCAGAAGTACAGTTGGGACACTTTGTAGCTTCGATGTCGATTTCGCTCTTACAGAAGGGACATTTCTTTGTTGTGGGAGCTGCCTCAGCAACTTCTTCCTTCTTAACAGCTTTCTCACGAAGCTTGTTGATTGTTCTGACGAGAACAAAAATAACAAAAGCCATAATAAGGAAATTGAGAACAGCATTAATGAAATTACCGTATGCAAAAACAGCAGCACCTGCCTCCTGTGCAGCAGCAAGTGTTTCATACTCATTGCCGTCGAGAGAAACAAACATATTTGCAAAATCAACACCATTGGTTGCAAGGCTGATTACGGGCATTACAAGGTCATCAACAAGAGATTTGATGATAGCCTGAAAAGCAGCACCGATGATAACACCGACAGCAAGATCGATTACGTTACCGCGCATAATAAATGTCTTGAACTCTGAAAAGAAACTTGATTTTTTGCTCATAATAACACATCCTAATTATAATTTTTAGGTATTATATCATACAAAAAAATACATTTCAAGTTGTAATTGACTATTAAATAAAAATATGCTAAAAATAGTATAAGAAAACTCGGAGGTACTGTTATGTTACTCACAATCGACATAGGAAACACAAACATAACACTCGGTTTGTATAATGGCGATGAACTTCGCTTTGTCAGCAGGCTTGCAACACAGCGCGTACGCACACGGGACGAGTACGCATTTGAGCTACTCAATATGTTCAACCTTAATTCACTTGACCCCCAAAAATGTACCGCTGCCATTATCAGTTCTGTTGTACCGGAAATTACTAGAGATATTGGTAGTGCTGTTAAACTCACAACAGGTTGCACACCTCAATACATTGATCAGAACATTCGTACTGATCTTAAAATCGCCACTGATATTCCCGGTCAGCTTGGTGCCGATATGGTTGTCGGCGCCGTTGCGGCGATTGAAAAATATCCTCTACCCTGCCTTGTCATAGACCTCGGCACAGCGACAAAAATGTTTGCACTTGATGCAGACGGCACATTTCTCGGTTGTACTATAGCGGCCGGCATTGGGATTTCACTCAACGCTCTTTCAAGCGAAGCTTCACAGCTGCCTGCAATAAACATCAAAGCACCTGCAAAGACAATCGGCACAGAAACAATCGGTTGTATGCAGTCAGGCGCGGTATACGGCACAGCGTGTATGATTGACGGTATGACTGACCGCTTTGAAAATGAACTTGGTTACACATTCAAGTCAATTGTTGCTACCGGCGGATATGCTAAACCTATTATCAAGCACTGTAAACGAGAGATTATATTTGATGACAATATGCTGCTCGAAGGTCTTAGAAGCATTTATAACAAAAATAAGTAAAAGGAGCTGTAAGGTATGCTTTTTAATATGAAGCAATTACTTAACAAAGCAGCAGAAGGCTCATGGGCTGTCGGCAGCTTCAGCGTAGCAAACCTGGAAATGGTGCTTGGCATAATAAAAGCCGCCGAAGAAACAAACAGCCCGATAATACTGCAGATTGCCGAAGTCAGATTAAAGCAATCACCGCTTGAAATATTCGGACCGCTGATGGTAGCAGCGGCAAAAAACTCAAAAGTACCCGTTGCCGTACATTTTGATCACGGCAAAACCCTTGAAAAAATTAAGCTTGCGCTGGATTTAGGTTTTACAAGCGTAATGTACGACGGCTCTCACCTTACGCTTGACGAAAATATTTGTATGACAAACAAAACAGTCGAATTAGCAAAGCAATACGGTGCGGCTGTTGAGGCAGAAATCGGCTGTGTCGGCGGCAGTGAAGACGGCAGTGAGGATATTGCAATTAACTGCACCTCCCCTGCTGATGCCGTAAGATTCTGTAAAGAAACCGATGTTGATGCGCTTGTTATAGCCATAGGCAACGCACACGGAAACTATAAAGAAACACCCCATCTTCGATTTGATATTCTGAATGAAGTTAAGAATTCAGTCCATCTTCCGCTTGTACTTCACGGCGGCACAGGTATTCTGCCCGAAGAATTTATAAAATGCCGTGAAAACGGAATCAAAAAAATCAACATAGCAACCGCTACATTTGACAGCGTTGAAGCAAGCGCCAGAAACGCATACAACAATTCGCAAATCAAAGGCTACTACGATTTACACAGTGCAGAAATTGAAGGAGCATATCTGAATGCTATGAAACATATTGAAATTTTTGACTGTTCAGACAAAGCAGAGCTTTTTAATAATGGAGGTAATAAGAATGAGTTACTTTAATTTTGACAACAGCAGACCTTTTGACGTAATTCCTCTTGGCAGAGTCGCCATTGATTTCAACCCCACCGATATGAACAAACCGCTTTCAGAAAGTAGCAATTTTAACAAGTATGTCGGTGGCTCTCCTGCCAATATCGCAGTAGGTCTTGCACGTCTCGGCTCAAAATGCGGCTTCTTTGCACGCGTTTCAGATGATCAGTTCGGCGATTATGTAACTAACTATTTCAAGAATGACGGTATTGACGTTTCTCATATAGTAAGATGCAAGAACGGCGAAAACCTCGGTCTTACATTCACAGAAATAAAGAGTCCGACAGAATCAAGCATCCTTATGTACAGAGACGGTGTTGCTGACCTTATGCTTGACGTTGAGGATATTGATGAAGAATACATAAAGCAGGCTAAGATGCTTGTTATTTCCGGCACATCTCTTTGCACTTCCCCCAGTCGTGAAGCTGCACTCAAAGCAATGTTCCTCGCAAAGAAAAACGGAACAATTGTCGTATTCGATATCGACTACAGAAGCTATACATGGAAGAACAAGGATGAAATTTCAATCTACTACAATCTTGTTGCACAGAATGCAGATATGATTCTCGGATCAAGAGAAGAGTTCGACCTTACCGAGTCAATTATGGGCGGCGGCAACGATGACCTTGCATCAGCAAAGCTCTGGCACGGATTCGGTGCAAAGCTCATCATTATCAAGCACGGCAAGGAAGGCTCTTATGCCTATGCTGCTGACGGCAAAAACTACAAAGTAAACATCTTCCCCGTCAAGATGCTCAAGGGCTTCGGCGGCGGCGACGGATACGCTTCCGCATTCTTACATTCGCTGCTTCAGGGCAAAGATCTCAAGGATGCACTCGAGTTCGCAACCGCATCCGCTTCAATGCTTGTTTCTGCACACAGCTGCTCAGAAGCTATGCCGAGTGTTGAAAAAATAGAGGCATTTATTGCGGAACAAAAAGCTAACGGCTGCGGCGAAATCGTAACAGAAATCTGAATGGGGTGATTAATATGCTCAGAGTTGCAATGCTTTCAAAATGGCACGTACACGCTGCAGGATATGCAAGAGATATTATCGCTTCAGGAAAAGCTGAAATTGCGGCAATCTGGGACAATAATGCCGAAAGAGGAAAAGAATGGGCAAACGAGTTGAATGTTGATTTTGAGCCTGATCTTGATGTTTTGCTTGCTAGAAACGATATCGATGCTGTTATCTGCTGCACACCTACAACTATGCACGATGATGTACTTGTAAAAGCAGCTGATGCCGGCAAACACATCTTCACTGAAAAAGCTCTTTCAACAACGGTTGAAGGCTGTGAGAAAATATCAAATGCGATAAAACGAAACGGTGTTACATTCACAATCTCTTACCCGCAACTCTTCAACAAACCCACAAAATTAATAAAAAAATACATCGATTCCGGAAAGATAGGCAAGGTTACTACCGTAAGAATCCGCAACGCACACAGCGGCGTAAGCAACGGCTGGCTTCCCGAATACTGGTTCGAAGAAAAGGATGCTGGCGGTGGTGCGATGATGGACCTAGGATGTCACCCCATGTATCAGTTAGCATACCTCTGCGGCAAGCCAAAGCGTATTTCGGC
Organism: Clostridia bacterium; assembly: GCA_017625095.1. Taxonomy (GTDB): domain Bacteria; phylum Bacillota; class Clostridia; order Oscillospirales; family Acutalibacteraceae; genus UBA8612. The sequence goes on along the minus strand of JAGALQ010000040.1, from coordinate 83,486 downwards.
ATTATTCAACTCACCTCTCGGCTCAAAGGTCGATGAAAACGCAGTTTCAATTATTGAGTTTGAAAACGGAATTATCGGTATATCCGAAACAGGTTTTGATTCATACAGTTCACCGCACAGACTTGAGGTTTATGGCACTGACGGAACAATTATTGAAGAAAACTGGAATATCAAAATTAAAACTAAAGAAACCGCCGAATTCAGTGATTCTTTTATTGAACCAAAAGCTGATGAAGCAGATATCAGTCCTCTTAATAAATTTATTGATGCCTGCATTAACAATACAGGTACACCCGAAGGACTTGGCACAGAAGAAGCAACCGCACTTACTCTGCTTCTCGAAAATGCATATATATCAGACAAAACCAATAAAACGGTAATCTTATAAAGAAGCAAGGACATCAACAGTTCCCAGACTGCTGATGTCCTTAATTTTATTATATTTACATTGAAGCAAGAATTATCTCACCGTTATCAACACTGAGTGCAACAGAGCTGAGCGGAGTTGAAGCATTTTCAACAATGAGGTTGGCAATCTTATCTTCTACATTTCTGCGTATTGCGTTTCTCAGGTCACGTGCGCCTCTTGTTCCGTTCTCGCATTTTGAAGCAAGCACAACAGGAACATCGTCAGACCAGGTAAACTTAATACCCTTGTTTTCAAGCGGTTCAACAAGCTCGTTGAGCATAAGAACAGCTATTTCTTTATAGTTATCTGCTGTAAGATCATTGAATACTGCAATCTCATCAACTCTGCCGATAAACTCGGGACGAAGGAACTCTCTGAGAGCTTTCATTGCTCGGTCAGTCGTAGCTTCAGCTTTGCTTTTTGCGAAGCCGAGTGAACCGTCTTTGCGGTCACTGCCGGCATTTGATGTCATAATGATAACCGTATTTTCAAAGCTTACGGTTCTACCTTGTGCGTCGTTGATTTTTCCTTCATCAAGAATCTGAAGAAGAATATTCATAACGTCAGGATGAGCTTTTTCAATCTCATCAAAGAGAATAACCGAATAAGGCTTTCTTCTTACCTTTTCAGTGAGCTGACCTGCTTCATCATAACCGACATAACCGGGTGGCGAGCCGATAATTCTTGATACACTGTGCTTCTCCATAAACTCTGACATATCAAGACGGATAAGTGTTTCCGGTGTATCAAAAAGCTCCTGAGACAAAAGCTTTACAAGCTCAGTTTTACCTACACCGGTCGGACCGACAAAGATAAACGATGAAGGTCTGCGTCTCGGGCTTATCTGTACTCTGCCGCGTTTGATTGCGGAAGCGACGAGCTTAATAGCCTCATCTTGACCGATAAGCTTAGATTTAAGCTTATCTTCAAGATCGGCAAGTCTGCGAAGATCACTTTCAATAACCTTCTGTGCAGGTATGCCTGTCCAGAGCTGAATAACCTTTGCAATATCATCCTCGGTAACATTATTATCCTTAGCAAGTTCGGAAAGATTATTGATCTCGTTTTCGCAAGCCATTATCTCGGACTTAATCTTTGATACGGCTTCATAATCAATTTCTTTTTCTTCTGAAAGGCGCTGATGCTCGATTTTTAATCCTGCAAGACGCTTTTCTGCCATTTCGTGCATACTGATATATTTATTACGAAGATTTGCGCAGGTACAGGCTTCATCAAGAAGGTCAATTGCCTTATCAGGCAAAAATCTGTCATTGATATAACGCTCAGAAAGAACAACTGCACTGTATACAAGCGAATCGTTGATTCTTACTCTGTGATAATTCTCATAATAATCCTTTATACCGAGAAGCACCTTATACGTGTCTTCAATTGACGGCTCTTCAACCTTAACGGGCTGAAGTCTGCGTTCAAGCGCTGCATCCTTTTCGATATATTTTCTGTATTCGGTAAAGGTTGTTGCGCCGATTATCTGAATTTCACCACGCGAAAGAGCAGGCTTGAGGATATTGGCCGCATTCATTGAGCCTTCCGCATCACCTGTACCGACAAGGTTATGAACCTCATCAATAAAGAGAATAATATTACCCTCTGACTTCACTTCGTCAACAAGACCTTTTATTCTGCTTTCAAACTGTCCTCTGAACTGTGTTCCTGCAACAAGTGCGGTAAGATCAAGAAGATGAATCTCTTTATCGGCAAGCTTGGCAGGTACATCACCGTTAGCAATACGAAGAGCAAGACCTTCTGCTATTGCTGTTTTACCTACACCCGGCTCACCGATAAGACAGGGATTATTCTTTGAACGTCTGCAAAGAATCTGCACAGAGCGATATATCTCATTATCTCTGCCGATTATTCTGTCAATCTTGCCGTCCTTTGCCTTTGCGGTAAGGTTTGTACAGTAAAGAGAAAGATACTTTCTCTTGTTCTCATCGGGTTTCTTTTTTTTCTTGCCGAATATGCCTCTTTTTTCCTGTTTATTCTCCGGTACTTCAGAATCCTCAACGTCTTCGACATCAGGAGCGGAATTACCTATGTTTCCCAGGAAATTCTGCATAAACGGGAATGTGGGTGCGCCACCGTTTTCAAATGAGCCTTCATCAATACCTTCCATTGCAGCATCCATCTGCTCTGTAACGGCATCGACATCGTCTTCGGTGATACCCATACTTTCCATCATTTGTTTTATAGGTCCGACGTTCATTTCCATAGCGCATTTAAGACAAAGGCCCTCGGGGGTCGATTGACCGTTTTCAACGCGCTGAATGAAAATAACAGCAGGACGCTGATTGCATTTACTGCACATCATTCTTTTCATTTTTTTAATTACTCCTAAAAACGCCTTTTATTTCTTTGAGAACCTCTCTTTACACTGTCTTACTACATCAGGGATATAAGAAACGAATGCAATGAGAGTAAGAATTGCAGAAATAACAACAAGAACAACACAAGCAACAGAGGGAAGTGTAAAGAAGTTTGAGAAAACACCGACTTCAGGTCCGAACAGGAAGAGCGCAACCATAACGCCATAGAATACAAAAGTTGCTACTTTACCGTAAATTTCAGCAGCTGAAGGAATCATACCGAGTGAAAGCATAATAACTGCGCCGACAACGAAAATAGCTTCTTTAACAAGGAAAATGAGGAATATCCAACTGAAGGTTTTCATTGTTGCGTCATTACACTCGTTAAACTCGATGAAAAGAAGAATTGCAAGTGTAATCTGTGTAAGTTTATCTGCAAGCGGATCAAGCAGTTTGCCAAGTTCACTGACCTGGTTAAATTTACGTGCAATCTTACCGTCAACAAAGTCTGTAAGACCTGAAAGCACGACAACAACAAGTGCCCATACCAGCTGATCGTTGTAGAAAAGAACAGCAAAAACAGGGATAAGAAGAATTCTGACAAATGAGATGTAATTGGGAATGGTTTTCCAATTGGAGAGATAGCGATTGATTAAATCTTTATCCATAATAGTATACTCCTTTTCAATTGTTTATGTATGTTTTATATCATTTACCGCAGTAGTGCGGCAAAATCAACACCACTTATAATACCACAAATATTTGAATTTTCAATAGCCTGAACAAAGACATCTGTATTTTTAACTATTTGTGAAAGAAGGTTAAGCACAACACAAATTGAAAAAACCAAAATAATGCCTTTAGCTGCACCCAGTGCTGCACCGAGCCATCTGTTGACACCCTTGAGAATAGGCAGTTTAACAATACCGGAAAATACATTTGTGATCATACCTGTCAAAAATCTGACAAAAACAAAAATCAGAACATATGCCAGCATTCTCAAAAGCACTAAAGCTGCAGGTTTTATAATCTGCTGTGAGATATTCTGAGCAGTATCATGTGTTGACAAATCAAGCGAATCTATCGATTCCGTTACAGCGCTTATGTCAATTCCTATCTCTGCGATGCTGTCAACAAGAAACTGCGGAATCGCCTGAGTGATTGCTTCCACAGTCAAAGCGGCATCAATACTTTCCATACCGTTGAGCATTGATTCCTCAACCTTTTCGGTAACAATACTGTCTAAAACAGAATCATAACTCCACTCTGCAACAGGTTCATTGAACGTAGTTGCCGCAACAAGTGCAACTATCACACAAACAAGAGAAAGAATGCATTTAAGAAATCCCTTGCGCATTGAACCGATTACATTAGAAATTAAAACTATTATCAGCGCAATGTCCACACCGAATTTAATTAATAAATCCATAATGTCCTCCTACATAAACTCTGTTTATTATCAGTTTCTGACTTCAAGCTGTACTATTGTACCGTAACACAGAGCATAACAGTATTTTCCGCTGACAGTAATATCCTGAGCGGCAGTTGAAAGCTTTGTTTGCCCGATCATCTTGCCTCTTCTGTTATAGGTACGCACATAGTTATCGGAATCAACAATACAAATGGTTTTGCCGTCATAATCAATACTTTCAATATTACAGTTTATATCAATACTGAATTTTTCTTTGCCCTTGCTGTTAAGCAACGCAACCGCACCCGAGTCGATACTTCCGTATTTTGAAAGAACAACAGCAAAGTTGCCGTCAGGGTCACTTACAAATCTGGAAACTGTATTAAATCCGAAATTATTTTTATCCAGTTCAGATTTAGCGTTAACAATTGTGTAAGTGTTTTCGCTGACAACTACTATTGAATTCTTTCCACTGTAAAAGACCGAATTAAGTGATTCACCCGCAAAATCGACCGAGGATATCAATTCACCCTTTTTAATATCGATAACATACAGTTTTGAATACATTGTCGCATCAGCGGCACCTAAACCGATAAGAGCGATTTTTTTACCGTCAGGTGAAAACGATAAACCGATAATATATTCATCGGAACATTTAAAATCAAACTTCTTTGCAAAAGACGAATCGTAAACACTTACAATGCTCGATGCACCTTCTGTTTTAAGTGAAAAAGCGTAATTTCCGTCACTACTGATTGCACATGCATAAGTTTCAGTTGAAAGGTCAGCTTCGTGCAGACACTCCGTACGGTTAATAATCATATATCTGCCCGTTACTCTGTCGCACACAAGCATCCTTCCGTTTGAAACCGCTGACATCGGCTTTGAATAAGAATGAGGAAATGACGATGTTTTTTTAGCTGTCTTATTAAGTACAGATACCTCATCACTCCGTACAACAACAAGGCTGTTGCCTATCATAGACATATTTTTAACAGTACCGGAGCCTATTTCCAGCGGGTAACCTGCACCCGGTTCTATATTAGTAACACTGTCACTTATGTAATCGACTATATTAGAAAAAGTAACATTGCCAAAAGCGTTTGCCGCTATAAAAAGAAGAGAAAAAGCAACGACAACAATAAGTATTATCAGTGCAACCGTATTCATTTTTCCGAAAGTTATCTTTTGCTTCGCTTTTCTTTCTGCTTCTAACCTTTGTCTTTCTTCACGCTCTTTAGCGCGCATTGCAGAGCGTTCTTTCATACGGCGTTCATCTTCTTGAGTAAAGCTGCGATTGTTCTGATTCTTATCCATTTATCTCACACCCTTCATAATAAACTCTGTTCAGGTACAACCCCTGAGGAGGAGCAGTTATTCCCGCTTTGCTACGGTCGAGCGACTCAATAATCTGAGGTATGCTCTCCCCTTTTATTTTACCTAATGTGATATCTGTAAGCGTACCGACCATTATCCGCACCATATTGTAAAGGAAACCGTCAGCACTGACAGACATCTTAATTATATCGCCTTCGCGTTCGACGCTAAAGCTGCTGACAGTGCGAACAGTTGATTGAACACTGCTTCCTGCTGAACAGAAAGCTTTAAAATCGTGTGTGCCGCAAAAAGCCTGAGCGTAATTGTCAAGCAACTTTTCATCAATAAGCTTATTGAATTGCCAGCATCTGCCGTACATAAACGGATCGGGAACCGATGAATTTCTGATCAGATAAATATACTCTTTGCCGGTACAATCATATCGCGCGTGAAAATCAAACCCGACCTCAACACATGAAACCACACAGATATCGTCAGGCAAATAAGCGTTAAGTCCTCTGACAACCACATCACACGGAAGTGACGATTCTGTTCTGATATTGCAGCAATACATATTGGCATGAACTCCTGAGTCTGTTCTGCTGCATCCGACAACGTTTTCACGCACGCAAAAAAGCTTCTCTATGCTGTCCTGAAGCGTCTGCTGAACAGAGGGCGCATTCTGTTGCACCTGCCAGCCGCTATATGCCGAGCCGAGATATCTGATTGTAAGGAGTAAATTTCTCAAATTAATCCCTGCCAAACTAAATTAGATGTGCAAAATAATGATTCAGCAAAATGACACCTGCAAGAATTGATGTCATTGCAAAACCAAACAGCAAGTCCAGCCACGAAAGCTTCATTTGCTTCATACGTGTGCGACCGTTTCCTCCGGTATAACATCTGCACTCCATTGCAAAAGCAAGTTCATATGCTCTTCTGAACGAGGAAACAAATAGCGGAACAAGAATCGGAACAAGTGCTTTTGCACGGTCAATAATATTACCGCTTTCAAGGTCAGCACCTCTCGCCTTCTGTGCGTTCATAATCTTCTCAATTTCTTCCATAAGTGTAGGAATAAATCTGAGTGCCAGAGTCATCATCATTGCAAGAGTGTGAACCTGTATTTTGAAAATTTTGAGCGGTGACAGAAGCCTTTCGATTGCGTCAGTCAGCATCGTGGGTGTTGTTGTGAAAGTCATAAGTGAGCTGCCAATGATAAGGCATGCAATTCTGACCGTCATAAAAATAGCCGTATACAGACCCTTGTCCGTAATCTTGATAAATGTGTTCGGAAAAAGCACATTACCGTCCGTAACATAAAAAAGATTAAGAACAGCAGTAATAAGCACAATAAACAATATTGCACGAAGGCTTCTGATAAGCATTTTGAAAGGCACACCGGAAATCAGCATTCCTATCAGCAAAAAGCTACCCATAAGACCAAGTGCCCAAAAATTCTTACAAAAGAAAATCAAAAACACAAAAACAAGCGTCAGCAATATTTTTACACGCGGATCCATCTTATGAAGCAATGATTTTCCCGGATAATACTGACCTATTGCAATACCCTTCATCAGCATTCACCTCCGTTCAGAAGTGAGAGCAGACGGCTACAGCCCTCATTGACCGTATACACATCAGCGCTGACATCAATGCCACGTTTGCGAAGACCGAGAAAAATTCGTGTAATCTGCGGTACGTCGAGATTTATTTTTTCAAGCTCATCAGCACGGGAAAAAACTTCGTCTACACTGCCGTACATAGCAACCTGAGACTTATTCATTACAAGGATTTTTGTTGCAACACTTGCCACATCCTCCATGCTGTGAGAAACAAGAAGCACCGTGCTGCCTGTTTTCTTTTTATAGTCAACAATCATATCAAGAATTTCTCTTCTGCCCTTAGGATCAAGACCCGCGGTAGGCTCATCAAGAATAAGTATTTTGGGATTCATTGCCATAACACCTGCTATGGCAGCTCTTCTCTTTTCTCCGCCCGATAAATCAAACGGTGATTTATTGAGAAGATCGTGTCTGAGACCTACGTAATCAGCCGCACGGCGTACACTTAAGTCGATCTCTTCCTTTGACATTCCCATATTTTTAGGACCGAACGAAATATCTTTATATACTGTTTCCTCAAACAGCTGATATTCGGGATACTGAAAACAAAGACCGACCTTAAATCTGACAGATCGGATTTTTTTCTTGTTAGACCAGATATCTTCGCCGTCAATAAAAACCTTACCTTCAGTCGGCTTAAGCAGACCGTTAAGATGCTGAACAAGGGTGCTTTTACCTGAACCGGTGTGACCAATTATGCCAACCAGCTCTCCGCTTTCAATATCAAGATTTATGTTCTCTATCGCACTGACACTCAGCGGTGTACCCGCACTGTAAGTGTGAGTGAGATTTTTAAGTGAAATAATCGGCATCATTTACTCCTTAAAAGTTCACAGACGGCATCTATACATTCATTTTCATCAAGAAGATCGGAACTTATCTGCACACCCTTTTTTATAAGTGCAGCTGCAAGCTGTGTTGCCTGAGGAACATCCAGACCGACAGCAATCAGCCTGTCTGATTCAGAGAAGACCTCACGCGGTGTACCGTCCATTATAATTCTGCCTTTATCCATTACGACAACTCTGTCAGCCTGAACAGCCTCATCCATAAAATGCGTAACAAGAATTACCGTAATACCCATCTCTTTATTAAGCTTCTTTATTGTTGCAATGACCTCACGTCGTCCGTTGGGGTCGAGCATTGCCGTGGGCTCATCAAGCACAATACAGCTCGTCTGCATAGCAATAACACCTGCAATTGCAACTCTCTGTTTCTGTCCGCCTGAAAGCTTGTGAGGCTCGCTTTTGCGGAATTCAAACATATTGACAGCCTTAAGAGCATCGTCAACGCGCTGTCTGATTTCTGCAGGCGGCACACCGAGGTTTTCAGGACCGAATGCAACATCATCCTCAACAATTGTTGCAACTATCTGATTATCGGGATTCTGAAAAACCATACCAACCGTTCTGCGTATGGCATCTGTCAATTTTTCATCCGATGTATCCATACCGTCAACGGTAACCTTACCGCTTTCGGGGATATTTATTGCATTAGTCAGCTTTGCAAGCGTCGATTTACCCGAGCCGTTGTGACCTAAAACAGCAACAAAACTGCCCTGTTCAATGCCGAGACTTACGCTGTCAACAGCAAGCGGTAACATTTCGCCTTCGATATCCGCTTCATAACGGAAGCTGACATTGTCAAATTCGATTATATTTCCCATAATTTCAAATTTCCTGTTTACTCCAGATTGCAGTTGCACCGCAAGGCAGTGCCATACCCGAAAGGGTTGCAGGTAAGCCAAGCTCCTGACCGGAAACTGTTCCGCCGTGACGCGGCACAATAACAGAGCCGAGTATGTATTCCATTACCGACGGCGAAAGACCTGTGGTGTAAGAATTAATAAGAACGGCTGCAGCATCATCGGAAAGAAGCTGTTCGCAAAGAGCCACAAAATCGTGAACCTCGTCCTCAAGCTTCCAAACCTCTCCGCCGGGACCTCTGCCGTATGAAGGAGGATCCATAATTATGATGTCGTATTTGTTTCCTCTGCGTATTTCACGCTGAACAAACTTGATACAATCATCAACCAGCCAACGGACTTTTCCGTCAAGAACACCGCTTGATGCGGCATTCTCTTTTGCCCACTGCACCATACCTTTCGATGCATCGACGTGAGTTACCTGCGCACCGCTTTTGAGGGCAGCAACAGTTGCACCTCCGGTATAAGCGAAAAGGTTAAGTACCTTAAGCGGTCTGTCAGCTTTTTCAATCATTGAGCGAACAAGATCCCAGTTTGTTGCCTGTTCAGGGAAAAGACCTGTGTGCTTAAATCCCATTGTCTTAATATTAAAAGTGAGATCACCGTATGAAATTTCCCACCTGTCTGGAAGTTTACCGAGTATCTCCCATCTGCCGCCGCCTGTCTGTGAACGGTTGTATCTTGCATTGGCCTTGCGCCACATAGGATGACGTCTGCCTGTTTTCCAGATAACCTGAGGGTCGGGACGAATAAGAATAATATCGCCCCAACGTTCAAGACGCTCACCGTCAGTACAGTCGAGCAGTTCATAGTCTTTCCAATTGTTTGAAATTCTCATAATAATTCCTCTGAAACTGTTAAATTAAACGTTCCTTGATGACAGTTGCCAACTCTTCGGCAATCTGTCTGATTTTATTTTCATCCTTACCCTCAACCATAATTCTGATCAAAGGCTCGGTACCTGAAACTCTTACAAGCACTCTTCCCGTACCGAAAAGCTCTTTTTCAGCATTGGCAACAGCTTTTTTGATTTCCATATCATTGTTATATCGTACTTTACCGATATTGGATACCCGCACGTTGATCATAATCTGCGGATACATATCTATTTCAGCAGCCAATTCGCTTAATTTTTTGCCGCTTTTTTTAATAATCTGAAGAAGCTGTATGGCTGTAAGCTGACCGTCACCTGTTGTTGCATAATCAAGAAAAATAACGTGACCCGATTGTTCGCCACCAATGGAAAAGCCGCCATCAAGCATTTTTTCAAGAACATATCTGTCACCAACAGTAGTAACCTCGGCTTTAATTGAGTTCTTTTCGCAAAAATCGTGGAAACCGAGATTGCTCATTACGGTTACAACTGCTGTATCATTCTTAAGTCTGCCTTTTTCTTTGAGATATTTGGCACATATAGCAACAATTTTGTCGCCGTCAACAACGTTGCCGTTTTCATCAACTGCAAGAAGACGGTCAGCGTCACCGTCAAAAGCAAAGCCGACGGCACAATTATTATCGGTAACAAATCTCTGAAGTGACTCTGTATGGGTTGAACCGCAATCTCGGTTGATATTGATACCGTTAGGCACGGCAGAAATAACCTCAAAATCAGCACCGAGCTCGGTAAAAAGATCTGGTGCTGTAAATGATGCTGAGCCGTTTGCACAGTCAAGAGCGATTTTAATTCCCGAAAAATCGCAGTCAACTGTTTCGAGCAGATGCTCGATATAATCAAACCTCGGCATATCGGATGAGCGAATTCGACCAACGTCACCGCCGATTTTGACTTCAGGAACAATTGATCTGTCAAGAATTATAGCTTCAATCTGCTCTTCAAGCTCATCGGGTAATTTATAACCGTCTGACTTAAAGATTTTAATTCCGTTATACTCACACGGATTATGGGATGCAGATATCATCACACCGGCATCATAGCCATACTCTTTTACAAGAAAAGCTACCGCGGGTGTGGGAAGAACACCCAGAATCAATACATCTGCACCAACAGAACAAAGACCCGCAGCAATGGCAGACTGCAACATCTGCGAAGAAATTCTTGTGTCTGTTCCGATAAGCACACGCGGTCTTTTTCGGTTTCCATCCGAAAGGAGCATTGCCGTTGCTCGACCAATCTGCATTGAAAGCTCACAGGTCAGCTCACTGTTTGCAATTCCTCGCGCACCGTCTGTACCGAATAATCTGCCCATTAGAATCACCCTTAAAATAAAGTTTGTTGACCTTCAACAGGAATTCCGAGATGTGCATATCCTGCAGGTGTAACCATCCTGCCGCGGGGTGTTCGGCTGAGGAAGCCAATCTGCATAAGATAAGGTTCATATACATCCTCAATCGTAACAGCTTCTTCACCGATTGCAGCAGCTATAGTTTCAAGACCTACGGGACCGCCCTTATAAAACTTGATAATTGATGAAAGCAGAAGTCTGTCGATATTATCAAGACCGAGCTCATCAATTTCCATTCGGTTAAGTGCCAGCTGAGCACTTTCCAAGTCTATAGAGCCTTTTCCGAGAACCTGAGCAAAGTCACGGGCTCGTTTGAGAAGGCGGTTAGCTATACGCGGAGTGCCTCTTGAACGCGACGCAATTTCGAGAGCACCGTCATCATCAATACCTATATTGAGTATGCCCGCAGAGCGCTTGACTATGCCTGCAAGCTCCTCAGGCGTATAGAGTTCAAGCCTGAATATAACACCGAATCTGTCACGAAGAGGAGCACTCAGCTGACCTGCACGTGTTGTAGCACCGATAAGAGTGAAACGCTTAAGATCAAGTCTTATTGACCTGGCTGAAGGTCCCTTGCCGATTATTATGTCGAGTGCATTGTCTTCCATTGCCGGATAAAGAACTTCTTCAACAGCCCTTGAAAGTCGGTGTATTTCATCGACAAAAAGCACGTCACCTTCGTTAAGATTTGTAAGTAAAGCCGCAAGATCACCCGGCTTTTCAATCGCAGGACCTGAAGTAACGCGGAAGTTAACACCCATCTCATTTGCAATAATACCTGCAAGAGTTGTCTTACCAAGGCCGGGAGGACCGTATAACAAAACATGGTCAAGCGGCTCACATCTCGTTTTCGCCGCCTCAATATATATACGCAGATTCTCCTTAACCTTTTCCTGACCGATGTAATCTTCAATACGCTGAGGTCTGAGAGAAAGCTCAATATCATTATCTTCAGGGGTAAAGCCGGAAGCAACAATTCGGTTTTCAAAATCCATTTCGTCCATCATTGTTTCACACCTCAATTATAGATTTCCGGAAAGGCTGAGCAGCGCCTGCTTGATCATATCGTCGAGTGAAAGGTTTTTTTCAAGCTTGCCGACAGCAAGACTTGCCTCAGAACGTGAAAAGCCAAGCGACATAAGAGCATCGACCGCATCATTTTCCGCACTGCCCGATATATTCTGAGCAACGTCTGAAAAGCCGACAGAAGAGACACCTGTCGAGAAGGGAGCAAGCTTATCTTTAAGTTCAACAATAATTCTCTGCGCAATTTTCGGACCCACACCCTGAGCAGCTGTAATTGCTTTGACATCACCGCAAGCAACCGCTTGTGAAAGCTTATCGGGTGTAAGACGGGAAAGAATCGCAAGTCCTGCCTTGGGACCGACACCTGAAACACCGATAAGGATCTTAAAGCAATCAAGCTCAGCCGTATCTGCAAATCCGAAAAGATCAAGTGCATCCTCACGGACACTGAGATATGTATAGAGAGTTACCGTTTCGCCCGTTGAACCGATTTTGCAGAGCGTATTAAAACTTGTATAACAGCGGAACGCAACACCTGAACAGCTGAGCGCAACGCTTGATTCATCCGTATGTACAACTTTGCCGGTAAGTGAATAAAACATTTTTATCCTCCGTTTACTTTAATTCTGCCAAGCATTGAACCTGCTGAATGTGCGTGACAAATAGCAAGAGCCAGCGCATCGGCGGTATCGTCAGGCTTTGGTACAGCTTTAAGATTGAGCATTAATCGCGTCATCTCCTGCACCTGCTTTTTTTCTGCTCTTCCGTAGCCTACAACGCTCTGCTTAACCTGAAGCGGAGTATATTCAGCTATATCAAGACCGCCCTGAGCAGCTGAAAGGACGATTACTCCCCTTGCCTGAGCAACATCAATTGCAGTGGTTGTGTTAGTGTTGAAAAAAAGCTTTTCAATCGACATCGCATCTGGTTTATAAGTTGAGATAAGTTGAGTCATACCGCAGTATATTGAAGAAAGCCTTTGTTCAAAAGGCGTATGTGCCTTTGTAGTTATTGCACCGTAATCGACAACAGAAAAGTGATTTGAGTTATAATCTATTATTCCGTAACCGACTATTGCATAACCCGGGTCAATACCTAAAATTCTCATAGTCTTACTCCAACACAAATTTTATCAAGTAATTATAACATAATTATTATAATAAAGTAAAGTGTTTTATTTATTTTATTGATCCGTAATCAACGCTGCAGCAACTTTCGAAAAAACAGGAGCACAATCACTTGAACCCGATTCACCGTCTTCGCACATAATAACAAGAACGTATTCAGGGTTATCATATGGAAAAAAACCTGCAAACCATGTAACAAGTCTTTCTTTTCCTTTCTGATATTCACCTGTCTGTGCAGTTGCTGTTTTACCGGCAACAGTAAACTTTTCATTAGCCGCATTCACTCCCGTACCCTCTCTTACCGCAAGTTCAAGACACGCTGCAATAAAATCTGCTGTTTCTTTTGAAAACACTTTATGCGGTGCGAACGCAGTATGTGTTGGCTCAAATACACCGTTTTCATCACATTCTCCCTCAACTGCATAGGGCGAACAAAACTTGCCTTCATTTGCAATCGCTGTGTATAGACCAGCAATCTGCAAAACAGTTGCGTTCAGCGTACCCTGACCAAAAGAAAAATTCGCACGGGCTGCAAACGAATCAAGCTCAGCTATTGACGGAAGATTACCGCCGCTTGAATAAATACCGTTGCATATTTCCTGCTCACTGCCAAAATAAAAGGAAGAAGCAAGAGCGATTGTTTTCTCATAGTCAATTTTATTAATCAAATTGATAAAATAGCAATTGCACGAATACATCAAGGCGGTTGCCATATTTACCGTACCGTGTGACTTTGTACAGTTGAAACTGCTATTGTTATCTGATATAACCCCTTTGCATTCATAAACGGTTCGCGGATCAACACCTTGTTCAAGTGCTGAAGCAGCAATAAGCGGTTTAAAAACAGAGCCTATCGGATAAGCAGCTATTGAACGGTTGAAAAGCGGAGAACTATCCCCATTAAGATAATCGACAACAGCATTCGGATTAAAATTCGGTCTGCTTACAATTGCTCTGATTGCGCCGCTTTTAATATCAAGCAAAGCAGCTGCACCCTTTTCAATTCCGCAACTGTCCATTGCTTCTTCAAGCAAAAACTGAGCATTTTTATCGAGTGTCAGTACAACACCACCTTTGCTGTTATAGCCTTCCGATTCCACCTCAACATCTGCACCGTTCATAACTCTGCCTGTTCCGTCAGCAAAATATCGCACACAATAATCACCTGAATATGATTCAAGCAGTGAATTATATGACTTTTCAATTCCTGACACACCTGTATTTTCATAATCAACATAACCGATAAGATGGGAAGCTAATTGCGAGTTATTATACCGTTTGTATATTTTATCACAAATTATATCTTTATGCGCTATAAATCGAGGCGAAACAAATTTTGTCGGATTACCTTTAGAAATATGATTAACAACATTTACATACGAGTCGGCATCAAGCACATTACGAAGCATTTCTGATGAAGATATATCAGGCTTGACGGCACAAACATAATCATAATCCGAACTCACCAATCTGTTAAATTTATAATCATAAATAATCCCTCTGCTTTCTCCGAGAACAAGAGTTTTGCTTGTATTTATGCCGGCGACAGCAGTATTGTTTTTCATATTGATAACAACAATATTGACGCAGCAAATAACAAATCCAACCATCAGAAAGCAAAAAAGACCAACACTCCTCCCGCCTTCGGAAGAAGTGGTGCTCTTATTTTCGTTTGATTGTTTTTTCATGAAAACACCTCCATTTGACATGATTATTATTTGCAAACGGAGATAAAAAATACCGATGCAAACGCATCGGTATTTATACATACAGTTAATTATTTTGTAATCTTATGGAAAGCCTTTTTGCCCTTCTTGACAATTGCAAATCCGCCGTCAGCAAGCTGTGAAGCCTCAACACCTGCATCAATGGAAGTAACCTTCTGATCGTCAAGCGATACACCGCCCTGCTCTACAAGACGACGAGCCTCACCTCTTGACTTTGCAAGGCCGGCTTTTACGAGAATATCGATAATGCCGACTTTGCCGTCAACGAAATCATCGTCGGTAAGTACAGTTGTGGGCATATTATCTGTGTTAGCACCGTTTGAGAAGAGTGCACGTGCAGCTTCCTGAGCCTTGACAGCTTCTTCCTCACCGTGTACAAGCTTTGTAAGCTCAAAACCGAGAATCTCCTTTGCCTTATTGAGCTGACTGCCTTCCCACTTATCCATCTCATCTATTTCTTCAAGAGGAAGGAAAGTGAGCATACGAATGCACTTGAGAACATCAGCATCACTTACGTTTCTCCAGTACTGATAGAATTCATAAGGTGAAGTCTTTTCGGGATCAAGCCATACTGCACCTGATGCAGTTTTGCCCATCTTCTTACCCTCTGAATTGAGAAGAAGAGTGATTGTCATTGCATAAGCATCTTTACCGAGCTTCTTACGGATAAGCTCTGTACCGCCGAGCATATTTGACCACTGATCGTCACCACCGAACTGCATATTGCAGCCGTATTCTTTGTAAAGGTGATAGAAGTCGTAGCTCTGCATAATCATATAGTTGAATTCGAGGAAGCTGAGACCTTTTTCCATTCTCTGCTTATAGCACTCAGCTCTGAGCATATTGTTAACTGAGAAGCAAGCACCGACCTCGCGAAGAACATCAACATAGTTGAGATCAAGAAGCCAATCGGCATTATTAATCATCATAGCCTTGCCTTCACCGAACTCAATAAATCTGCTCATCTGCTTTTTGAAACATTCGACATTATGCTCAATTGTTTCCTTTGTGAGCACCTGACGAAGGTCACTTCTGCCTGAGGGGTCACCAATCATACCTGTACCGCCGCCAAGAAGTGCAATAGGCTTATTACCTGCCATCTGAAGTCGCTTCATAAGGCATAGTGCCATAAAGTGGCCGACATGAAGGCTGTCAGCAGTTGGGTCAAAGCCGATATAGAAAACTGCCTTACCGTTATTGATAAGCTCTTTGATTTCTTTTTCATCAGTTACCTGGGCGATAAGACCTCTTGCAACAAGTTCATCATAAATTGTCATTTTTAAAATCCTCCGATAAAAATACTTATTGATAATATACTAAATTTATATCTTTGTCAACATTTCCTCAGCCATATCAAGCTGTGTCTGCGTAACAGTTTCTCCGCCGATTATTCTTGCAAGCTCATATTTCCTGCCATCTCTGTCAAGAGCGGTAACACTTGTGAATGTTTTTCCTTCGTGCGTTGCTTTGCTTATTTCAAAATGATGGTCAGCCTGACAGGCAATCTGAGCAAGGTGAGTTACGCAAAGCACTTGCCTGCCTTTTGAAACCTCGTGAAGCTTTTTGCCGAGCTTAACTGCAGCACGTCCGCTGACACCTGTATCAATTTCATCAAAAATCAAGGTTTCAGTGCCGTCTTTATCAGAAAGAACGTTCTTGATTGCAAGCATAATACGCGAAAGCTCACCGCCCGATGCGATTTTTGCAAGAGGTTTCGGATTTTCTCCTGCATTGGGAGAAATCAAAAACTCAAGCTCATCAGCACCGTTTTCACCAAGGTCAGTTTTATTTATAACAACCTCAAACACAACACCGGGCATGTCGAGAAAGCTTAACTCACTGCATACTTTTGCCGCAAAATCCTTAGATGTTACTGTACGAACACGAGTAATTTCTTCCGATAAGGCGACAACCTTTTCGAAAAGCAGTTTCTCTTCTGCCTGAAGCTCAGCCAGCTTCACATCAGAAAACTCAATTTCCTGCCTTTCGGCTTTACATCTTTCGCAATAATCAAGCATCGCCTCTTCATCAGCACCGTATTTTTTGCTGAGTTTGTTGAGATAATCAAGCCTTGCTTCGACCTGCGAAACATACTCAGGGTCATATTCGAGTTCATCAAGCGAAGAACGCAGCCTGTCTTCCATATCTTCAAGCTGATATGCAACATCGTGCATAAGACGGCTGTTCTCGCTGATATCAGCAGAAAATTCAGAAACAGTATTAAGTCGTGATGCTGCCATCTTAGCTTCCTGTACAGCTCCCGGCGTTTCATCATTGCCGCTGAGAAGCTGATAAGCTTCATTTACACCTGAGATAATTTTTTCGATATTTCGGTAAAATGTTTTTGTTGAACGAAGCTCATCCATCTCACCAACAGAAAGCTGAGCATTTTCTATTTCACTTATCTGATAATTGAGCAGCTCGATTTTTCTGTTTTTCTCTTCGTCATCCGTAATAAGAGAAGAAATTCTGCGCCTAAGCGAAACAAGCTCATTATACTGCTCACGGTATTCACTCAGCAAATCCGCGTTACCGGCAAGCTCATCAACAAAAACATAGTGACTTTCCGGGTCAAGCAGTTTCTGACTGTCGTGCTGACCGTGAATGTTAATAAGTTCACGTCCTAATGTCTTAAGCATACCTACGGTAACAGGTGTGCCGTTTATCCTGCAGGTATTTTTTCCGTCAGTCGATATTGTACGGCGGATAATAAGCATACCGTCGGGATCGGTTTCAACGCCGAGCTCATCAAGTATCAAAGAAATGTTTTTATTTTCTGATTTAAAAGTTGCTGTGACAGAAGCTTTTGTGCAACCGGTTCTGACAAGTTCGCGTGATGTACGTTCTCCCAAAACAGCGTTGATAGAATCAATAATAATTGATTTACCCGCACCTGTTTCACCTGTCATAATATTGAGACCGTCATTAAAATATATATCAGCACTCTCAATTATAGCAACATTTTCAATTTTAAGGTTATGGAGCATTTCTCCACCTCTTCAATAAATTACTTGGTTAACATATTCCTTACGTTGTTCATAAACACAACAGCAAGTTCTTCGTTTCTGCAAAGAACAAAAATTGTATCGTCACCTGCAAGTGTGCCGACAACGCCGTTAAGCTCCATCGTATCAATCGCTGCACAAACAGCCTGTGCCATACCTGCATAACACTTTATCACTACAGTGTTCATCGCATAATCCACCCAGAGAACAGACGGTGCAATGATGTTATGAAAGTTCTTGGCAGCCTCAGTCGACACTTTCTTCGGCGCAGAATATCTGTATCTGCCGCTGTGACTCATAGACTTTATAAGACCAAGCTCCTTGATATCTCGCGACACTGTTGCCTGAGTAACATCAAGGCCATGCTCGCGAAGAGCTACAAGCAACTCCTCCTGAGTAGCGATATCCTGCTGCTCGATAGTTTTAAGAATAAGTTCAAGTCTTTTCTTTTTCATAATCACATCTCCTTACGGATGAAGCATTTTTGTATTGAGTATTTCA
Organism: Clostridia bacterium; assembly: GCA_017625095.1. Lineage (GTDB taxonomy): Bacteria > Bacillota > Clostridia > Oscillospirales > Acutalibacteraceae > UBA8612. The sequence goes on along the minus strand of JAGALQ010000040.1, from coordinate 65,066 downwards.
ATAAAGCTATCGGATTTTATTCTAATAAAGTCTGCGGTTATTGAAGCCTTTTGAACAACAACACTGCAGCCTGCACCGATTAATATAGGCGGCTCGCCGTCACAAGACACGCAAAGTTCATTTTCATCATCTTTTGTTGCATAAACACACATTCTCTCATCAGCCCTGAATATAATAGGATGGCTGAAGAGAGAGTGGGTGCAAACAGGAGTCAGAATTATACTCTCAATTGTCGGGTCAACAACGGGACCTCCTGCAGAAAGCGAATAAGCGGTTGAACCGGTAGGTGTAGCAAATATAACACCGTCACCCCAGTAGTTATTAATAAGTCTGCCGTTGCTCTCAACAGTAACCTCGATAATGGTTCTATTAATGTGACGAACAAAAACTGCATCGTTAATACAGTTAAAGCGATTGACACACATGCCGCTTTCATCAAAAATCATAACGTCAAGCATCATACGCTTATCGGTTGCATAGTTGCCGCTGATAAGATTGTCAAGCAAATCAAGCTCGTGACGTTCAAGACCTGCCATAAATGCAAGTCTGCCTGCATTGATACCGAGTATCGGTTTAGAATAAGAAGCCGCAATTTTGCCGGAATGAAGAATCGTGCCATCCCCGCCGATTGCAATTACTGCATCACATTCTTCGATTGCAGACTGCATAGGCGCAAACCTGACATTTTCAGTCCCTTCCATCTCATCCGCAGCGTAATCGGCAATTATAATTTCGGCATCATATTTATTGAGCTGAAGAACGACATCTTTTGTAGTCTTCAGCGCATATTCTCTTGTCAAATTCGGTATGACCGCAATTTTCATATCAGTCACCTTATTCCTTATCAAGAGTGCTGTGAGAGCTTTCAACGACAGCCTCAGGATAAATTTCCTGCTCCACAAACTCTTGTTTGGTTATGTAAAGTAAATATTCTATATTACCTTCGGGACCTTTCACCGGTGAAAAGTCAAGACCTTTGATCTTAAATCCGTTTTCACGTGCGTAACCAATGCATTTTTCAATAACTTCAAGGTGAACACCCTTGTCACGCACAACACCTTTTTTGCCGATTTTTTCTCTGCCTGCTTCAAACTGAGGCTTGACAAGACAGACAGCTTCACCATCATAGCTCAGGAGTGTGAACATAACCGGCAAAATCAGTTTGAGTGAAATAAATGAAACATCGACACTTGAAAAGTCAATTTCATCGGGCACTTGTTCACGTGTAACGTAACGGAAATTTGTGCGTTCAAGGTTAATAACACGGCTGTCACTGCGAAGTTTCCATGCAAGCTGCCCGTAACCGACATCAATAGAGTAAACCTTAACGGCACCATTCATCAGCATACAGTCTGTGAAGCCGCCGGTTGAAGCACCGACATCCATACATATTTTGCCGTCGAGCGAGAGATTAAATGATTTCATCGCCTTATCAAGCTTATATCCGCCGCGGCTTACAAAAGGCATTTTTTCGCCACGGACTTCAATTTTGTCATCAGGCTTGATATCATCGCCTGCTTTTAACGATTTCTGACCGTTGACATAAACCTGACCCGCCATAATCAGCGCCTTGGCTTTTTCACGGCTTTCGGTGAATCCGAGTTCAAAAAGCGCAGTATCAAGACGTTTTTTCTCACTCATCAAATGCACCTCCGACAATATCAACCATAGACTGAGTATCTAAATTATTTTTTCTGATTGTAGACTCAACGCTGCCCTGCTCAACAAAGCAGTAATCGACAGCTGTAAGTTTATAATCACCTTTATATCCTGCCTCGAGCAAACGAAGTGCCAGCTTTTCACCAACACCACCGTTTTGTATTCCTTCCTCGAAAAAGAAAATACTGCGGCTGTTTTTGAGCACTTCAATTATTGATGCATCAAGCGGTTTAATTTTATTGAGCTTTACAACTCTTATACTCTTATTCTGTTTTTTGAGCAATTTATATGCCTTACATGCGTTACCGAAAATTCTGCCGTAAGTCACAAGAGAAACATCGGCATCCTCATCACCGTATATGTCAAAAACATCGTGTGTCGGAGTGAAATCATCGGGAATCTCACACTCGCCGCCTCTCGGATAGCGGATTGCAATAACATTACTGTCTTTATAGACTGCTTTGAACATATCCTTGCGAAGTTCATCATAGGTTGACGGAGCATAAATCGTGAAATTTGATATCGTGTTCATAAACGCAACATCAAAAATCCCCTGGTGCGTTTCACCGTCTTCGCCTACAAAACCCGCACGGTCAACAGCAATAATCATCTTTTGTTTCTGTAAAGCCGCATCGTGAATAAGCTGATCGTAGCAACGCTGTAAAAACGTTGAGTATACCACGAAAAACGGCACCATACCGCCCTTTGCAAGACCCGAAGCAAAAACAACCGCGTGTTCCTCTGCAATGCCGACATCAAAGAAACGGTCTGAAAAATTCTGAGCATATTCGCTGAGACCCGTGCCCAAAGACATTGCCGCAGTTATTGCACAGATTCTGCTGTCTTTTGAAGCCAGATCACAAAGATACTTTCCGAATTCATCTGAAAAATTCGCGCCCTTTGAAACGGTTTCACCTGTATCGGTATCAAACTTTGATATACCGTGGAAAACACTGGGATTCTGTTCAGCAAGTTCATATCCCTTACCCTTTTTTGTATGCACGTGAAGCAGCACGGGACGGTCTATATTCTTTGCCTCTTCAAGAACCTCTGTGAGTTTTTTTATATTATGTCCGTCAACCGGACCCATATATCTGAAGCCGAGGTCTTCGAACATATTGCTGTTGTAGAGTTTGTTTTTCACAGCCGTTTTTAATTTGTATACACCTGCTGACAGGCTTCTTCCGACAAGAGGGATATGGTTAAGCGTTCTCTCAAGACCTGCTTTAAGGCGGAAATACTGCTTTGTTGTTCGGATATTTGTAAGATACTTTGAAACAGAGCCGACATTCTGTGATATAGACATCTCGTTATCATTCAGAATAACAATCAACTTTGCATCACGGTTTCTGCCGACATTATTGATTGCTTCATAAGCAAGACCACCCGTAAAAGCTCCGTCACCGATAACTGCAACCGTATAGTTTTTTGAACCTTTGAGAAGTTCGGAAACACTTATACCGTATGCAGAAGATATCGACGTGCTGCTGTGACCTGAGAAAAACGTGTCATGTTCACTTTCTGACGGACGAGGAAAGCCGGATATACCACCCTCGGTTCTGAGTGTGTGAAAGCGATCATATCTTCCTGTCAGAAGTTTATGTGTATAAATCTGATGGCCTACGTCAAACACAAACTTATCTTTAGGTGAATCAAAGCATTTGTGCAGAGCAACAGTGAGTTCAACCACACCGAGGTTCGACGCAAGATGGCCGCCGTTGTTTGCAACGGTAGCTATAAGTTCCTTCCTGATCTGTGATGAAAGCTCGTCCAGCTGTTCAAAGCTGAGATTTTTTATATCATCAGGTGATTTTATGTTTTTCAAAATCGAATTATCCATTTTTACGCTCCGAAAAGCTTTTATTTTGTACGTACGGAAAGCTTTCTTGCATAGTCTGCAAGAAATGCGCCTTTTTCTCCGAAAACAGAAACTGCAGCAACCGCTTCATCAGTCAGCTGAGCAACCAGTGCCTTTGACTTTTCAAAACCGAGAAGAGCAGGATACGTGGACTTACCGTTACTCTCATCACTGCCGATCGGCTTGCCCAATTCTTCAGCAGTTGAGGTAATATCAAGAACATCATCAACAATCTGAAAAGCAAGACCGATATTCTCGGCATAAATCTTAGCAGCTTCAATCGCTTTTTCGTCCGCAGACGCGGCAATACAGCCAAGAACACAAGCAGCATAAATTAGCTTACCCGTCTTGAGAGCATCCGTTTTACGCAACTGTTCAACAGTAATACTCTGACCTTCGTGCTGAAGATCCATTGTCTGTCCGCCTATCATACCGCGATATCCCGCGCAATCGGCAAGCAGCTTAACAGCTTTAACAACCTTCTCTGACGGCAACTGAGCGCCTGATACAACAGAAAAAGCAAGAGTCAGCAAACCGTCACCGGCAAGAAGTGCTGTTGCATAATCATATTTTTTATGACAAGACGGCATTCCCCGTCTGAAATCATCATCATCCATACACGGAAGATCATCATGAATAAGAGAATATGTGTGAATCATTTCCAGTGCACAGGCAAAAGGTAAAGCAAGATTAACATCACCGCCGCAGACTCTGCAAAACTCAAGCACAAGCATCGGTCTTACTCTCTTACCGCCTATCTTAAGGCTGTAAAGCATCGCTTCAGTAACTCTGTCCTCTTCATCACCTGTGAACTGAACGTAATCTTCCAGTGCAGAATTTATCAGTTTAATATATGAATTAGCAAGATCGTTATTATTCAATGCCGTCTTCCTCCGTACCGTCTTTTGTTAACCTCACTATTCTCTGCTCGGCATTATCAAGACAATTCTTACAGTAGAGAGCAAGTTCATTTGCCTCTTCATATAATTCAAGCGATTTTTCAAGCGGAATACTGCCCTGCTCAAGCTGATCAACTATTTTTTCAAGCTTCGCAAGAGCCTTTTCATAGGTCATCTTTTCCATTGAGTTTCACCTTATCCGTTAATTGATTTGTTAATTGGCTTACATTCGACTTCACCGTCATGAAAGCGAATTGTTATGTCTTTTTCTGTATCCACATCCGATGCGCTTCCCACAACCTTACCTTCAGAATAAACAGCCGCATATCCTCTCGAGAGTACTTTAAGCGGACTCAGCGCATCAAGTTTTGCACAGCAGGATGCAAAACTAATTGATTTTTCGTTATATATTTCTCTTTCCGCAGCAAGCAGACGGTTGAGGTTCATATCGAGAACCTGTCTGCCGTTTTCAACAGTTGCCAATGGATTGCGTAAAACGCGGCTGTCAGAAAGTGCGTTAACATAAGCTTTCTGCTGAGCGATATTATTAGCAATCAACGAAGCTGCCTGAGCTCTTAATCCCCTGATGTAGGCTGAATGCTCTCGGCAATCAGGCACAGCAATCTCCGCAGCAGCAGACGGAGTAGGCGCACGAAGATCAGCAACGAAATCGCATATTGTAAAATCTGTTTCGTGTCCGACAGCTGAAATAACGGGAATTTCACTTCTGCTCACGGCAAGGGCAACTTTCTCCTCGTTAAATGCCCAAAGGTCTTCAATCGAACCGCCGCCTCTGCCGACAATAATCACGTCAGCTGCAGAATGTGCATTAAACAAATCAAGAGCCTGAGCAATCTGTCCTGCAGCTTCGGCCCCCTGAACCTGAACAGGATAGAAAACAATTTTTGCAAGAGGAAAACGCCGTGAAAGAACGTTTATTATATCTCTGACAGCTGCACCGGTCGGTGAAGTTATAACACCGATTCTGGAAGGCACTTCGGGAATCGCTTTTTTGCGTGATGAATCAAAAAGCCCCTGCGCTTCAAGCTTTGCTTTGAGCTGTTCGAAAGCAATATTAAGCGCACCCATTCCGTCAGGCTGCATATCATCAGCATAAAGCTGATACTGTCCGTCACGTTCAAAAACAGATATGCGACCTCTGATTATTACGCGCATACCGTTTTCAGGCATAAAGCGAAGACGTTGTGCGGAGCTTCGGAACATTACTGCTTTAATAGCTGCTTCCTGATCCTTCAGTGTAAAATAGAAATGCCTTGTGCGGTAATGATTTGTAAAATTGGAAATCTCACCGACAAGGAAAACGTTATTAAGATTAGGGTCACCGTCAAGCAGCGACTTAATATATGTGTTGATCTGTCCTACAGTCAAGACAGGAATATTCATAAACTTTTCTCCATTATTGCTGTAAGAACTGCAGTTCCTACAGCGTTATCGCAAGAAAATTCAGGTTTAGCAAACACAGCACCGTATTTTTCACCGAGTCTTTTGCTGATAATGCTGTTGCTCATAACACCACCGGAAAAAACAAGCGGCATTTTGCCGTATTTATCTAAAAGAGCCTGAGTCATTGCATCAAGTGAAGCACAGATATATTCTATGCAGTATCTTGCGACTTTTTCAGCCGCAACACCGTCAGCAATCATCTTCTTGCACTTGTTTTCAATACCCGAAAGTGAGCAGTCACAGCCGCGTATCACGGGTTTAACCTTGATTTTTTCATCACATCTGCAAGCGAGCTCATCAAGCTGTTTGCCCGCAGGAAAACGCAGCCCAAGCGCAACTCCCACACGGTCAACAGCCTGTCCCGCCTTAAGATCAAGCGAAGTCGCAACAAGTTGAGTTTTGAGAATGTTTTCATTATCGGGGCTGACTATAACAGCTTCCGTTGTGCCGCCTGACACGTGAAAAGCCAAAAACTTTTCAGACAGCAGATCGAGTCTGTCTGCTGAGAAAAGAGCAGCTGCTATATGACCCTGCTGATGTGAAAAGCGATGCAGATTGAGTCCGCGTGAAGATGCAAAAGCAGTTGAAGCACTGACACCTGCGAGGAAACAGGGCATATATGAGCCTTCTTCACTGCGAGGACTGACAGACACACCGACAGCCTTTACATCGGAAAGACTGCATTCTGCCGCAAGATTATCAAAAAGAACAGGAAGCTGAACTGTATGATGAAAAACAGCATCTGACTGACGCAAACCGAGAGAGCCTTCAGCAACAGGAAGCAACTTCTTCGATTGAATCGCCGTCATATTCACTGTATCAACAGCAGCTAAAGATGTTGTATAATTACTGGTATCTACACCGAGAAAAAGCGACATTTACTTTGACCTCACAACAGTGCCGAGAAGTCCGTTTATGTATGAAGCATCCTCGGGTGTTGAATACTTTTTAGCAAGTTCAACAGCTTCGTTGACTGAAACACCGTCGGGAACATCATCAAAATAAAGAATTTCGGCAAGAGCCATTCTGATAATTGCAAGTGTAACCTTAGGAATGCGGTTAATCTTCCATCCCTTTGAATTAGCACTGATGTGCTCATCTATTGCTTCGATATTGTCGCATGTTGTATTTACAAGTGCTGCAACAAACTCATCATCTTCAAGCATACGCAATTCTTTTGCCAGCTCAAGAAGCTCTTCAACTGTGGCATCGGTATTGAATGATTTTTCGAAAAGCAGGATGAATGCCTGCTCTCTTGCCTGCCTGCGTGTCATAAATAATCCTCCGAATAAAAAAATAATACCCTCTGCCGATAAACCTGCAGAGGGCACAATAGGTAAACTGACTTTTCTGTTAATTAGGTACGTTTTTCTGTGATTTCCACATCTGCAACACAAACATTAACTTTGGAAACTGCGCAACCGGTCATTCCCTGAACAGCATTCTTGACAGCCTTCTGAACTTCTGAAACAACTGCCGGAATTTTTTCACCGTCTTTGATAGAAATATGAACCTTGAGCGTATACACTTTGTCCGACGAGGAAACCTCTACATATTTAAGAGCACCCTCAAAGATTTTCATAACACTGCGTATGTCAGTAGGTCGTTGAACAAGACTTCCTACTCCGTCAATATCTTTTGCAGCGCTCATAGCGATTGAAGCAATGACGTCATCTGAAATAACAAGCGATGTTGCTACTGTGTTGTTGGGCTGTTTTTTCATTTTCACAACCTCCTTTTGCGACTATTATAACACAAAAAAATAAATAAACAACTATTTTAATTCAAATATTGTAATATTTTCAGAATTTATATCAGTGTGTTTAAGGAAAATTTCTTTAATCTGCAGAATCACGGTGCTGTCCAGCGTATCTTTTTCGCAAACAACCTGAGCTGAAGAACCGTTTATCATAACAACACAGTTAAAGCCGCACTTTGATTTAACGAGAGCTTCAATATCAGCCTCCATTTTTATTGTGTTTGCAAGTTTTGATAAATCTTCAGCCGCTTTATCAACGGCTGTTTTTGAGGCAGATGAATCATTTATAACCGATTTGAGTTTATCAAAAGCTTCATCGTGAGCTTTACTCCGCTTCAACTGAGTCTGTGAAAAATCATTCTTTACTGTTTCTTCAACAGAATGATTCTCAGAATTTGCAGATACGTACTGTGCATCTCCAATTATCGAATAGCTTGCAGATTCTTCTTTCGCGGTTTGCTCTGCATTCGGTTTATTGAAATACCAGTTCACAAACACAGCAGACCCAAGCGCCAACACCAGTGCCGACATAATTATCTGTCTTTTTTTGATTATAACGTTCATTTCCAAAACTCCTTTATCTCAATTTTGATACGCTTATGTGATTAGTGCCTATATCAAGCACAGCGGAAAGCAATTCGGTCACTGCGGTTTTGACATATATAGAGTCTCCTCCTGCACACACGACGGCAACTCCCCTTATTTTGGGCGTTACGGTTTTGAGCACAAGCCCGCCCTGAACATCCTGCGAATCTATAATTATGTATTCGCTGTCTTCGTCTGTCGAATCACTATCCTTTGCAATACTGCCGTCTTTTGCATATACGGTTTCATAGTCGCATTCAAGTGTTACTATAACCCTTGTTTCACCTGCCCCGCTTATCAACGCAATCATCTCTTCAAGTTTATTCTCAAGCTGATTGGTATATTCTGATTCATTAAAAACTTTTTCAACCTGAACTTGATTTTCGTCTTTCTCTTCAGCCCTGTTATCAAATGACGATATTACAGTCAGTATAATTCCAACAATCATTACGCCTACGATAATAAGCACTTTTTTGTCATTTCGTAGTCTGACTGCAATTTCGGAAAGCATTTCCTTATTCATATCAATCCTCCGATTCAAACTTCACATCGGGTTTAATTCCAAAGCGTTCTGACACAAATTTTTCTAGTTCATAAGTCAGTATTTTTTCACTCAGAATAATACTGATTGATTGAGTATAAATGTTATTATCCTTATCAACAGATACTTTTGCCTCAACACTAACATAATCTATATCAACGCCCGAGAGATAGGCGCTGATTTCTGTTTCAACAGCGTTTTCAAGTGAATCTTCAACATTCTTTTTAACTTCATTATTCAGTTCGTTTTCATCAATTATTTCTTTAATTCCTCTATTGATGTCAAAGGATTCAAATGCAATATCAGAATTTGAAAAAGGTATTATAAATGCCGCAATGAGGAACAGTGCGATAATAAATTTTATCGATTTTTCCAGATTACCCGACGGTGAAAGTAAGCTGATTACAGTCACAACCGCTGCAGCCGTAACGGACGAAACCGCCCAACTTTTAAACGTCTCCAAAATCAACCGCCTTTCATAAGCATTACAAGACCAACACTAAGTATAAAAACAATGACAACAAATAAAAGCATCACAGTCATCATAACAACGCACGACGAAACCGCTCTGATAAATGAAGCTGTTTTATTTTGAGAAAACATCTCCGAAACAGTTGAGATACAGGCAAAAGAAAACACCCAACAAATACATTCGACCATAACGGGAACATTTAAAAGTGCAACAACCGCAATACCTAAAACCGCAACCGTATTTTTGACGAGAAGCAACGTGCCGCTGATTGAAGTATATGCATCGCTGACAGCACCGCCTACAACAGGAATCAGATTACCTATCATAAACCTTACACCTCGGACAGCAACAGTATCGGCAGATGCGGAAAGCATACCTTTGATTGATAACATTGTGATAAATACAGTAGACGTAAAGCTCATAAGAAAGACTGTAAACCTTTTAACAAACTGTATAATTTTCTCAAAATTAACCAAATCTGATAAACCGCCCATTATGCTGAAAGAAAGCGTTGTCTGAATCAACGGTCTGATGAAATCTGCCGAAAACGCAACTACAATCTGTGCAGCACCAAAACACAACGAGTTGTAGGTAAGAGCCGTTGCCGGATTACCGCTGACCGTAAGTGCGGTTGCCAGTACAGGAATTAGCATCAACATAAAATCTGCACTTAATCTGATTGCGGAAATAACGCGCGATAAGCATTCACCCAGCGGCACAATCATACATAAAGATATGCAAATCAGCGAAAAAACCGATATCATTCTTGAAATCTTATCGCCATGTGACATAAATTGAGTAACGACAGAAACTGCGACTATCATAACACTGACAGTTACTGTGTAACTCAGTGGCGATTTATATTCATTCATCAGAATCCGGTAAAATAAATCAAATACTTTCCTTGGTGAAACACTCAGGAATGCTTCAGGAGTAAGTTTTGTTATGCCCAGTTCTTCAAGCATTTCTTTCTGCTCATCGGTAAGATTATCAAACAGATCATTTGCTCCGGTTGTCTCCATCTGCTCTTGAAAAAAATCTCTGTTTTCCGCAGAAGCTGTAACAGTAAAGCAAAACATAAGCAATATTACCGATACATATTTTAATTTTCTGATAATCGTCATTTTAATAATCCCTTAGCAAAACCTGTCAGCGCAGTAATCAAAGGTATTGCAAGCAGCATTATCGTAACCTGACCAGTAAGCTCAACACAGGTTGAAACCGCTTTGTTGCCGGTATCGTTGCATATATCACAAACAATCTTGCAGACTATACCGACAAAGAGTGCTTTTATCAGCAGATAAATGTATTCATTGTTTAGCTTTATACCTTCAGAAAGCTCTGCGGCACTTGATGAAAGCTCAATCAACGGTTTTATCAGTAAACATATAATAATTAGAATTGCGGCAAACCTGATAAGCAAAGAAAACTCAGGTTTATGCTGGTTAAGCAGCACAATAAGAAAACAGGAAGCGATGGCAACAAACAAAACCTTTGTCAGAATCATATTTAAAAATCAATCAACCTTTTAAGATCAGAGAAAAGATCGGCAAGATAAGGTATCAGCATCATAACGACAACAAGAACACCCGACAGTGTTGTAAGCATTGCATATTCATCTCTGCCTGACCGTGACAATACCTGATTAAGCACTGCAACAGCAATTCCGATTGCTCCGATTTTAAATATCAAAACTATGTCCATATTTTCTCCGATCACATCAGAAGTATCAGCATAACCGCACCAAGCGCAAACGAGCAGACCTTACACAATTTGATATGTTCACTCTGACTTTTCTGTAACGAATCATATCTCTGCTTAAACAAAGAGGTATATTCATCACAAAGCTTTTGCTGATGTTCGATATCAGTTGTGCCGAGTTTTTCACCAAAAGAAATCAAAAGCTCTTTATCACTCTTTGTTATCGGTGAATTTTCAGAGAAATTTTCAACACATTCTCTCCAACAAAGAATTATATTTTCACTATCAGATCGTAACATTTTATGTAAAAAAACAAGCTTATCAAACTCGTGACATCGGCACACTTTGCTTATGATGATTTGTAACGGTTCAGCATTGTAACTGATTTCAGAATTAATCCTTTGTAACAATCTTATGCAACTATCAAGAATCTCTGATCTCTTCTTAATCATTGCCGTTGCATAAGACCCTGCTGACACCATTGAAAACATTATCATCACAAGACCTGCGAGCTTTATCAAAAATATCACCTGCCGCAATATAATCGACTGTTTTAGACGGATTCTTTTGACCGTCAAGAAAAACGACAGCATCAAAACTGCCTCCGCTCAGCAAACGGATAATATGTTTTCGTCTGAACAGCTCATTTAAATCGGCAGCATGAACACTCAGAAAGAAGTTAACGCCTGAATTCAGTCCGGTTTCAATAGCAGCAACCTCTTTATCGGTACCGATTTCATCAAGAATTATATTTTCAGGTGACATTGATCTGAGTGCAATCAGAATTCCCTCACCTTTGGGATATCCTGAAAGCACATCACTGCTTATCCCTACATCATTCTGCGGTACGCCATTGCAGCAAGCAGCAATTTCTTCTCTTTCATCTATAATCACGGTTTTCATATAACCGCCGCTTTCACTTGAAAGAATACGTGACAAATCACGCAGAACAGTAGTTTTCCCGCTCGAGGGAGCACCTGCGACAATGACGCTTTTCCAACTGTTGTTTTTTATGTGACTGTAAAGTTCATCCGCAATACCTTTAAATTCTTTGGCAATACGGATATTTATCGATGAAATATCCCTGATTGAACCGATTCCGTCTGAAGATAAAACAGCAGTACCGGAGATACCGACGCGGTGTCCGCCCGAAACAGTCACATAACCGCTGCAGATGCTGTTCTGATGTGTGTGCACGGAATAACCGCAAACTATTCTGAAGCATTCTTCTATATCAGCAATTGATGCTTTCATAACAGAAGGAGTAGTAATATAACTTTCTCTGCCGTTTAATGTAATAAATGCTTCGCCGAAAAGGCCGTTAAGCATTATCGGTCTTCCGCATCTCAGTCTGATTTCACAAGTATTTTCCTTTACGGAATCAGGCAGATTCAACAGCGCACGCCTTACACGCGCACCTGTACATCTTGCCGCACTTTCAAATCGTTTTATCATATAATTCATTCGTTTTGTTCCTTTCCTGACTTTCAACACATTCTATGATCTCTTGTCCGAAAATATAACCGTATCAGTTGAATAAACAGAAATTAAATCAGAATAATATAGTTTAAATATATTGAAAAGAATTTACCTTTATGGTAATATAACTTTATTAATGCTAAGGAGTGTTATTAGGAAGTGAAATTGAAAGAGAACAAATTTGTTCAGTCAGCTTTGCGCAATAAATATTCATTGCTTGCCTTTATTGCATCATCTTTTATAATGGTAATAGTCTATTACTGTTTCAATGTAATACCGTTTGGTGATTACACTGTGCTGCGAATGGACCTTTATCATCAGTACGGCCCCCTTTTCGCTGAGCTTTATGACAGAATAACTACAGGAGAAAGTCTGCTTTATTCCTGGAATTCCGGTCTGGGCTCAAGTTTTCTTGGAAACTTCAGCAACTATCTTGCCAGCCCGCTTGCAATCGTAATGCTCATATGCGGACATAAAAATATGCCTGAAGCAATCGCAATTATGGTTCTGCTCAAAGCTGCTTTTGCAAGTGCATTTTTCTCATATTATCTCAGGAAAACAACGGGAAAGAATGATTTTTCAATTTCCGCGTTCGGTGTTCTTTACTCATTCTGCGGATTTTTCATCGCATACTATTGGAACATTATGTGGATTGACACAATGGCTGTTTTTCCGTTTGTTATGCTTGGAATAGAGCAAATAGTTAAACGCGGAAAATTCAGACTTTATCTGTTCTCGCTTGCAGTTGTTATGTTAAGCAACTACTATATGGCATACATCGTATGTATTTTTGCAGTAATATACTTTATTGCAACGTACTTCAGCCATTACACACTTACCGAGAAATTCAATGTAACCAAATATGTCGACGAAAACGGCAACCCGACTAAGGTTAAAGCAGCAAAAAAGAGCTTCATATTCACATTGAGGAATTCGAGATTCTTCAATTCAGGTTTGCGTTTTGCGGTTTCTTCCGTTGCCGCCGCAGGCATTGCTGCTGTACTTCTCATTCCGCTTTTCTTCATTCTGCAGAATTCTTCTGCAACCTCAGGCACATTCCCTGAAGAATTTGAAAGCTATTTCAATATATTTGATTTTATCGCTAATCACCTGAACTCTGTTGATCCTACCATAAGAAGCAGCGGCGAAGACGTGTTACCCAACGTATACTGCGGTATGATATCCGTAATACTCGCTCCGTTGTTCCTTTACTCAAAGCATTACACCAAGCGCGAGAAAACCTGTTATATTATTCTTCTCGGCTTACTCTTTTTAAGCTTTAATATCAATATGCTCAACTATATATGGCACGGATTCCATTTCCCCAACGATCTTCCGTACAGACTGTCATATATTTATTCATTTGTTCTGCTTGTAATGGCATATAAGGCTCTTATCCATATCAGCGATTACACCCCGAAAATGCTTCTTACAACAGGCATTGCAGTGCTTGCGTTCATTATTATCACGCAAAAGCTGGGTTCTAAGAACGTTACAGATGAAACCATAATCATATCAATTATTTTTGCGGTTTTCTATACTCTCGTTATCCTTCTTATGAACAGCGGAAAATACCAGGCAAGTGCACTCGCTCTCCTTCTTTTCTGCTGTGTTGTTTCAGAAGCTGCAATAGGCAACACATCACACTACGTTATGCAGCAGCAAAAGAGCTACTATACAGACGATTATGACAAGTTCGTCGCCTTGAAGAGAAAACTCGACAAATTGGAAGAAAACCAATTCTACCGTATGGAGCTCACTGACCTGAGGACAAGAATGGATCCTTCATGGTATGACTATAACGGCGTATCTATATTCTCTTCGATGGCATACGAGGATACTTCTAATCTCATCAATTACCTCGGTGTTGACGGAAACTTTATCAACAGCTACACCTACAACGGATTCCAGACACCTGTCTTCAATATGATGACATCGCTCAAATATATTGTTGACAACACAACATCAACGCCAACACCATCTGATAAGCTTCTGACACCGGCTACAAATGTCAGCAAATTCAACGCATATAAAAACAATTACTATCTGAACATCGGCTACTGTGTAGACAAATCACTTCTCGGATGGGACTATTCAAACGACAATCCTTTTATCGTTCAGGGTGACTACTTTGAGCGTTCAACAGGAATATCCGACGTATTTACACCTGTTCCGATTGATAATGTAAGCTACAGCAACATCAGTGAATTCACTTCAGGTCTTGATACCGGCGAATTGACATTCTTCCGCGAGATTAACGATTCAGATGCAAGCTTCACTCTCGAGTATACTGTAACAGAAAGCAAGAGCTATTATTTGTTTGTTGAGTCAAGCAATGTTGAACAAGTTTCAATTTCATACGGTGACGTTTTATACGACCATAACTTCGACTCCGAACACCTTGTTGATATAGGATTTGTTGAAGCAGGTAAGACAATCTATGTTGATATTCCGATTTCTTCGGGCAATTCAGGTTATATTGACGTCTATCTCAACGGTCTTAATCTGGAAAAATTCACTCAAGGCTATGACATTCTCAAAACAAAACAGCTCAATATTGAGTCATTCGAAGAAACTCAGATTAAAGGCACCGTTAACGCCCCTGAAGACAGTCTGTTCTACACCTCCATCCCCTATGATGAAAGCTGGCAGATTTCTGTCGACGGTAAGCGTGTAAGCGTTGACGAAATGAAAGAATGTAAAATCGGTAACGGATTTATTGGTTTCTACCTTACAGCAGGCGAACACGATATTGAACTTAAATATGTTCCCAGAGGTTTGATTATTGGCGTTTCCGTAACCGCTCTTACAATTATTGCGCTATTTGTTTTATTTGTTATACTGAGAAAACAAAAAGCCATCGCTGGTGTTCTTAAAGGTTATTCCGATACTTCCAAAACTGATATTGTCTATATCAGCGAAGTAAGCGACGCAGAATCCGAAAACAGTGTCGTTTCTCCTTCCGAAAATGGCAATAATGAAAGCAATATAGAAACAGAATAAGCACAAGCGCAGAGTACTATACCGATACTCTGCGCTTATTTTTGTATATTTCATTTTAATCAAAAAGCTCTCCAATACTTAAGATAAGTATCGGAGAGCTTGTGTCATAAGTCCGTTTTTTAATTACCTTCCTCTTTTTCTGATAATAAATACTCTTCTTCTGACATAACCGTAAAGCTGTCAGACAAACCGATAATTTCAGCTTGTTTATCTTCGGGACAATCGATAACACAGCATAAAGAAAAAGCATCAATAAGCGAAGAATAATCAAAACCATTATGATAACTCATAACAATTCTGATACCTTTCAGCTGACTGATATCAATATCAGATAAAGGGTTTCCGTAAATCTCAAGGGTACGCAACTTTGTTAATTCAGGCAGTATCAGCGAAGAAATATTATTGTTGCTGAAATTGAGATCAATAGGATTATCTGCAAGAACCGAGCTGAGGTCAACAGATGTTAATTTACAACCCGAAACATCGAGGTCATAAAGATCCTTGAGATTCTCAATTCCGGATAAACTTTCAAGAGCCGTATTTGAAACAGATACAAATTCAACAGCCGTACAATTACTTAAGAATTCAAGCGATTTTATACTACTGCTGTTATTTATTGATATTTTATTGAGATTTATCATTTTACCTATCGGCGACAAATCATCAATGACAGCACCATCAAGAATCAGCTCGGTAATTGTTCCAGCAGATTTCTCAAGATACGATATATCAAGCGATGCACCATTGTAATTTTTAATAGATACTGTATCAAGCCTTGTGGCATCTTTTAGACCCGAAATATCAGAAATGTTGTTATCATCCGCATTGATATTCTTGAGTTTAGTTGCATTTTTCAATCCGTTAAGATTTTCAATCTGATTAGAACTGAATGATACCTGTGACAGATTACTGCATGACGATAGTGAATCAATATTCTTTACTTTATTGGAGTTGAAACTGACTATCTGAAGTCTGGTACAAGCCGATAGCACCGATATATCTTCAACGTTATTCGAATCAAAATAAAGAGAAAGCAGATTTTCCATTGCTGAAACAAATGAAATATCCTTAACTGAGCAGCCGCAAAATGAGAGTGAAGTCAGATTATCGCCGGCATCACTCAAGCTGCTTAAATCAGTAATACCTTTATTGTTATCAATATTAATTGAGGTAAAACCGACTGATTTAAAATCAATACTTTCTATGTGTTCATCTGTCAGATTGCAATTATTCAGCTTTATCTCTTTGACAGTTTCAGGAATCCAGCTGAGATCATCTTCGGGGAAAGTGCAATTGGTAAACTGAATGTACGTTACACTGTTCAATTTAGTTATAGCTTCAATATCTTCAGCTTTAAATTCATAATCTCTGATATAAACAGAGTTTGTATTCAATTTGTATGTTTCTCCGGCAATCTCAACTTTGTTAAATACAGTTATAAGAACACTTGCAAGAACCAAAAGAGAAAAAGCAACTGTAATTATACCGATCACTATATTTTTTTTGCTCTTCTTTTTCGGAACATCTTTTTCTTTAAGAATTTCAGGAATATCAAAATTTCTTCCGTCATTATTACTCATATCGGTTCACCAACCCATAAAATTTTAAGCACTTGCATAATCGGAATTTTTTTTAATTATATTATTGCCGATGGTAAAAGTCAATCACAAACAAAAGTCTTAACACAAATAACAAACTTATGTTTTTATAAGATAGTTGCAGTATATTGATTGATATCGGTCAACTGTTATGCTATACTGATTTTATATTAAAGGAGGGATTAAAAATGTCAGAAAAATGGGTACAGGCTTGGGGACAGGCTCATTCAGCACTTTCCTTTTTCTACTATCCGTCCTCAAAAAAGACATACAGAATGATTATGCGTGCAGACGTTTCAGGCAAAAAGATCAGGATTGAACTATCGAACGAGCACGCAAAAAACGACGTATACATTGGTGAAATAACTGCTGCTGTATGCTCTGAAGACGGTGTTATATCAAATTCGTTCCGTCGTCTGACAGTAAAGGGCAAGGAGTCTTTTCGTCTTAAAGTCGGCGAGGTTGTCACAACCGACGAAACAGCTTTCGAAGTCAAAACAGGAGAATACATAAGTATCAGCATTTATGTTGAAAAAGGCTCACTGCGAAGCGGTAACCTTATCGATAACGTTGAGCTTATAACAGCAAGAGGCAATAAAACTCACACAAAGGCACTCGAGAATCAGCCAAGAATACGCGACTCGGTAAGAAAAGTTGCTTCGAAAGTGCTCGGAATGTATTTTCACAAACCTATCCCCCTCTTCCAGTCGATTCAGCTGCTCAACGATGAGAACGCTTCATCAATAATTGTTTTCGGCGATTCGATAAGTCAGCAGGGCTATTGGACAAATGCATTCGCAAAACGCATAACAGATAAGTTTCCGGGCAGATATTCAGTTGTCAATAAGTCAATTATGGGCAACCGTATACGCCTTGATTTTCACAGAAGATTTATCTGCAAAGGTCTTTTCGGTATAAGTGCTCTTAATCGCCTCAACCGTGATGTTCTCAATTACGATGACTGTGAATATGTTATTTTTGCGCTCGGAACAAACGACTTCCTTCAGTACGGAACGATATCTTCACCCAAGTCTGAAAAACCGACAGCAAAGCAGGTTTTCGACAAAGTAGTTGAGATATCCGATAAACTCAAAGGCAAGGGCAAAAAGATGATTGTATTCAACATTATGAACTTCGGAGAATGCATTGATTCAAAACCCGAAAAAGAAAAGATGGTTGCACAGTTCAACACTATGATCAGCGAAAACAAAGAGCTTTTTTACGCTGTTTACGATCAGGCAAGTCTGACTGTAAATCCCGACAAACCTACCTGTTCAAAACTCGAATATCTCGGAGGTGACAAGCTCCATCCGAACCTTGTCGGTGGCAGACTTGTAGCCGATAATATCAACCTGGATTTGTTCAAATCGGATAATTGAAAACGGAGAATTACATATGAAAAAGATTTTCAGAATGTTTCTGACAGGACTTACCCTGCCCTGCATCAGTGCAATGGGCTATCCTCATAAATTCAGCTCAGGCAAGTTTTACAGAGAAAAGCCGCAACCGCTCAGATTCAACAAAGACGGCAAGTTCAGAGTGCTGCACATCACTGATATCCACGATGTTGAGCCGATTATGGACGATGACGAAAACAGAGCAATTCCCGAAAGTTGTGACATAGAAACACTTAACGTAATCGAAAAGCTTGTAGAAAAAACAAAGCCCGATCTCGTTGTTTTCGGCGGCGATAACATAAGCGGATATTGGGAAGAATTTACATATAATTATGTGCAAAGCACTATACAAAAAATTACAGAACCGATAAGGAAAAGAAATATTCCTCTGTGTGTTGTTTTCGGCAACCACGACGGTGAAGAAGGCTTCCACACAGAGTTTCAGATGATGCAGTATATGGAATATCCAAACTGTCGATCTAATCTGAATGACGAAAACGTTTACGGTTGCGGAAACTGCTGTGTTACAATTAAGAGCAGTGACGGCAAAAAGGATGCTTTTGCAATCTGGCTCATCGACTCAAACGATTATCAGAGAATTGAGAACGGCGAGCTGCGATACGACTGTGTACACGATGACCAGATTGAATGGTACGAGAAAAAAGCAGCTCAACTCAAAAGAGCTAACGGCGGTAAGCCTTTGCCCGCAATACTTTTCCAACATATACCGATCCAGCAGGAACTTGACGGATTTTCTCATGTCACTGCCGATGATGAATACACCTTTGAACGCGACGGAAATTACTACAAATTCGGGCACGATATCATCGAAGGCAGAATAAGAGAAGTGCCCTGCCCTCCCAATATGCAAGCTGACCACCGAAAGCAGTTTGAGAGCTGTAAAAAGACCGGTGATATAATTGCCGCATTCTTCGGCCACGATCATATAAATGATTTTCACATCAATATCGACGGCATAGACATTTATCAGACGCTCGGTGCAGGCTACTTCACATACGGCAAGGAGCGCGGAGGCAGACTGATAATACTTGACGAAAATGATCAAAAAAACATATATACCGAATCAATTGAGATTGAGAGAATAACAACCGAAGATATATAATATTTGGTTGACATAACAGAGAAAGATAAAGTATAATTCAAATCAATAATATTTACAGGAGAAAAGATATGAAAAAACCTGCAATCCACTTCGGACAATTCAAACAGTATGATAAAGTTTTTCTCACTGCAGAGCAAGGCATAGACGCTGAAAACGTAAAAGCTGTTGCTTTTGACGGCGAGACGCTTTACATCGCTCAACCCGATTGCCTTATTGAAGTAAAAGAAGGCAAAACAAAGAAGATCGCCGCAAGTGTAAATAACATTTTTTCAAGAAACGGCAGACTTTTTGTCGGCTGTAACAATACACTCGCAGAGCTTAAAAACGGCAAACTCAAAAAAATTGCTGACTTTGATGCTCCCGTTACTGATATCTCTGTCGCTCTTGACGGATCACTCTGGCTTATCACAAGTAAGAGCCTTTATCTGATGGACGGCAGCGAATTCAGACACATTGTAGATATTCCTGAAGATACGGTATGTCTTGCCGCACGTGACAACGTATCAAGATATGCAGAAACGGTTTACATAGGCTGTACTGAAGAAGGTCTCCTTTCAATGAAAGGCAAGCGCCGTCACTGGGCTGAAATGACACCCGATATGTCAGGTGTACTCAGCAAGAAAATCAACTGCATCGCACTTGACGGTCTCGGTCACCTCTGGGTAGGCTCAGATGACGGTCTTAATATCTATGACGGCAGAAACTACTGGTTTAACGGCAATGACTTCTATTCCGTACCCGACGGCTCATTCAACGATATGTATTTTACCGCTGACGGCAAGAAGTACTTTGCAACAAACACCGGTGTTATAACCCTTATCGAAGGTAAGATTTCTTATTTCTCATACGGTGTATGGCTTATGCATCCGACGGTTACAAAAATTGCAGTTTCCGAGAGCGGCACAATCGCAGCCGTAACTCCCAGAGGAATCAGCCTTATTACCTCAAAGCTTATGACTCTTGAAGAAAAAGCCAATCACTATGACGAAATGGCTGTTAAATATTTTACAAGAAATGAAGGTTATCAGGTATCACGCACACTTCGCAAATACGGTGACCTTGATTCAGGCTGGCTTCCCAACTCAGATAATGACGGACTTTTCACGGGGCTTTACTGTGCAAGCCAGTGCTTCCGTTACAGCGTGACAGGTGATGAAGCAGCAAAAGCGAACGCAAAAAGAGCTGTTGAAGCTATGATTAAGCTCACCGAAATCACAGGAAAGCCCGGCTTCACCGCAAGAGCAACAAGATATTCTAGCGAAGAAAACTTCGGCACTGAAAACCGCGAAGAATGGCATATCTGCGAGGATAATCCCGATTGCGAATGGCTCGGTGAAACATCAAGCGACGAAATGACAGGCCACTATTTTGCATACGGCATTTACTATGACCTTGTTGCCGACGAAGAGGAAAAAAAGAAAATTGCAAATACAGTAAAGACTATTACAGATCATATTATCGACAACAATTTCCATCTCACCGATGTTGACGGCATCCCCACCACGTGGGCAAACTGGGAACCCGATCTGCTCAATAACGATGACAGATGGTACTATGAAAAAGGTACAAACTCGCTTGAAATACTCTCATTCCTCAAAACAACATATCACGTAACCGGTGAAGAAAAATACAATCAGGTTTTTGATATGCTCATTAAAAAGCATCACTATGCGATGAACTGTATGCAGTATAAATGCGAAGACGGTCACGTTGCCCACATCGACGACCAGCTTGACTTTGTAAACATCTATCCTCTTATCGTATATACTGACACAAACTCTCACAAAGAGATTTTCAAGATGGGTCTTACTCATCATTGGGAGTACGAAAGAGTTGAACGTTCACCGTTCTTCAACATCGTTTACGGCGCACTTACCGAAAACTGTTGTGACATTGAAAACGCTGCAAAGTCACTTTCCGAAATGAATCTCGACCTTATAAGATGGCCGATTTTCAACAGCTACAGAAAGGACATCGTGTGGGATACAGAGCAAGAAGCTATGGGCATTCCGCCTCAGCTCAAATACCCTGTTGAATACTCATCAAGAGTTCTTGTTCACTACGACGGAAATCAGTTTGTATGTGACTCCGGTGCAGAAGAATTTATTGACATCAACACAAAAACTGTTAACCGCACATCTACGCTTCCCGGTACTGCCGGTGCAAACGGCAAAAAAGCAATGATGCCATACATTTACCTGCTTCCTTACTGGATGGGCAGATATTACGGACTTATCGGCGACTGATAAAACACATTAACAAAGGCTTTCACAGCAAAACTGTGAAAGCCTTTCTTTTTTTACTTTTCGGGATCGTACATCATATAATAGTTATCAATGCCCTCACGTTCCCAATAATCGTGCTTGATAACCTTGAAGCCTAGTTTTTCGTAAAACTTAACGTTATCTTTATCCTGCGCCTCAAGGCCTAATTTATAGCCCTTTGCGGTGAGGTCAGATATCCCCTGCTTTATCAGTTTGCTTGCAATGCCCTTACCCTGATGCTCGGGTGCAACAAAAACAGGAGAAATAATGCAAGTGTTTTCGGGAAAGACCTTAACATCAAGATGTGAATAAGCCATAAGCGTCTTAACCGTCTTAGGTAAATACACCAACAGGAAGAACCAGTTGGGATACATAAGAAAATCAAAAACATCATACTCGTTATGTGCTTCACGCCAAACGCAGATGCCGCGTTTTTCTTCATCAATATAAATAATATCTTCACGGTTTGAGGTAGAAAGCCGCTCGATCATAAAGTGATAAACATATTTTTTTCTGAAATTTTCACTCTTTGTAACGTACTTATGCACAGGGTCATTGACATAAGCTTCAGCTGCCATACGTGCAAAATATTTAAGCGTTTTGTTATCCATAGGTTTCTTTTTCATTGCCATCACCGTTTGTACTATACCATAGATTATATCTAAAAACAACAATAAACTTAATTTTCTATTTACATATGTAAATCAAATTGTTGGCATTTATATAATATTTTGTAGTCAATGACACAAAGCTATTGTATTTACTTAAACCAATCTGTGTGATATACTTAATAAAAATATAAAAATTGCGGAGAGTGTTATGTATATGAAAGTTAATTTTTATGAAAATACAGATGACTCTTTATTGAAGTTTGCTGTCATCATTTCCAAACACAATGAGAAATGGGTATTTTGTAAACATAAAAATAGAAATACATATGAGGTTCCCGGTGGTCACAGGGAAAAAAATGAAACCATTCTGGAAACAGCAAAAAGAGAATTAAAAGAAGAAACGGGAGCGCTGGAATTTAGCATTTCACCAATATGTATCTATTCAGTTACTGGCCAAAATATGGTAAATCAGTCAGGTGAAGAAACTTATGGTATGCTGTTTGCAGCAGAGATTCAAACATTTGAAAAAGAATTACATAGTGAGATGGAAAGCATATACTTGTTTGATGATTTACCAAGTGATTGGACATATCCACAGATTCAGCCAATACTAATTGAAGAATATTTAAGAAGAGTTAAAATTGTTTAATTCCATTATATCAAATTACAAGATGACATAAATAAAGGAGAAACAAAGATCATGTTAAGAAAAAGACAAGTACACCTTGATTTCCATACAAGCGAATTTGTGCCGGTAGGCAAAAAATTTTCAAAAGAACAGTTTCAGGCTGCTCTTAAGCTCGGACACGTCAACTCAATAACTGTGTTTTCAAAATGTCATCACGGCTGGTCATACCATCCGACTGAAGTTAACGAAATGCATCCCGAGCTTGATTTTGACCTGCTCGGAGCGCAGCTTGAAGCTTGCAAAGAAATTGACGTAAAGGCACCTGTTTATATTTCAGCCGGTTTTGATGAAAAAGAGTATGAAAAACGCCCCGAATGGCGCTGTCAGCACTCACCGAATAAAGAAGATCAGGAAAGACACTATAACGGAGCGCATTACCACGTACTTTGTTTTAACACAGGTTACCTTGATTTTCTCTGTGCACAAATTGAGGAGGTTATGGTCAAATACAATCCCTGCGGTATTTTTCTCGATATTATATCACCCAAGGTTTGCTATTGTGACACCTGCCTTGCCGATATGAAAAAGCTCGGTCTTGATGTTGACAGCGAAGACGACAGAGAAAAATTAGCAAAGATTGTATTTGAAAAATATCTCAAGGCAACAAACGGTGCCGTAAGAAAGCACAGCGACACAGCAACAATCTTCCACAACAGCGGACATATCCCCAAAGGTGACCACAGTTTTATTGATGCTAACACCCACCTTGAACTTGAGAGCTTACCTACAGGCGGATGGGGTTACGACCATTTTCCGCTTTCAGCTGCCTATGTACGCACACTCGGTAACAAAGAATATCTGGGGATGACAGGCAAATTCCATCAGAGTTGGGGCGAATTCGGCGGATTCAAGCATCCGAATGCACTTATTTACGAAACCGCACTCAGCGTTGCTAACGGCGCAGGCTGTTCAATTGGTGATCAGATGCACCCGCTCGGTGAAATGAATATGGCAACCTACGGTCTTATAGGCAAGGCTTATGCTCTCATTGAAGAGCAGGAGCCCTGGCTTGACGGTGCAGTAAATATTGCTGATATAGCTGTACTCAGCGCAGAATCGATAACAGGTAACCGTGATGTAAAAGCCGATATCGGCGCAAACAGAATGCTGCTTGAAAGCAACCGACTCTATAACTTTATTGACAGCACAATGGATTTTTCAGGCTATAAAATGCTTATTCTGCCTGATGTAGCAGGAATAAGTGACGAAACAGCTCAAAAAATCAACAAATTCATTGCCGAAGGCGGCAAAGTTATTGCAAGTGGTGAATCAATTGTCAAAGACGGAAAGTTCATTATTGATACCGGTATGGAATATCTCGGCAAAAATGAATTTGAGCCTACTTACCTCATCCCATGCTACGAAACCGCAAACGGAGTTACTCAGTACATAATGCGCTGTAACTCATATAAATTCAATGCTGACGCAAGTGAAGTCACTGCATATCTGCAAAACCCCTACTTCAACAGAACAAGAGAACACTTCTGTTCACATATGCACGCACCGAATAATCCCGAAGAAACATTTGTCGGTGCGGCAATCAACGGCAACGTTGCCTATATCGGCTGGGATATTTTCACAGCATATGCAACACACGGTCACATCTGCTTCAAAGAGCTTTTCACAAGTGTTATTGATAAAATGATGGCAGATGAATACACCGTTAATGTTGACATACCTGACAAAGCTGTTGTCACTTACACCGAGCAGAAAGAACAGAACCGTAATATGCTGCACCTTCTTTTTGCACACACAACCGTAAGAGGAATTAACACTGAGGTAATTGAGGACACCGTACCGCTTTATAACGTACACTGTTCAGTTAAATCAGTTCAAAAGCCTTCTTCGGTTTATCTTGCACCAAGCAGAGAAAAACTCGAATTTGATTTTGACGGCAACACAGTCAGCTTCACTGTACCGAAAGTTGATATACATCAGATAGTAGTCATCGAAAGATAAAATCATCCGTCTTCAAAAGAACATTCAGATTTGACAACTATGGTTAATATGCTATAATAGCAAAAAATATTAAGGGTGATGAAAATGTTTTCAAAAATATTAGCAATAATAATGAGTGCTTTTTCATTTATATCTGCTCCGTTTTCAATGCTTTTCTCTGAAGTTGAACTGAAAAGCGAGCTTGCAAAAGGCAGTTACGAAAGCCCTTACATAGTAAGACCTCTTGACAGCGTAACAGTAAACGGTGTTTCGGTTGAAGAATACTGCGTTGTTATCCCCGATTCAGAGAGCACACTGTATTCGGATGCCGCACAAACCCTTTCCGACGAAATTTACAAAGCTTGCGGTATAAGAATCAAAGCAGACGGTAATGCTGATAAAGCTTTTGTAATCAGCAAAGATCTCAGCAACAACGACAGCTTCAGCCTTAAGGTTGATGGCGGTAACGTCTATATCACCGGCAGCTCAACTGTAGGCATATCAAGAGGTATCGCCGCTTTTGCCGATGAAGTTCTGCTTGTTGCTCAGAACAGTTACAACTTTGCAGACGGCTATGAATACACCAAAGTTTTTACGAATTTTGTAACTTACGAAGCTTTCGGCGCTGTCGGTGACGGAAAAGCAGATGACTTTGAAGCAATTCTAAAAACACACGAATATGCAAACGAAAACGGACTGAGTGTTTTTGCAAACGAAACTGCAACATATTATATCGGCGGAGCCAACAAGACAGCTATAATTAAAACCGATGTCAGCTGGTCAACTGCACGTTTCATAATCGACGACACTCAGGTTGAAAACAGAAGCGCGTGGGTATTTAACATTGCTCCATCAAAAGCTGCTGTAAGCATAACCGACAAGGTTTCTGCGCTAAAATCCAATGCCGTAAACATCGGCACAACACTTGATGGCACAAGCCTTGTTGTACTCACCGATTCAAACGTAAAACGGTATATACGCAAGGGTGCAAACCAGAATTCGGGCAGCAACCAGTCAGACGTTATACTTGTAGATAAAGACGGTAACATTTCACCCGAAACTCCGCTCATCTGGGATTTTAACGCTGTAACATCAGCTACCGCCTACCCTGTTGACACGCAGACACTTACCGTAAAGGGTGGCAGATTCACAACGGTTGCCAACAACGCTCCGTCAGAATATACATACTATGCAAGAGGCATTGTAATAAAGCGTTCGAACACAGTTATTGACGGGCTGTATCACGACATCGTAAACGAAGGAAAAACAGGTTCACCCTATTCAGCTTTTGTCAGCCTTTCGTGCTGTGCCAATGTTATGGTTAAAAACTGCACATTTACTGGTCACAAAAAATACTCAACAATCGGATCTGCAGGTACATCTGTTACAATGGGCACATACGATATCGGTGCAGCGACTTCAGTAAACGCAAAATTCATCAACTGCAAGCAGACGAACGATATTACCGACGG
Source organism: Clostridia bacterium (assembly GCA_017625095.1). GTDB lineage: Bacteria > Bacillota > Clostridia > Oscillospirales > Acutalibacteraceae > UBA8612. The sequence continues at coordinate 38,555 of JAGALQ010000040.1, read as the reverse complement.
CGACTATTGGGGCATAGCAGGCACTAACTACTGCAAAAACCTTGTATATGACGGCTGTGCTTTTTCAAGATTTGACGCTCATCAGGGCGTACTGAACGCAACCGTTATCAACTCCGTACTCGGTCACCACGGAATAAAGCTTATCGGCAGCGGAACAGCACTTATTGAAAACACAACCGTTTTATCAGACAGCTTTATTGACCTGCGCTCTGATTACGGATCAACCTGGAACGGTGAACTTGTTATCCGCAACTGTAAATTCTATCCCACAGGTGTCGCAAGCCACATAATCAAGGCCGAAAACACCGAAAACCACAATTTCGGCTACACCTGCTATCTGCCGGAAAAAATTGAAATTGACGGCTTATTTGTCCACAGAATCGGTATTAATTATCTTTTCACAAAGGTTAATCCGAAGCATAACTCAGAATCCTACAGTGCTGAATATCCCGTTGTTACACCGAACGAAATAACGGTTAATGATTTCAGCTGTCTGTTCTTCGGCGATATTAAAGTTTCACAAAACAAAGCTATGTTTGACGTTGAAATATCTGAATAAAATAAAATCTCCACGGTTTATGCCGAGTGTTTATAAGGACACTCGGCAGTTTTATTCGCCATATGGCGAGTGATATTGCTTCGCAGTTTTATTGTGCTTTGCACAGTGTTATTGTCCTTCGGACAGTTTTATGCGAATAAAATAACACTGAAGCCGTAATGCTTCAATATAACTTTTGATTTATCAAAAATATCACTGCAAATTTTAATTTGCAATATCACTAATACAATACCGAAAAAAGAATTTGTTTTTCTGTATAGTTGCTTTGAAGTATATAACCCACTAGACACTTTCAGCTTGAAAGTGTCTGTTTTTTTATGAAAAAATTGTGAGACACCTTATAAAAAGTGTCTCACAACTGCATAAATATTTATTTCTGTCCTTAGCAACCCCGCTCATACACCGTGGAGATTTTTGTTATTTATCACTTACAAGTGAGTAATGTCTTATATTAACAGAAATGAGCTTATCGTAATCTGCTACGTGGATAAATGAGCCGTCATCCATAGGATAAACGGTAAGTCCTTCTGCTTCATGGTCGCGTCCGCTAACAGTTCTTTCAAAAAGGTTTTTGACTTCGCCTGTCTTGACATCTACGGTCTGGACAATTTCGGTTGCTGAACCTGATACATCATAAGACATATAAAGAAGACCATCATAGTATTCCGCACCCTGAATTCTGTCAACCGGCTCAGAAAGCATAATTTTATGAGAGAACGTCATATCATCTAAGTTGTATGCCAGAATACAGTCTGTTTCGTGGAATGGCGAAGTGTAGAGATAGCCGTTATCTGCATCAACCGCACAGTAAGGAATACCGTCGTCAAGATATTCTGTGCCCAGGTCATAATACTCACCCGTATACTCGAGCGTTTCAGCATCATAGATAAGAATGAGGTTATAAGTATCGGATTCATCCTCTGTTGCAGCATAAATCTTACCGTCATAGTAACTGATACCTCCGATATGATCGCTGTTATACTTTTCTTTTATATCCTTCGGGATAGCAAAATGAGTATAGGCAACACGCTCAAACCCATCAACCGTCCATTTTGCGATACCTACAAGGTCAAGGGCTGCAATTGAACCTGCAGTGTAATAATATTCACCGTCAGTTGTAATACCCTGGCTCATAAGAAGAGCCCTGTCAAGTGTGAATTTGTCAGTTCTGACAAGCTCTGCATTCGGGGAACACGTAATTTCACCGCCGTTGATAACGCCTGAGAGCATAATAATGAATGCGCTGAAAAGTGCCCAACCGGGATAAAGAACAGACTTGATAATTTTCCATATAAACATTTATGTTTCCTCCGATATATTCGTATTGGTTCAAGTATATTACGATATGAGAAATATTGCAACATTTTTCAAAAAAACTCACTGCAAATCACAGTGAGTTTTTCAAAATAAACATTTATTTCTTCATTTCATGATTATTTATTCTGCGTGTTTTTTTCGGAATTTCCATAAGCTTTAATATGAGAATATTCAGCCACTTATTGGAAAGCAACAGTGTTGTAAGCAGCGAAAGCAGGAAAATAAGCCACATCATTGCGTCTTCTGTTACATAATCGGTTATTTTAAAGGTTCTGTATACAAGGTAAATAATCAGATAATGGAAACAGTACACAGGAAGTGTATACTGGCCAAACCTTGCAAGAAAGCCTTTGCCGATCCTGTTCGGTGTGATAATAATGAAGCATACACACGCAAGAGCAGAAACAGCATAACAAGCAAGACGGATAAGCGGACCGAAAGCAGCATACTCGCCGAGCTTTTCATAAGGATGCTGACAAACAAACATCGGACGGGTTATATAAAGATCTTTAAACGTGAAAGCAACCCATATAAGCACACCGATAAGTACAAGAGCAAATATCTTTTTTATCTTGCCTTTGCTGATTTTAACGAGCTTTTTGGGATCGATACAGTAACCCGCATAGTAAAACGGATATAGAACAATAATCCTTGAGAGCACAAGTGTGCTGCCGATTTCATTATCATAACCCGCAAACAAGCTGAGTAAAATTGAGAACACAAGCACACAAGCCGGTTTATATTTACTTGTAAACACAGTTATCACAGCAAATACAAACAGCGCAAACATAAACCAGGCGATACCTGTTTCGCCAAAAACGCGGAAAGTAAAGCATTGGTCGAAAACAGCATCGTATATGTATTTGACAAGCTTCAGGAAGAAATAAAGCACCAGGTAGCCAAGCATTTTATCCCACTGTTTTTCATTCACCATTTTTTTCGAGAAAAGACCCGAAATAAAAATAAACAACGGCATATGAAAGCTGTAAAGAAAAAGATAAAGGCTTTGCGCAAATTCGTTGGTCCCTGCGTGAACATCGGCAAAATGACCGAGCACAACGCAAAACATCAGAAATGCCTTGAGCAAGTCCCATTTCTGAATTCGTTTATTATCCATACGACCCCACCTATAGAAAACTTTGTCGAATCTCCTGAAATATTATACTATGCATCCGAAAAATGTCAAGAATATTAATATATAAATAGCTCAACAGCGTATTGGTACTTGTTATTTAAAACTGCATATGATATCATTTATAAAAATTGCGAGGGCGGTGAGAAATTGTTTGAAGAGCTGTTAAAAATCAAATCGAGCTGGGAATTTTTAAAAGCTACTGCTCTGCCGATTGCAGTCTACGGCGCAGGCAACGGAGCAGACAGAGTTTTCAGCGAATTTGAAAAACTCGGAATAAAAGTATCTGCCGTGGTTGCAAGTGACGGGTTTGTCAGAAACCGTACCTTTCGCGGATTTGAGGTTAAATCAATTTCTCAGGCAGAAAAGGAACTCGGCGATTTTGTCGTCGCTCTCTGCTTTGCGAGTCCGTTGCCGCAAGTGATTGAAAATATCAAAGAGCTTTCAAAAAGGCACAGAATTATTATGCCTTCGGTACCGGTTTTCGGCGAGGAAGTTTTTAACAAGAGTTTTTTACAGAATAATCTGAACGAAATTGAAAAAGCTTATTCACTGCTGATCGATGAACAATCAAAAAAAGTATTTGAAAACATTATCCGTTTTCAGATTACGGGCGAATTAAAATACTGCTTTGAATGTGAAAGCAGCAAAGATGAAGCGTTTGCATTACTCAACCTTGGTAAAAACGAAAGTTTCCTTGACCTTGGCGCATATCGAGGCGACACGGTCGATGAGTTTCTCGATTACACAGAGTCTTACAGAAAAATTGTCGCCGTTGAACCTGATAAGAGAACCTTCAGAAAACTTGAAGCGCACTGTGAAAACATAAATAACTGCACACTTATAAACTCCGCTATATGGTCACAAAACTGTGTGCTTAAGTTTAGCGGCAACAAAGGCAGAGGTGCATCTGCAAAATCTGACGGAGAAGAAACCGAAGCAATATGCGTTGATTATATTTTTGAAAAATACGGCACATTCACTTATCTGAACATTGATATCGAAGGTGCTGAAAGCGAAATGCTCAGCGGTGCAATTAACGCACTGGAAAGCAAACCTAAACTTTGTATGGCTGCATACCACAGAAGTGAAGATATATTCAACCTTGTAAACACATTAATTCAAATAAACCCCAATTATAAGATTTATATGCGACATCATCCGCATATATCATTCTGGGATACGAATATTTACTGCACATAAAAGCGCTGCCGCAAGACAGCGTTTTTTTGTTTTTTAGATATTATTTTCGTTTAATATTCTTCTAATTTATATTGAAAACAATAAGTCTGGTATGTTAAAATAATTAAAAGGTATTATTATGAAAGAAGTTGATATAATGAAGCCTATCAGTTTTTATCTTGTAACCGATACCCATTACTTTGAAACAAGCCTCGGAGCAGAGGGCAAAGCATACGAAGAACATATGAAACGTGAGCAATACTTTCTCAGAGAGAGCGGACCGATTGCAAGCTCAACTTTTGAGCACATTGCTAAAGATAAAGAAACAGAAATTGTACTTATAGCAGGTGACCTTACCAAAAACGGTGAAGTTGAAAGCCATAAAAGCTTTATAAAGGAGCTTTACAAGTTAAAAGACAGCGGCAAAAGGATTTATGTCATTACAGCAGGTCACGATTACGGAAAATCGTTTGCATTTAAAAACGATGAACGAATCGAGGCAGAGGGTGCAGACTTTGATGCACTGCCCGAAATGTACAAGGATTTCGGCTATGGTGAAGCAATTGCATTTGATGAGCCTACACATTCTTATGTTGCTCAGCTTGCAGACGGTATAAGATTGCTTGGAATCTGCTGCGACAGCCTTGATCAACCCAAAGGTGCTATGGATGAAAGACACCTTGCCTGGACAAAGGAACAGCTTGACAAGGCAAAAGCAGATAACTGCAATGTTATAGCTATGTGCCACTACCCTATCATTCCTTCCGTGCCAGTTTTTGATCTTGTAGGTGATGCAAAAATAAAAGAATGGAGAAAGATTGCTTCATTCCTTGCAGACAACGGTGTTGAGCTTATACTCACAGGTCATATGCACATACAGAGCATCAACGAATTTTACAGTGAAAAAGGTAACAGACTTATCGATATCTGTACGGCATGTCTCCCCGGAAGCCCTGCACAGTACAGAAAAATATCGGTTGATGAAAACTCCGTTATGAAGGTGAGCTCGATTGAAATAGGTGATTTTGGCTGGGACCTGAACGGCCTGACAGCAAAAGAATATTGTGATAAGCAGTTTAACAATGCCATACTCGAGCGTATATTCAAAGCGCTGAGCGGTGGCAAAGGAATTGTTAAACACCTCAAAAAGCTCGGCACAAGAGTTGTTACAAACGGGACAGTCGGCGGTGTAGGAAGATTTTTGTGGATTAAAGTACCGAAAGCCATCCGTAAAACAAAGCTGACAGAGCTTATCGGCAACATCGGCGTCGGTATATTTCTTGGGGATATGCCTTATGTTGAGGGCACACCCGAATTTGAGGTTATCAACAAATTGATGAACCGTTTTTCATTTATAATCAAAAAAATCGAACCCAAGCTTGAAAAAGACAGTATAAAAGTTGATCTTAAGGATATGATTCTCAATACAATCGGCAGCAGAAAGCCTTACTCTGACAACAACGCTGAAATTACGCTTAAATAAACGGTGAGTAAAAATGGATTATAAGAGAGCACTTAAAACCGACTGGAAAGCAAAATGGATATGGCCCAAAAGTGAAGAATCAAGCAAAAACGTCTGGATCTGCTTTAATAAAAAGGTTGATATTGACAAAATTCAAAACGAGCTTATTGCAAGAATTGCAGCCGAGAACAAATATTGGCTTTACATTAACGGAAAATGTGTAATCCGTGAGGGAGGACTGAAACGCGGTCCAACACCCACCGGTTGCTATTTTGATGAGGTTGATATTGCCGGTCACCTTGTTGAAGGCGAAAACCTTATCAGCATTCTTGTGTGGTATTGGGGCAATGAAGCAAGTTACTCAAGCACCGATGCAGGTCAGGGCGGTCTGCTTTTTGAGGCAGAAAGCGACAACGTATCAATCCTTTCCGACAGCAGCTGGAACGCGGTAAGAAATCCTGCTTTTCTTGAAGACAAGGGCAAGCTTCAGCCAAACTACAGATTGCCCGAAAGCAACGTTTACTACGATGCACGAAAAGAAGCCGAAGGCTGGAATAAGCCCGGTTATGATTTTTCCGCCTGGGCAAAGGCAGAAGAATATGCGGCAGGCGGTAACGGATGCTGGGGTGAAACATACAGCAGGGATATTCCGCAATTCAAAGATTTCGGTCTGAAGGATTATGAAAACAGCAAGGATTTTGAAGGTAAAAGCTTCCTTACAAAGAAAAAAATCACACTTAAAATTCCTTACAACGCTCAGGTCACACCTTATCTCGAGATTGAAGCAAAGGCAGGCAAAAAAATTGTCATCACAACAGAAAACACCTGCACAGGCTCAATTCACAGCACATATGTGACAAAAGACGGTGTTCAGGTCTTTGAATTCCCTGCCTGGTTTAACGGAGAAAACATAACCTATGAAATACCGTCAGGTGTAAAAATACTCAGCTTAAAATTCAGAGAAAGCGGCTACAACACCGAATTCTGCGGCAGCTTCACCTGTGATAATGAGGATATGAACACACTCTGGCAAAAGGCACTCCGAACATTGTACGTCACGATGAGGGACAATTTTATGGACTGTCCCGACAGAGAAAGAGCGCAGTGGTGGGGCGACGTTACAAATGAGATGATGCTCACTGTATACAGCCTTGCACCATCTTCATACAGCCTTTACCGCAAGGGTGTGAGCACGATGCTCTCGTATATCGACCCCGAAACAAAGGTTTTGCAGACAGTTGTACCTATAAAGAACGATTATTTTGAGCTTCCCTGTCAGCAGCTTGCAGGTGTTGTCGGCTTATGGGTTTATTACACCTACACCGCAGACAAAGCTTTTATTGAATCCGTCTACGGAGCAGCAACCGATTATATCAACCTGTGGAATATCAGCGAAAGCGGTCTTGTCGAGCACCGCGGCGGCTCGTGGGACTGGCAGGACTGGGGCGATAAAATCGACGTTATACCGCTTGAAAATGCGTGGTATTATTACGCGCTGTCTGCAGTAAAAAATATGGCTGAATTGCTCGGTGATGAGCGTGCGGCAAACAGCCTTGAAAGCCGCATGAAATCACTTCACACTGCGTATCAGTCTCTTTGGACAGACGAAGGATATAGGAGCGCAGAAAATAAAGGCTACGACGACAGAGGAAACGCCATAGCAGTGCTGTCGGGACTTTGCAGCGAGGATAAATACACTAAAATCAGAAAAATACTGTTTGATACAAGAAATTCAAGTCCGTATATGGAGCACTATGTTCTCGAAGCACTTTGCAGTATGGGTGAATTTGCACTTGCCGAAAAGAGAATGTGCGAAAGATACGGTGAAATGATAAGGACAGATTACTCTACTCTGTGGGAAAACTGGGTAAGAGGTGACGGCACATCAAACCACGCTTGGTCAGGCGGTCCGCTTGTTGCAATGAGCAAGCATATCGCAGGCGTAAAACCACTTACACCGGGCTACAGCAAAACCGAAATCAAGCCGCAGTATGACCTACACAAGCGCATTTCCTGCACAGTGCCCGCAATTATCGGCGATATAAAATTTGATTATGTGCTTAAGGATAACAAAGCCGTAATCAATCTTGAATATCCCGAATGCACTCAGATTAATCTTCACGTTCCCGAAAATGCGGCTGTTACCGCAAACGGAAAGACGGTTGAAACAAGCGGCAACACAGTAATAATATTATAGATCGGAGAAAAGCTTATGGATTTTAAAGTAATTGCAGAAAACCGTCAGTCGTGCAGAAGCTATGACCCGACAAAAGCGGTAGAAAAAGAAAAACTTGATGCTGTGATTGAAGCTGCAAGGCTTGCTCCATCTGCCTGCAACGCGCAGCCATACCGCATAACGGTTTGCACAGACAATGCAGCGGCAGACGTTGCGAAAGCAACACAAAGTATGGGTATGAACAAATTCGCATCTCAGGCATCCGTAATGATTGTACTTTCTGAAGGTGCTTATAACACAACTGCAGCAGCAGGCTCCAAAATCAAAAAGAACGATTACCGTTCAGTCGATATCGGCATATTGACCGCGTATATCACCGCACAGGCAACCGCGCTCGGTCTTTCAACCTGCATACTCGGTTGGTTTGACGACAAGCAGATAAGAAAAATTTGCTCACTCGACTCCCCTGTCAGGCTTGTAATCGCACTCGGCTATGCAAGTGCCGATGATAAGCTCAGGGAAAAGAAGCGCAAGCAGACAAGCGAATTTGTAAACTTTATTAGCTAAATAATTATTATACAGAGGTGTTTAAAATGGGCAGATATGCAATTTACGGTGCAGGCTCTCTGGGCACAGTCCTTGGTGCTTACATCACAAAAAACGGCGGCGAGATAGACCTTATCAACCGCAACAAGGCTCACGTTGAGGCACTCAACACAAAGGGCGCAACAATCAAGGGCATTGTTAATATGAACGTTCCGGTCAAGGCAATCACACCTGACGAGATGGAAGGAAAATACGACGTAATTCTTCTGATGACAAAGCAGCTTTTCAACACAGAAGTTGTTACAAAGCTCAAGGATCATCTGACAGACAAGGGTGTTATTGTAACACTGCAGAACGGTCTGCCCGAACCGGGCATTGCCGAGATTGTCGGTGCTGACCGCACAATGGGTTGCACAGTTGAATGGGGTGCAGCACTCAACGAACCCGGTGTATGCACACTCACAAGTGAGCCTGACAGCCTCTCATTCCATATGGGCAAGATGGACGGCATATCCGATGCACAGTTCAAGATGGTAAAAGATCTGCTCGAGCTTATGTGCCCTGTACACGAGGAGGATAACCTCATCGGTGCACGCTGGTCAAAGCTTCTCATCAACGCAACATTTTCAGGCCTTGGTGCTGTTGTCGGCGGCGTTTTCGGCGACGTATCAGAAAACAAGGCAGGTCAGAAGGTTGCCGTAAGATGTATGAAGGAGTGTATTGACGTCGGTCACGCAACAGGTGCAACCTTCGCACCCGTTCAGGGCAAAAATATAACAAAGCTCTTCTACTACACAAACCCGATCAAGCGTGCGGTTGCAACGTTCCTTGTGCCGATTGCAATGAAAAAACACCGTGATATTGAACCGTCAATGCTTCAGGATCTCAAGAAAGGAAAACCCTGCGAGATTGACGCAATCAATGGTGTTGTATGCGAATGGGGCAGAAAAACAAACACACCCACTCCCATCAACGACCGTATTGTCGAAATCATTAAAAAGTGCGAAAAGGGCGAACTCAAGCCTCAGGCATCAAACATCAAATTGTTTGACGATCTGCTGTAAACAAAAGCTATGATAAAAGCGTGGTGCTTTGATGCACCACGCTTTTTATAAACAAAAGAACAAATTAACAGTTGTTACATATAAAAATTTATGTTACAATTGATAAAAGGATAAATAAAGGAGTGAAGGAAATGAAATTTTTGATGATAGTATCTGCTGTTGTCATAATTATTATCGGTGTTATTATATTTCTTGCATACCGTATGTACAGCACCGTTTTCGGTAAAAGGTGTGACGGTGACGAAAGGCTGAAATATTTCACACACAATGACTTTGAAGGACTCAAAGCGGCACCGATAGAGTTTCAGAACAAAGACGGTGTAACGCTCAGAGGAGCCATCTATGCCAAATCAGGTGTACAGATGCCCAAAGGGCTGATTGTTTTTTCACACGGCATGGGTGGCGGTCACCTGAGCTATATGACCGAGATAAACACTTTTGCCGAAAATGAATTTGCCGTGCTCGCATACGACAACACAGGCACATGCTCTTCGGACGGTGAAAAAATCGGCAGCTTCTGTCAGGGGCCCGAAGATCTGAAAGCAGCACTGAAATTTGTAAAAGAACATCCTATGCTGAGCAAAATGAAAATTGTACTTGCGGGTCATTCCTGGGGCGGATATTCTGTTTGCCGCGCACTCGGCGACGAAGATGTAAAAGTTGACGGTGCAGTCACATTCGGCGCTCCGAACAGCGGTTATCAGGTAATAAGTGCCGCTTTGGGTGAAAAGTTCAGCTTTCTCACACCTGTATTCAAGCTGTTTTTCCGCATTTTCGAAGGTAAAGATGCACTTGTTCTTTGCAGCGACTGTGTAGCATCGGCTGAGCCGACACCTGTTCTTATGCTTCAGGGTGAAAACGATGCTATTGTAAGGCGTGAAATTTCCGCCGCACAGTCAGCTGAAGATTTACCGCACGTCAAAGCCGTATTCTTTGACGGCAGATACCACAACGTATATCAGACAATTGAATCCGAAGAATATATGAACGCAACGTTTGCGAGAATCAATGCGCTCAAGAAAAACAAAAACACAAGTGAAAAAGAGATCTCCGCCTGCTATGACAACATTGATTATGAACTGATAACAAGAGAAGATCCTGCAGTAATTGACCTGGTTATAAGGTTTATGAACAACTGCACAAAATGAGGTAAAGCGAATGAAACTTTTTATTGCATCAGATATTCACGGCTCGGAATACTACTGTCAAAAACTCATAGGCGCATATAAGCGGGAAGAAGCCGATAAGATGCTTCTTCTCGGAGATATCCTCTACCACGGACCGAGAAACGACCTGCCGAAAGGTTATGCACCCAAGGCTGTAATATCACTGCTCAACGCTATGAAAGACGAGATTCTTTGCGTCAGAGGCAACTGCGACACCGAAGTTGACCAGATGGTGCTCGAATTCCCTGTGCTTGCCGATTATGCCATAATTTTTGACGGTCAGCTGACGGTTTACGCAACGCACGGACACGTTTACAACGAAAGCAAACTGCCCCCTATCCAAAAAGGCGATGTACTCCTTCACGGTCACACACACGTGCCTGTCTGTATTGAACACGAGAATTACACATACATCAACCCCGGCTCCGTTTCAATCCCGAAAGAAGACAGCCAACACGGATATATGATACTTGAAAACGGCACTTTCACTTGGAAAACACTCGAGGGAGATGTTGTGAAAGTTTATTCGATTCGCAATTCGTAATTTTATTTTTCATTTCTTATATCCATTGCCAATATTACACCCGACACAGCTAAAACAGATATCACACTGCCGATTAAGATACAGCATATCTTAACGGCAGTATTTTCATTTAAACCACCAATAACAGAAATAGTAGAACCTATCAACATAAAAACCACACTGAGAGCAATAATAAAAGAAAACAACTTTTCTTTATCCACACTATCCACCTCCAAAATTTACACTATTATAAAACATTTTTATAATTACGCAAGTGCGTATACGCATTTGCGATTATTTTTTTAAAATGTTTTTGAGGTGAAGTTAATTATGGCTGTCAAGGATATGGTTGTAAAAAGATTTAAAGACATATGCAAGGAACGTAATATAAAGACTAATGAGCTTGCAAATCTGTCGGGAGTCACACCATCAACTGTTTACAGTATGATGGATGAAAGCCGCAGAGATGTGTCAATTGTAGTTATCAAAAAGCTCTGTGACGGACTTGATATAACGCTCGGTGAGTTTTTCGGCACAGAAGAATTCGACAATCTCGAACAAGAGATAAAATGAAAGAAGCTGCATCAGATGATGCAGCTTCTTTGTTTAACAATGTTTTATTTAACTTTAACAGTTACAATTTCAAACGGTTTTACGGGAAGTGTAACGGAATTGTCTGTAACTGTCAGCTCCTCAATTTCGTTCTCCATCAGGTCGCAGAGGACTGCGCGGCTGATATCAAAGCCGAATGTGAGCTTCGCGCCGTTTACGCGCTTGTTCCAGCTTTCATACATACGTACAACCGTTTCGTCGCTGTCCTCAGCTTTCTTGACGGTGTCGATAACAACATTTTCATGAGAAACATTGACAAAGCTGTAGCACTCGGGAAGAGTACCCTGCTGAGCACCTATTCTGACAGCAGTCATCGGATTATTGAGGTCATATGCGAGCTGTACGGTGCCTGCCTGAGTAAATGAGCCCTCGTGAGGACGAAGTGAATAAATAAACTCGTGGTGACCCTTATCAGCCTTGGGGCTGGGATGAGTTGCGCATTTGAGAAGTGTGAGTCTGATAACACTGTCGTGTATGTCGTGACCGTACTTACAGTCGTTAAGGATACTTACACCGTAATCACACTCGGAAATATCGGCATATTTATGAGCGCATACCTCAAACTTTGCGGCATCCCAGCTTGTGTTACCGTGTGTGGGTCGCTCAACATTACCGAACTGTATCTCGTATGTAGCCTTGTCTGCATTGATTTCAACAGGGAATGCAGCCTTGACAAGGATGTGCTCCTGATGCCAGTCGGCCGTTGTATCAAAATCAATCTTATCCATATCGGCATAGAGCCAGATTTTCTGCTCGATTACGGAATCGAAGAACTTACGTGTAACCTTTATACCCTTGCGAACACCCTCATCAAGCATTTCGACTGCGCTAACGTCGCTGATTTCCCAACGCTTTTCTTTATAATATACGGAAATCTCCCACGCATCGTACTCTCTCGGGAAATCCTCATAAGCCTCAATAACGTTTGCACGCTCGCCTGCTTTGAGCACCTCACGTTCTGCACGCTTGTCATAAATACGGCTGATTGTGTAATCGTCAGCAAATTCAACGGTGAAGAAAGCGTTTTCAAGTTTTTTATCAGATGCTTCAACGGCACCTTCGCTCTCGTTGCCTTTGACAACCTTCCATCCCTTTGCAGGAATATCCTTTACGTAAATCTTTTCGCCATCAACATCAACAACACCGCTGTTTGTAAATGAAAGAGGATTGAATACTGCTATACCGCCGTCGGTAGCAATATTTGCGGCAATATCGCTCTGTGCTTCACTGAGCAAGCCTCTGCCCATTGCGCCGATAGCTTCATACTGTCTTGTGCTCTCCTCATAAACCTGATAGATTGATGAGCCTGGAATAATATCGTGGAACTGATTGAGAAGAATACACTCCCAACCCTCGTTGATTTTTTCCTGCGGATATGCCTTCTTATTATAAAGGCGGTTGATCTCACTAAAGAGCTCGATATTCTGATAGAGGATTTCGCTCTTTCTGTTATAGCGTTTGTTGCAGGCATTGGAGGTGTATGTACCTCTGTGGAACTCAAGATAAAGCTCGCCTACCCAACGTGGCATTTTCGGATTATTCTCTGTACGCTGCTTTACACGCTCAAGATAATCGCCTGCAAACTCCATCTTTGTGTTGGGAAGTGAGGGAATACCGTGCTTGAATCTTTCATAATTCTCAAGGTGTCCCTGAGTAGGACCGCCGCCGCCATCACCGTGACCGAAGGTAATGATAACCTCATTGTTGATATGCTTCTGCTGATATCTGTTCCAGCTACCCTTTACGAGGCTTGCCTCAAGCATTGCGTTATACGTTGTGTTGCGGCGGATTGTGCTGTCGGGATCGGTGGTCTGTGCGGTGAGGAAATGAGTGAATATCTCCGTCGAATCGATACCTCGCCACATAAACGTATCGTAAGGCATCATATTTGTTTCGTTCCAGCTGATTTTGGATGTTACGAACTTGTCAACACCGCTCTTGCGGAGAATCTGCGGAAGTGCTGCAGAGTAGCCGAATACGTCGGGTAGCCAGAGCACCTTGCTGTCAACACCGAATTCTTTGTTGAAGAAACGCTTGCCGAAAAGTACCTGACGTACAAGGCTTTCACCGCTTGTGAGGTTACAGTCTGCCTCAACCCACATTGCGCCTTCAACTTCCCATCTTCCCTCTTTTACAAGCTGCCTGATATTCTCGTATACATCGGGAGCTTCCTCCTTGAGATACTTGTAAAGCTGAGCCTGCGAGGACATAAACTTATACTCGGGATACTGCTTCATAAGTGAAACAACAGTTGAGAAGGAGCGCACGGTCTTCTCCCTTGTCTGATCAAGAGTCCAAAGCCACGCAACGTCAATATGTGTATGGCCGATGCAGATACAGTTAACTTCCTGCTCACTGCAGAATTTGCCGTAAAACTCATTGCGCATATAGTCGAGAGCTTTTTGTGATGACTCTCTGCACTCAGGTGAGCCGGGCACGCGCATATCGATCATATTCAGTGCCGTGTTTACGTGCATAAGGATGTCGGCATATTCCTTGCTTGTATCCTTAAGAAGACGGAGTGTATCGTAAGGAACTTTGAAATCGTAATAAAGCTTCTTGTAAAGCTCGTCCACAACAAAAAGATTGCTGACTACGCTGTGACGGCAGCTGTTCATACCGGTATAAGCATAAACATAAATTTCGTATTCGTCGCTGCCGTTGAGCATTGTATAGCGATGGTTTGAATCGCCGCCATTCATCAGCCTGCCGTTGACATAAACGGTAAACTGCGGGTCACGGTTAACCTCTTGATTATAGCTGCCTGTTTCAAAATAAAACTCTACAGTTTTACCCTTCATACTTTCGGGCAGAGTAACCTTTTTATAAAACCATGCGTGAGAATCGACCTCGTCACCCCAGCGGTCATATTTGCCGAAATCCTGCCATTCATCCGTAACTGCAGGCGGCATACTTCCCTTGGGCTTATAGCCGCAGGGCAGATACTTAAAATCTGTTATTTCAACAGATTCGGAAAAAACAAGCTTCTGAATCTCCGGTAAAAAAACACGGAGCTTATCAACCAGAAAGTTCAAAACAAATCCTCCTCAAGAACTTATTATCACGGACAGTTTAACACAATATATTGTAAATTTAAAGACTTACATATCAACTTTATGTTAGAAATTTCATATAATTTTTTGTACTGTTTTAACATAAAAAGCGGTATAAACCAAACTTGAGGAGGCTTAAAAATGCAGCACTGCATTGCCAATCTGAGAACCAAAGAAGTTATAAACAAAAAGGACGGTTGCAGGCTGGGGCACGTATGCGACGTTGAGATTGATGCCTGCAGCGGTCAGGTAATAAACATCATCGTATGCAGAGGAGGAAGAATGTTTTCACCCTATGCCTGCGACCACGATCTGCGTGTGCCGTGGTGCGATGTTGACGTCATAGGTGACGACATCATACTCGTCTGCTTCACACCACCTGCAGGTCCGCAGAGAAACTGCTCAAGGCGAGGCTTTTTCAGATGAAGGAAATGAAATAAAAGGCACTGTAGTATTGATTGTAACTTCGGGTACGCTTGTCGGCCTTAGGCGGTAATTTTCTGCAACAAGCGTACCACCCACTTTATCGCAAACGAACGAAAAACCGTACCACTGTGTATCACAGCGTCTGACACCGCCACTGTCAAAAGGAAGATCAGATACTATACCAAGCGCCGAAAAAACAGAATTTATCTGCTCACTTTCAAATCCGCAGAATGCACCGACTGCATCTTCAGCCAATTCAACAAAACCTGAACTGTCGTTTTGACTGTAAGTTAAACTTACGCGTACAAGCTTCCCGTTAACGTCAGAAAAAACCGAAAGCTTAAAACTATCAACATAACAGCTTTCTTTCATTAAATCTTCACTTTGAGTTTCAACAACATTACATTTATATCCGCGCCTTATCATTTCGCTAAAAAAATCCGTACTGTCTTTTTCACCTATACGCATACACGATGTTATCGCCAGACAAATAATTACTGAAATAAACAAAAGACATATTTTTTTCATTTTATCGTCTCCCTGATTTAAATGGTTATAATCACCAAAATGATGTGTCCGCAGACTGATATATACATATATATGTAGAAAATATAAAAACATATTTTTAGGTCTTGAAAAATTAACTAAAATAATCTAAAATATATTTATTATTGAAAGAAGGATGTGGCGACAATGCGTATTATTCACACTGTATCCGTTTTCGCACCTTGCCGCATTGTCGAATTCTGTCAATTATGAACATTATGGCTGTTGTTCCTATCAGGTTCGACAGCCTTAATCTTTTTAAAAACGAGGTAATCAGCTATGAAAAAAGTTGCAATTGTAATGGGTAGTGACAGTGATCTGCCCGTAGTCGGAAAGGCTATCAAAAAGCTCAGAGAGTTCGGTGTAGAATGTGAGGCACACGTTACGTCCGCTCACAGAACACCTGACGCAGCTGCAGAATTTTCAAAGAACGCAGCAGCTAACGGCTTCGGCGTAATTATTGCCGCAGCAGGCAAGGCAGCACACCTCGGCGGTGTTCTTGCTGCTCACACAACTCTCCCCGTAATCGGCATTCCCGTCAAATCATCCACACTTGACGGACTTGATGCTCTTCTTGCAACAGTGCAGATGCCTGCAGGCATCCCCGTTGCAACAGTTGCTATTGACGGCGCAGAAAACGCTGCTATCCTCGCAGTACAGATGCTTGCACTCAGCGAGCCCTCACTTGCTCAGGCACTTGAACAGATGAAGAAAGATATGGCAGAGAAGGTACTTGAAAAAGATGCTGCTCTCGCTGCTCAGGTAGCTTCACTCTGATTCCTTTACGGGAGGTAACAATATGTCTTCAATCCACGAAGAATGCGGCGTATTCGGTATATTTAACCGCAACCGCGAACACGACGCAGCACAAGAAACCTACCTCGCACTATATGCTCTGCAGCACCGCGGTCAGGTAAGCTGTGGTATCGCAGTACGCAACGACCAGACTGTTGACTGCATAACCGAGCCCGGCACCGTGCCCGACGTATTCAACAAAGACAAGCTTGCCGCACTTACAGCTAACGGCAAAGGTGACGTTGCACTTGGTCACGTGCGATACTCCGCACAGGGCGAAGAGGACGAAATCAACTCTCAACCAATGGTTATGAGCTATGAAAAGGGTTCAATATCCATCGCCAACAACGGTGCGCTTGTCAGCACGGCAAAGCTCAGACAAAAGCTTGAATCAAACGGCTCTGTCTTCCAGACAAACAGCAACGCCGAAATGATAGTTCACCTGATTGCAAGATACAGGCTCAACACGCAGAACATCGAAACTGCTATTTCGCAGGCTATGCGCGAGCTTGAAGGTGCATATTCATTCATCCTTATGACACCTCACAAGCTTATTGCCGTACGCGATCCTAAAGGCTTCCGTCCCTTATGTTACGGCAAACTCGGCGATTCTTATGTAATAGCTTCCGAATCCTGCGCAATACAGAGCATCGGCGGCGAATTTATACGCGACATCAAACCGGGTGAAATTCTTATCATTACTAACGAAGCTGTATACAGCAACACTGATAACTGCGGTCAGAAATCTGCGATGTGCATATTCGAGCACGTTTATCTGGCAAGACCCGACTCAGTTATTGACGGCGCAAGTGTTCACCGCTCAAGACTTAATGCAGGTAAGTTCCTTGCAATCGAGCATCCTGTTGAAGCAGATGTTGTAGCAGGTGTTCCCGATTCGGGAATTGACGCGGCAATCGGATATGCTAACCAGTCTGGCATTCCTTTCGGACTCGGACTTATCAAAAACAGATACATCGGCAGAACGTTCATACAGACAACGCAAAAACAGCGTGAACGCTCTGTACAGATAAAACTCAACCCACTCGGCAACGAAATTGCAGGCAAAGAATCGTGCTTGTTGACGATTCAATTGTCAGAGGCACTACCTGCGCAAAGCTTATCAAAAAGCTCAGGGATGCAGGCGCAAAGGAAATTCATATGAGAATCTCCTCTCCCCCGTTCATTAATCCCTGCTACTTCGGCACAGATATCAGTTCCAAGGACAAGCTTATAGCTTGCAAGCTTGATATTGATGAAATCTGCCGTTTCATCGGTGCGGATTCACTCGGCTATCTCAGCCTTGATTCAATGATGAAGGTAGCAGAAAATTCAGGCGTTGATTTTTGCAGTGCTTGCTTCACCGGAGATTACCCGGTAGACGTAACAGGCGAAAACTTCGTCGATAAATACAGTAAAAAAATCACTTAATATAAAGGAGAGCTTTAGCTATGGAAAGTTATTCAAACAGCTACAAAGAAGCAGGCGTTGACGTAACAAAGGGCTACGAGGCTGTTAAGCTTATGAAGTCACACGTTGAACGCACAAGAATCCCCGGTGTCGCTGATGAAATCGGCGGTTTCGGCGGTATGTTCATCCCCAACCTCACAGGTATCAGCGAGCCCGTACTTGTCTCCGGCACAGACGGTGTAGGTACAAAGCTCAAGATTGCATTTATGATGGATATTCACAACACTGTCGGTATTGACTGTGTTGCTATGTGCGCAAATGACGTTGCTTGTTCAGGCGCAAAGCCCCTCTTCTTCCTCGACTACATATCTGTCGCAAAGAACATCCCCGAAAAGGTTGCCGCAATTGTAAGCGGTGTTGCTGACGGTTGTGTTCAGGCAGGCTGTGCACTTGTAGGCGGCGAAACAGCTGAAATGCCCGGCATTTACACAAACGATGAATACGATCTTGCAGGCTTCTGCGTAGGTCTTGCAGACCGTAAGGATATCATCGACGGCAAGAGCATTCAGGCAGGCGACGTACTTATCGGTGTTGAATCATCAGGTGTTCACTCAAACGGCTTCTCTCTTGTAAGAAAAGCATTCAACGTTTCTCCCGAGAGACTTTCAATCTACGTTGATGAGCTTGGCAAGACACTCGGTGAAGAGCTCATAACTCCCACAAAGATTTATGTAAAGACAATTTCCGCTATCAAGGATGTATGCAAGATTCACGGCATCTCTCACATCACAGGCGGCGGTTTCTATGAGAACATTCCGAGAATGTTCAGCGGCAACGACCTGAGAGCAAAAATTGAGAAAAAGGCTGTTCCCGTGAAGCCAATCTTCAATCTTCTTGCTTCCGAGGGTATCCCCGAGAGAGATATGTTCAACACATTCAATATGGGTGTTGGTCTCTGTGTTGCTGTTTCTGCTGACAAGGCTGACGAGGCTGTAAGAGCTGTCAACGCAATCGGCGAAAAGGCTCACATTATCGGTGAGGTTGTCGCTGGCGAAAAGGGTGTTGACATATGCTGAACATAGTTGTCCTCGTATCAGGCGG
Source organism: Clostridia bacterium (assembly GCA_017625095.1). Taxonomy (GTDB): domain Bacteria; phylum Bacillota; class Clostridia; order Oscillospirales; family Acutalibacteraceae; genus UBA8612. Next base: position 19,488 of record JAGALQ010000040.1, on the reverse strand, counting down.
CGGCACTAACCTTCAGGCTCTGCTCGATGCAAAGGCAGCGGGTCAGATTCCGCACGGCGAATTTGTGCGTGTTATCTCAAGCGCTGCAGGTGCATATGCGCTTGAGCGTGCAAAAAATGCAGGTGTAGAGGGTGTTGTAATAGAACGCAAGGGCAAGACTGCAGAAGAGTTTGAAACAGCTCTTTTGGCAGAACTTGAGGCAGCTGAAGCAGACCTCATTGTGCTTGCAGGCTTTATGACAATACTCAGCGAAAAGATAATTGAAAAATATCCCGAAAAAATCATAAATGTTCATCCTGCCCTCATCCCCTCTTTCTGCGGCAAAGGCTTCTACGGACTTAAAGTCCACGAAGCTGCACTTGAAAAAGGCGTTAAGGTTACGGGCGCAACCGTTCATTTTGTCAACGAAATTCCCGACGGCGGCAGAATTATCGCACAAAAGGCTGTTGACGTACTTGACGGCGACACACCCGAAATACTTCAGCGAAGAGTTATGGAACAGGCAGAATGGAAAATTCTTCCCGCAGCGGTCGCAAAGCTGTGCGAAGAGAGAAAGTAAATTCAAGGAGGATAATCCAGATGAAGAAAAGAGCACTTCTCAGCGTTTCAGACAAGACAGGAATTGTTGAATTTGCAAAAGAGCTTAATGAGCTCGGTTTTGAAATAGTATCAACAGGCGGCACAGCAAAGGCTGTTGCTGATGCAGGCATCCCCTGCACACAGGTTTCCGATATCACAGGTTTCCCTGAGTGCCTTGACGGCAGAGTAAAAACTCTCCACCCGATGGTACACGCAGGTATCCTTGCAATGCGTTCCAACCCCGAGCATATGGAGCAGCTTGAAAAGCTTGATGTTACACCGATTGACGTTGTTGCAATCAACCTCTACCCCTTCAAGCAGACAATCCTCAAGCCCGACGTTACACTTGAGGACGCTATTGAAAACATTGACATCGGCGGCCCGACAATGATCCGTGCTGCTGCTAAAAACTGGCAGGACGTTGCTGTTATTGTTGACCCTGCTGACTATGCAACTGTTATTGAAGAGTACAAAGCAAACGGTGCACCGAGCAGAGAGACAAAATTCAAGCTTGCAGGCAAGGTATTTGAGCACACAGCCAACTACGATTCAATGATCAACACATACCTCAGAAAACAGCGCGGCGAAGATCCGTTTGCAAATTGCTTCACAATGACCTTCGAGAAGGTTCAGGATATGCGCTACGGCGAAAATCCGCACCAGAAGGCTGCATTCTACACAGAGGTCGGTGCTGCTGACAACGTTCTTTCCGCAGCAAAGCAGCTTCACGGCAAAGAGCTCAGCTATAACAACATCAACGACGCTAACGGTGCACTTGACATCATCAAGGAATTTGGTTTCGACGAGCCTGTTGCTGTCGGTGTTAAGCACGCTAACCCCTGCGGTGTAGGTATCGGCAAGACAATTCACGAGGCATATCTCAACGCATACAATGCTGACCCCGTTTCAATCTTCGGCGGCATCGTCGCACTCAACAGAGAGGTTGACGAGGAAACAGCTAACGAACTTGCAAAGATCTTCCTTGAGATTATCATTGCTCCCAAATTCTCCGAGAAGGCACTTGAGATTCTCACAGCTAAGAAGAACATCCGTCTTCTCGAGCTTCCCAACCTTGCAGACTCCAACAAGAAGGGTCTTGTTGATATGAAGAAGGTTGCAGGCGGTCTGCTTGTTCAGGAGCTTGACACAGAGCTTCTCAACGAAGAGGACATCGTTTGCGTTACAGACAGAAAGCCCACAGAAGAAGAAATGAAGCAGCTTATGTTCGTATGGAAGGTTGTAAAGCACACCAAATCCAACGGCATTGCACTTGCAAAGGATAACGCTACAACAGGTATCGGCCCCGGCCAGACAAACCGTATCACAGCACTTGAGCTTGCTATCAAGTACGCCGGCGATAAGGCGAAGGGCAGCGTTATGGGCAGCGACGCATTCTTCCCGTTTGATGACTGCGTAAAGGCAGCTCAGGCAGCAGGCATTACAGCTATCATTCAGCCGGGCGGCTCAATCCGTGACGAAGACTCAATCAAGGCTTGTAACGAAGCAGGTATCGCAATGGTATTCTGCGGTATGCGTCATTTCAAACACTGATTGCATCAGACGCAATACCTCAATTAATAGGATATTTCCAAGCACATTGAGGCAACGAGGTAACTTACAACACACCAAGTTATAATGTCATTCTGAGGAGTTAAACGACGAAGAATCTTATGCAATTCACAAAGATTCTTCGCTTCGCTCAGAATGACAAAGCAGAATAGATATACACAAAAAGAGCGATGAAACTTTACGGTTTCATCGCTCTTTTTTAATAATCAGAAATATCGATAAGAATCCAACCAAATTTTGATTGCAAGAGGGATTAACAATAATACAGCACCCATAATTAACGGAATAATTTCGTTCCCTATTGTCAACTTCTTATCATAGGCAAATTTCTTTGGATTTTTGGGGTTTACAAACAGAGTATATTTGAAGCTTTTAGAAAACTCGTTCATCTGCTTCATACTGATTCCAAGATCAGTCAAACCATAATATTCCTTGCCGTCATACACGTAGAAAAACTTTGCCTTTGTTGTATGGTATCTGACATTAAATACTCTTACAGTATCAAGAAACCAGCCGTCAACAACTTCTGTGCAACGCTTCATCTGAATAATTCTTACCAGAGCCATCGTAATAAAAAGCGCTCCGCCAACGCCAAAAACCAAATATCCAAGCCACATATTATCCCCTCCGTTCTATCAATATTATAATCGTATAATATTGATATTGCAAGAAGATATCGTCAGTTTCATCACACTTTTTTAAAACTTATAGCCAAATAAATCGAGTAATTCTATAATAGGCAGCGCAAATGCGCCGAATATCGGTAAACCGACCAAAATCCATAGCACATATATAAATTCACCAATCAGCAGTTTAATGTCGGAGAACATCAGTTTTACTCTTTCACCGAATTCGGGAACATCGGCAATTAAAACCTGTTCAGAAGAAGCTAAAACGTTGCCTTTGAGATCAACAACATCAGCTCTTAAATAATACTGACCCGATTGATAAGTTGTTGCAAAAAACTCTTTTATGTCATATTCACCGACATTCATTTGAGCGATTATTTTATCCTTGCCATTATGTATACGATACCAGAGTATTTTTTCCGCTCTAATATCAGGTGAATAATAATGTGCTACGTAATCCAATCCTAACTCTTTATCTTTAATAAGCTCACAAAAAGCATCTGGCTCTTCACCATTGAAGTAAAGCTTGGAGTATTTGGATTCCGGAGAAGACAAACTTTGTTCACCAGTGTATTCGATAGTACATTGTGTACCTGGGACCGAATGATCAATTTTGATGTTACACATTTTTTGTCTTACATTAGCCCAATCTTCTCTTCTTCCTGCATAACAGTAAACAAGGTGTTGGCCGGGAACTCTGCTCATTTCTATACTGTGAAAAAAACTGCCTTCAACAAACTGCAAGGTTCTGGGTAATTTGATTTTGCAGTATTCTGTCAGGTAGTCACTTACAAAAGCATAATTTCCTATTCCCGTAACACCTTCTTCAACTGTAATAATATAAATATCTTCGAAATAACTGTTCCAAGGGGCTTTTTTGTTATCAGACCAAGGATAATACCAATCCATTTCACCCTCGCCGCTGATGATGAGTTCTCCGTCTTTGTAGAGTGTCCATTTAAGGTTATCGCCCTGTGCACCGCAAAAACCGCTGTCAACAACCTTTCTGCCGTCCTCCGCCGCAAAGGCTAAGCTTGCGGTGGTGAAAAGAAGAACTACACAAAGCAAGACCGACATAAACCTTTTTGAAAATCTTAACATATATATTTACCTCCCTTTTGTTTTGTTCGCTTCCTTTAAACGAACAATAAAATATACTTGGCATCTATATTATACCAAGAAGCAATCGTTTATTCAATATTTTGTCGTATTTTATTAAAAATTTGTTAATATATCACAGTTTTGTTAACATTGTTGTAACTTCAGTAATAGACTATTTGTGCAATATGTCAATACCACAAATCTTCAATATGCAAAATATATAAAAAAACAGCACAGTTCGGAATTGAACTGTGCTGTTCGGTTTTAAATCGATTTATGCAACAAACTCATCTCGTTTTATTGCTTGAACTCTGTGCCTCAGGTTAATTGAGGTATTTGGAGTCGACCTTGTCGACTTATTTCTTGTACTCCTTGAAATCTGCATAGATTTCTTCGGTGTAGACGTTATTTTCGCTCTTATCGTGGAGCGGATACCATACCTGAGCGAAGAAGGGATTGACCTTTGCTTCGTCATCGTATGCCCAACGGAACTTCTTCTGCTCAGCCTTCTCAAGTGATGAGGGAAGCTCTTCGGGGCACCAGTGGCCGCCGCGGAGAACAAGGTTCGGGCTCATCATAAACTTGTGACCGTGTGCACATTCCCACTCAACAGGTGTGTACATATCAACGATCTCAGTTGCAAGGCACTTACCGCCACGGAACTCAGCAGCCTTCTGAAGATCCTCAATTGTGAGTGTATCGAAGGGTTTTGTCTCATCATAGCCGTGATCAAGAACGAGAGCCTTTGCAGGATCATCGTTAGGACGGTAAACCTTAACCTTGCTCCAGTCAGAGCCGATAGCGTTCCACTTCTCAAGAGAGCCGACGTAAGCGTTGATTCTGGGAGCAACCTTATTCTCTCTCCACCAGAGTGTACCGTAAACGGGAGTCTGAGCAATCTTCTTCATAAAGGGCTTAACAGCAAAAGCAAAGGGCTTTGCAAGGAAAGCAAGCTTGTAGAACCACTCGACTCTGTCCATCATGCTCTTGAAGTAATCCTTGATGGGAGTGTTTGCACGGAAGTGGAGATAGCTCTCAAGAACATCGGAGTCAAGATACCACTGACCGTGGAAGTTACGTGTGATAAACCAATCGGGATCAAACAGCTTCTTGGGATCGCCAAGACCGAGACCGCACTTACCAAGAAGAAGCTCTTCGAACTCCATATTTGTGATTCTGTACTGAGCACCGGAACCGATGTTGTAGAATCTTCTCCAGAACTCTTCGGGAACATCGTCGCCACAGACGTTAACAAGGAGGCGACCTGAATCCTCAACTGTTGCCCACTCGAGAACACCGTTGATAACAACGTGATACATGATGGGCTCCATGTTCTTAAGGATTTCGGGATAGAGAATGCCTGACTGACGAAGAGATACCCAATATTTAAGGCCTGATTCTGCAAAAACAGATTCAGCAATAACCTTACTTGTTGCATAGTGGTCATATACGCTGATTTTGATGGGGTCACCTGTACGTGCCCAATGAATCGGGTCGTCACGCTCACCTGTCTCAGCAACTGTACCTATGTAAACAACCTTAACTGCATCAGGATCGGGCTGTGCCTTAACAGCCTTAACAATGTTCTGTGCAGCGCCTACATTAGTCTTGATAGTTGCGATGGGAAGATAGTCAGCAGAGGGAGAAACCATACCGCCAACGTGAAGGACGTAATCTGAACCGTTAACACAATCGAGAACGCTCTCATACTTTCTGAGGTCGCCCCATACGATTCTGACAGAAGGATCATTCATATAATCCTTAAACTTTTCTCTGTTTTTCTCGCTGTCACGAAGAAGAACAACAATGTTAAACTTATCCTTCTTAGCATACAGCTGCTTGAAACCTTCCCAACCCATGTTGCCTGAAGCACCGGTCAGGAATACCGTTTTTTTACTCATAATGCTTTTGCCTCCTATAATCTTGTTACTTTAAATCTACCATACTTCGGAAAAAATTTCAATATATATATATAATATTAATTATATAATCAGGACTATTTTTTTTCGCAAACAGTAAAAAGAAAGCCTTCATATTCATCAACGGTAAAAACAAAGTTACTATCGGTTGATTCAATGGGATATTTGAGTGATAAAAACTCAATAATCTTTGCGTTGTCAGCAAAGCCTGTGCCTATAGCTTTGAGATAACTTTCTTTCAGCGTCCAGAGTGTAAAAAACGCCTTATCTTCGTCTTCTGCACTGTTCAGCAAAGATATTTCGTGCTCTGTAAAAACACGTGATTCGACTGATTTTCGGCGTTTTGCGCACAATTCAATATCAACACCGACTTCTTTATCTGAAACACCGCACATAACAGCGCCTTTACTGTGGCTGAGGCTGACAAAAATATCTTCCCTGCCCTCAACATAAGGCTTTCCTTTATCGTCTTTGAGAATAACAATTTCATTTTTAGGAATACCGTATTTTTCTTCAATTGCTGTACGCAGCAGATTGTGCGCAGCATCGCTCATCTCAATGTAGCTGTTACCGTTTGCGAAAGTTTTAAAAATATATGCCAGAATAACACCTTCTTCAAAAAATGCCGCCCGGGTTTAGCCGGACGGCATTCTCTCGTGTCGGGAATTTAATTATGCAGTTGCAACCTGGCTGACTACCTCTTTAAGAAGAGCAGCGTCATTAAGAAGAACTGCGTCGTTTGCATCAATAACACCGTCGTGGTTCGGATCAGCAGCCATCTTCTCATACTCGTTGAGTCTGTCTACTGAAATCAGACCGTTATTGATCATCTTGACAAGGAATGAGTCATTTGCATCGGCTGTACCGTTACCGTCAAGGTCACCGTAAATGATAACGGTGTACTCAAGTCTGCAGGTTGTGCCGTCCATAACCTTGATAACAGAACCAGTACCAAGAACGGAATCTTCGCACTGAATTGTACCAGTACCGATAACTTCAGCATAATCAGTCTTGAACTTATCGAGTGTAAGCTCTTCAGCAAGACCGTAAACGATTCTGCTCTTTGTCTCAACAACTGTTGTGCTGCCGTCTACAGGAGCAAGCTCACAGTCTGTTGCTGCGATATCAAGAGAAACGAATGCGTTAGAAACATCGGGAACAAGGTTAACCGTATCAAGCTTATATGCTGTGCCGTTTTCTGTTACACAAGCAACTGATGTGGGAACATTATTTGCATTGTTTGTGGGAGACTTACAAACTCTTTCATCAATAAAGATAAGACCGTTTGTAATTGCAGCATCGATACCTGTGTTAACTGTAAGCTTAAGTGTAAATACATGTGTCTTCTCGTTTACAATAACAGGAGGCTTCTTGCTTGTTGTTGCAAAGGCACCTGTTGTAATACGGGTACACTTGATATAATCGGGATTAAGCGGAACATTGTCCTCAAATTTACTTGACCAGTTAGTAGCAGCATAGTTTGTAGAACCGGAAATTGCAGTTGAAGCAAGAGACTTGATATAGTCAGATGTTGTATTAGCTACTGTGGCAGTTCTGATATTAGTTGAAACAGTGAATACACGGTTGTCGAACATAATACCAAAGATACCCTGACCGGCATAGTAGTTTGTCTTGATGCTTACCTCAACTTCAATTGCATCGCCTTCCTTGATTGATGTAGCGGGAACGCGCTTGCCATCGATTGTCTTGTAAACATCGAGATAGTAATTACAAACTGTGTTAAGTGTCCATACAGTTTCAACAGTTACGTTACCTGAAGGCATTGTCTTGAGGTCGTAAGGCTCGCCATTAAGCATCCAGCAATCGAAGATGTAGAGATCCTTAGTGGGATTAGCAATGTTAATCGGTGTGCCGTAAGGAGCAGTGATAGGCTCAATCTCAGTGCCACCGTCAGTGTCAAAGTAAAGTGTGTAAGTGTTTACACTGTATTGAGCGTAGAGAGTATGATGTGTATCAAGCTCTACAAGAACTGCAGCTGTGATCTGATCGCCACCCTCAGGCTGTGTGAACCAGCCGATAAAGGTATGACCATCCTTGGTGGGAGTGGGAAGTGTGCCGTAAGTTGAACCGAATGTTACTGTGTAATCTGAAGGAGTAACAACACCGTTCTCACCGGGATCGAGTGTGATATCATATACCTTCTCTGTCCAGCCTGCATATACGGTCACGGCTGCACCTGCATCACCAAGGTCAGGCATTGTTGTGTAAGATGCGGGCTGAGTGCATGCTGTATCATAATACCAACCTGTGAATGTATAGCCAAATCTTGTGGGTACGGGCATTTCGATTTCTTCACCGTAAACTGCTGTGATAGGATCACATGCTGAACCGAGAGTTGAATCGAACTGGAATGTGTAGCTTTCAACGTCACTCCAATGAGCAAAGAGGTTTTCTACGTAGTTGATTGTAACGATAGTGTCAGCAATGATCTGCTCACCGCCTGCAGCATCGGAGAACCAACCGAGGAAAGTATAACCGTCTCTTGTTGCAACGGGAAGCTCGCCATACTCTGCGCCGAAGGTAAGTTCCTTAGATGTAATGTCTACCGAACCGCCGTTGGGATTGAAGTAAGCATAGTATGTAACGGGCTCATAAGTGAAAGTAACTGTCTGCTCATCAGCAGAAAGTGTAACAGTCTGGTACTGCTCTGTGGGCTCATAACCGGGATGAACAGGAGCAGTTACACGTACAACGTAAGTTCTTGTACCATCGTATGTCTGAGAGCTAAGCTGACGGTAACCGCTGGGGTCAGAAGCATCAGGTGTCTGAGCGACAACAGTGTAACGTGCTGTCTTAAGGGTAAGACCGTCAAGAGCAGCCTGAATATTATCAGCCATCTGATCAACAGCAGACTGCTTGCTTGCAGGAAGATCGTACTGTACAAGAGCGATGGCATTGGTAACATCAACAAATGAGTTGTAGTTATCGGGATTGAGCTCGTTGACCTTAGCTACGAGAGCATAAATCTCAGAGTAATCAGCATAAGCGCTTACAAGAGTATTGACAGCAAGCTCAATATTATCGATTGCACGGTCAACTCTTGTCTGAGTAGCACTGGGGTTAGCATAAACCTCGAACGCGTTCTTGATAACAGAAACGTATGTTGTGAAACCGCCGCTGTAATCGAATGCCTGTCTGTTCTTAGCCATTTCTCTGGCAAGAACAGCACCGAGCTCGTTCTTAATTGCTGTGTGTTCGCCGTCAGCAGATATAAGAACATAAGCATATGTTGTGTAAGATTTACCTGCATAATCATAAGAGATTGTTGCAGTTACAATATCGCCTGTAGCACCTGTCGATGTGAAAGTTGCATGGTAGTAACCGTCATCTTGAAGAGCAAACTCAGAAGCGACAACTGCGTTATTAAGCTCAACTGCGAGGTTTGTAAGCTCATTAGAAGCAGCATCCTTAATCTTAATGTCAACGCTCTTACCTGTTACAACAGTGCTTGGAATCTGGATATCAAGAGCAGAATTGTACTCTGTATTGATAACTGTGAGACCTGCTTCAGCAGCGGCAAGTGTTGCGGCTGCGTTGCTGATTTCTTCTGCTGTGGCAGAAGGATTGCTATTGACAGAATTAGCATTAGCCAACGCTGCGGAATATACAGCATATGATTCAGGCGTAAATCTTGCTTCCGGGAAGGAATCATGATTATTGATCATATACTGAAGAACCGAAGCGGTGTAGCTTGCGGCATCGGCTACGATGCCGCAAGCAAGAGTACTAAATACAAGTGTCAATGCAAGAAGAAAGCTTATAAATTTTTTAAGTTCCATTTGCATATTCCCCTATTACACGAGTAGTTTATTGATTGATGAATAATCTCAATATCATAATTAAATGAAATTGAAAACTTTTGTTTTAAAGAACTCGAAGAGCTTTGTAAAGAAATCAAAGATCTTATCAAAGAAATTCTGAGTTATTGTTTCTTCAGGCTGAGTTACACCTGTATCGACATTATTGTCAGAATTAAGTTCAGCATCATTTGTTACAACTCTCTTCCAACGAGCGTAGAGTGTTGAGTAGTAACCTGTTGTTACCCTAACTGTATCGTCAACCTTAATACCGCCGGAAAGTTTGTTGTACCAACCGACAAACTCAAAGCCGTCACGAGTGGGAACGGGAAGACCTGTATATGTGCTTCCGTAAGCAACGTTTACGGTTACAGGATCAACTGTACCACCGTTTGCGTTAAGGATAACTCTGTAAACATCCGGAGCATAGTTGAATTCAACAACAACGCCGCCCTTAGTGATTGTAACAAGCTGAGCCTTATCCGTTGACTTATAGCCCATCATTTCGGGAACGTTAACAATAACCTTTTCACCGATATCACCGTAGATGTAGTCGGTGCTGAGAAGGATAACCTGCGGAACCTCGTTACCTTCATCATCTATAACAGTTGCGGGATAAAGGATACCGGAGTTGTCGTAGCAGCGGATAATAATACGATCCTGTGCAGGAGCAAGATTATCAATAGCTGCCTTGAGATTATCAATAATCTCATTTACAAGAGACTGCTGGAGAACATCCTGTGAGAAGTCAATGCTCTTGAGGATATCTGTAACAGCGCTGAAGTCCTGATAATCGTCGGGATTGAGTGAGTTAGCGATAGAGATAAGCTTGTGGAGCTCTTCAAAATCAGCTGACTTATACTCAAGCCAATCGATAGCTTCGATAAGATTGAGGTTAGCCTCATCAATCTGAGCCTGAACTACCATCGGGTTATTGAGAACTGCAACAGCAGCCTCAAGATCCTTCTTGTAGATTTCCCAACCGCCTGAGTAGAACCATTCCTGACGGCAGGATTCAATAGCAGCATTAACTGTCTCACGAAGTACGCTCTTATCATAAGAGATTACACGAAGATAGAACTTCGGATAAGAAATTGTCTGACCGCCGTTTGTAGCTGTAGCTGTAACAGTGGGAGTGATAAGAGTTGTAGCTGTCTCGCCTGCTGCGGGAAGGTTACCGGCGAAGGTGAAGTTCTTGGAATCATCCTGGTTAAGTGTTACACCGTATGATGCGGGATCAACAGTTACATCAGGATTTGAAGATGTGACGTCGACATTGATTGATGAGAAGACACCGGAGCCGATGTTACCTGCAGAATAAGAATCTGCATACTTTGTAAATGTAAACATAAGGCCGGGGATCTCTTCGTAGAATCTGTACTGGCTGCGGTCTGCATAGACAGTACCCATGGGAACTGTTGCACAATCACCTGCGCTACCTGACCAGTTGTGATCTACCGAGTAATCGAGAACGCCGTTATAGTCAGTAGACTGGATACCGTAAACACCGAGATGATACTTATTACGGATATATCCGGGGTAACATGTGTTAACGTCGAAGTTTATTTCGTAGTTACCTGCTGATACGAAAGTATAAGCATAAGCGGTATATTCCATACCTGTTGAAGGCTGAGTGAATTTGATTGTTGCTGTGATTACTGTATAGAGAGTTGCTGCTGCAGGATCAATCTCCCAGCAGTAGTAACCGCCCTCTTCATACATTTCACCAATTGTTGCTCCGCCGTTAACAGTTGCAGAAACGTTTGTTACAGCTGCACCTGTGGACTCACGGAACTTAAGGATTGTCTTAGTATCCTTGGAAACAACCTCATCGATGATGATTTCTGAACCAAGCTCGTAGTTGAGCTCCCAGAACTCAAGGCTGTTGAGTGCTGTACCGAGTCTGGTAGATACTTCATCAACAATGTACTGATCATCAATGTCGTAGTCACGGTCAATTGAAATAGCCTCAGCATAAGCTGACTTAAACTCTGCAATTGAGTGTGTTGTATACAATCTGTAATCCTCTTCAGGAATAGCTTCAGCTCTCTTAATCATAACATCAAGAACGTTATAACGTGCAAGAGAGATATAAGACTTAAGTCTGTTCTGAGCCTTGAAGAGCTCCTGTCTTGCAACAGAAATTGCTGACTGCTTAGCATCAGGATCAGCTGCCACTTTGTATGCGTTATCGAGTGCTTCGCTGTAAAGTCTCCAGGATCTGTCTGTGTAAATCTTGCCGCCTTCGCCATTGTCATTTGTTTCGGCATTGTTTGCCTCTGCATAGTTGATTTCGTAAGCAAGCTGGATCTTACATTTTTCTGATCTGGGAGTCATTCTCTCGTAATAGTAGCCGAGTCTGTAGTAAAGGTTCTTTATCTCAAGAGGTGTAACGGAGTTCGGATTTTCGTTATATCTGTTGATAAGATCTACACACTCTGAATATGTGTCATCAAAGTTTGTGAACTCGAAGAGGTATTCGTAATCCTCTTCGCCGTAGAAGAAGTAGCCTTCGTCACTGTAAGTGAGACCGTCATTTGAGGGCATATACTGCTGAACAAGTTTCTTGAGGTCATTTATGGTCTTGTTGGGATAGCCGACGGGAGCGTTAACTATGAAGTTATCGTTCTGGCTCAGACCGATAAGTGAACCAACGAGAGGAATAAGTGTCGGGAAGTTGTAATCCTTTTCTGAATAAAGAGCAGATAGGAGATTACCGGCGAACTGACCGAGCTTGCCGCCCTTAGTTGTACCGTAAAGGAGATCTTCAAGGTTCTGTGTGCTTGCGGGGATAATCTCAAGGCCGTTCATAAGGCTTGAAAGAATATCGCCGAGAAGATCGAGAACAAAGTTTACAACAGGCTGATTGAGGATTGCATCGGGAGAAGAGTTCTTACCGATGAAACTGAGAATCTTTTCGATATTAAGAGTCTGAACACCATCAAGAATTGCGCCGACGATAAGGGACTCAGATACTGTATCGTGAGTCTTCTGGATTGTTGTGAGTGTAGGATCAAGAACTGTGAAGAGAGTCGCATCAAGCTTCTCCCAACATGTCATACCGGCAAGATTCTGTTTTGTGTTGAAGATGAAGCCGAACTCTGCAACAAGCCAGTTAGCGAGGCAGTCAACAAACTCTTCAAAGCTGGAATCTGCGGGGATGTTGATATCGATAAGTGAATTGATGAGGTAGATGAGGTAATCAGTACCGATTTCAATCCAAGCACCGTTTTCGGGATCAAGTGTACCGTCTTCAATCATACCATAGTAATCGTTCTCGGGAAGGAGGTCGATAACAAGGCTGATAAGTATATAAGTAAGACATTCCTGAATAGTATCGCAATCGGGAAGGAATCTGACGCCTGCGAAGAAGTCAATACCGGGAGCTATAAGCTGGATAATGTAGGAGATGAACTGGTCAGTTGTCCACTCTGTCATATCCGGGAACTCCATATCCTCGGGGATAACCTCGGGAAGGAGCATCTGAAGGAGACCGGGGCCAAGCTCACGGAGAAGGCTAACGATATTTGCATAAATCTCATCGTTGATATCAATACCGTGATCTGTGAATGAAAGGATTGTGTAAAGAGCAGCGGGAGTCTTTGTAACGTTGCCGCTTGCATCTGCTACAGTCTCACCTGCAAGGAGCCATGTAAGAGCCTTTTCAAGCTCAATTACGGGATACTCTTCAGCATCATAAGGATAGCCAAGCTTGAGGTAGTCATTGATGATACCGATGATTGTGGGAAGAAGACCGGGCTCTGCGGGGTTACCGTAAGGCCACTCCTCACTTACTTCGATATCGAGAGTTTCGGGAAGAGACTCAACAAGTGTGGGAACAAGGATGTCAACCATAAGTGAGTCAATTGCATTCTGGATAAGGTCGTAAGTTGAACCGGATGTGATAGATGTCTTACCGAGCATACTGGGAAGGAAGCCTGTGTAAGACTGAGTGGAAACGTTGTAATCACCGATAATAAATGAATCAACAACTTCCTGAAGGAGACCGTCGATTGTGAATGAATCGATGGTAACACCGGCGGGAAGAGCATCAATCTCAGGCTCTGATTCAGCCTTGATGACGCTGTTGTAGATAAGGGTGTAGATCATTTCCTTAAGGAAAGCAGGGATATCATAAATGAAGCCCATATCCGGATCATCGGGCGGAATAACAAGCTCCATGATTCCACCGAGATCAATTGTACCGTTTACAAGCTTCTCAAGAACAGGTCTGTTATCGCTGAGGAACTCAAGAAGAGCGTAGAAGACTACAGAGTCAGCGTGAGTAGTTCTTCTGGGCTCGACAATAGCAGACTCGTCAAGGTCTTTAAGGTCACCGACAAGGCTGAGACCCTGTGCAACGTTGATAAGACCCATATCGAGAAGGTCGGAAATTGATTTGAAGGTGTTATCAACAGAAGTAAGGTTGATAGTGATTGTACCAAGAATACTCAAGTCAACAACTTCGTTGATATTGGCATCGTACAGCACTTTGTCGAGGAAGTCGAGCAACATAGAGCAGGACTGCTCGTATGTGTAGTACGGCTTACCCAGGCTGTCATAGCCGGCGGGTGTCGTGTACGCCTCATAAGCAGAAGCTGTGCTTGCCATAGACGTTGCAAGCATAACTGTCGCCAGGAGGATACACAATAGCTTCTTTACTTTTTTCATGAAAAAGCACCTCCATAGATTTTGATTGATTTGCGTTTGGCAGGAATGCCTCTATGTATAAACTAATAGCAGACACTGATACCGATAGGTATACAGTTAGACTATTATGCATAACGATTGTAACATAACTTTTGATCAATTGCAAGGTAAAACGCAATAAAAACAGCAAATTTTTTCAAAAAAATTGTATAAAATGTTACCTGTTTGTGAACTCATCCGCAAAATATAGTGATTTGTCGGATGTTAACCACATTTTATCTTCTTATATGGCAAAATTGCCGTAAGCTAAGGTTAAATAAAGGTTATTCTACTTGTTATATTATCGATTATATGCTATTATATTAAAAACATTAATGTATTGAGGAGTGCTTATATGAAAAAGATTATAACATTTATTACCGCATCCGTTACGGTTATCTGCGCCACTGCAATCCCCTCCCTCGCTGCAACAGTTGACCTCCCGCCTGAATTTGCAAGCATCTCACCGATTCTTGAATTCGTGCTTAAATTGGTTGAGTTCTTTTCAAAGATTGCAGATTTTTTTAATTTTTAATAAAGCTAACAAAAAAGGATGTTCCTCATCGGAACATCCTTTTTGTATTTTTACAATCACTTATCTGTTGAGTTACTTTTTTCACCAACAGCCATCTGTGCATCTCTTACCTTATTGATCGCATCAGCGTCACCTTCCGTAACCTCTGATGTCATCAATGCACGGCGTGCAAGAAGCTCCTCATACATTCTGTCTCTCTTCTTACCGGTAAGATCGTAGAACAGAAGCGGAATAATGCCGAGCGTTGTTGTGATAATGGGAAGAACGGTACACATAGCAAACAGCCAGAACTTTGTTGAGTCAGTCTGAGCCGAGCCGCTTGTATAAGCGTTGATATCGTAACCGATCCACTTTTTAAACATCGTCTTAACAGCACCGCTGAGTACGCCTGCGAGTTTCTGCGCAAGGCCCTTTGCAGCAGAAGTCATAGCCTCTGTACGGTAACCGTTCTTCCACTCGCAGTAGTCCATAGCTTCGTTGTACATTTCACTGGGGATAACGTTACGAAGGCCGTAGAAGAACATATATACGGTTTCCTGAAGTGCAAAAGCAATACCCATAGGAACAACCTTCTTGTAAAGGCCGTTCTTTTTGCCGCCTATGCAGCCGAAAAGGAATACGGGAATATATGTGATATCAATACTGTATTTACCGAGGATTGCAAGAGCACGCGTTGACATCTTCTTGCGGAACCACGGAACAAGAGCATAAGAGAACGGATGAACAATTGCACCGGGGATACCGACAACCGTGCCGAGTGTTGCGAAGTTAAGAACATCAATAAAGTAATCCTTCTTACTGCCGCTGAGAAGCGAGAAGCTGCTGAGCGTATCAGAAAGAGTGAGGATAAGAATCGGTTTATTGTTGATAATCGATTTGATACCCTGTTTTATGCTTGGGGTCTCAATGGACTGCATAACACGTTCTTTGGTGATTGATGCGAACCACAGTGCAGCAATACCGCTGACAAGTGATGTGAAAACACCCATGCCCATAAACACGCCACGGAAGGCCTTTTCTATGCTGCCCTTTGCAACAATCTGGTTACCGATAAGGTCAAGAACAACGTCCATTATCTGCTGAGGCAGCTTCTCACCAAGGAAACCCGAGAGGAAGTTTGCCTGAGTTATCAGTCGCGTTCGTTCCAACGGGTTTGGCGTTATGGTTGCGAGCATACCCGTCTGTGCAAAGCCGCGGAATGTGCCTCCTGTTTCGCGCAGAAGCGCAAGAAGAAGGTAGAAAAAGAACTTTGCCATCGAATCGCCTGCCGCACTCGGGAAAAGAGCAGGCATAAGCCAATAAAGACAAGTTGCTATCGTACCCGGAATACCGAGAACGACGAGGTACGGTTTGAATTTACCCCAACGCGTACGAGTCTTATCAACTATCGCACCTGAGAAGGTATCGTTCACAACGTCCCAAATACCGTTTATGAAATTGGCTATAGTCTGAAGCTCGAGATCGAGCTTGAAAATCGTTGTAATAAAACGCTCTGAATATGTATTGATATTGAAGCTCTGTGCCATATCAAAAATAACATAGCCGACGTTTTCTTTTGTACCGACATAACGTCTGTTTTGTTTGGCATAAAAGTCTTCGGTGTATTGTTCAGATTCAGCTGATTTTATGTTCTTTTTCGCCAAAAAATATGCCCCCTTTACTTAATTCTTGTTGATTATAACACAAAGAAGCATTAAAAGCAAGCAAATGTAACACTTTAACTTGATAAAAAATATAAAATTTATTTTATTTTTACATTTAAATACGGCACTGTGCATATTGATAAAACAAACTTACCAAGGAGACAACAATATGCTGTTTGAAATTATCTGTACCGTACTTTCAAATCTTATGTATTTTGCACTGCACATCAAAAACGCCAACTCTTTCCCGAGACCGCTCAGCGCAAAAGAAGAACAGCTTTGCTTTGAAAAACTGAAAAACGGAGATGAGGAAGCTGCGCAGAGGCTGATTGAACACAATCTTCGGCTTGTTGCTCACGTTACAAAAAAATATTACTCCCTCACTGCCGACAGTGATGACCTGATTTCAATAGGTACAATCGGACTGATAAAAGCTGTACGTTCATTCAACTGTGAAAAAGGAGCACGTTTTGCAACCTATGCCGCCCGATGTATAGAAAATGAAGTGCTGATGCATCTGAGAAGTATGAAGAAAACTGCTCAGGATATTTCGATGAACGAGCCGATTGAATCAGACGGCGAAGGCAATCCCCTCACCTTCAGTGACGTTATATATGAAGACGATACCATCGCAGAAGATATCGACCTGATTGAAAACACCAAAAAGATATACGAATATGTCAGCAATATGAAAAACGAAGCAGAAAAAGAAATAATAATACGCCGATACGGTTTGTATAACACAAAACCGCTGACACAACGCGAGGTTGCTCAGCGGTTAGGTATATCAAGGTCTTACGTGTCACGCATTGAAAAAAGACTGCTTGAAAATCTGCGTGATTATATCATTAATCAGTGATAATTAACAGCGTGACCGAACAAAAGCATCAAACTTGTGACAAAAAGATTTATCAGTTGGAATTTCCATGAGTATTTTATCCATTTGCCATAGCTGATACCGGTAAGGCCCAAAGCTATAAGCAGAGCCGCATTTGTGGGATAGAATACATTTGAAAAGCCGTCACCGAACGCAAACGCAACAACACAAAGCTGAGGCTCAACGTTAAAAAGCTGTGCCATAGGTACAATAAGAGGAATAAGGAGAAATGCCTTTGCGGAGCCTGAGCTGATAAAGAAGTTCATAACAAGAACAATCAGGTACACGAACAGCACGATTACGTAGCCCGGCATACCGTCCATCGCCTCGACACACCAATGAAGAACGGTGTCAAGAATCTTGGCTTCGGTGAGAGTGTATTTAATTGAGCTTGCAAAAAGAAGCAGCAAAACGGCAGGCAGAATGTTGACAATACCCTTGCCGAAATCGCGTCCGAGTGAACCGAGTTTTGTACCTGCAAGAAGAACGGAAGCAATACCGGCAACAAGAAACGCAAGCGCAACGATAATCATTGTGTAATCCTGCAGAGCTTTAATAAAGCCGGAGCTGATAACAAAAAGAATACCGACGGAGAGAATACCTGCAAAGCAGACAAGTGCTCTGTCCATACGCTTATCGGGTGTGAAACCAACCGCACCGACTGTTCCGAGTTCCTTTTTTTCAACCTTCTTTGCGTGGAAATATACAAACAGAACAAGAACTGTGTAAATCACCGCAAAGGCAACAATACGAAGCCAAATACCTGAGAACATCGGGAGTGAAGCAAGACTCTGGGCAACACCGACGGTAAAAGGATTGCATACGCCGGAAGCAAAGCCGCAGCCAACAGCCAGAAGACTCATGCCCATACCCGTCATAGCATCCCAGCCGAGATTGACGCTCAGCGCAACAACAATAGGCACCATCGGTATACACTCTTCAAACGAGCCGATGAAAGCACCCATAGCCATAAAGAAAAAGGTTACAATTGCGAGCAGCTTATATTTTGCCGCACCGAAACGCGCAACGATTTTATCAAGCATATACTTCATCAGACCACAGGAATCGAGCGCAGTAAAAACTCCGCCGATTACAAGAAGGAAGGCAATAATTGCAATAATAGTTCCGCCGCCCTCCGCTCCGAGCACAAGCACCGGCGAAGCAAGCCATTTGCCGAGCGAAATACCGCCTTCTACATTTCTGAATACACGTGCGGAATCAAGCATCTGCTTACCGTTAACATCAATGCGGACATATTCGCCGCCCGGAATTACAAAGGTAAGCGCATATGTAAGAATCATCAACGCAAGGATAACGGCAATAGCAGTCACATAAGATTTTATGCTGACGTTAAGCCCCTTGCCCTCTTTGTTTTTACCCATTTCAACTCTCCTAACAAAATTGCTAAACAGCATTATATACGCATAATGAAAAATTTTCAATGTGTATATTAGCTAAATCAGCATAAAAATAAATCAGGGTGATATAAATGAAGTACAATCACAGCGAAGAAAAGCGGTCAAAGCTGTCAGACAACGAGATTGAAGAGGATTCTTTTGATATAGTGAACAAATACGGCAGGTGTAACGTTCAGCCGACAAATGACACGGACAACACCTTCCCAGCCATTGCACAAGGGCTTGCTCAAAAGCATAAAAGAAAAGATATTGCCAAAAGCAGCAACAGAGCAGATGAATAAGAATGTAGGGGCGGCAATCTGCCGCCCGTATATTTTATTATACATATTAGATTTTTAGACGACCGATAGTCGCCCTTACTGTTTTCATTCTGAGCAACAGCAAAGAATCTTATATTCAGATTTTTAAGATCCTTCACTTCGTTCAGGATGACATTTGGAAATGACATTGTAATGTAGGGGCGGCAATCTGCCGCCCGTATAATTTATTATACATATTACTTTTTCGGACGACCGATGGTCGCCCCTACGGCACTCGGGATGACTCAATTAAACCTCCTTTTCAAAGGAGGTGGATTTTGCGAAGCAAAAGACGGAGGATTGCGAAAATTATAACGATTTTTATATCAATCCTCAGTCACCTGCGGTGACAGCTCCTTTCAAAAGGAGCTTTTGACAAACAAATTCACAGTGATGTTGAATTATCACATCG
>JAGALQ010000039.1 GCA_017625095.1 Clostridia bacterium | reverse complement strand
CCCTCGTCAGAGGGAGCTGAAAAGAGATAGGTGTATTACCTGTTTACGGGTAGCAGTGCATATAGATGCAATAATAATTCTTTGTGGCCCCTTTTAGGGGCTGAGCCGGTATTAACCCCTTATAGGGGTGGAGCAAACCACTGGTTCAACCGGTGGTTTTGATAAAATATAAAAAAACTTCCGTTTCTGCACTAAAGTACAATGTGCAAACCGAAAAAAGGTGATAGAATTATGATGTTAAGATATATCTTTGCGGATATACGAAACAAAAAACTATAAAGGAGATGTTATTATGAAGAAAACAAACAAAGCGTTAGCCGTTATTCTTTCGGTTATTATGGTGCTTACCTTAATTCCGATGTCCGCTTTTGCGGCTGACTACACAATCAAACTCGGTGAAACAATAACCGTAACCATACCTGCAAAAGGTTATAAAGAATGCAAATTCACCCCCGATGAAGACGGCACATACGTTGTTTATTCCGATATGGGTGAAGCTGATATTGACCCGTATGTATATGTTTATGACAAAGATGGCAATGAAATTGCAGACGACGACGACAACGATTATGACGATACTTATGATTTCTACTGCATTTTTGAGGCGGAAGCAGGTGCCGACTATTTGTTTGTAATGTCTGCATATGGCGATGATGCTGTTGAATTTGATATTACTGTATCAGTTCTCAGCGAAATCACTCATCAGCCCACAGCAGACGAACCCTACGTTGAGGTTACAGAAGGTGCAGACGCTGATTATCAGTGGTATAAGGTCGGCGATTCTTTCGCTGAGTTGACCGACGAATATGCAACGCCCCGTGGTGATTATCAATATGCCGGCAATTTTGCAACTTATGATTCAGAAAACGGTTGGACCGGTGTTTATATCGGTTATGAAGACGGCATCTATAAGGAATACAATTTCTTCAATGTTATGCTTCTTGAAGATCAGACCATCAAAATGACAGCTGACGCTGATGCTGTTGAACTCGGCATCTGGTGTATTTGCGGAGATTGTGATGAAGATTGGGAAGATGTTGATGCAAACGAAACCGTTGAATTCACTGCTGACCACGCCTGTGTTTACAATACTTGGGGCTATTATGAACAGGAGCCTCACCTCAAAGCTGAAATGCCTGAAATGACAAAGGCTAATACTGATGCAGAACTTAAGGCAAAAGAAGCAGGCACACATATCTGCATCGTTACCTTTGACGGCTGCAGATTTGAAGTTTCCGATGAGGTTGAAATCACAGAGGTTATATGCGAACATTCTTACACAGACGGCAACGATGCAACCTGTGACCTTTGCGACGCTGACCGCACACAGGGTTGTGATTGTAAATGCCACAAGGGCGGTTTTGAAGGTTTCTTTTTCAAACTCTTGCTTTTCTTCCAGAAAATTTTCGGCATAAATAAGGTTTGCGGTTGTGGAATTAACCACAACGTTTTCGGTAATCTCTGGTAAGCTTAATGATTTTACAAAACGGCAGAGCAATCTGCCGTTTTTTTTTATAGAATATTTTTTAAAAAACTTCCGTTTCTGCACTAAAGTACAATGTGCGATTTATTTTTATTTGATAAAATCAAGGTGAGAATTAATATATTTTACTATAAGGGGTGATGCAGTGAAGAACAGACCAAAGGGCAACGGATTCTTTTCGGCGTTGCTGATAAACCTCATATTTGACCTTGAATGGACAATTCCTGCATGGCTTTTGCTTGCGGCACATTTCATTTTCAAAATATCAATCTGGTGGTTTGTCGGCGCACTCGCCGTATGGGTTATCGGCGTTGCAATCAAAACAGCGGTTTTCTCGTGGCTTATTCACGTCGGTAACATTCCCGACCCGCCCAAAGAAAACAAAAATCCCTATTCCTCAAAAGAATATAAACCGAACAAATAAGGAGGTAATGCCAATGAAAAAATTAACAGCCGTTTTGCTTGCCCTGATTATGCTGCTTTCATTTGCTGCCTGCGGCGGCAAGGGTGACGGTGAAACAACAACCGATGCGCCTTCGCAGACCGAAGAAGCAAAAACAAAGGATAACGGCTCTGCAAACGACAAAGACGGTAATAAAGAGGCTGACGGCGACGATTTGCTGATGACTCTTTATATCGACAGTGCTTCCGAAGATTATCAGAGCCTGAAGGGAAAAATCGAAACCATAAATACGGGCATAGACCCTCAGACTTCAGCCGGCTGTTTCAGGTTTATTTCACCCAAAAACGGTGTTAAGGTCAGACTTGAAGCAATTATGTGGTCGCCGATTGTTGATGAGTTTGAGGTAACCGAAACCGTATTCGAAATCTCAACCGAAAAGGGCAAAATTTACGAGTTTGACTGTTACGTAACCGAAACAATTCCCGATTACAGAATTGTTGCCGAGTACGGTGAAATGAATGCCGACTATTATCTGGCTATGGATGGCTATGAGGTTGTCACAAAGCTGCTGATGGTTGATAAAGGCTTTGTACCCGAAGAAATAACCGAAGATTCACCCTTCTATAGCCTCTGCGTTGCCCGTGCGGCATCGGATGTGTTTTACAATGACAGGCTTGTGAAATATGAGCCGCCCGTTGTGTGGGACACTATTGCTTACGCAGTAACGCTCAATGAGTTCAAAATGAACGGTACTGAGGACTATGTAAATATGATTGGTCTTTCCGAGTGGGAAGCTGATGCTTATTTCAGCACCCTTTATCCCACACTTATCGAAAGTGATACGGAGCTTCCCGAAAACGGCAACGTTGTGGCAGCACACTTCAGCACCGGTGAAAAATATCTTGTTCAGCCGTACGCTTTTGAACGCTTCGGTACTAACGAATTCTACGGCGTAGAAGATAACGGCGACGGAACGTATTCCGTAAAAATCCGTATTGACGATTACAGATATGAGGGCTATGAAGAATTCGGCCTTGCTGTAATCGTTAAACCCGATGCAAACAGTCCATTCGGCTATGTAATCACAGATGTTGTTGATTGTGATTTGCCCAGAGGATAAAAATAATTTTATAAATAAATTTCTGAAAGGAGAAATTTTATATGGGACTTATTAAAGCAGGAATAGGAGCACTCGGCGGTGTACTCGCTGATCAGTGGAAGGAATTTTTCTACTGCGAATCACTCGATAACGATGTGCTTATGGTGAAAGGACAGAAGCGAGTCGGCGGACGTTCTTCCAACACCAAGGGCAGCGATAACGTAATCTCCAACGGCTCGGGCATTGCTGTTGCAGACGGTCAGTGTATGATCATCGTTGAGCAGGGCAAGATTGTTGAGGTTTGTGCAGAACCCGGTGAATTTACTTACGATTCATCAACAGAGCCTTCAATCTTCTCAGGCAAGCTCGGCGACAGTATCAAGGAAACCTTCAAGCAGGTAGGCAAGAGATTTACATATGGCGGCGATACAGGCAAGGACCAGAGAGTTTATTATTTCAACACAAAGGAAATTCTCGATAATAAGTTCGGCACACCAAATCCGTTTATGTTTGAGGTTGCCAACAAAAGACTTGGTATGTACCGTTCCGTACAGGTAAGATGTAACGGTATTTATTCCTACAGAATTACAGATCCTCTTCTTTTCTATACAAAAATTGCAGGTAACGTAGGCGATGAATACACGAGAGATGAAATTGATATGCAGCTCAAAACAGAGTTTATTTCAGCTCTTCAGCCTGCATTCGCAATGCTCACAGAGCTTGAACTGCGCCCTGCACAGATTCCTGCACACACGGTAGAGCTTAAGGATGCCCTCAATAAGGCACTTGCGGTTGAATGGACACAGCGCAGAGGTATTTCGGTTGAATCCATCGCTCTTAATCCGATTACTCTCACACCCGAAGATATGCAGAAAATCAATCAGATGGAAGATGCCGTAACAATGGGCTCAAATCCGTTTATGATGGCAGGCAGAATGGCAGATGCAAGAGCAAATGCAATGGAAACTGCAGCCGCCAATGAAAACGGAGCAATGATGGGCTTTATGGGTATGAACATGGCAGCAAACGCAGGCGGAAACTTTGATCCGATGGCACTGTATAATGCAGGCGTTCAGCAGCAACAGCAGATGGCACAGCAGCAGGCTGCACCCGCACAGGCAGCTCCCGCAGCACCGGCAACGGGATGGAAATGTGCCTGCGGTGCAACTGCAAACGGTAACTTCTGCACAGAGTGCGGAGCAAAGAAGCCTGCAGAAGAAGGCTGGACCTGTTCCTGCGGCGCAGTGAACAAAGGCAAGTTCTGCCCCAACTGCGGAGCGAAGAAACCCGAAGGCGCACCTCTTTATCAGTG
>JAGALQ010000038.1 GCA_017625095.1 Clostridia bacterium | reverse complement strand
GTTCTTGCGGCATCTGCAGAAGCATTACCCTGAGTAGCATGTGACCAGTCAAGAATATATGCTGTGCCGTCTTCGGCAATAATTATATTTGAGGGGTTAAAGTCACCATGACAAACCTTGTTGTGCTTGGGCATACCTTCAAGTCTTGTGTGAAGGTCATAACGTGTTGTTGCGTCAAGCTCAGAAGCACTGATTTTGCGATTCATTTTATCTTTGAGTTTGTTAAGGAGAGGGCAAACCTTTGAATGAACCTGGAGCTGAAGGTCAACAAGTAATTCGATATATTCGTCTTTCTTCTCAGCATCCTCATCCATAAGCTGCTGAAGTGTTTTGCCTTTAATGAATTCAGAAACGATAGCCCATTTGCCTTCAACCATTGTTACTTCAATAATTTTAGGAATATTAAGACCGATTTCTTCTATTCTTGCCTGATTTAATGCTTCGTTAAGCACATCCGCTTTTGAATAATCAGTATCAAAAACCTTAACGCATTTGTCACCGTCACGGTAAATAGTTTTATTATTTCTTACTGCAATAACTCTATCAAGTTTCATTTTAGTATCTCCTCTCTCTTACGCTTTTTTACCTTTTGTATAGGGTGTTTTAACTGCGTTTGCAGTCATACCTGTTGCAACATCAGCTGCAGTAGGCATTGCTTTTTCTGTGAAATGCTTGCCATAGTAAGCATTGAGATACATTTCTTTGATTTCGCTCATAAGAGGATAACGGGGGTTAGCACCTGTGCACTGGTCATCAAATGCCTGTTCAACCATTTCATCAAGGTTGTCAAGGAATACTTTTTCATCAACGCCATAATCTTTGATTGTGTTTTTGATGCCAACTGTTGCTTTAAGGTCGTTTATAGCTTTAATAAGATTTTCAAGCTTTTCTGAGTCAGTTGTACCACCAAGACCGAGGTAATCTGCAATTTCAGCGTAACGAGCAAGAGTGTGGGGGTGGTCATACTGTGAGAATGTACCCATTTTTGCAGGTGCTTCGCTTGCATTGAAGCGGATAACCTCTTCAATCATAAGTGCGTTTGCCACACCGTGAGGAAGATGGTGGAAGGCGCCAAGCTTATGTGCCATTGAGTGACAAACACCAAGGAATGCATTTGCGAATGCCATACCTGCCATTGTTGCGGCATTTGCCATTTTTTCTCTTGCTTCAATATCTGTCTGACCGTTTTCATAAGCACGGGGAAGATATTTGAAAATGTTTTTGAGAGCCTGAAGTGCAAGACCATCTGTATAGTCTGTTGCAAGCATTGCAGCGTAAGCTTCAACTGCGTGAGTTACAGCATCGATACCTGATGCAGCTGTAAGACCCTTGGGAGCTGACATATGGAAATCAGTATCAATGATTGCCATATTGGGAAGAAGCTCATAGTCTGCAAGAGGATATTTAACGCCTGTCTGTTCATCAGTAATAACCGCAAAGGGTGTTACCTCAGAGCCTGTACCTGCAGAGGTGGGAACTGCAATGAAGTATGCTTTTTCACCCATTTTGGGGAATGTATAAACTCTCTTACGGATATCAATGAAACGCATTGCCATATCCATAAAGTCTGCTTCGGGATGCTCATAAAGAACCCACATAATCTTTGCGGCATCCATTGCAGAACCACCACCGAGAGCAATGATTGTATCGGGCTTGAATGCTGCCATCTGTGCTGCACCGCTCTTTGCATTTTTAAGAGTGGGGTCGGGCTGAACATCAAAGAATGTTGTGTGAGCTATACCCATTTCGTCAAGCTTATCTGTAATGGGTTTTGTATAGCCATTTTCATAAAGGAAGGTATCTGTTACGATGAATGCTTTCTTTGCACCACGAACTGTGCGAAGCTCGTCAAGAGCAACAGGAAGACAACCTTTCTTGATATAAACCTTTTCGGGTGCACGGAACCAAAGCATATTTTCCCTTCTTTCTGCAACTGTTTTAATATTTAAAAGGTGTTTAACACCAACGTTTTCGGATACTGAGTTACCGCCCCAGGAACCGCAACCGAGAGTAAGTGAGGGAGCGAGTTTGAAATTGTAAAGGTCACCGATACCGCCGTGTGATGAAGGTGTGTTAACAAGAATACGGCAGGTTTTCATTCTTGC
>JAGALQ010000037.1 GCA_017625095.1 Clostridia bacterium | reverse complement strand
GATGAAATTGTGACGGTTACAATCGAAGAAGGTGTTAAAAATGTCAGCAGTACGTCATTTTACAGATGTACCTCTCTCAAAAACGTTAACTTACCTGATACCGTTACTACTATCGGTGGTTGCGCATTCGAAAAAACGTCAATTGAAAGTATAGTTATTCCCGACAGCGTTACACATATAGATAACGCGGCATTCCGTGGCTGTAAATTGCTTGAAAATATAAAGCTTTCTGCTAATCTCAGAACCATTGAACTGTTTTCGTTTGATGATTGCGAATCACTTACAAGTCTGACGATTCCCGCAAGCGTCACAAGTATTGTTTGCAGTTTCAAGAGTTGTTCTTCGCTGACAGAGATTATAGTTGAAGAAGGCAACACGAATTACGTTTCTGATGAGTACGGTGTTCTTTATACTGCATCTTTTGCTGCACTTAAATCTTATCCGGTAGCATCGGTTCGGGAAAGCTATACCGTTAATGAGGCAACTGAGACAATTGCTAAAAATGCATTTTCATACAATGAGAATCTCAAAACCGTAATTCTTCCCGAAGGTGTTGAAAAAATCCAAGGCGATGCATTTTACAGCTGTAAAATGCTTGAAACTGTCGTAATTCCCACAACTGTTACAACAATCGGAACAGAGACGGATGCGTTTGGCAATTGTGCTTCGCTTAAAAACGTTACTTATAACGGCTCGGAGCACGACTGGATGCTCATTTACGATAATGAACTGCAAAACCTTGACGGGGTTACTTATAACTTCCTCAGTCAGGCTGAAAACGGCGGACACACCTACGAGCTGATAACCGACATTGAGCCCACCGAGACACAGCACGGCGAAAAGGCTTACTCCTGCTCCTGCGGTATGTCTTACTCTGAGCTTCTGCATAACTATATCGTTGACCCCAATATGCCCGAGGTGCCGCCCACCTGTAACTCTAACGGCAAACGCTATTATATCTGTACCGTCTGCGGCGATGAACACGCAGAAATGCTCGAAAAAACGGGTGAACACAAGCATGTAATGAACAGAATTACAAAAATGCCTACCGCAACCACACGCGGTGTAAAAGAGGGCAGCTGTATTTACTGCGGCAGTGTCAAGGGCGAAAGAATAGAGGCAACGGGCTTTGAGTGGGACGAGAGTATGATAATCGACTTCCTTACCTATACAGTTACAGGTCTTAACCCCGGCCTTACCTCACTCGAAAGTCTCACAAACGTAGTTAAAGACAACTGTGTATGGACATATGACACGGCTTATTCAAGGCTCGGTACGGGCTCAAAGGCAATACTTATGCACGAGGATGAAGTCGTTCAGGAGTATACGATTCTTATCTACGGCGACGTTGACGGCAACGGCTGGTGCGATGCAAACGATGCATTCCTTGTAAACCTTATCGTAAACGGTATGCTCAGCAGCAACGATGTTTCAGAATATGCGTGGAGAGCTGCCGACTGCAACCACGACGGTATGATTAACGAGTTTGACGTTGAGCTGTTGACTCTGGCGGCCGTGAAATTGGATGAGGTTGACCAGAGTGCTTTTGAGACTGAGCTTGTTACTCAGACAGCTTATATCGAGTATCTTTCAATTTTCGACCAAAGTGCAGGCTTTGATGCCGAAGCCAACGATGAAACGGTTGATAGCACTGCAGGAAACGCTCCTAACCTTTCCGAAACAGAAATTGAATTTGATTTAGAGGCGATAGTCGCAATGATTATCAATATCTTCAAAAAGTTTTTCGAGCTTGTTATCTCTCTTGTATTTTAAATAAAACTCAACTTTGTAAAGGAGGCAAGACTATGGGATTTTTGGAAAGAGCAATCAAAAAGGGAATAAGCGAAGGCGTAGGCAAAGCAGTCGGCAATGCAATCAATAAAGCTATTGAGCCCACCGCAACCGAATTTGCCAACAAGGCGGCTGAGCATTTTGACAACGCAGCGCAAAACACACAACAGACTACCCGTTCAACAAGCGGTCTTGACAGCGCATTTGCAAACCTTGAACGCGCTGCACAAGGTTATGCAACAAAGATGAGCGAGAACTTAAAGATCTGCCCCAACTGTGAAAAGATGACCGATGCTTCCAAAACCTTCTGCCCCGAATGCGGTGCAAAGCTGCCCGAAACAACGGTTGCACAGGGCGCTGTCTGCCCCAACTGCAACAAGCAGAACACCGTAGGCACAAAATTCTGTGAGGACTGCGGAACAAAGCTGCCTGCCGCCGTTGATCAGGAGGCTGCCACCAAAGCAAGAGACGAAGCCGTTATGCTCGAATGGGACGAAAAGCTGCCCCAATTCCCCAAATGGAGCTTCGGCGGCTGTAATTACGGAATTGAGTGCTACGAAGAAAACTACTTCTCTTTTTCAGCCGATTTCGGCGGCAACGATTTTGCCGCAAGACAGGAGGTTGACAGCTACAGAAAATATCTTGTACAAAACGGCTTCCATCAGGCAGGCCAGTATCCGAGCATAAATCATCTCTACAAAAGAGTTGACGGTGTGGTTTACCACGTTGATACGGAGCACTGCTTTGAGGGTGACCCCGACTGTCTAACTATCGGCTTTGACAACAGAGAGCCTCTGGGCGGTTATGACTACGTAAAGCCCCAGCCTAAAAAACAGGTAGGCTTAAAGGACTTGTTCGGTTTTTAAAAATAAACCGTACATATAACACACTTAAGGAGGTAATTACTATGAAAAAATTATTGGCTATCTTACTCGCAACGGTTATGCTGCTGGTTTTCGCTTCCTGCGGCGGCAACGGCGGAAACGAAGACAACACCGAAAGGAACGATGAAAAAATCAACGCTGAAGACGTTATCAACAAAGAGCTTGAGAAAGCTGAAGAACATGAATCGTTCAGCCGGGGTGCAGTTGAGTATTACCTCAAGAAGACAGCCGGCATAAAGCTCGATGAGCTTGAGCCCGATTGGGAATGGAAGCTCAAAAGCGATTATTCCGCTTATGCCGATGATCCTGCTTCGGGCACAGGCCACGCAGTAATCACCTTTACCAAAGCTGAAGGCGAAGTGACAGAAGACGAGTTTGATGCGTGGTATAAAAAGGTGTTTGATGCAACCGCAAAGGCTTCCGATGACGGCTACAACATCAGAGGCTACGAATTTGCAGGCGATGGTGAGGATGCACTCGGCGAAGTAACCCTGGACGAAGCACTTGACAGCTGGCTTATGAAGGGCTGGGGATTCAGAGTTGACGGCAAGAATTACGTTGTTTACGTAAGCGACGAATACGACAACAATAAAGACAGCGAGCTTGGCAAGCTGTTCTATTATGACGGTGCAAAGGTTGATATCGGCGTAGGCTTGCAAAAGAGCTTCAGCGACACAATGGATGAAGCAGAAAAATATATGTCCGAAAACGAAGACGAAATCAGGGACGCTATCAAGGATTATCTGGGTTAAAAATTCATATTAATTAAACTAAGGAGGAAAGAATTATGTTAACTTGTAAACAGTGCGGCACACAGGTAGAAGATGGCTTGAAGCATTGCACAAATTGCGGTGCTCCGTTAGAAATACCCGCAGAGCAGAAAAATATGCCTGCAACAGATATTTCTGCAAGGCTTAAAAATCTCAACAACACACAGGATACAACGTCAGAGTATGATGCTGACGATATTGCGCGAAACAGAGTGTTTGCAATACTTGCGTATTTCGGTCCGTTGGTATTTATCCCGATGTTTGCCGTAAAAGGCTCTAAGTATGCACGCTTTCATGCCAACCAGGGCTTGACTCTGCTTATTGCTTACGGTGCGTACGGTGTAGCATACGCAATACTCGCAGTGATAATCGCTCTAATATCCTCCAAGCTTGCCTTTATCCTTACGCTGGTCAGCCTGGTAGGTGTGCTGTTCACGGTGTTGGCAGTAATTGGTGTTGTAAACGCCGCTTCCGGCAAGGCAAAAGAACTGCCTTTAATCGGCAAATTTAAAATTTTGAAGTGATTTAAAAAGGTTATTTGATAAGTGTCATAACAAAACTCGCAGGCAACATTTTTTCGATGTTGCCTGCTTTATCATTTGTGTTTCTTTTTTGTTTTCCCTCTCTGACTATACGGCTTTTCATATGATTTGATTTTTTGAGGATATTTCTTTGCTTAATGCATATTAATCCATAACAAATATTGGTAAGATTGTGTTCAAAAATGTAACTCATCAGTAAGATTAGTTATAAAAAATCGGGGCTGTTCTGAAGCCCCGATTTTTTTTGTATATGAAAACAAGCAACCCACGCAAAAGCGTGAGCTGCTTGTTTGGCCCGCCCGAAGGGATTCGAACCCCCGTCCTTCAGAATCGGAATCTGCTGCGATATCCAGCTTCGCTACGGGCGGAAAACACAGACTATTATAAATGTATTCACATTAAAAATCAAGTGAAAAAAATAATGTGCTTTACAATAATTATATATATGTGTTAATATATAAACAATTATACCGTAAATTAATGAAAGGGACGTCACGTATGCAAAACAAATCCACTCTTGTTTTTACCGGCGACATCGGTTTTGACAGATATATGTACGGAAAGTGGGAGGACGAAAACCTGATTTCACAGCAGGTGCTTGATTTCCTTCACAGTGCCGATCACGTTATTGCAAACGTTGAGGGTCCCGTTGCACCTGTTGAGCAGAACACAACAACAGGCGGTGTCCAGCAGCTGCTGCACACAATTGACCCGAAGGCGGTTGCGGTGCTCAACAGAATGAAGGCTGATATCTGGAATATATGCAATAACCATATTATGGACGCAGGAGAATTCGGCATTAAAAGTACGCTCGATATTGCACGCGAAAACGGTGTCAGGACAATCGGTGCAGGTATGAATATTGATCAGGCACGCCGTGCCGTAATTCTCGATGAAGCGGGCGGCATAGGCATGTTCGGTGTCGGCTACCAGCGTGCGTGCAGAAAGGCTGATGAAAATAAGGCAGGCTGTTACAGCTGGAGCGACCTTGACGAAATACAGAACACAATCAATCAGATTAAGGGCAAGTGCCGCTGGTGCATCGTTGTTGCTCACGCAGGCGAGGAGTTTACTCCGCTGCCGTCACCATATACACGAGAGAGATATCACAAATACCTTGAGATGGGTGCAGACATTGTTGTTGCTCATCATCCTCACGTGCCGATGAATTATGAAACGGTAGGGGACAAGATAATTTTCTATTCCCTCGGCAATTTTATTTTTGATACCGATTATCAGCGTTCACAGTATAATACCGAGTTCGGTTTGCTTGTCAGACTGAATTTTACGCAAGACAATTTCACCTGGGAGCCGATGGGTCTTGAGATTCAGCGCGGCAGTGAGCATATAGTGCAGGCACCTCTGCCGAGAATTTTTACCGACGTTCAGCAGGAAGAATATGAGCTGCTTTCACCGCTGTCCGCTAAAATGCATATTGCCGCAACAAGACGGCAGATGACTTACCTCAACCCCGACAGGTTCAAGAACGCGACGGAAGAAGAGTGGGCGGAGCATTTTGCCGAGCCGCTGCGTACAGGTCGTGTGCCCGGTGAAACACTGGATTTCTTTATCCTTTGTCCTCTTGCCGAAAAAGCAGAGCTTGGCGAATGGAAAAAGAGCAAACTTGAGGATGTTAAACAGTATATCCTTGAGCAAATGTAAACTGAATTGAGGATGAAAATGAAAACAAAGGCAAAAAAGAAAAGGACAAAAGAAAAAGCACCTGCGGTTACACTGCAGGAAAAATTAAAGGATTGCTTTGATATTGATAAGCTCATTCAACGCTTCCTGGCGGTTTGGTGCGCGGTAAACATATATGTGATTTGCGAAAGTCCGGTTATGTTCACCGAAATGAAATATGCGTTCAATATTGATGTTTTAAAGTATGCGCTTGTGATTCTTATGGGCTTTATAGGAATGTCTGCGCTGAGCTATGCTTTTGATAAATATCCGATTGATTCGTGGGGAATGACGGTCGGCTTTGCAGGATTCAGTGCGTGTGTACTGATGCTTCACAGGGATTTCTGGTTTTGCCTGAGTATGATTATACTTGCGGCAATAATGCTGAATTTCCTTCTCAAAACAGACAAGCTCGGTTTTTCAAGACTAAAAATCGGCAACAAGGCAACGGTTACGATCGTGTGTGTGCTGGCAGTCTTCCTGTTTTCTGTTATCGCAGCGATAACCTGCCTTCGATATGCAACCTACAGCTCACCTAATTTCGATTTCGGTCTGTTTGTAAATATGTTCCACCATATGCGCGAGACGGGTCTGCCGATAACGTCGAGTGAGCGCGATATGCTTCTCTCGCATTTTGCCGTTCATATTTCACCGATTTACTATCTGCTTTTGCCGCTTTATTTTATCTTTCCGTCGCCCTATACTCTGCAGATAGGTCAGGCGCTTGTTCTGGCAGGCGGCGTGCTTCCGCTTTATCTGCTTGCAAAGCATAAGGGCCTGAGCAACAAGATGACAATACTTACGGTTATCGCTTATTCCTTCAGCCCGATTATTATCTGCGGTACAAGCTATGACCTTCACGAAAACTGCTTCCTTGTGCCGTTGCTGTTGTGGGTGTTCTACTTCTTCGAGCGTGAAAAGTATTTGTTTATGTATATTTCCGCGGCACTGGTTTTTTGCATCAAAGAGGATGCGTGCCTTTTCGTTTTCTTCTTCGGTCTGTTTGTTTTCTTCTCACGCAGAAAGCGTATGCACGGTGCGATTCTCTGCGCTGTTTCGCTGATATATTTCGTTTCAGCTGTTCTGATTCTGACCCATTTCGGAAACGGAATTCTCTCTTCTCACTTCAAGAATTATATGTATGAGGATAACGGTTTGTTGGGTATGGTGAGGATAATTCTCACAAATCCTGCCTATGTTTTCGCTCAGACACTTAATGCTGAAAAGCTGCCGTACCTTATGTACGTGCTTATGCCGCTCGGCTTCCTGCCGCTTGCCACAAGAAAGGTGTCGCATTTTATTCTCATACTGCCCTTTATGCTCTTTAACCTGATGACTTCTTATGTCTATCAGTTTTCAATTGATTTTCAGTATTCCTACGGCGCGATTTCCTGCCTGATTTATCTGGCGATTATCAATTCGTCAGAGCTTGGCGGCAGAGCAAGACGATATATGATGAGCCTTGCCGCAATCGCATCCGTTATGTGCTTCTTTGTTACGGCTTTCCCGAAGCTTGACGCTTATGTGAGCAGATATGTAAAATCAAAAGAAACTTTTGAAATACTTGATGAGGCTCTCGAAAGCCTGCCGGAGGATGCTACGGTTAAATCAAGCACATTCTTTGTGCCTCATATCGCGGACCGTGATGAGGTGTATGAAATCAAATCTGAAAATGAGACGGATTTTGTTGTCTTTGATATGCGACCTGCACTTATAAACGAAACTACTGAGCTTAGAGAAAAATATATTAATGAAGGCTATATCACATATAAGAATGTACCCGGATATGTGCTGATTCTTCAGAACCCAAATAACCAATGAAAGGCCTGACCGGAAATGTCACACAGCTTTTTTGCAATGTTTTCAAGAATGAAATATATTGACCGCTGGGCACTTATGCGTAACACACGCAAGGAAAATCTCAGCGAGCACAGCCTTGAGGTTGCGGCAATTGCACACGCACTTGCTGTAATTTCAAACGAAAAATACGGCACGGCGCATAACTGCGAGCGTGCAGCACTTCTCGGCATTTATCACGATATGCCCGAGATTATAACTGGCGATATGCCCACCCCGATTAAATACGGCAACCCACAGCTCAAGCAAGCCTATAAGGCTGTTGAGCGTGAAACTGCATCTATGCTTGTGTCAATGCTGCCCGATTATATGCAGGCAAGCTACAGCGGTTTTTTTATCAAGCAGGATTCTGATGCGCAGCTGTGGAAGCTTGTTAAAGCTGCCGATAAAATATCCGCTCTTATTAAATGTATTGAAGAGGGTAAGGCGGGCAACAGTGAATTTGCAAGCGCAAAAATATCAACGGAAAAGATTGTTTCTCAGCTTGATGTTCCTGCTGCAACCGATTTTTTGAATGAATTTATTGCTGCTTTTGCCCTCGATCTGGATGAATTACAGCAGAAAAACTAAAATTCTTCGACATTTTTCGCGTAAGTTGTTGGAAATGTATAATTTTTTTTGACATTTATCGAAAAAATCTATTGACGAAATAGAAAATATAGAATATCATTATTATACTTGTTCCGGATTGGGGGATTTTCGGGTTGAATTCAGCTCTGCTTAAAGATTTATCCGATGAAGAGCTGGTTCTTATTGCGAAGCGTCAGGGCGGCAACGAAGCAGTTGTTGAGCTGATGAACCGTGTATCCGGCTTTATCAACTATAAGGCCAATCAGTTTGCAAACTCCGACAGGCTTGACAGGCAGGATTTTTATCAGCAGGGTCTGATCGGTGTTATTCAGGCTATCCGTTCCTATGATGCGGACAAGGGTGTAAAGTTTTCTACTTTTGCTTGCCGTTGTGCACTCAACAGTATGATTTCGCTCTACACTCAGCAGACAAAAAAAAGTGTTTCCACCGTTGCGCTCGACGATATCGGCTCATCGGATTATTCCGACGGTACATACGATGAGCTTCATTCATACGAGCTGGTTGAAGAAATTGCAGAAAAAATTAAAACCTGTCTTTCAGATTATGAAAGGACGGTTTTGGCGATGTACGTTTGCGGCGTAAGCTATGCCGACATCGCCGAAAAAACAGGCAAATCCGTCAAGTCGGTTGACAATGCTGTGCAGCGTATCCGCCGCAAGCTCAGAGCCGAATGACGAAATGCATAAATGCCCACGTAGCTCAAGCAGAGCGTGCTGTTTACAGCAAGATGACGGTGCAAGTCCGTCCCGGGTGTCAACAAATATTTTTTTAGCGAGGTAATCCAAAATGTACGAAGACAAGACTCTCATCTGTAAGGAATGCGGCAACGAATTCGTTTTCACAGCCGGCGAGCAGGAGTTCTATGCTGCAAAGGGCTTTGAAAATGAGCCTCAGCGCTGCAAGTCCTGCCGTGACGCACGCAAGAATGCAAACAAGCCCGAGCGTGAAATGTTCGATGCTACTTGCGCACAGTGCGGCGCAGAGTGCAAGGTCCCCTTCAGACCCCGTGAGGACCGCCCTGTATACTGCAGCGAGTGCTTTGCAAAGATGAGAGAAGAAGCATAATTATATAAATTCTTTTTTCTATTCTTATGCACAAAAAAATTCAGCTGTTCTCTTCGGAGAGCGGCTGTTTTTTGTTTTTTTAATAATCATCACTGTGTGCGGATATATTAAGTCGTGAAAGGCGATGATAATATGTGCACAGCTGTAACGCTGAAAACGGATGATTTTTATTTCGGCAGAACGCTTGATAACGATTTTTCATATTCTGAGCAGGTGACGGTAACACCGCGTAATTTCTCGTTTAGCTTCAGAAACGGCAGAGCAATTGAAAATCACTTTGCAATAATCGGTATGGCGTATGTTGTGCAAGGATATCCGCTGTATTACGATGCAGTGAATGAAAAAGGGTTATGTGTGGCAGGGCTGAATTTTGTCGGTAATACCGTGTACTTTCCGCCTGCCGACGGTAAGGATAACATTGCACAGTTTGAACTGATTCCGTGGTTACTTTCGCAATGTGAAAACGTATTGCAAGCAAAGGAGCTGCTCGGCAGAATTAATATTACTGGCGAAAAGTTTAACAGTGATTTACCCGTTGCACAGCTTCATTGGTTGGTCAGCGATAAAACGCGGTCTGTAACGGTTGAATCGGTTGAAGGCGGCTTGAAGGTTTATGATAATCCCGTTGGTGTGCTGACTAATAATCCGCCGTTTCCCGTGCAGATGATTTCGCTCAGCAATTATATGGGTCTGTCTCCGTTGCCGGTGCGCAACCGTTTCTCTTCTTCAGTTAAGATTGAGGCTTACAGTAGGGGAATGGGTGCTATTGGTCTGCCTGGCGACCTTTCCTCACAGTCAAGGTTCATACGTGCAGCATTTACAAAGCTTAACAGCGTTAGCGAGGATAATGAAAAATCTTCTGTCGGCCGTTTTTTTCATATTCTCGGTTCCGTCAACCAGACAAAGGGCTGTTGCGAACTTGAAAACGGGAAGCACGAAATAACCGTCTACACGTCTTGCTGTAATGCGGACAAGGGGATATATTATTACACAACCTACAACAACCGTCAGATTACGGCAGTAGATATGCACCGCACAGATCTTGATTCAAAAGAGCTTATAACACACACGCTTATTGATTGTGAATGTATCAATTATGTTTTATAAAAAAATGCCGACCTCTCACCGGGGAGAAGTCGGCGTTTTTCCATTATTTTAAAACTCATCAACGTCTGCAGGAGTTTTGATTTTTCCCAATTCTTTGAGAGCTTTTTCGGCACGCATTGAGTTGAGTGAGAAACCGAAGACCGAATCACTGTGTTCAGACTGTTGTGCAATGATAAGTGCAGCTCTGAGATTAACGTAATCTGACAGTCGGTCAGAAAAAATCGGAATTTTTTCGGTGATATCGGTGCCGTATTCTTTATCGTAATGTTTTGCGAGGCGGACCATATCCGGTACTGCGGCATCGCCAAGATTACTGAGTGCAGCAACGTCAACTGTTTTAAGTGAGCCGTCAAGGTAGCGATCGACGTTATATTTGGAGATTATGCTGTCAACGTTGCAAAGTGAAAGAACCGCAAAAGCGACAACAACTATTGCGGATGCAACAGCGGCAATTTTGATTTTAGGTATAAATCTGCTGAGTGCAACGGCGATAAAAACCAAAGCTAGTACAGCCATAAACCATGTTGCGTAAACTCTCTTCTGCGTCAGACCGTAGTAATTGATGTACATAACCATTTTTGCTATGGCGGTGCTTATAAGCACAAGCGTAAAAGCTGAGAAAATACAGGTGAGGGCTTTGATTGTGAGACTGTAAAATCTGCTCTTTTTTGAGAATGCAATTATCAGGGCGATAAATACAAGATTGATTGCAGATACAGCACAAAGCTGGAAGAAGCCTTCTCTTGCATACTCTGCATAACTGAAGTCTTTGGGTAATACACCCGTAAAGCCTGATATATAATATTTCCACTGAGATATGAAGAATATTACGTAAACTGCAAGCAGAGGTACTGATGCCGCAACTGAGGTTGTAACAGGCGAAAAACGTATCTTTGTTTCTCTCTGTGTGATTTTTTCTTCTGTGAGGAAGGGGATATCTCTGCCGTCAACGGAAGAAATATAAATGCTGTAAATAAACATTCCTATAAACACAGCATAAAAAAGACTTGCAACGTGTGATAAGACGGTTACTATATCAAAGTCAAATATGCGGTTGATAAGGCTTTCAAAAGATGCGTCATAGAGCAGAAGCAGAAGTACAACTGCTGTGGGAATTGCGGCTGCTGCAAGACCGATAATGAGCTTGAGAAGCAGTTTCATGCTTTTCTTCGTTTTGCCTTGGAATACAGCAATAAGCATTTCGCCCTTCGATAAATATTTGAATGGAAGTAAAACCGCACTTTTAAGAAAGTCGGCAATTATGAAGTTTGAAAAGCTTGCCTTGAATTTGTTGCCTGATGAAGCATAGACGAAGTAGCAATAGGCAGCTACGGCATAGCTGAAGGCAAAAAAATGTATAAAAGTATTTGACGAAAACACAAACGAAAGGGAAATGACAACCGCAGAAATTGCGACCGCACTTGCCGTGAGGTTTGGTTTGCGCTTTGCCGCGTGCAGGAAAACACCCGTAGCGGCAAAGAGTATTGCAATAAAAAGTGTTGCGCCGAGAGGTGAAGATGCGGTATGTACCGACCTGCAGAAAAGGTAGCCTAAAATGTATGAAAGCCAAGCAAAAACAGTGTCGTATACGGTGAAACTACGCTTGTCTTTTTTAGGCTTTGGCGATGCTACGGGTATAATCTGCGGCTGTGCTACAGGTACGGCTTCGGGGTAAAAAGGCTTGTTGATTACGGGGCTTTGTTGAGTAGGTGCTGTTGCGGCAGGCTCGGGCATTTCTTTGGGTGTTTCGTTTTGGTTGAGCTTTTTTTCAGCAAGCTCTTCTATTTTCTTTTCGACAAGCATACCGACAAGCTCTTCGAGCTTTTTGTCGTTGTTTATTATATTATTTTCCATTTACTTTCTCCTTTCATATATCAGTCGGGAGTGTATTCGATTATATCTTCCACGCGGCAGTCTAGTGCCTTGCAGATTGCATCGAGGGTAGAAAACCTTATTGCCTTTGCTTTGTTGTTTTTGAGAATGGAAAGGTTAGCGAGCGTGATTCCTACCTTGTCGGAAAGCTCGTTAAGTGACATTTTTCGTTTTGCCATCATTACGTCAAGATTTATTGTTATCATTTATCATCTTCCCTTATTACACTGTTAAATCGTTTTCGTTTTTGATTTGCGTTGCTTCGTCAATAACATTTTTGGTAACTCTCAGGCAAAGTCCAAGGAAAAACGCTAAAAAAGCTACGACAAAAGCAAGCTGGAAATAGATGCCGAGAACAATAAACAGCAGGCATATTATGTAACAGCACCACGAGACACTGCGGATAAGCATTACGCTTTTATCAGTGAAAACCAAGCCTTTTTTTACCCTTTGGAGTAGTGTGAAAAGGAAGCAGTTTGCCGCAAACATATCAGCAAGAATAAGGTAAGCTGCTACCATAACAAGTGTGCGAGCCGAATCGCTTATGCTGTCGCGAATGCCTATGTTGTCGGGCATTGCAATAAGTAAAGGTACGAGTGTTGGCAGGATAAAAGCACCTGCAATACACAGCACAAAAAAGAGTGCGGATATGGCGATTGATAAATTGATTGATGCTTTGGTTGATATTTTAAGCATATCAGAAACCTCCGTTTATGTTTTCTTCCTTTGCCTATAAAATACACCCGTAATTGATGATTGTCAATATAATTTTATCGTTTTTCGATAAATGTAATGCTTTTGTAATTTTTTGGGAGCAAAAAACAAGGGCTCCGCACGAATGAATTCCGTACGAAGCCTTATGTTTTTTACGAAGGTTTACAGATAATCTCTGTTGTATCTCGGGTGAATGTTAAAAGTGCCGTCCGGTGCAATATCCGTTATTGTTACACCCTGTATCCATTTATCTTCGCCCCATCCTGTCTTTTCTTCGAGCGTATAGGTTTCGTATCCGCCGCACTGGCTGTATACAAGGTAAACACCGTCATATATCGCACAGAAATCGTTTACGTGGTCGTGTCCGCTGAACAAAGCCTGAGTGCTGCCGAGCTTTTTAATCAGGGCAAAAAGGCCGCTGTTGAAGTGTGATGAGCCTACACTCTCATAAACACCGCCGTAGAGAATTTCGCAGGTGTCCGTAAATACAAATTTACCGTTTTCATCCTGCGTTACGGCGAGGTCATACTCTTTAACGGGAATATGCATATACATAAATGATTTTACTGCACCGTATTTTTTTCGCAGTGATTTAAGCTTGTTTTCATACCAGTTCATCTGGTTATTCTTGATGAAGTCGTAACTGCCGTATTCCCAAGGGCAGCCGTGCTCATCGCGGTATTCGTCAATTATATCTCTGCCTGAGTCAAACATAAACAGCGTTTTGAGAATTTTGGTTTCGCTTTTCATAATATTGACGCAGTAGTTGCAAAGACCGAAAAGCTCCTTTTTACCCTGTCTTGCAAGGCAGTGGGGGAATGTGGTCTGACACTTCATGAGCAGCTCTTTGAATCTGCCTTTTTCTTCTCTCGCCTCGTGGTTGCCGAAGGTGAATGCCCAGTAAACGCCGATTTTTTCCATAAACTGTGCAAACTGTATCGCATCAAAATGCTGATATTTGCCGAGGATGATATCACCCGTGAGCACAACAAGGTCGGGCTTTGTGTCGGCAATGTGACGCATCAGCATACCCATACATTTGTCGCGCAGTGCAGGGTCATCGCCGAAATGAAGGTCGGTTGTCGAGAGTATGCGGAAGCCTTTGTCGAGAATCCTGCCGTTGCTGTCAAACTTCGCAATCGTTACGCTGTCCTCATCCTCACTGATTATTTTAACGTCTGTGCCGACGTTTGGAATATCAAGGCTTGCGGTGAACATAATCTTTGCCAGCTTGCCGCCGCTTAAGCTGTAAATACCTCTGCCGGCGCTGAGCAGAGCCTTGTCAATTCCTATTCTGAGCTTTTCATAAATAATGTTCATTGTAATCACCTTTTAGACAAAGATATTATCTATAGAATGATATCACAATAAAATGATACTTTCAATAAAAAATTTGTCACCGATTGTTGAGCTGATTCGTTTTATAAGTGAAAGGAGGAAGTTATGACAGCCAGGGACTTTGAAAAAGAATTTGAAGAAAAGTACAACCGCTACGGTTCAATGCTTTATAAAATAGCTTTCTTATATCTTAACAGCGTGAGCGATGCAGAAGATGTATTGCAGGAGGTGTTTTCAAAATATTATTTAAGCCGAAAGGCATTTAATAATATTGATCACGAAAAAGCGTGGTTTATCAGAACAACGCAGAATTGCTGCATTGATGCGTTGCGAAAAGTTGAAAGAAAAAACGTGAGTATAAATGAGTTAACTGCAGCAGCACAAACTGACAGCGATATTGAGCATGATGTGGAACGAAGTATAGTTGCCTTGCCGCCTGAATATAAGATTGTAATATTTCTGTATTATTACAGCGGTTATTCTGTCGAAGAAATTTCGGGAATACTCAGAATAGGAAAATCTGCCGTCAAAAAACGCTTGCAACGCGGGCGTGAAATGCTGAAAATGAAATTGGAGGATTATGCATAAATGAAAAGGGAAGAATTGATTGAATACATAGACGGTATTCAGCCGGATGCATATATGAAAACAAGGCTGAAGGAAAAAATTGCCGACAGTAAACAGCGTACGGTCAAGCTGAAGAAACTTATCAGGGCTGTTACGGCACTGTGCCTTGTTGTAGCACTTGCTGTCGGAACAGGGCTTTACGGCAAGGTACAGGATAACGATGACGGCGTAAAAGATAATACTATAGTTAACGGTATAGTACCCGATATTATGGATGCGTTCATTGTGGTGGCAAGTGCAGCGGATATTGAAGGAGAGACAACTCTGGTAACAAAAACGCTTGAGGTGGATGAAACTTATCCGTACAGTGTTTATTTCAGCACGTATGATGTGAGCGGATTATCAGAATCCGAAAAAAACAGTCTGCTGAAAAAGATGAACGATGAACTGAATAACTATGCAGATAAAGAGGATTTCTCTTTCGGCAGAAGCAGTATAGTTGCTACGGATAAAATTCATATGGTTATATGCTCGCTGAACGAGTTCAGGTTTGTTATACAGCAGGATAAAACCTTAAAAAGCATAAACGTCAAAAACGCTTCTCCTTACGGTCAGATGGTATTTTCTTCAGGCAAGCGTGAGTTTTCGGCACCCTTACACGGCGATGATATAACCGTAACCGGTGAAGATTTTGACCCGGCGACGGCAGGCTTTTATTGGGACTATACCGACGAATTGGTAAATGCTCTTGAAGAGAATCCCGATACACCGTTTTCTGCTTTTGATGATGTGATTACTTTTACTCTTGAATATACCGACGGCTCGAAATCGGTAGGAGTCGTTGAACTTAATTTTGATACTTACGGTGATGCCGCAGCCGTATGTAAAAAGTATGAGAATCAGAAGGCAGGTGATAAATAAAAACTCAGTCCCATAATGACAAAAGGGATAGTACAGCCGTGGGAACTGTACTATCCTTTTATGAGTTATAAATCCATATCCATTCTGCTGAATTTTTGTCCCCAGGCGTTTGCCCAGCTTTCGCAGTAAAGCTTGTAGTAAGAAATGTTTTTATTCTTTCTGTAGCCTGCAAAGCAGTTGCACCATATTGCCGAGGGCAGTGCGATGATGATGTAATAAAGCGGACCGAGGAGAAGGCACTGCCAGGTGTGGCCGTATTCGTGAATACGAGTGTTGTATGTCCACTTTTTGCTTTTGTGCTGGTCTTTCATAAATATGAAGAGGCCCAGTGAAAGCCCGCCTGATTCCCACGGCAGATAGACTATGTAAGAGTAACCGAAGCGCTGATAACGGCGCTTTTTGATTTTGGTGCAGATAAGGAAAGCGATTCCGCCGACGATGTTGACGGGCAGACTCCAGGTCCACTGCACAAGATAAAACAGAAAATCAAGCAGTGAATTTTTAAAGTTCTTGTCCTTTTTGTCAGGAGCTTTTTTGGTTATGTCAATCATTTAATTTTTCCTCCTTCTCTTTCTTTAACTCAAGCAGTATAATATAATTGCCGTTTTCGTCCTTGTCAAGGCAGTGCGGCGTGCCTTCTGTGCCTGACGGCTGACCAAGCCACGTGTTTTCAAATTTCTGTCCCGAAATGATTTCGCAGCGGTGCTTTTGCTCATCGGTCAGTGTTACGCTGCCGTATCTGTGCTTTGTTGCAATTGCCGCGCGTATCATTGAGTGGTCATCCTTTGTCATACGGAATCGCTTGAGAAGAATCAAAGAAATAACAGCCGCAACAATCGGGATTACAGCTACGCAGATTCTGACACCCGTAACAGCACTTGCACTTTGCTCAAAGAGCAAGCCGCTTGTTTTTTCGTAGTTTGATACAGTGTCGCCCGTAACAAGGCCGAAGCTTTGGAGAGTGAAGCCGACAAGAGCCGCCATAACACCGCTGATACTCTTTTTGATAAGTGTGCTGAAGGTTGATATAACGCCCTCTCTGCGTCTGCCTGTGATAAGCTCATCAACGTCTGTGAGGTCAGGGAAGATATTTGTTGAAACAAATCCGAGACCCGACATACCGAAGGGGTAGAGAATCATACTCAGCATCATCAGCGCGCTCCAGAAAAATGAGCCGCCCGACTGCAT
Organism: Clostridia bacterium; assembly: GCA_017625095.1. GTDB lineage: Bacteria > Bacillota > Clostridia > Oscillospirales > Acutalibacteraceae > UBA8612. The sequence goes on along the minus strand of JAGALQ010000037.1, from coordinate 11,413 downwards.
TATAAGACCGATTGCAAGACCCGCAACCATAAGCGGAGTGACAATGTTGCCGCATTTTTTCTTGCCGTGCTTCATCGTCAGCGCATAGTTGAGCGGAAACGCACCTGCCTCAGCAACACCTGCAACAGCGTTGAAAATCGCATAGTTCTTATACTGGTTGGCAAGATATTTGATATAGTAAACCTTTGAGTTTGCATAGAAGCCTGTTGCAAACTGATATGCAAGGCTCATAAAGAAATACTGTCTGAATGAGCGGTTTTTGAATACGAGCACGTATTCGCGTATTATATATCTTACATCAAGCTTGTCATTTTTGTTGCCCAGTGAGCTCGGTTCTCTTGTCTTTTTATATGTCATAAACACGGCAAAACCGAAGAATAAAGAAAGCACGATGCCTATAATAAGAAACGGCTGCCGTGAAGCAGAGGTCAGATTGTCGCCTGAGCCGAAGATGCCGAGAATAAGTACGGCGATTCCGAATGCAGGCACCATACCTGCAGAGTTGAACAGGTAGCCGACAGAATTGTACTGTGTGCGCAGATTGTACTCGGGTGCAAGCTCGGGCAGCATTGCCGTGTGCGGCACACCGATTACGGTGTAGGCTGTTTTGTATAGTATATACACAAGTATAAAGTATACCATTGCCGTTGTCGGTGAATTTTTGCCGTCAAGTCCGTAGGAATTCCAGAGCAAGGTGTATGACAGCGCCATAATCGGAATACCCCACAGCAGGTACCGCCTGTGCTTGCCTGTTTTTGATCTTGTTCTGTCTGTTATGATGCCCATAACGGGATCAGTCACCGCATCCCATACGGTTGCAATCATAACAATAATGCCTGCCTGATTGAGCGAGAGGTTTACGACATCGGTGAGGAAAATCGTAAAATACATACTGATTATGTAGCCTGCGCCGCCCATATAGATGTTGGCATAGCTGTAGTTTATCATCGGCAGTATGGCTGTTTTAAAATCACCCTGCACGCCGATGGCTTTTTTGATTCTTTCACCCACAATAATCACCCTGAAAAATTTTTTATGCAATTATTTTATCACAATATATTACTGTAATCAATGTTTAAGAGGATTGTTTTGTTTGGGTATGGTAATATTTTTATCTGTGTGATATAATAATCAAAATTACTGATAACAAAAGGGATGTGTTGAGCTTGGTTTTTCCCGAAAACGCAAGGCTTGTTTCAAAAATTGATACCTACCTCAACTGTGCCGAGGTTTTTGCTTACAGAAGCACCTGCCTCAAGCGTAAATATGGTGCGGTTATAGTTAAGGATGATGCGGTTGTTTCAACGGGCTATAACGGCTCGCCGCGCGGCTTTGAAAACTGCTGCGAAATAGGCACGTGTCAGCGTATAGAGAAAGATATGCATCAGGGCGAAGGCTACGCAATCTGCCGTGCCGTTCACGCTGAAATGAATGCGCTGCTCAACTGCTCACGCAGTCAGACTATGGGGGCGGATCTGTATCTTACGGGTATCAATCCTCAGGATAATTCCGTGCACGAAGCAAAGCCCTGCCCGCTGTGTGCGCGCAATATAATTCAGGCAGGCATAAGAAACGTATATCTCAGGGTAGGCGAGGGTGCCGATAACTATATTGTCGTTCCTGCGCAGGAATTGGAATGGCTTCAGAAAACGGGTGAAGAGAAATGAGATTTTCAATAATTGTACCTGTATATAACGGCGAAGAATACCTTGCACAGACACTTGACTGTCTGCTCTCACAAAGTGAAAAGGATATTGAGATAATAACCGTCAATGACGGCTCAACCGACTCCACACAAAGTATTATTGAAGGCTACGCAAAAAAAGACAGCCGCATAAAGGCTGTTTATCAGGAAAATGCAGGCGTTTCCGCCGCGCGCAATAACGGCATTGAACGTGCCTGCGGAGAATATATTTTATTTATCGACAGTGATGACCTGCTCGGTGACGGTGCGCTCGAAAAGCTTTATGCCGCAATGCAGTCAACCTGCGCAGACCTTGCGATTTTCAGAACACAGAGCTTTGGCGCAGGCGTCAGCCAGTATAACCCGATTGTTGATGAGCTGATAAAGCTTGAAGAAATAAAGTGCTACGATAAACGCCTGCTTCGTAACTTTATTGTCAGCAACAAGTGCTACAGGGCAGACCTCCTCAAAAAAAGCTCGGTTCGCTTCCCTCCGATGAGGTACAGCGAAGACGGTGCCTTCTTTATGCAGTTTGTTCACACTGTCAAACCGAAAATTACAGGTGTTGCGGATGCTCTTTTTATGTACCGTCAGCACGCAGGCTCGGTTACTCACCGTGTAAATGCTCCGCTCATCCGCGAATTTTCAAAGTCAATGGATTTTGTCTATGAAACGGCAAACGGCTCATTTGAAGACGCACCCGAGCAGAAAGAAGCATATCTGCAGGAAATTCTTTTTAAGGATTATCTTGCACTGATGAATGAGTTTTATCGCAGACTGTGGTTGGCTTCGGATGAAGAATCACTTGGCCTCATAGGCGAGCGCTGCAACAAGCTCACGGCACGTATGGCTGACGAAACAAAGGCAAAGTGCGCAAGAGAGATAAAGGATATCGGAAAGCCGCTTTTCTCAAAAAATGAGATAGCTCAAAATCCGTTTATCAGCGTGCGTGTGAAAAATATAAACGATGTGTTTTTAAATCAGCTTTATGCTCAGTCAATGCCGCTGTTTGAAATTGTAAGTGACGGTAAACCCAATGGCAGAATAACGCTCAGCTTCAAAGGCAACGAAAAGCTTGACCCGAGACTTTTCAAGGTAATTTCGCTCCTCAAGCGCTCACCGAAATTCGGCTTCCTGCCAGATTCGCTGATTCAGCTTGGTGCACAGCTTTTCTTAAAACTTAAAAGATAAAAAGCAGACTGCTTACGGAAATTAACCGAAGCAGTCTGTTTTTATTTCAGATATTCTTTTATGAGCTTTGCGGTTCTCTCTGCGCTTTTTCCGTCGCAGGCTGAAAGCTGGTCAGCCTTAAATTTTTTCACCTTTTCTTTGTCGGGTGATATGGCGGTTTTTCTGATTGTATCGAGCAGGGCGGAGCAGTCCGTTACCATTTCACCCGGCAAATCCTCAGGAAAACGAAGATAAAATCCACGCTCGTAGTTCTTATAATCCGGGCAGTAGAATACGCACGGCACGTCAAGCAGGCAGGCATCGTATATGACGGAAGAATAGTCGGTGATGATTACATCGCTTGCTGCTGTCAGTTCAAGCGTTGATTCGCTGCTCAGGTCTACAATACGGCTGTATTCTTTGTCGGTGAGGCTGTATTTCATAATCGGGTGACGGCGGATGATAAATACCTCGTCGTCATTTAAAGCTTCGGAAAGCTTCTGCCAGTCAATCTTCGGGTCATATTCAATCTGCTGTCCGTCATCCTCACGGAAGGTAGGACAGTAGAGATATAGTTTTTTGCCGATAAATTCGGGGTGACGGCTGTATACGCTCTCACGCAGTGTGTCTGCTTGGTTTATAACGCTGTCAGTTCTCGGCAGACCGAGCGGCAGGCAGATTTTTTCGTCAATGCCGAACGCGGCTGCATAGTATTTTCTGCAGCTTTCCGATGTTACCGCAACCGCCGTGTACTGTGCGTGTGTTGCCTTTTCTTCAGCAGGGGAGAGCCTTGAAGGTGCATCAAGACCGAACTTTTTGAATGCTCCGCAGGCGTGCCATATCTGGATAAGCTGCTGATTTTTTCTCAGGTTCATCCAGCGCATATATCTCACATAGTCATCCGTTACGATAACCTTGCTTGTCAACAGCTGATAACGTGCGGCAAACTCAAGGCGCAACGAGTGCGGCAGCATGTGCGCAAATATCGCTTTGTCGCAGTCAAGTGCATCGTACACCGCTTTGCTGTTGTCGGCAAGCTTACCTTCAGCACGGATTGTGTAAAAAAGCACTCTGTTTTTAATCGGCATACATTTGCATACCGCACACCACAACCCGAAAATAATGCTCATTATTCTTTGCCTTGTGCGAAGGCTTATTATTTTTTTTAGAAGCTGTTTCATATACAGACCTCGCAGTTTTATATTGATACAATTTTAATATATAACTCCAAAATTTACAATACCGAAAACAATTATTGTTCGGCTGTGTGATATAATTGTACTACAAAATTGCAAAGTAGGGAAGAATAATGAAGATTTCAACGGAAATAGCATCGGCTGCAAAAATTGTCGGAGAAGAAAAGGCTGTTGAGCTTATCGCGAAAGCGGGCTTTGATGCGTGGGATTTTTCGATGTTTGATATGTGCAGATATGATTGGGGCAACCGTTGCCTTCTCGAAAACAACCATCCGCTTGCAGGCAGCGATTATCTTGCCTTTGCCCGCAGATTAAAGCAGACAGGTCTTGACAACGGCATCGTATGCAATCAGTCACACGCACCGTTCCCGACCTGCTGTGCCGAAATCCGCTCATACTATAAGCGTGCAATTGAGTGCACTGCAGAAGCCGGCGGAAATATATGCATCATTCATCCCGATAACAATAAAGGTGCTTTGGAAAACGCAGAGATGTACTTTGAACTGCTTGACTTTGCCAAGGGCTGCGGTGTAAAAATCGCAACGGAGAATATGTGGAACTGGGATGATGAAAAGGATCAGGCTGCACCTGCCGCTTGCTCGGATCCCGAGAGCTTTAACGCACATCTTGATGCGGTTAACGATGAGTTTTTTGTTGCTTGCCTCGATATCGGTCACGCTGAAATGCGCGGTCTTAACACAACTGCGGTAGATATGATAAAGGCGCTCGGTTCACGTCTTCAGGCGCTTCATATTCACGATAACGATATGTGGCACGATTCTCATCAGATCCCTATGTCAATGAATATTGATTTTGTATCAGTAGTGAAAGCACTCAAAGAAATCGGCTACAGCGGATATTTTACACTTGAGAGTGACAGATATCTCAGCACTCGCACACCCGAAACAGTGTTTGAAGGCATCAGAGAGCTTGCGGCAGCAGATAAAAAGCTCGCTGAGATGTTTGATAAGGCATAATTCTGATTTTACTGCACATACTTGTTCTGTCTGACGAAAGGAGAAATTAGTTATGATAGAAAAGGATACCGTGAAACTTCTCAGGGAATGTGATGCAGGTGTCAGAATGGGTGTCAGCTCAATTAATGACGTGGTAGGCCACGTAAAAAGTGAATCGTTGAAAAAATATCTCAACGACTGCAAGGCTGAGCACGAACAGCTCGGCGATGAAATCCGCACTCTTCTCGATAAATACCACGATGACGGCAAAGCTCCGAATCCCATTGCAAAGGGTATGTCGTGGATGAAAACGGGCGTCAAGCTCGCTGTTGATGAGTCTGACGGCACTATTGCCGACCTTATGACTGACGGCTGCAACATGGGTGTCAAGTCGCTCAACCGTTACCTCAACGAATATAAGGCGGCAGACGAAGTGTCAAAGGATGTTGCAAAGCGGCTTATCAACCTTGAGGAACGTCTTGCGATTGATATAAGAGATTATCTTTAAAACGGAAAATCCCCGCATTGCGGGGATTTTTTCTTAAGTTATTTTATTCTCGGAAGTGTGTTTATCATTTCTACAAGGTCAGTATAAAACTGATGCGTCTGTACGGCGTTTCCGTTCATACCGATAACTGTGCCGTGGTCGCCATCCTTTGTCGGGAATACGTACCATACACCGCGTTCAGTTTCACTCTCTTCTGAGTAAGCGACAGGTGTTTCATCGCTCGGACATCTTGCCGAAACAACGTTTACAAGTCCGTCATTGGGCAGCCAGCTGTCATCAATCTTAACCGGAGCATCATCGCTTGTGTTTGTGTATCCGCCTATGAGTCTGGCAAAGGGCATAAGCACGAGCATAGTCGAAAGCTTGGGTGCCTGTTTACCTGTGATGGCGGATTTTTCCGTTGTGCAGTAAACGTATGAGAAGTAGTATACATCTTCAACTGTCTGAATGGTTTCGTTCAGCTCCTTAGCACCGTGAGGCGAAAGGTCATAGAAGGCGTTATCCTTGCCGTTCATAAAGCTGTCGTTTAAAAGCGATGAGGTGTTGTCTGTGCCTGCAAAAATTCCGAAGTGCTCAAGCTGAAAATCAATAACATCGCTTGCCACTGCGTTGGTGAGACCGCCTGCAACGCGAAGAAGACCGAGTGATGCCGAAATCAGATTCTGCTTGTCAACAACATAGTAAAGCGTTGAGCCGTTATGAGGTGAGCAGAGTGTTGTGACACTGTTTATGTATTCACCTTTGCCACCCTTGAAAAGCTCAGATACATCGTCGGGACTTGCGTTAATCTCTTCTTCGCTGCCGTATTCAAGCAGACTGGTGAGCATTGTAACCGTGTTTCCGCCGAAGCTGTGACCGACAAGGTTTATTTTCTGCAGCTGACCGCCCTCGGTCTTTTTGCCCCACTGCTCATAAAGCGGTGTGGTGTATGTTTTGCCGTAGCGGTTGTGCCCGTGCTGAGCGCTGTGAGCGGCACCGTAGTCAACCGTTGTGCCTGTAAGCTGAGCGTAAAGTTCGCACGCTCTGTCCCACGCACTTGAAAACGGACCTACAGTTGCTTCATATACCTCAGTGCCGTTGTTTCTCAGTTTGTCGGATATGCTTCCTGCCAAAGAACCCCAATACGGCGCGATGGAGTTGATTCCTGCGGATTCGCCCCAGCCGCCCATTCCGTGCACAAGCACATAGGGGTATTCAACGGGTTCTTCGTTGAACATCGCCCAGAGCTTTCTGTATCCGCCGAACGGTATCGGCATTATTGCGGCAAATAAGAGACAGGCGGCAAGAATGCACGCAATTACCTTCATCTTCGTTTTTCGTGACGGCTCTTCATGTTCGTCGGATTCGGGTTCTGGTTCAGGTTCGGACAGAGGTGCCTGTATTGTCTGCGTATTTTCCCCTATATAAACCTCATCGTAGTCTTTTTGTTGCTGATTCTCTTCACCGTCACCCTTGAGCAGGTAATCCGTGCTCACGTCGAAAATATCGCACATTGCTATAACTTTATCGAGGTCGGGCATAACGTTGCCTGATTCCCATTTTGAAACAGATTGACGCGAAACACCAAGGTGTTCTGCAAGCGCTTCCTGAGAAAGGCCTGCCTCTTTTCTTAACTTTATTATTCTTTCAGCAATATTCATTGTATTCGCTCCTTGTAGGGATTACGGTTTAAGTATATCAGTAAATCTATCTGTTTTCAAGCAATTCGGCTTTACAATCAGCAAAATCTGCGCTGTAAATTCGGGTTTACATAAAAATAAAGCTGTTGCATATGGGGTGCAACAGCTTTTATCTGTAAGTGATTATCTTTCGTTGATGTACTTTGTAAGCTCAACGGGGTCAACAATAACGCCGTCCTTGTAAACACGCATATTACCTGAAGCGATTTCATCGATGAGGATAACCTCGTCGTTGTTGTAGCCGAACTCAAACTTGATATCCCAGAGATCAAGGCCGATTGACTTGAGATCGTCAGCGACAATCTTTGTGATTTTGAGTGTCTGCTCCTTCATGCTTTCGAACATAGCGGGAGTCATAACGCCGAGTGCTGCAAGACCTTCGCCTGTAACGAGGGGATCGCCCTTCTCATCGTTTTTGAATGTGCACTCAACATAGCCGCCCTCAAGAACTGTGCCGTCCTCGATGTACTCGCCGTATCTGCGGATGAAGCTGCCTGTTGCAACAAGGCGGCAGATAACCTCGAGGCCGTGACCGAAAACAGTTGCGGGAAGAACTTCCATTGTAGCCTCGTCAATGTTTGCGCTGACATAGTGTGTCTTGATGCCTGCAGCCTTGAGAAGCTCGAAATAGTGGATGGATGATTTGAGGTTAGCCTTGCCGATACCCTCAATTGTAAGACCGACAGTGTTTTCACCGGGATCGAAAACGCCGTCTTTGCCTGTGCAGTCGTCCTTAAACTTGAGCATTACGTTGCCGTTGTCAAGAGCGTAAACGTCTTTTGTTTTGCCTTCGTAAATTTTTTTCATTCTGAACACTCCCTGTATCAAAATTAACATAAATACTTTATCACAAAACTTGCTCCGTGTATACAGTTTTTTTGAAAAAATATCTTTCCAAATTGCAAAAAAATTCGTTTTTCTTTTTGCTTCGTTTTGTGAAAAAAGCTGTGTGAGGCATAATAAATATTGTAATCATAATGAATCTGTGTTATATTTTAGCCATAAGACCAAGGGAAAGGTGCAGTTTTAAAATGGCTTTTATCAGCGTTTTTGATGTTATCGGTCCGAATATGGTAGGACCTTCAAGCTCACATACCGCAGGTGCGGCATCAATCGCCCTGCTTACAAAAAAGATGATAGGCGAGGAAGTAAGGCGAATTAAGTTTACGCTTTACGGCTCGTTTGCAAAAACATACAAAGGTCACGGTACGGACAGGGCACTTGTCGGCGGCATTTTAGGCTTCGAAACTGACGATGAGCGTATACGCGATTCGTTCGAGCTTGCAAAGGCGGCAGGGCTTGATTTTGTCTTTGAATCTGTCACTTCCGATGATGATGACGATATTCACCCCAACACGGTTGATATGGAGGTTGAGGGCGTTTCGGGCAGAGTACTTTATGTGCGCGGCGAATCACTCGGCGGCGGTAAAGTAAGGCTGACGCGCATCAACGGTGTCAAGGTTCATTTTACGGGCGAATTCCACGCGCTTATCGTTGTCCAGCGCGATTATCCCGGTGTTGTCGCCGGCGTTACTTCCGTGCTCAGCAGCTACGGTGTCAATATCGCTTATCTGCGTGTTTTCCGTGAGGAAAAGGGCGGACTTGCTTATACAATAGTTGAATCGGACGAAGAGATATCAGAAAATGCGGTTGCGGAAATGAAGAAAAATCCTGCAATCGAAGACATAATGCTGGTTAAGAGATAAGGAGGTGCGGAATATGGATTTCATTACTGCTGAAGATTTAATAAAGCTGTGCGAAAACGGTTTGTCAATTGCCGATGCAATGCGCACGCGTGAAATTGAACAGGGCGAAACGGATGCCGTGACGGTTGAAGAAAAAATGAAAAAAGCGCTCAAAATTATGCGCGATTCCGCACACAAACCGCTTGAGAGAGTTCTGCCGTCAACGGGCGGACTTATCGGCGGCGAGGCTGCAAAGCTTAATGAGCACGCAATGAGCGGCAGATCAATCTGCGGCACGGTTATGACAAAGGCACTTATCTATTCTCAGGCAGTGCCCGAGGTCAATGCGTCAATGGGTGTTATCGTTGCCGCACCTACGGCAGGTTCAGCGGGTGTAGTGCCTGCGGTGCTGTTTGCGCTTGAGGATGAATTCGGACTTGACGAAAAGACCTTGCTTGACGGACTTTTTACAGCAGGTGCTGTCGGCTATCTGCTGATGAAGCACGCAAGTGTTTCGGGCGCTCAGGCAGGCTGTCAGGCAGAGGTCGGTTCGGCTTCGGCTATGGCGGCGGCAATGGCTGTTGCGATGATGGGCGGCACTGCAGAGCAGTCGCTTGATGCGGCATCAATTGCGCTGAGTAATCTCCTCGGCCTTGTCTGCGACCCTATTGCTGGCCTTGTTGAGGCGCCTTGCCAGAGCAGAAACGCCATCGGTGCCGCAAACGCAATCACCTGCGCGGAAATGGCGCTCAGCGGAATCAAGGCTGTTGTGCCGTTTACTGAGATGATGCAGGCGATGTACCGCGTCGGCTGCAGACTGCCCTCAGAGCTGCGCGAAACAGCTCTCGGCGGCTGCGCAACAACCCCCACCGGCTGTGCGCATAATTGCCGCATCTTCGGCGGCTGTGAATAAGTTTAAACAGACAATATAAAAAATAAAACTTTGTAACATAAATTGAAAGGAAATGTGTTAACTAAATCTGAACAGTTAAAAAAGGCACTGCCAAATGTTAGTACCAGATAAGAAAACATTGAAAAAGTCAGTAAAATCAATGTTTTTCAAGGTACAAACACGGTGCGAAGTCGAAAAAATCAAATACTGACAGGCATTAAGGGCGCTGATACGCAAATATCAGCGTCCTTTTCCTGTTCTTACGCCGTAGGTGAAAAATCCTATGGCGTTTTTTTATGCCCTGTTTTCCTTGTGCCTTTGAAAAAATGTATGAATTAGGGTGGAAAAACCGCCGTTCTATCCTCTGTGCCTTTCGTTCCGTGATGGGCGTGGGTGTTTTCCTTTCCGAAGGATACGGAGGGATACAGACGGCAAAAACACCGAAAATCAACACTTTTCATTTTTACAGGAAGGAGGTACGGAAATGGCAGTATTCCGCATAGACAAGACCCGTGATTACACGGTCATGTCAAATCATCATCTGCGCAACACGGAATTGTCCCTGAAAGCGAAGGGGCTGCTCTCCCTTATGCTCTCTCTGCCGGAGGAATGGGACTACACCACAAAAGGTCTCGCCCATATCTGCAAGGATGGCGTGGACAGTATATGCGCCGGAGTGCGTGAGCTGGAGGAACACGGTTATGTGATCCGTGAGCGCGTCCGAAACGAAAACGGTCAGCTCGGAGCCATCGAGTACACCATTTTGGAACAGCCCACAGAACCGTCACCTAAACGGGAAAAACCTAAACAGGAAAATCCAGTTCAGGTAAATCCAGTCTTGGATAACCCTGTCTTGGGAAAACCTGAACAGGAAAACCCCGCACAATTAAATATAGATATATCAAGTAACTATAAATCAAAAACTGATTTATCAATTACTGAACCATCAAATCCTATCCGATCAAATCCCCCTACCCCCGAGGGCAACGGTGAGCGTTCACGCTCACGGATAGGAACGGATGGGATGGGAGCAAGAGAAACATACCGTGAGATCGTTTTGGAGAATATCGACTATGACATTCTCATTCAGGACCCGAAGATGGACCGTGAACAGCTTGACGAGATCGCGGAGCTCATCGTGGATACCGTCTGCTCGGCAAGAAAGACGATCCGCATAGCCGGAGACGATTTTCCAGCGGAGGTGGTAAAATCCCGTTTCCTGAAGCTGGACAGCTCCCACGTTCAGTATGTCATGGATTGCATGAAGGACAACACCACCTATGTCCGCAATATCAAGAAATATCTCCTGGCGGCGCTGTATAACGCGCCCTCCACCATCAACAGCTATTATTCCTCCATGGTCTCGCATGACCTTTACGGGGACGGACGAAGGGGGCGTGAGTAAATGCAGGAAGAAGTAACCGGCAAGGCAGTAGCCATTATCATTGACGGCGCCAAGATCAGCGAGCACACCCTTGAAAAAGCACTCAAAGCCTTTTTGGACGCACAGAAGAACAAAGGCGCAAAGATACACCGAGGCAAGCAAAGCCTGAAACAGCTTGCCGGGCAAAACGCGGGGCTGGCGAATATCGAGATCACCGACAAGAATATCAAGGCGTTTACGGCGGTCGCGAAAAAGTATC
>JAGALQ010000036.1 GCA_017625095.1 Clostridia bacterium | reverse complement strand
TGTTGACGGCGATGAGGTCGTTCAGGTCTACGTTTCGGGCAATAATGATAAGGCTGACCGCCCCGTAAAACTGCTCAAAGGATTTAAGAGAGTGAGTGTCGGAGCAGGTGAAACCGTTGCTGCAGATATAACGCTTGATGTTGACGATATAAAATTCTTCAACCCCGATAAAGAATTATGGGAGCTTGATAACAGCTACGATGTTTTTGTCGGCAACAGCAGCAGAAACGTCACAAAGGTCGGAACGCTTGAGTTTTAAGAGGTGCAGACGATGAAAACGAGTCCATATTCGCCCGACGCATTTATGCAGTCGCTTTACGGTGAGACTTACTCGGATCCTTTCGCAAAAGTTAATACGAAGCAAGAGGTTCTCAAGGCTTGCGAAAATATCAGGCTCAGGGCGAAATCGCTCTTTAACCTCGATGCAATACCCAACAGGGTGACTGACCTGAAGCCCGAGGCTGTCGGAAAAGCACTTGAATATCCCGACTATACTCTGCAGAAATATTCTGTTGAAATCTGCAAAGAACTCAGAATGGCATATTTCCTGCTCACGCCGAAAAACAAAAAAGAAACCGCTTCGGGTGTTGTTGCCCTTTGCGGTCACGGTTACGGTGTGCGGCATATTCTGAATATCCGTAAAAACGGAAAAAAGAAGCTTATTCCCTATATAGATAATTATCAGAAAAGCTTTGCCATTGAGCTTGTAAAAAGAGGGTGCACCGTTGTTGCACCCGAGCTTTTCGGTTTTGGAGAGGCAAGGCTGAAAAAAGACCTTATCAAGCCGTTTTATATCAGCTCGTGTGATGAATTGTCGCATCATCTTTTGCCCTTGGGTCTGACTGTGGCTTCAATGAGAGTTTATCAGGCTATAGTCTGTGCGGATATACTGCTGAAAACCTGCAACGTATCGGAGGATAAGCTTGCCTGTATGGGCATTTCGGGCGGCGGTCTGACCGCGCTTTATGCCTCGGTGTTAGATGAGAGGTTCAGTAAAACCGTTATCAGCGGTTATGTCAACACGTTCAAAGACAGCATACTGTCTATGTGGCACTGCCCCGATAACTATATTCCAAATATTCTGGGAGTCGGCGAGATTTATGATTTTGCTTGCTCGCTTGCACCCCGCAAACTGCTCATTGAATCGGGCACAAAGGATAAGCTTTTCCCGATTGATGCAAGCCGTAAGGCTCACGAAAAAATCAGAAAGGTCTATGCTCTTGCAGATGCAAGCGATTCTCTTGAAACAGACATCTTTAATGGTAAACATTCCGTCAGCGGAAAAAAATCCTTCGGATTTTTATCAGGCGAATAAATTAAACCCGACACTGTTGGTAATCTTCAGTGTCGGGTTGCTTTTATTTAACAGGCTCCAAGGTGACTGTTATCTGTGCACTCTTTACGTCGTCGAGTTCTACCGTGAGCTTGCTTATGTCCTGATAATCGGCATCGTATTCGTAGCTGCCGCTGAGTGCTGATGCGGGCATTACCGTAAACCTGCCGTCTGCAAGAAGTGAAGCTTTCATCTGCTTTTCGCCGATTGTGAGTACAGCGCTCTTGCCGTCGGCGGCAATTTCAATGTCTGCTTTGGTGTGCATAAACCAGTAGATTTCACTGTCCGCAATGCACTTGATACGGTCGGTGATTTTCAGTGAACTCTTGCCGTTATAAAGTTCAAATTCTCTGCTTACGCTTGTTGCGCCGTTCATTCTGTATGCGTCGCTCATATCAAGCGTTGCCTTGCCGCCGTCAGTGCTTGGTTCAAATTCAGTGAAATCACATTTTGCCAGCACGTACTGGTCGTCAAGTGCCGCTTTCGGATTGATGACAAGCGTGTTTTGCCCTTCGGCGCGCTTGCAGTAGTTATTCCATCTTCCGCCTGCGGGCAGATTCATAAAGTAACCTGGTGCATCGTAACTGCCCGGACCTAATTCCTCAGCCCAGCGCTCGCCCATGGCGTCAAATACAAACGTGCCGATGTCGAGGTCGCCGTGATTTATGAAGTTGTAGCCGCCCTTGATTGCCGCAAAGGTTGCGTTTTCTTCAAGATATGCGCTTCTCATAAGCACAAGTGACTGACCTGCGTCGGAACTGAGTTTGATGCTGAGCGGCTCATTGCCAAAACTGCTCTTTGCATATTCGCTGTTGAACCACAGGCACGAAAGTGCATTTTCCTTGCCCTGACCGTTTCGCTCTGTGTTGTCTGATGTGTCGGGTGTAAAATCGGCAGGCGAATCTGTCATCTGATAAGCTGACAGAAGGGGCGCGCCATATTCGCGTGCGTACCAGTGAAGCACGGGTGTGTAGCATTTTTCAGCCTTGTTGTCACCGAAGTTGAACATACCTGTCGGTGTCGTTATGTATACGGGGAAATATCCGAGCTGTTCAAAGCCGTCAATCTCCGACATACCGAAATCCGAGCCGAAGTAGTTGCGTGAGGTGGCAATGAAATATACAATTGAGTTTATGCCCGACTGACAGTATCCGGGACCTTCTGCATAAACTCCGTCGGGTGTGAAGTTTTCGAAAGCGATTGGCATATTTCTGTAGCACATTGCAAGAAACTCAGCAGCTTCTTCCTTTACCGAATCATAAAACGTCATACACGCAATGCCGATGCCGCTGTAGCAGATGCTGTTCCAGTTGTTTTTTGACCACGTAAACCAATGGTTGCTCTCTATCGCGGGGATTATCGCATAGTCGGCTGTTGTTTTTGCAAGCAGAGCTTTCTGCTCGGCGTTGAGATAATCAAAAAACCAATCATAGCCGATGGATACGGCAAGTGCCATCTCTGCCGTTGCGAGAAAGTGTGACGTGCACCAGTCATCATAGCTGCACACGTTTTCAAGCTCCGCCCACGCTCTGTCGGCATATTTTCTGTCACCCGTAATCTGCCATGCATAGCCGAGAATTATCATTCTGTTGATAACCTCTCTTGAAATAGGCAATATGCTGTCCTCTTCATCAAGTACGTAAGGCATAACGGGGTAAATATCCGTATCGAGCAAGCCGTCTGCGTTATTAAGAACAAAAGTGTTGAGTGCCGACGGATAGTCGGTCAGGCTATTCTGAGTAAAGCTGTTTTTGATGCTTTCAAAAGCCGCATCATCCGCAAGTATAAAAGGATGTGTAACGCTGCTTGCAGTTTCGGCAAGTCTGATTGCAAGCTCATCTTCTTTTATAGCGTCTTTGTATCTGTCAAGCGAGATGTAGTCAATGCCGACCTTTACCATGTCGGGTATTACGGCAAAATACGGCACAATGTTTGTCACACCGAGTGTGATCACAAGCGCAATTGCCGTAACGCAGGATATGAGAATTCTGTATCTTTTTTTCATAAATCACATTCCTTTCATTTGCGGAACGTTAAGTGCTTTAAAAAAATTATACAGCAGACGGAGGAATATTTCAATATTAATCACAGACGGTTATCATCAGATATAAAAATGAAAAAGACTTTTGTTAAATGAAAATAGGGATATAAATTATTTTGAATGACAAAACAGTGGACTTTATGACTTTATTGTGTTAAAATCAAAGTAATATCCTATAAAAGGAGATATTATATTATGAGGCGCTGTAAAAATTGTATGAAGGTATACGGCGAAAACTACAATTCATGTCCGAATTGCGGCTGTACCGAATTTTCGGATATGGCAGCTAAGACGGATAAGCCGACACCGAAGCCACAGAAAAAGGCAGAAAAAAAGCCGTTAGTAATTCTGGTTGGTGTGTTCTTTGCGATTGCGTTGGTGGCTCTGATCGCGCTCATTATAAGTTCTTTCCCGAGCGATGAAAACGCTGAGGAAGAGACGTCGGATAATATCGGTTTCTCACAGCAGGAGATTCCGACAACCGACGGCTTTGCCGAAAATGATACTGTCGCTTTCCCCGAATATGAAGAATACATACCCGAATATACGTATACAACCGAGCCTGAAGAAGAAACCACAAAGAAGGTAGCATCGAAAAAAATGCGAGTGCTTCCCGATGTTTCGGATTGTTATTATGCGGAGGCTGAGCAGGTGCTCAAGAAAATCCGTTTTTCGGTTAAGAAGGAAACCGTGAAGAATACCGACCCTTCAAAGACCGGTAAGGTAAAAGAGGCAAAGGGCCTTAAGTTTGGCGAAAACTACCCCGAAGGCACAAAAGTTACTCTTCTCGTTTACGGTGAGGCAACTCCGACAACTGCCGTAGCTGCTAATGCTGCGTGGAAGCAGGCATATATCAACACCGTAAAATCCGCATCGGGTACATCGGTGCGTTTTGAACTGGGTTATGTTGATAATGACGATATACCCGAGCTGTTTGTTTCGACGGATATGTTTCACGTTGCCGGTGTAACAGTTTATACGTTCAGTAACGGCAAGGTTGTAAAGCTTTGTGATTCGGGCTCTTACGGTGCAACTCAGTATATAGAGCGCAAGGGTTATATCTGCGGATTCGATATGAGTCATGGTGCTCTGTATACTTTAGTGTACAGACTTGAAAACGGAAAAGTGACAAAAGAGTTTTCTTCTGTAGACGAAAGCGGTTATGATGATAGTATGCTTGACGGCAGAGAAAGAGAGTATACAATAAACGGCAAAACTGTCACACAAAAGGAAATGACCAATTATTACAATATATATTTTGGTGCGGACCTCCAGAGCAATAATATAAGTTCAAACTCATCCGAGATAAAAACAGCGCCCGATATTGAAGCCAATGAAGCAAACCTTAAAAAATATATAACCGATTTCAAAGGTTAATCCCAATAAAGACTGTCTCAACCGAGGCAGTCTTTTTGCTTTGCAGCACTCGGACCAAGAAAGTACCGCCTGCTGTTTTTTATTATGTGAAGCGGCATCATTTTGGTTTCTTTGATTGTTGCCAACGCTATGTAAATGTGATACAATCAATGAGCAATTTGCACCTGGAAAAGATAAAAGAGTTAATATACTGCCCGATTTTGCCAGCATCAAATCGGTGCTCGCAGCAAAAGAGGGTTTGTAAGCTGCACGGGATTTCTGTACAGATGATTCAGCACGAAATTGACCGTTGTGACGGAGTTTTGATTTAGTCGGAGGTTGAACAGTGAAAAAGAGGATTGTGAAAATAATTTCACTTGTATTGGTTGTTATAATTGTTGTTATAACTGCTGGGATTTTGTCGCTTTCAATAAGACCTGCATACAGCGGAGTAAATTATAATCCGGCAGACATTCATAACAAAACGGACAAAACAATCAGATTCGGTTCAGACGGAAAACTTAAAATCCTTCATATTACTGACACTCATCTTAAACATAACCATAACCTTGACCCTACAATCTGGTTGGTTGAGAGAGCTTGCGATGCGGAAAAACCCGATATTGTAATGCTGACGGGTGATATCGTTCTCAATTGTGACAGCGCAGATGATACGAAGAAACTTATCAACGCATTGATGAATGTTTTTGATTCAAGAAACATTCCCGTTGCCGTAACTTTCGGCAATCATGATTCAGAACAGGGCGAAATGTCAAGAGAAGATCTGATGGCATATTACAACACGTTTTCCTGCTCTGTTTCCGTTGATGACGGCGACGCTCTTTTTGGTTGCGGTACATACAACATACCGATACTTTCATCAAATGGTGAAAAGGTGAAGTTCAACCTCTGGGTGTTTGATTCGGGTGATTATGACGAAGAGGGAAGATACAGCTGTGTTAAGCCTGACCAGATTGAATGGTATAAATCTGTATCCGATAAGCTCAGGGAAGAGAACGGTGGAGAAAAAGTGAATTCTCTTGTTTTTCAGCATATAATCGTTGATGAAATCTATGATGCGCTGAAGAAATCCGATAAGTGGAAATCCTATTCATATAAGAATTTATACAACAAAGACGAATACTGTATGTTTGATCCCGAGCGTGTGAATTACGGTACGATAAGAGAATATCCCTGCCCGGGCTATCATAACTACGGTCAGTTTGATGCGTTGGTTGAAAAAGGTGACGTTCTCGCAATGTTTACGGGACACGATCACACAAACGCCTTTGGAGTAGAGTATAAAGGAATCGATATTGTCAATTCACTTAGCACACGCTACATAGGACTTTTTCATTCCACGCAGTGCGGATACCGTATGATAGAAGTTGACGAAAATGACACTACATCCTACAAAACACAGGTAGCCCGTATATTTGATATCTACGATTTTGAAACCGTAAAACAAGAAAAGCAAAACGGAGATAAATTTACATACACAATGGCACGTGAATTTGCGTTCAAAGGTATGGTTCAGAAGTTTGCAACCGTAGTATACGGCAGGTTTATAGAATCCGTAACAGGCAGACAGGTAACATATCCCGATTAAACCAATAGAGCGTTAAATTAAGAGAATAATGATGTTGACTTAAAAATAACGTAGTGATATAGTTATTGATATAGTTTACGAAAATGAGGAAAATCAATGAAAAAAATTACATCTTTATTATTATCGCTGACGGTGGTTCTGGGTGTGTTCTGTGCTTGTGTTCACCGTCAGGATCCTGATCAGGTCAGCGTTCCGGATACAACTCTGACTGAGTTCCCGATTCTTGAGCTTGTTCAGGAAATCACTCTGGAGTCTGTTGAGGAGATTACTCAGGAGATCACGCAGGAGCATACTGAGGCTCCGGTTGAAAATACGTTTTATCTTGTTCTCGGCGATTCAATTGCTTACGGTTCAGGACTTACCAATCCTAAGGAGGCCTGTTACGGAAAAATTGTTGCTGACACAAACGGATATGATTATGTAAACCATTCTGTACCGGGACACACAACGGCTGACCTTATAAACCGACTTAAGGATGAAGAGGTAGCAGCCGATATTGAAAAGGCTGACATCATCAATATATCTATCGGCGGTAATGATTTCCTGAAGAGCGATGTCAAACAGCTTATGACAGATTGTCTTGTCAACAAAGACTACACAAAGCTTAATAAAATAGCAGAAAACTTTTATAATAACCTGTGTGATATAATCGATATTATTAACTCACATAATGAAGATGCGGTAATTCTTGTGCAGACCCTTTATAACCCTCAGGAGGACTTCTTAAGAACAGCTTATCAGATGGGCGCAGACAGAATCAACGATAAAATTGCGAAGTATAATTCGGAAAATCCGGGTGAGATTGTGATTGTTGATGTAGGCAAAGCGCTTGGCGCTGATATGGCAAACTACGCTGCAGATAAAGTTCACCCGAGCGCAAAGGGCAACGAGAAGATTGCACGCACTGTGCTCAATAAGCTTTATGATCTGAAGCTGGGCAGCAGCACAAAACCGGTTATTGCCGTAAAGGGCAAGGATAAAAAATAATTTTAAAATACAGATTAACAAAAAACGTTGCATTCGGGCGGAAAACCTGAATGCAACGCTTTTTTGTGTTGTTGGTTATTTTTGCTTTTTCAGTTTAATACGGATCTTTCCTTTTTCCATCTGCCGGATAAAAAGAAGATAAGACCTATAACTAACGGCATATAGCCTGCAAGGGCATCACCGTACCAGAAACCCTGGCAACCCATTCCGACCGCAAAGCCAAGCAGCGCCGATATACCGATACGGCTTATCATACCGTCAATGATGGCAACGGCAAAGTTCAGTTTGGCATTGCCTGAACCGTTCATAAGGGAAAAGCTCATAGAGCGTGTGGCGGAGCCGTACATATTGAGAATTGCCGGAATAACGACTATTGATGCTTTGGCAAGCACTTCTTCGTCGCCGGTGAACATTCTGAAGATAGGCTCGGAGAAGAAAAACAGTGCGACGGCAAGAACAGTGGAAACAAGAACGCTGCTGCATAAAACAACTTTCATAACCTTAGGTACTCGGTCATATTTTCTTGCGCCAAGGCTCTGGCCTACCATTGTGCTGCCCGCAGTGGTGAATGACTGGGAAACAATACCGATCATCATATTGATTTTGTTGTACAGACCCGAGAGTGCCGAAAAGACAACGCCGTAAAGATTGATCCACGATGTAAGAACAATCTTAGAAAGGTTAATGGCGGCGGATTGAATTGCCATAGGCACGCCGAGAGCCACCAACTTTCTGAATGCATGAGGATCAATCTTAAAAGAGGCAGGCTTAAAGTCAAATCCGAAGCTCTCTCTTTTTATATACAGATATGTAAGCGCGATAACGAAGCTTAATCCCTGCGAAATTACGGTTGCCAATGCAGCACCGAAAACTTCCATTTTTAAGCCTGCAACAAACAGCAGGTCAAGTACCATATTGACTACTGCGGCAATGGCAATAAATACAAACGGACGGCGGCTGTCGCCCATACCGCGAAGAATTGCGCTGACGATATTATAGCCGTAAATGAATAATAAGCCGAAAATACATGTAACGGTATAGTCCATTGTGAAAGCGTAGGACTCGGCAGGTGTGTTGAGTAAATCAAGCATAAGGTTGCGTATGAAAAAACAGCCAACGGATATAACAACCGATATGCCCAACAGGAAGGTGAACATAGTGCCTATTGTCTTTTGTACAGCGTTCATGCGTTTTGCGCCGACATCCTGCGAGATGAGAACCTGACCTGCAGATGAGAAGCCCATAGCCACGAATGTCAGCAGATGCAGAACATCGCCGCCGATAGAAACGGCTGACATACCCTCACCGCCGATATACTGACCGACAACAATCATATCAACAATGTTGTATACAGCCTGAAGTGCGTTTGAAACAAATAACGGGAATGCAAATTTGAGCAGCAGCTTGGTGACGCTGCCGTTTGTAAGGTCTGTGACCATAGTGGATTTTTGCTTGGACATATGCTTTCCTCTTTTTTAAAAACAATGATTTTCATCCAATGATTATATCACAAATACATTAAAATTCAACCTGATTTTTATGCCGGTTTTGCTTCCGTTTACAACCACTGTTATTGATAACTCCATGTAAATGTGTTAATATACAAAAAGATAAACTGCGGCTGCTGAGAATCAACGAAGGATTTGTTATCCTTTTCAGCAGAGTATAAAGTGCATAACACAAGGAGTGTGATCTGATGAAAATTGCCGAATTTACACAAACACCGTTTGTTTCGCACGATAATAAAAATATGTTCTATATCCGTGTAGAAGACTGGGATATGTGCAATCCGTATGAAATACAGATATTTCTTGACGGGCAGCTTGTGTGCGATGAGCGCATTTTTGCGCCTTGCGCATCCTTACTCATACCTTGCTGTGAGAAAAAAACTGTGTGCAGGGTGGTTGTAAAACCTTTTGAAGATCTGCCTGTGGAATCCGCCTTTACAGTTATGCCGCCAAAGCATTGGCAAATTCCGATTATGTATTCATCTCACGAAGATCTGGGCTATTGCGCATACATCGATAAGCTGCACTATGAGTGCTATGAATACTTGAAAAGGGCTATGGAGTTGTGCGATGCGTACGATGACTTTTGTTACGTTATTGAGCACATCTGGTGGCTTGAAGCCTTTGACTGTTATGCCAAGGAACAAGAGAAACAGCAGTCTGCGCTTAGCCGGAGGTATGCCCGTGCCTGAATGTGCAAGTCACCAGATACTGCCCGATAACAGCGTTATCACAACTCCGCTGTCATTTGATGCTGCAGAGAGCAAGTGTTTTGCCGCTGTGCCGTCATTAAATACCTCTGTGCAGACAGAACAAGAAGTGTTTGAAACCGATTTTTACACAGTCCATTGTAACAGGGAGCTGCAGAAAATTGTCAGTATAACCGATCGGGAGACAGGGGAGGAGTTGCTTGACCAATATGCTGCCTTTGAGTTCGGTCAGTTTATCTACCTTTATATAGAGGAAAAAACAAAACCGATTTCACACATTGAGATTCCTAAAAAAATAGATTTTTGTTTGTATGAAGGCGATGTAGCTTACGTTATCGAACAAAGAAGTTATGAAGAGCAGAGCGGTGCAGAGATAACTGCGCAGTTCATTTTCTACAAAAAAGAAAAGAATATCGATATAGATCTGTCTTACAAAAATGCATTGGGTCTGATCGGGGATTTTTTATGACCGTTACAAGAAAAACTATTTCTTTTCATTTCCGTTTAAGCTTGATGAGGCTGAATTTTATACGGAGCTGCCAATCGGTGAAATGAACGAAAAAACAGACCGAATTCCCATTAACGCCGCAGATTTCAGCATAACGCAGAATTGGGTCTGTGCCGAAAGCAGTCAGCGTGGCATAGCGCTGTTTACACGGGATATGCCTGCTTTCCATATCGGTAAAATTAAGTATAATCAGTTTGATTGTTCCTTCAATGAGGATAAGGCGCATTTCTATCTGTATGCCGCTTCGAATCGCTGTAATAATCTGATTTACACCTTGCCCGAACAATGCTGTGCAAGTTACAGGCTTTCCGTACTTCCTTACTCGGGTAAGCATAACTGTATAGTTCCCGGATGGAGTAACGAAAAAGAGCATGAGCTTTTAATCGGCGGCATTGCCCAAGAGAACAGGAAATATATCAAAATTGATAAAAGTAATGTCCGCTTGGTTGCTTTGGAAAAAGCTGCCGACTGTGATGATGCGGTTATTATCCGACTCAC
Source organism: Clostridia bacterium (assembly GCA_017625095.1). Classification (GTDB taxonomy): domain Bacteria; phylum Bacillota; class Clostridia; order Oscillospirales; family Acutalibacteraceae; genus UBA8612. Next base: position 8,917 of record JAGALQ010000036.1, on the reverse strand, counting down.
AGAAACCGCAGGTCAGAAGACTGACGGCGAGATAACTCTGCTTTTTACCCCCGCAAAAGCTGTGTATGCCGCAAACGATGAAACTGATATTCAGCTGATTCAGACAAACGGCAACAGGGTTACCTTTTCAGTTCAGCCATACTCCTGCGTCACATTAAAGGTGTACGGCGATTTCAGTTAATATCGTAATCAATTCCAAAAGACACTCGAAAACCAAAAAGTTTCGAGGCTACGCTAAGGGGATTGTTTTTATATTAAAAGGAAAAATACAACCCGGAAATAAAAGCAAAAGCTATATGAACATACTATCAGAAAATATGTTTCTAACTGTATAAAATAATAAAGAATTAATAGAACCTTCCGGTATTGCATGGATAATGATTTTTGCAGAATTATATTGTGTTGACGTGTGTAAGTTTACTTTGTGCATTATATGGTAATTGCTATAAATAATCTTGTGAATCTTTCATATAGCACATTTTTACTATTTTTATTATAATTAATTATGGATTATTATACTTTCGTATTGTGGAGGTAAAATCTATGAAATATTTAAAGAATTTTTTAGCAATACTTTTGTGCGTTGTAATAACGCTGACTGCTCCACCGCTGAACGGTTTTGCCAAAAACGAGCAGCCGGAGCTGAAGCAGGAAAATATTCAGGTTCAGAGCAGCAATGCACTCGGAAATGAGATTGGCGAGCTTATGACTGAACAGCAGGAAGCAGAGAATTCAGACTTCTGTATAAGCTGGATGGATCTTGAAGGCAAAGTAGCAACGGTTGAAATGATTAACAGGCTCGCTTGTACGGTTGTTGTTGCGGTTTTTGAAGAAAACGGAAAAATGGTCGGTTCAGGTAAAACTGAAGTTGAAGCAAATGTCGCTTATGCAACGGTTGAACTTGATATTGCGACTATGCCCGAATATTTTGTTGCAAAGGCATTTCTCCTTGATGAGAATATGGCTTCTCTTTGCGATGAGTATTTGTGCGAGCGTTACACAAAGGCATTCCAGGAATTTCTCGATTTGACAATCTATGATTTTGAAGATCAGATTGTTGTTCAGCTTGACGAAGAAGTTGATAATAACTTTGTCGTTGCAAAAGAAGGTACACAGGAAGCTGAGCAGAATGGTGACAAGAACATACTTGTCAGTGCTGACGATGAAGCAGGTATATATGTTTTCAAAAATGCCGATAAGACTATTACCGGCGTTTCTGTTGGCGAAAATCTGTTTTATGATCTCGGTAACGATAATTATATACTTGTAAAGGTTGAATCAAACACTACCGAAGGCAATTTGACTACTGTTGTAGCAGATGATGCAGAAATAGGCGATCTGTTTGATTGCGTCAAGATTGATACAGTCGCTGATGCCAGCGAGGCGACTGTTGATGCTTCGAGAATGGATGATGCGTTTGAACTGGTCGATCCGGAACCTGAAATTGAACTGAATGCTATTGATGTTGAAGCCGAAAAGAAGGCAAAACTTGGCTTTGTTGTAAAGTATCAGAATTCTTCCGAATCAATTAAAATAAGCGGTGGCTTTGAATTTGAAGCGGGAGTAGCAATTAAACTTTATTATAAAGTAAGGCTCTTCAAAAAAGATAAAATAGATTTTAAGGTCGAGGCGCAGTACGGCTACGGCTACACTCTGGATATTAAATCCGGAATGAATGCCGCATTATCATTGCCTTTGCCGGAAGTCAGCATACCTGTTTATGCCGGAATAACCGTTGATATCGGTTTGGAATTTGTCTTTTCTTTAGAAGGCAGTGTTGGTATCGAAGGCAAAAAAAACATTACTACTGGCTTTACATATGATGATGTTAACGGCAGAAGAACCATAAACAATGAAGAGGAAAGCTGGACACCTTCTTCAAAGGGAGTTGGCTTTGAAGTAAGTGTCGGACTTGAGGTAAGCGCAGCGGTTTCTGCGCTGAAAGTAGTAAAGGCCGGTGTAATTGTCGGAGTAGGTTTAGGCTTAGAGGGTAAAATAAAAAAAGTAGATAACAAGGACGGCGCCGATACCTGGCACGAATGTACTTTTTGTTGCCCCGGAGAAATTTATATATTCCTTAATGTCAAGATATTCATGGATGTAGGCTATAAAAAGCTGAAAGTCAATGTTTTTACGGTTACAGTTCTTGATATGAAATTTAAGCTCTTTGATTTCTATTTCTCCAATTTATCTTCGGGCTTCAAAACGACCTGTCCTAACTATCTGTATAAGGTAACGTTTGTTGTCAAGGATGATTCGGGCAATAATCTCAGGGGCGTTGCAATAGGCGATTTGAAAACGGATGAAAACGGTTGCTGTTATGCCTATTATGAACCTGATACAACCTTCAGCATTAATGCTGTTCTGAGTGGATATCTGGCATGTAATACTACTGTAGATGTGAAAAAGCAGGCAATAACCGTGCCGATAAAACTTATCCCGATTAAAATGACCGGTATAAGCGTTAAAACACTCCCGACAAAAACAAGCTATTATACAGGTGATACGCTTGACACAACGGGTCTTGTTCTTACTGCTAAATACAACAGCGGTAAAACGGAAACCATAACTTCCGGCTATACCTGCACTCCCACTACTCTTAATGCTGCAGGCACTCAGGCTGTTACCGTAAGATACAACGGTTTAACAACTAAATTTAATGTTTCCGTAACTCAGACTAAGGCTACAAATATTTCCGTTACAACCAAACCTGAAAAGCTTTCATATTTTGTCGGCGATACGCTTGATACAAGCGGACTTGTCCTTACAGAAAAATATAACAACGGCGATGTAAAAACAATCACAAGCGGCTATACCTGCACGCCGACCGTTCTTGAAACAGCCGGCACGCAGACAATTACCGTTAAATACGGCAATAACACCTGCACATATACTGTTGATGTAACTCCTGTTGTTGCTACAGGTATTGCTGTTTCGGTGTTGCCTTCAAAGCTTTCTTATTTTGTCGGCGATACACTTGATACAAGCGGACTTGTATTGACCGAAAGCTATAATAACGGCAAAACAGTCACTGTAACAAGCTGTTATACCTGCACACCGACTGTTCTTGAAACAGCAGGAACACAGACCGTTACCGTAACCTACGGTGAGCACAGCTGCACGTTTGATGTTGTTGTAACTCCCGTTGTCGCAACGGAAATCATAGTTTCAAAAATGCCGGATAAGGTTACTTATTATACAGGTGATACACTTGACGTAACAGGACTTGTGCTGACCGAAATTTATAACAACGGCGATACGGTTACAGTTACAAGCGGATATACTAATACGCCTGAAAAACTTGATGTTGCAGGCACACGAACGGTTACCATAACCTATGGCGAACATACTTGTACTTTTGATGTAACGGTTATTCAGGTTGCGCCCATCAGCATTGCTGTTGAAACAATGCCTGCAAAGGTTATTTACTTTACCGGAGATTCAATTGATACAGCGGGGCTTGTCCTGACAGAAACTTATAACAACGGCGATGTTAAAACAATAACAAGCGGATATACTTGCAGCCCTGAAACGCTCAACGTCGCAGGCGAGCAGACGATTAATGTAACCTACGGCGAAAACACCTGTACTTTTGTTGTGGGTGTTTTTGATGCCGGCGAATGCAGCGGCACATGCGGAACAAACCTGCTCTGGGTTTTTGAGCCGCTTTCCGGCGTGCTTACAATTAAAGGTACAGGTGAAATGACTTCGTGGAGTTCATATTCCTCTGCACCTTGGTATGATTATCGCAACGATATTAAAACAGTAGTAATAGAAGATGAAGTAACATCTATTGGTAATTATGCGTTCTGTGGTTGCACAAACCTCACAAGCATAACAATCCCAGACAGCGTTACAACCATTGGTAGATATGCGTTTGGAAATTGCACAAGCCTAACAAATGTAACAATACCTAACCATGTGACAAGCATATGGGATGATGCGTTTTATGGCTGCACAAGCCTGACAAATATAACAATTCCTGATAGCGTTACAAGCATCGGCTTTGGTTTGTTTGAAAATTGCACAAGTTTAACAAGCGTAACAATTCCTAATAATATAACAAAAATCGGTGAGCGCACTTTTTATAATTGCGAAAGTCTGACAAATATAACAATTCCAGACAGTGTAACAACCATTTATAGATATGCGTTTTATAATTGTACAAGCCTAACAAATGTAACAATAACTAACCATGTGGCAAGCATAGGGGCTTATGCGTTTTATAATTGCAAAAGCCTCACAAGCATAACAATAGGAAACAGTGTAACAAGCATTGGCGAAAGTGTGTTCTCGTTTTGCTCAAGCCTTACAAATGTTTATTACACAGGTGATATTGTTGGTTGGTGTTCGATAAATTTTAACACTTATGATTCTAATCCGATGCATGAGGCGAGATATCTTTACATTGGTGGTAAACCGCTTGATTCTGAGTTGGTTATACCAAACAATATTACGGAGATTAAAGATTACACGTTTTATAATTGTTATAGCCTTACAAGTGTAACAATCCCTGATAGTGTAACAAGCATCGGCTGTTATGCATTTTCTGGTTGCGCAAACCTGACAAGGATAACAATCCCTAATAATGTAACAACCATTGGCGAAGGAGCTTTTTCTAATTGCACAAGTTTAACAAGTGTAACAATCCCTAATAATGTAACAACCATTGGCGAAGGAGCTTTTTCTAATTGCACAAGTTTAACAAGTGTAACAATCCCTAGTAATGCAACAACCCTCGGTGAGAGAACTTTTTATAATTGCGCAAGTCTGAAAAATATAACAATTCCTGATAGAGTAACAAGTATCGACGATTATGCATTCTTTAATTGCGGACTCACAACTGTAACAATTCCCGAAAATGTTGAATATATCGGCGTAGATGTATTTTGGGGTTGTAAATTAACTAATATTTCAGTTAGTTCAAATAATGCATGTTATTCGAGTGATAGATATGGCGTTCTCTTTGATAGAAATAAAACAAAGCTGATACTGTATCCTATAGCTAACACAAGAACAAGTTATACAATTCCCGATAGTGTAATAACCGTTGGTGATTATGCTTTCAGCTATTGTGAAAATCTTACAAACATAACTGTAGGTAATAGTGTAACAACCATCGGTGAATATGCGTTTTATAATTGTATAAACCTCACAAAAGCAACAGTCGGTAACAACGTAACAACCATTGCAACTTGTGCTTTTTATGATTGCAACAGTCTTACGAGCGTGAATATACCCGATAGCGTAACAACTATTAGTGATTATGCGTTTAGGGATTGTTACAGTCTTAATAGTATATCAATTCCTGAAAGCATAACAACTATTAATGAGGGCGTTTTTGCTTACTGTACCAGCCTCAAAAGTGTAACAATTCCGAATAATGTAAAAACAATTGGAGAAGTAGCTTTTATCGGTTGCGATAGTTTGGCTTCGGTAAACATTGGTGCCGGTGTAACTAGTATAGGCGGGGGAGCATTCAATGTTTGCACTGCTCTGACAAAAGTTTACTACCCCGGAACAGAAGAACAATGGGCAAATATAAGTATAGATTCCTATAATGAGCCTCTTACTTCTGCTACAATTTATTACAACTATGTAAAGCTTGAAACTCAATCGGTAAATAGCGAAGTGTCAACATTTATTGCAATGCCGATATTAAATTCGGTTCTTAATAACAGTTATGTTGTATCGACTCATACCACCGGTGCGATAATCGGCAACAGATACACGCTTATTGCTCTTGATCAGACAGCGGCTGAATATGACCTTGCTAACCTTGCGTTTATTGATCACACACTTGCAACCGGCTCGGATGTTTCGTTTAACTTTATGCCCAAATCTGCTGATAACCTGATTATGCTTATTATCGGCGATTTCGGCTCGGGTATTGAACAGCGTGTTATCAGCGGTGCGCCCGGCGTTGCCGTAACTGATGTGCGCCTTTCACATACCTCGCTCAATCTTTATCCCGGTCAGGATGCTGTTCAGCTTATGGCTTATATAACACCCGATAACGCAAGCATCAAGGATGTTATCTGGACTTCGAGCAACACTTCAGTTGCCGCTGTTGATAAAAACGGCGTTGTAACTCCATATAAACCCGGCGAAGCTACCATTACGGCTATCAGTGCTTCCGACGGTATTACCGCTGAATGTAAGGTAACGGTTACTGCACGCGTGTTTGAAATCAGCTGGATTATGCCTGACGGCACATATACCGTTGAGTACGACGAAGGTGAAAGCATTTCCGAATATGAAAACACAGGCAGAACAGGCTATACATTCATCGGCTGGGATAAAACAGTGCCCAACAGAATGCCTGCAGATAACCTTGAGTTTACAGCTCTTTATAAAGCCAACAGCTACACCGCAAAATTCAACACAAACGGCGGCAAATGGGCAGACGGAACAACCGCTGAAAAATCTGTTAATGTTGATTTTGATTCGGATATTCCCGTTCAGCCTGAACCGACAAAGCAAGGTTATGTATTCGCAGGCTGGGAATACAACGGCGAAAATCTCGGCACAAATGTCGGCAAAATGATTAGTGCTGACGGTATGGCGTTTACCGCAGTATGGGTGCCTGCAAAGGATACAAGGTACACCGTAAACACATACACAATGAACGAAAAAGGCGAATATGTCCTTTCGGAAAAGGTGCTTACAGGCACAACAAACGAAACCGTAACGCTCAGCCCCGAAATTGAAAACGGATTTGAACTCAATGAAGTCAAGAGCGTTCTTTCAGGCAAAATTGCGGCGGATAATTCGCTTGTTCTTTCGGTTTATATCGACAGAAAAACCTATACCTTCACAACAGTTGTTGACGGTAAAGGGAGATCTGTGAATTATATGTACGGTGAGGCGGTAAGCGAGCCTGAAACACCGACCAAGCTTGGCCACACCTTTGCCGGTTGGGATGCATCCGTTCCTCAGACAATGCCGGCAGAAAACATCAGATTAAACGCACAGTGGCAGATCAACACATATACTGTTACATGGAATGCAAACGGCAAGGAAACTGTTGATACACTGAACTACGGTGATAAAATAGTCAAGCCTAAGAATCCTTCAAAAGAAGGTTACACATTTGCTGATTGGACTCCTGAAGTTCCTGCAACAGTACCGGCAGAAAATTTTACTTTCTATGCAACCTGGTATGTCAATTCCTATGACGTAACGTGGACGGTTGACGGCAAAAAAACTACCGAAAGCTACGAATACGGTGAAGAAATAGCGAAGCCTGCTGACCCTGCAAAAACAGGCTACACATTTATAGGTTGGGGCGCAGATATTCCCGGCACTATGCCTGCGAAGGGTCTTGATTTCACCGCACAGTGGAAAATCAACACTTACACCGTTACCTGGAATGCAGACGGTAAAGAAACTGTTGATACGCTGAATTACGGTGATGAAATAGTCAAGCCGGAGAATCCGACCAAGGAAGGTTACACATTTATCGGCTGGTCACCTGAAATTCCTGCAACAGTACCTGCGGAGAATCTGACATTTACAGCTCAGTATGAGCTTATCGTTAAGCAGTTGAAGATTAAGAATCCGTCAACCTCAACAATCAACTACGGTGAAACTCTTGTTATGCACGCTGATTTCGGCGGCGTTGAGCTTCCCGAAGGCTGGAAGATTCAGTGGACAGTTGAGGGCGCAGGTTTCAATATGGCACCTGCTGATGACGGCCTGACTTGCAATATGATATCTGTTGCAAACGGTAATGCAACCGTCAAAGCAACGCTTGTTGATGAAAACGGTGAGGCTGTAATTGATGCAGACGGCAACGAAATGTCCGACAGCAAGAACCTGACTTCCAAAGCAGGTTTCTGGCAGAAATTCGTATCCTTCTTCAAAAACCTCTTCAGGATTAACAGAATCATTCCCGAATAAATCCGAAAAGCGATTTAACACAAACACACCCGACTTGAGCCGCAAAACTCAGGTCGGGTGATTGCTTTGTTTGCAACAAAGGCAGCCCCGGCTATGCCCTGGGAAAAGCAGACAAGAAAAAGCTGTTTGATATATCAGAAGCGGTCTGCTGACATCTCTTTGATGAAAGAGGTTTGTGAAGTTGATGTAAATTTATTTATCAGACTGTAGGGCAGAGGCTTGCCTCTGCCGTGATGTGTCATCCTGAACGCTCCCTACCATGTCATCCTGAACGCTTCCTACCATGTCATCCTGAACGAAGTGAAGGATCTTATGCGGTTTGTTTTTAGAATTTTGAGAATGTCACAGATTTATACTGCCATATTGTTTTTACAGCGGCAGGGGCAAGCCCTTGCCCTACACGAGTGCACAAAAACAAATATTACAGACCCGTTTACGGGTAGCGAGAACAAGAAGTCATAAAAAGAACCCCTTTAGGAGTTTTGACTTATCGGATGAAGTGAATATGCAAATATTTTCGCTTTTTAATTTTTTTATGAAAGCAACAGTAATTGTCTGCAGAATTGACAAGTTTGGCAGGGCAGTCATCCCGAAAAAAATCCGCCGCACAAAGTGCATCCTCAAAGTGGTATTCTGATATCATTTACGGCAATTGAAAAGTTCTGCTTTGCATAATAAACAGGAACTGTGATATAATTATGAGAAAAATGTGTTTTAATTATGGCTGCATATGATGGTGATGAATTTCATACTATTGAATTTGATACATATGTGGATACAGCAGATTTCGGGATGACTAATAAGTTTATTTTATAAAAAATAATTTTAAAATAATGCATTGCGTTACTTTGTTAAAAGTGCAAAACTTTAAAGCGATAAAGTATATGCTTTTTTGTGAAGTTTTGCGGTTGACGGCAGATTTTCACGGTGCTATAATTACAACAATTTAATATTGCAGAAAACAAACGCGATGACGAGGAGCGGCAGATTAATCCTGCATCAGAGAGCCGATGGT
>JAGALQ010000035.1 GCA_017625095.1 Clostridia bacterium | reverse complement strand
ACTTTTCCCCTTGAGATATCCCATAAATTGTGCTACACTCAAGTACGGTGGTATTGATACTAAAAGGTGTATATGATCTTTACACGCTTCTGCTTCGATTATTTCTACTCCTTTTTGTTCGCACAATTTCCTTATTATATCTCCGATATCTTTTTTCAGTTTTCCGTATATCTCTTTTCTTCTGTACTTCGGTGCAAATACTATATGGTACTGACATCTGTACGTCGAGTGTGATAGAGTTTTTATTTCATTGTTACCATCTTTTTTAAACATGTTTTTAACCTCCTTGCATTTTAGTAATGCGGTCGCCAAACCATTTCTATTATACTTGGAGGTTAAATCTTTTCTCTACGTTTTTGTGGCTTGCCTTTGCTCGCCACGTTTTGTTTTTACTAAAGCTTTTTTATTCCCCCGGTAGAACCGGGGGTTTTGTCTTTGCTGAAGAGACAAAAATAACCGCAGGAGCTTTGAAACTCCTGCGGTTTTATTATGTCTGATTAACCGAAGATACCGAAGATGGGATCAAGGAAGCCGCGGGGACCGATAACCTTATAAGTAAAGTCATTGATACCCTTGAGCACATCGTTGAGGATCTTGTCGCTCTGTGACGGCTCTGAGGGTGCATCGTATATGCCCATATCTACGAGCATATCTTCAACTGCGTTAAGAGCGGGATCATCCTTCTCGGGGTCACAGATGGGATTCTCAAGAACCTTGTCTGCTGCATCGAGAACTGCCTGCTGCTCAGCTGTGAGTGTGTGGCCTGTTTCCTTGCAGTATCTTTCAAGATCGGGCAGGTTATAACGCAGGTAGTTTCTTGCGTTTCTTGCACCGTTGAACTGCGGGAAGTAGTAGCCGTCTTCCTCAAGGTTGTCACAGTCAGCAACTGTCTTTACGTGGCCTGTTGCAAGCTCAAGAGCAAGAGCGATAGCAACGTTGTTGTACTCAAGCTCGTGCTTCTGCTTGTAGAAGAACCAGGAAGCATCCTTGCGGATTGTTGTGGAAATATCGATTGAGCCGTCGGGTGAAAGCTCTCTGCCGGCTGTATCTGTGAACTTCTCATTGTAAGCGACAAATGATGTGCCGGGAGCTGTTGAATCGATGTTGATGATTTCATCAGAGTTTGTAAGCGGTGCATTCTTCATGAAGCCGAACATCTGATAGTCGGGTGTGATTGCACCGAAGGGAAGACCGTAACCGGAGATGAAGGAGAATGTAACACCTTCTGCCTCGAGAGCCTTCATTGTATTATTAAGGTTTTTCTTTGCCTTCTGGAATGCGTCTGCCTCAGCCTTTACAACGCTGGACTTGATAAGGTGAGAAACGCCGTCATATCTGTCAACAGGGATAAGGTTGCAAAGTGAGGGTGTTGCGCAGAGAAGCTCTGTTGCGATGCCCTGAAGAGCCATATCGACAAATGTTCTGAGTGTCTTCTTGGGGAAGAGACGGAGCGCAAGGTTGATTGCGTAGCCCCAGGGCTCACCGACAAGATCTGAAATAAGGCCGTTGTAGAAGAGGTCTGCGGAATTGTCGCAGAAATCGCCTGCGAGCATATCGGCAACAACGTCACTGCCGTCCCATGCGCCGACGATGCTGACAACTCTTCTGATGTGGTTTTCAGCAACTGTGGGATATGCATCCATATATGCTGTGACAACGGAAGCGCCCATGCTCATGGGAACAAGAACGATATCCTTTGCGCCGACCTTATTGTTGGCAAGGATTGTTTCAACAAACTCGTGCATAGCTGCTACGTTCTTTGAGGTGTAGGAGAATGCGTTATAGTTAAAAACATAGAGATAATCTTCAAAGTTTTCGCCGAACTTAGCGCGTGCGATATCTTTACAGGGAATTGAGCCGTAGAAACGGTCCTTAGCTTCGCTGCGGAATTCGCCGTTTTCATCTGTTACGCCGGGGAACTCGGAAACGGGCATTGCGTATCTGGGAGTAACAACTCTGGGGTTGCCGTTGCCGTCTTCACCGACACGGTTGAGTGCAAAGAGATCTCTTACAAGAGAGTCAACCTTGCTCTGCTCAATGAGGTTGATTCTGAGAGTTGCGGAGAGAAGAAGCTCAACAACAGTGAGAACGATTGTGAAGATTGTGTCTGTGTTTGAGAAAACTTCATCAAAGCTGTTGAAGAGATTCCATCTTGCGGAATACTTGCCCTCTGCGATAAGGGGAGCATAATTTTCATAATCCTGAAGTGTGCCTTTTTCGAATGCACCTTCCTGAACATAGCTCTCATCAAAAAGATAAGAGAAGCTCTGGCCGATACCTGTTACGAAAACGACAAGGCTGTTTGTACCTTCTGCAAATGCGCTCTCCATTGAATCGGCTGCGGTAACGGGTGTAGCCTCATCTGCAGTGTTTGCAAATGTGGGCACGAGAACCATCGGCACGATGAGTGCGACAGAGAGAAGAATTGCAATAAATTTTTTCATTGTTTATCCTCCTGTTCGGATAATAATTTTACCAGTATATATTAACACTATTTTTTTATATTTAAAATACTTTTTTGAAAATTCTGCTTTTTTTACAAAAAAACAAGGATTTTCTTTGCATATTGCCGAATGAATCCGTTGCGGTTACAAAAAACGTTATCGCTATGAGCGATAATCGAAGAACTTTCAGGGAGCGGGCATATTGCTTTTTCGGGCGACCAATGGTCGCCCCTACGCCGTTCAGGATGACATTATAAATAAAGGAAGTGGCGCGGCGAAGTCGTGACGGAGGATTGAAAAAATATTATGCGGCTGATGTAGGGGCGGCAACCTGCCGCCCGAATTTGTTTATGCGGCACAAAGCCGCAGTCACTTCAAAGGGAGCTTTTGACAAAGGCAAACAAAAGGAATATAATGTAACCAAACAACGGAAAGGAATGATGAAGTATGAAGAAAATAACATCTATTCTCCTTACGGTTATTCTCATTTTTTCTGCTTGCCGGATGCTTTCATTTGCACAGGAAACAGAAAACACCGACACAACTGCAGACATAAAAGATTCTATGACGGCAAAGTGGTTCCGTAACAACAACATGAATGATTTTGATAAAATGGAGCTTGCCTTCAAAGCAACCGTTTTCTCCGGAGAGATTGCCTCAACTTCAACCATGTACATAAAAGACAGCAAGATAGCCATAGAAGCTCCGCTTGAGTTCGGCTTTCTTACCGTTAAAAGCAAGATCATACTTGACATTGGCCGCAGGAGCATCAGTGCTTACTCTCCCTCTCTTCCTATTTTCTACATCAGTTTTGACGGAATAGGCGATTATACGGAAGACTTCACACAGTTTCCGATTTTTGAAGACCCGGATCTTATTCTTGAAGACACGTACAACGAATCGGGATACTACGTTGAAAAAATGAAAAACACGGCAGAAGATTTTTATAACTGCTATTACTTTAAAGACGGTGAACTGAAGTTGATAGAAACATATGATTCCGATGTGAAAACGAGCTCTGTAGAAATTATCTCCTGTGATGTTTCCGAAAAGGATGTAAGTGTTCCTGCCTTTGCAATCAACCTCACCTTCCTCTTCACACTGTTCAATCTGATATAAAAAAACACAAAGCCTGCAACAAAAAGTTGCAGGCTTTTTCTTTTGCTTTGCTGTTGTGACGTATTTGCGAGGATAATCAGAACGAAGGTGAATCCGAAATCACATCACCGTCGGGAGATATAACCGCTGTATAAGTTCCCACACCGCTGAAGTCGTCGCGTTCATAATCATGAGCATAATACTGGATAACGTAATTGCCGCCGTTGACCTGAACAATGGGCGGATCAGCGCCGTAGGCCGGATCAGGCAGGTCGTAAGAAAGATTTGCCGTCCACTTGACGTTGCCGACAAGGTCTGTTTTCATAACAGCATCAGAGCGATTGACCGCAATTAAAAGAATACCGTCCTCAAATTTTCTGATACCGCTTTTTGCGCCGACATATTTTTTCTCAACCGCATCTTCACCCGTTGCTGCATTGATAATATACATATATCCGTTTGCAACAAGGTAGATATGGTCTGCCGTATAGTCGAGAACCGCCGTTGTGGTCTGATCAAACTCTCTGCTCCATACTTTTTTGAGGTTCCTGTCAAAGCATTCGAGAGTATAAACTTTCAGGCTTTTATCGAAAATCTGCAGATAAAAGTGCTCAAAGTCTGCCGAGAATGTGATCTCGCGCTCAATCGGATATTCGCTCTTCAAATCATAAATGTTGCCGCCGAAATCTGCTTCAAACATATACTTTGTGAAGTTGGCATTGCTCTGATTGTCAAGCTCAGCAGTGTAAAGAGAGCCTTCATAATCTTCATAATCTATACCCGGAGTAGGTTCAATAAAGTCACTGTTCTTGGTATAACGGACTTTAACATCATCGCCAAAAACATGCCTTGCGATTGTGCGGATTTCCTCCATTGAATACATAGGTTGTGCCACGTCATAGTAATACACATAAGTATAACGGCTTGTATTGACCGTAGGCACAGTGTAGCTCTTGCCGTCAACGCTGTATGTGTTTACACCTTTATAGATACCGAAAACTCTGATGGAGTCACCCTCCATAATACGCGCTTCTGTGTGCTTACCCTTGATTACGGCATAGTCGCCCGTATCCGCTTTTTCTCCCTCATACGGCTTGAAGGCTTCATATTCTACAAGAATTGTGTAGTCGGTATCTGTGCTTTCGATAATTTTTTCGACATAACAAAGGAAGCTGATCTGTGCATCCTTATAAATCTGCGGATAGCGCTGCAGAGAGTTATAAGGCGGATAGAAATAGTCCTTATCAAAATACTGAACAAGCAGCTTCTGTGTATCGTTGAGGTTGCCGTCGTTTTTGTTGATTTTGATATTCATCAGACCTATGCTGTCATCTTTTTCAGCGCTTTTGGGCTTATTGCTCTGCTGCTGATTTTTTTTGCCCGAATCTTCATCAAGCTGCTCACCGTTTACCGTAGTGTCCGGACCGTCCTGATTGCCGCCTAAAATCAACGGCACGGATATCGCTATTACCGCGGCAACAACAATGCCGATAATCAGCAGCAGCTTTTTATTGAGCTTTTTAGCTTTGGGCTGAGCCTGTTCGATTTTGTTCTCTTCGCCGAATTTTGTCATACAATACGGACAAAACTGACTTTCGGCAGGCAATTCTTTTCCGCATTTCGGACAGTATTTATTCTCCATATTTTCTACCTCCACTCAATAATCTGAACCGTGAATTTGCAGGCGGATTGTGTCTGCATTTTCAATATAGCACAGATTCCCTTTCCCTTCAACAATCTTATCGCTTTTTCACATCATTAATTCGGGGGGGATGGGAACTGACACTTCTATTCTGTAAGCACCGATATAAAAAGTTCTGCTAATGCCAAAAAGATTTTTGAAGAAGGAAACTATCTTCTGCCAGAAGCTTGCGTTTGATCTTATAGTTATCGAATCGGACAGCTCATTGCCTTTGCTGTCGGTCATTACATCACCGTTTTCGTCAACGATCATAACTTTGACCGTTGCCGTGCCTGTAGATGTAGACGTTGCTCTGAAAACCCTGCCTTCATCCGAAACCGAAACACTGATGCCCGAGCCTTCGGTAACCCATTTGATGCTTGCGCCGTCGGGCACATTATCAGCCCACGAATACATCTCAACTGTTTCGCCGTAGTTAAGCGTATATGAACCGGGGTTGCTGTCTATTTCAATTTCGCAGGGTGCATCGATTACCTTCACCGTGCGTGTGATGCTGATTGAGGTGTTGCGGATTGCAACGGTTATAACAGCATTGCCCTTTGCAACCGCTCTGACTGTACCGTCAGCACTGACAGTCGCAACAGATGTATCGGATGAGGTAAAAACAAGATCATCCGTAACGTTATCCGTCACCGAGCAGGAGAGCTTTACACCGCTCTGTCCGAGGTTCATCTCAATACACGAGGGATAATTTGTGCTGATGCTTACCTGCTTTGAGCCTGTGGAATCACCGCAGACCGAACAGTGAGTTGAGAACAGACTGCCTGATTCATAAACCCAGGTATTATCGGAAGAGTGACCGTTTTTCGGAATGACTTCTGTATAAGAGCTGCCGCAGGAGCAGGAAAATTTCTTTTCGCCATCTTCCGTACAGGTCGGATCTTTTATTTTATCGGTTTTGTAGTCGTGTGTATGTACGGTTACTGTGCAGGTATCGGAGAAACCGCCGTCAACTGTTTTTGCGGTGATTGTTGCCGTGCCGTTTTTAATACCTTTGACTGTGCCGTCGGAATCAACCGTAGCAATCTTGCTGTCGGAGCTTGACCATACAACTGTTTTTTCGCTTGCGTTTTCGGGCATAACCGTTGCCGTGAGCTGCTTTGATTCACCAACCTGAACCGTGTAGCTTGCAGGTGTAACAGTTACGGACTCTGCCGGAACGATTTCAGCAAACTTATAACCGAACTCATCGGCAAATGTTTCCGCCGCTGTGTTTTTGCAGCCGTAAATTGTGAGGTTTTTAACTCTTTCAAACGGACCGTATTCGTATCCTGTCCAGACAATACGGGTGACACTTGCAGGAATAATTACTTTAGTAAGCTTTTCACACTCCGAAAAAGCACATTCCTCGACAGTTTTTACACCGTCACCGAGTATTACGGTTTCAAGGCTGTAGCAGCAATCGAATGTGTTGTATATTACTGTTTCTACTTTTCCCGGAATTGTTATTTTTCTGATTCCGCTCTGACGGAATCCGTCTGTGCCTATATATTCGACAGTTTCCGGAAGATCAATATACTCAAGGGATGTGCACAGATAGAAAGCACCGTTACCGATAAAGGTAACTCCCTCCTTCATAATTACCTCTTCGAGCTTTGTTGCCTGATAAAAAGAATATGCCTCAATTCTTTTCAGTGATTCCGGCAGCGTAACTTTCTCTACGGCTGAACCCGTAAATGCCTTTGAAACGGTTTCAACACCTTCGGACACAACAACCTCTTTAACTTTGACATTGTTTGCAAAGGTATTTTCAAGCGCAACAACATCATAGCCGTCAACCTTCTGCGGAATTACAACATAGCTTGAGCCGCCAAGGTAAGACTTAAGGGTTACCGTGCCGGATTTGTAGCTGTAAGTCCATGAACCGTCAGCAGATGTGTAATCTGCCGCGCTGACACAAAAGCTGAACAATGAAATCAGCATAGCAAGTGCCAATAAAATGCAACTGGATTTCTTGAAATTCTGATACATAAAAACAAGACCTTTCTGTCAATATTTTACATTCAAACAATAGCATATATAATGCTTATAGTCAATATATAATGCTTTTAGTTTATTCTTACCGGTGCAATAATATTGTATAATTGGTGTGTTGATTATTTAGAAGGCGGTGACAAAATGAGCTTTGAGGTTGATTACGGTGCTCTGGGAGCACGCATACGCACGGCACGCGAAAACAGACACCTGACACAGGAACAGCTCAGCGAAATCTGTTCGCTTTCTGCCGCCCACATAGGACACATCGAGCGCGGCACAAGAACGCCGTCGGTTGAGGCGCTTTGCGCAATATCATCAGCACTTGGGGTAAGCCTCGACAGCCTTCTGCTGGACAGCTTTGACGGTGCAGACAGGCTCAGCCACCTGACCGCGGCGCTCAGGACAAAAGACCCCGAAAAGGTACGCCGCTTTGTGACAATGGTTTCTGCCATGGCAGAAAAAATCGATGAAATGTAACCAAAAAACAACGACCGCCAACGGTAATTTTACACCGTCGGCGGTCGTTTTGTCCTATGCAGACTGCATAGGACAAACAGAATAATATTTAGTATTATAGGCTAAGGCTGAGTTCTTTTGCGCTTGCAAACCTTTTGTTCGGGTCTAAGTTTATACATTTCTCTATAACCTTTGTGAGTCTTCCGCTGTAAAGCTGCTTTGAAGGATGCTCACCTGTGAGCATAACATTAAGCAGTATACCCAGCGCAAAAATATCCGACCGAGGGTCAGTCTGGTTTATTCCGTACTGTTCGGGTGCGGCAAAGCCTGCCGTGCCGATAAACGAAGTATCCTTTGACTGATAGCTCTTGAAAACTCTTGCCGCATCAAAATCGATCAGCTTTACCGTACCTGAGCTGTCAACCATAACATTCTCAGGTTTGATATCACGGTGAATTATATCAAGCGAATGAAGCATATCGAGCGCGGCGCAAATCGCCTTTACAACCTCAGCTGCACCCTGCGGGGTATACAGTCCGCTGCCGAGCACATCGGCAACCGTGATGCCGTCAATATATTCTTCCATCACCTTACATCTGCCTTCGTTCTGCTCCACGCTGTAAATAACAGGCAGGTTGGGATGAGAAACATTTTTTAGCAGACCGTAAACCGAACCGTCGCCTGAAAACTCCCTGACCACAATCTGTGTGCCGAGGGTTTTGTGGCGCAGCACTACAACCGATTTATTTTCGCCATTACGCAGAGCCTTGACAAAGCTGAACTGCTCTGCAATAATATTTTCAAATTCAGACAAAACTATCACTTCCGGGAGATGTGAGAATGAAAAGCACAGACGAGCTTATGGACGAGCTTATAAAAGCCCATAACATAAGCGATTATCTCAAAGCAAACAGCGAATATATGATAAGCTCCGAGCTGCCGACTTACCTTTCAAATATACTTCAAAAGAAGGGCTTAGTCAAGTCTGCCGTTATCAGGAAATCCGAGCTGAGTGAAGTTATGGGATATCAGATTTTTTCAGGAGTTCGCAAACCGTCACGCGATTCACTCATATGCATCTGCACGGCAATGGAGCTTAATCTTGAGGAAACCCAGTCAATCCTGAAGGTGGCGCAGTTTGCACAGCTCTACCCGAAAAACAAACGCGACTGTATCATCATAAGCGGCATTATAAACGGCAAAACCGTTGCACTTATCAACGAATCCCTCTACGACAACGGTGAACCCACACTGAACAGATAAAAAAATCCTTGCAGTTGATTTGCAAGGATTTTTTATTTCTTTAATTCTTTGCGTTTTTCAGCTCTATCAGAACCACTTCGGGTCTGTTGTTAAAGCGCAAGGGAACAATGCTGTTGCCGATTCCTCTGCTCACAACCATATTAGTGTTTGAGCGAACATACAAGCCTGAATCATATTCGGGGAACAGGCCCTGATTCGGTGCAATCAAACCGCCCAGAAGCGGCAGCCTGAACTGACCGCCGTGAGCGTGACCGCTGAGAACCAGATCCACACCGCTGTCTGCATAAGCTTCAAACAGCTCAGGTCTGTGAGAGAGCAGAACGGTAAACTTATTCTCTTCGCCCGATATTCTCTCAAGCTTGCATTTCATCACGGTTTCACTGTCACCCGACAGATAATCAGTCTTAAAGCTCGGATCATCAACACCGAATAAAGTTATCGTTTCACCGTTAAGCTCAACATCAGCAGCTTCATCTTCTAAAACAACCGCACCAAGTGCCGACATACCTTCTCTGAGCCTATCATAATCGGGAATTCGTGCTTCGTGATTCCCCGTTACATAATAGCAGGGAGCAATTTCCACAGCTTTTTCAACAAACCGCAGGGCAATATCTATGTCGGTATTGCGGGAGTCAATCAGATCACCCGTAATCGCAATAATATCAGGGTTTGATTCCCGAATCATATCGAGCAGCTTTGCGTTGTCTTCACCGAACTGAGTGTTATGCAAATCCGAAATATGAGCAATACGGTATCCGTCAAAGCCCTTGGGCAGCCGCTCACTCGAAAAGGTAAGGCTGTTTAATTCAAGCGCTGTGTTACCCCACACAGTCCACACTGCAATCGCCGTAAGCACTGCTGCAACGGCAAGCGCAACCATTCCCTTTTTCTTATTCCTCATAGCATTCTCCCGAATTGATTTTTCGTTTTTGTTATTATAGCAGAATCACGCCATATCTGCAATGAGGTATTCTTCAGGTCAGGATAAAAAAACAAAGCACCTGCCTGACGGTAAGTGCTTTGTTTACTGCAAGTTGCACCGATCAAGATATCGGCGTGAAAACTCACTTCTTCAATACTTTTTTGCACCACGTGCGCTTGTTACATTCTGGGCACTTTAAATAACGGGTAGTTCCCATATGCAATGCATTAAGTGCCTGCATATAGGTCGGCACAATTTCGTGACCGCAATTTTTGCACTTGTAAGCGCCAACACTGACCTCAAGCTTCAATGCATAGAAGCACGGTATCAGGAACACTGCGCAAAGCGCAAGTATTGCAACAAGCATCCAAGGACCCTCGGGCACAAATAACGCTATAAGCGCAAGGCCTCCGATCAATCCGATAATACTCACTGTCATAATCGTCCACATAGCAACCCAGATTGTTTTGTTTTTCTTCTCCAATTCCTTTGCCATTTCAAGCAAAAGCTGTTCATTTTTCTGATTGTTATTTTCCATACTGATTTTCTCCCCACTTAATAATTCATTTACACTGATTCCGAGAATATCCGAGAGTTCAAGCATAATAGAGGAATCCGGCATTGACACTCCACGTTCCCACTTTGATATTGCTTTATCGGTAATGCCAAGTTTTTCTGCCAACTGCATTTGTGTTAAGTTTGCCTTTTTTCGGCATTCAGCAATAAATCTTCCGATTTTTATCTGGTCCATAGGTGCCTCCTTTCATATACAGTGTAACAACTGTCTTTCAATAAACACACCCACCGTTGGTTTAGTGAGGAGAAGTAAACCGACGGTAGAGTAATAATCAGCCGTAAAAATTCATCTTGTTTATTTATTATACCACAAAACCGGATTTTTTCCACCTTACAATAGTGTTATTTCTCTTTATACGATTCCCATTGCCATTTCTACCAACAACGCAACGACAACGACCAACGCCGAGATGATAAAACCGTGGATCATCGGACGGATACCGGCTTTCTTCATTCTTGAGAAGGATGTGTTCAAACCGATGGCCGCCAATGCACATACCATAAGGAATTTACTTGCACTCTTTGTGCCGGAAACAACAGCGGCAGGAATTGGGAACACGCTTGCTGCAATAGACATTGCAAGAAATCCGAGAATAAACCAAGGGAATATCTTTGCAATGCTGAAATTTGCCTTCAGTTCGCTTCCGTTTTGGCTGTT
>JAGALQ010000034.1 GCA_017625095.1 Clostridia bacterium | reverse complement strand
TGATGTTGTAAAAGGCTTTTCTCTCACTCTGCACAAGGGTGAATTTTATGCAATTCTCGGCGGTAACGGTGCAGGTAAAACAACAACGCTAAAAGTGATTTCGGGACTTCGCAAGGCTTACCGAGGTAATGTAAAAGCAAACGGTAAGGTTGGAATGTTACCGCAGAATCCGCAGGCGCTTTTTGTGAAAAGAACTGTGCGTGAAGATTTATATGAAGCTCTCAGTAATGTAAAAATCACAAAGAAAGAAAAGGATGAGCAGGTTGCCCGTGTAGTTGGTCTTTGCTCGCTGACCGGTTTTCTTGACCGACACCCTTATGATATTTCAGGCGGTGAACAACAAAGAACAGCACTTGCAAAGGTTCTTCTTACCGCACCCGATATACTTCTTCTCGATGAACCGACAAAAGGCTTTGATGCAGAATTAAAAGTAACATTTGCGGATATTATCGGTAAGCTGACAAATCAGGGCGTAACCGTGCTTATGGTCAGCCATGATGTGACCTTCTGTGCAGAATATGCACACAGATGCGGTATGTTTTTTGACGGTAATATTGTTGCAGAGGGCACTCCCCGTGAGTTTTTCTCAGGCAACAGCTTCTACACAACATCTGCAAACCGTATGGCAAGGCACCTCATTCCCGATGCGGTAACGGTTGATGAAATCATTGCCTGCTGTGGCGGAGAAATCAAGAAAAAAGAAAGTCCGGATGAAATAACACCTTTGCCTGAGCCTGCCCCGAGAAGTGTAAATTTCAAGCCTGAACCACTTAAACTATGGCGTAAAATTCTTGCTGCAGCATCAGGGCTTGTTTCATTGGCTGTGTTTTTCTATGCAACGGGAATTACCGATTTATCAGCACTTATAAATTCTTCGGGCATAAGTGAAGCGGGTAAAAATCAATTATGGCTTTACGGTATTTTGTTTGTTGCTCTTACCGTGTTTATGATTGCAATCGGAAGACGGAGCGAACCGCCGCTTATAGTGCAGACGCCGAAAGAAAAACGGAACTTAAGCAAGCGGACAATTGTGGCATCTGTTGCTATATTGCTCTTTATTCCGCTGACCATATTTGCAGGAATTTTCTATCTCGACAACCGACAGTATAACATTGTCGCACTGTTTGTGCTTTTAGAGTGTATGTTGCCGTTTATTCTCGTGTTTGAGGGCAGAAAGCCTAAGGCAAGAGAGCTTGTGACAATCGCCGTGCTTTGTGCAATCGGAATAGCAGGCAGAAGTCTCTTTTTTATGTTACCGCAATTCAAGCCTGTTCTTGCACTTACAATAATCGCAGGTGTAGCTTTCGGCGGAGAAGCGGGATTCCTTGTAGGAGCCGTTACAATGCTTCTTTCAAATATGCTGTTTTCTCAAGGACCGTGGACTCCATGGCAGATGTTTGCAATGGGTATTATAGGTTTTCTTGCAGGAATTCTTTTCAAAAAAGGATGGCTTCGCAGAACACGGGTTTCCCTTGCCGTTTTCGGTGCATTTGCAGCTGTTGTAATTTACGGCGGAATAATGAACCCTGCATCAATGCTTATGTATTCGTCACAGACAATAACAGTTAAAGCCTTGATGGCATATTACATTTCAGGACTCCCTATGGACCTGATTCATGCTTTCGGAACAGTAATATTCATTATGCTTGCTGCCGAACCAATGCTTGAAAAAATGGACCGTATCAAAGTAAAATATGGGTTGGTTGAGTAAAAGTTAACAGTATAAATGAAGCGTGGTGTCGGTGAAAACCGACAC
>JAGALQ010000033.1 GCA_017625095.1 Clostridia bacterium | reverse complement strand
CCCTTAATTCTTTTATTTCTTTTTCATATTGCTTGATGTGTCTGTATTTTCCGGGCATAAAAATTCCTCCTATGATAGTTATCTTAATTCTACCATAGGAGGGTGTTTTTTTCATTGTACGTTTTTTACGGTCCTGTGCAAGGCTTCGGGGGTGTTTTATTGCAGTCTTTTTATATAAATTCTTTCAAGAAAAAATCCTCAAATTACGGTTCAATGATATTAAATCCGACAATACCTTTCGGATC
The DNA here is from genome assembly GCA_017625095.1 of Clostridia bacterium. Classification (GTDB taxonomy): domain Bacteria; phylum Bacillota; class Clostridia; order Oscillospirales; family Acutalibacteraceae; genus UBA8612. Next base: position 34,754 of record JAGALQ010000033.1, on the reverse strand, counting down.
GAACTGATTGAGATTGCTGAGAATCAGCTCAAGCTTTGAAACGTCGCCCTCAAGAGTCATAGATGCACTTATTTTATCCATATCCTTCTGTATGAAAAGTGCAAGAGCTTTCTGCGGACAAGTTACGGTCAGGTCTGCATCGTCCGCTTTCGTGTTTGCGTATTGCAGAAGAGCACCGTTATTGAAGTGAAGCATTATTTCTTCCTTTGTATCCGCAATAACAACGTTTATTTTGAAGTTCTCCTGAGAAATTGCTTCCTTATCCAGCATAATGGAAATATAATCAAAAATCATTTCCGCAGTCATATTTCTGAGGACACTGCCGTCAGACAATGCACCTAAGCCTTTTTGTGCGGCATTTCCGTTTCGCAGCTCCATCGCAGCGGAAAGATAAGCGTTTCTCCAGGTACCCGACTCTGACTGATAGCCAAGCTGCTCAAGAGCATCCGCACAAAGCAGCCTTGCCGCTGTGTTTTCGGGGTCAGCAAAAACAAGAACATTCGTAACCTCGGCGACCCACTGATACTCACCCTTGTCGAAATCAGCCTTGGCTTTGCGGAGAACCTCGTCTGTATCTCCGAGGTATTCGACCCATTTCTTTGCGCTTTCCGAAGGCTCAAGAGGATCAAGGTTGACGGGATTTGCATCGTACCAGCCCATATATTTCTGATAAACAGCTTTTGAATTGTGAGCAACCGTACCGTAATACTGACGGGTATACCAATTCTTTGCCAGCTCATCGGGCAATTCAATCATATTTGAAATTTCATCGGATGTGAAGCCCTGATTCAGATATGTAAGGGTCTGATCGTTGATGAACTTATAAACAGCAGCGGTGTCTGCAAGATAATCGTTAATAAACTCATTGCCCCAATGCGGCCAGTTGTGCGACTGAAACGCAACCTGCACTTCATCACCGTAAAGAGAAATTGCTTCGGTTATATATTTCGCCCACGCATTGCCGTCACGAATCTGTGCACCTCTGAGCGTGTAAAGATTGTGAAGCGTAGCAGTGCAGTTTTCTGCCACCCAAAGAGCTTTCAGCTCAGGGAACCAAGTGTTCATTTCTGCAGGAGCTTCCGTGCCGGGTGTCAGCTGGAACTCCATTCTGACTCCGTCAATTTCTAAAACTTCTCTTGTGTTTTTTATTTCATACGTCGGTTTAATAAAGCCGACCGTACCGACTGACTGACCCATTCCTATGCCCATTGCCATTCTGCCGGTTTCTGATTGATCAAGAAAAACACCGTACTGATAAGATGCTCTTCTGCTCATTGCCTTGCCGGCATAAATGTTTTCGCTCACTGAGTGCTCGGTGAAATGCTCAGGCACGATAATCGGAATCAAGCCGCTTGCAAGCTGTTCATCAAGAGAGAGAGCACCATCAGCAACCTGTTCTTCGGTTATAACACCTTTTATGCCGCCGTAATGGTCAACGTGAGGGTGAGAAATAACCACAGCTTTTACAGGCAGCTTACCGAGATTCTTTTCAACAAGCTGCATTGCCGCCTGAGTACACTCAACACTCATCAGCGGGTCAAAAACAATCCAACCCGTATCGCCCTTTATAAGCGTCAGGTTTGCCATATCATAGCCTCTTACCTGATAGACGGATTCGCAAACCTCAAAGAGTCCGTAGGCATGGTTATTCTTCGTGTTTTCCCAAAGGCTGGGGTTGACGGTATCGGGACATTTTTCATAGTTGTCAACAAAGCTATACGCCTTCTGGCTCCAGACAACTCTTCCGTCAGCGCCCTTGATTTCAAGCTCTTCGGGTGCATCAATAAGCCCCTTTGTTGCAAACTCGTATTCAGTTTTGTCATCAAAATCAAGACCGGAACAGACGGCAGAATTAATCTCAACAGTGTGCTGAGTTGCCGCTTTGGGTTCTGAATTCAGACCGAGTTCAGAAACCGCATCGTTTCCCTTCTGATTTGCGCAAGCGGAAAAAGCAACCGCCATTGCCGCTATAAGGACAAGAGATAACACCTTTTTCATAATAAAAAACCTTCTTCATTATCTGCTTTTTCAGAATTCCATTTGCATTTACTTAACCAAATCATACGGCATAACACCTTCAATGTCAAGAGATCAGAATCCGTATCACAAAGCAATACGTACAAATTTTTTTGTACAGGCGTTTTTTCGCAAAATTACATTTTTTAAAAAACATCACGAATATATTGTTTTTACTATATAAAGATATTACTGATTATACTGTACCGTTTCCGTGGTCATTTCAATTGCTCTGCTTTGCAAATACTTTTTGCGTTTGCAATATTATGATGTGTAAACGGATTTTAATAATGTATAAGTTTTAATATAAACAAAATAAATGTTGATATATCCGCATATACGCTGTATAATATATTAAAAATAAAAAGCTTACATTGCTGACGGGTGCTTTTATGGAAAAGGGACCGAAGAAAAAAAGAATAGTAAAGTGTTTTCTGCCGATTGCTCTTGCACTGGTGATTCTTATTATATCGGCCTTTGCTTTGCCGCTTATTATCAGTTACCACAAAAATGCTTATACAAAAACAGATATTATCGAAAGAGACAATGAATACACTGTTCCTGCAACAGATCCGCAACCTGAAGAATGGGCAAACGTAACACTCAAGGAACTTGAAACTGACGATGAGCTGCAGACAAAAGCACCATACACACTTGCTGACGGTCTTGACCGCAACGCCTCCTTCGGCAGAAACAAAAACGCATTGAGTGTTTTCGGGAAAACACCGATTTACAAAACAGAAAAGAAAGACCCCAACATCGAAAACATCCTTGTGCTCGGCACTGATTCCAGAGATATCACCAAGCAAAGAGGCAGAAGTGACGCTATGATTATTCTGTCACATAACAAAAGGACAGGCACAGTAAAAATGATTTCCGTTCTGCGTGATTCACTTGTGCCCATAGAAGGTGTCGGCTGGAACAAAATCAATTCAGCATATTCGATTGACGGCGCAGGTCTTGCCGTAAACACGGTAAACCAACTGTTTGACCTCGACATTAAGCGCTTTGTTGTAATTGATTTTAACGGTGTTACAGATTTTGTTGACAAAGCAGGCGGTGTTACAATTGATCTTACTCAGGCTGAGGTTGACTATATGACCAACTACAGTGGAGGCAAAGTAAAATACAACATCGGTCCTAACAGATTCAACGGTGACAGAACACTCATATATATGCGAATCCGTAAAATTGACAACGATTTCAACCGTACAGCAAGGCAAAGAAAAGTCATCGAAGCCCTTGCCGAAAAGATACTGACCGAAAAAAGCATTACGGAAATATACAATCTGACCGATTTCGCATTCCGCCTTGTAAAAACAAATATCCCCCTTGCGGAACTGACGTCTGTTGTCGGCAACATTGCATCGAATACACTACAAAGTAACTTTGATATAGAATCACACCACGTGCCCTTCGACGGCACATACACATTCAGGTATTATAACGGTATGTCTGTAATATTTTTTGATATAAACGATGCCAAAGAAAGAGTAAATAAAATAATTTACGGATAAGGTGAATTTATGCTAGCTCAGAATGTTAATTTAAGCGGAAAAACCGTACTCGTTACAGGTGCTGCAGGTTTCATCGGCTCAAACCTTGTTATTGAGCTTATGAAAACTGTTGAAAACATAACAGTTATCGGCATCGATAATATGAACGATTACTACGACGTTTCAATAAAAGAATACAGACTGCGTGAAATTGAAAAGCTCGCTGCAGAAAAAACAGGCAGCAAGTGGATTTTTATAAAAGGTAATATTGCTGACAGAGCACTTATTAACGAAAACTTTGAAAAATACAGTTTTGACGTTGTTGTAAACCTTGCTGCTCAGGCAGGGGTGCGATACTCAATCACAAACCCCGACGTTTATATCGAGAGCAACATCATCGGCTTTTACAACATTCTTGAAGCCTGCCGCAACCATCCGGTTGAGCACCTTGTTTATGCTTCATCCTCAAGTGTTTACGGCTCAAACAAAAAAGTCCCCTACAGCACCGACGATAAAGTGGATAACCCCGTAAGCCTTTACGCAGCGACCAAGAAGAGCAATGAGCTGATGGCTCATTCCTACTCAAAGCTCTACAACATACCGTCCACTGGGCTTCGTTTCTTTACCGTTTACGGTCCTGCCGGCAGACCCGATATGGCATATTTCGGCTTCACAAACAAGCTCCGCGCAGGAGATAATATACAGATTTTTAATTTTGGAAACTGCAAAAGAGATTTTACCTTTGTCGACGACATTGTCGAAGGTGTCAAGCGCGTTATGCAGTGTGCACCCGAAAAAGCAAACGGGGAGGACGGACTTCCGATCCCGCCTTACAGAGTTTACAATATAGGCAACAACAGCCCTGAGAATCTGCTCGACTTTGTCGATATCCTTCAGCAAGAGCTTATACGTGCTGAGGTTTTACCTGCCGATTACGACTTCGAATCGCATAAGCAGCTTGTCCCTATGCAGGCAGGCGACGTACCTGTTACCTACGCTGACACTTCAGCCCTCGAAAGAGATTTCGGCTTCAAGCCCTCGACCTCCCTGCGTGACGGACTTCGCAAGTTTGCAGAATGGTACAAAGAGTTTTATATGTGAAATCGGAGAGGCAACTTATGAGAAATAAAAAATACAGCATAAAACCAGGTTATATTGCACGTGAAATTGCAGGCGAGTATATTGCCGTGCCTGTTGATTCCGCCTGCGGAAAAAACATCGTTATTTTCAATCCCGTCAGCTATTTTCTCTGGTTAGAGCTCCAAAGCGAGAAAACTTTTGACGAGCTGCTTGAAGCAATGATTAAAAATTATGATATTTCCAAAGAAGAAGCTGAAAAAGACCTGAAAGATTTTCTTCTTCAGCTTGAAGAAAACGGACTTGTAAATTAAAAAGGCTTGCAGGGCATTCGCTCTGCAAGCCTTGAATTTTTTGATATATTTTTATTGTTTTTGATTATCTTCTTTGAAAAGATTAAGCTCCGAATAAATATCCATTCTTTCCGATGCATTTATGGCTACCTTTTTCGGGCGGATTTTCGGACGTTTGCCCAGAAGAGAATGCAGCAAGTATCTTAAATACAAATTTTAATACATTAAAACATTCTGATATGGTATTAACTAAACTTATAAAATTATTTTTGATATCAATGTTTAAATCTATTAGGCGTAATTTATATTTTATATTGCTTTAGCTCGTCAATAAATTTATCCATATCAACATTATGTTTTTTTGAATTTTCAGTAATATTTTGTCCTCCACTACCATGATGATGAAGTACACCGTTACGCGGAAAGTTCATATAATTTCCGTACATTTTTGTAAGATATCTGTGACAATCATTTGGAGCGTAGAATTTATAGCCTTCAAACTCAATGACTTTCAGAGGAAAAATCATTGAGTTGTCGTATGCAAGGCCTGATGTGCCACATTCTACATTATGATACCATATGGGATTATCTGAACTTTCGGGACCTATTATCTTTTCTTTTGCTGATTTCAACGATTTGGGAGTATCATTTCTATGCTTTTTATAATAGCTTCTATATGCAATTAATCTATCTTTCAAGTCATTCAGATCTTTTACTGTGCGTACGTCAACATTGTCAACAGGAAAAATATCAAGGATAAGTCCTGCTTTCCAAATAGAAATTGCAATTCGCTGAGGATTCGGTTCATTAATATATATGTTGTATTTTTTAAGTTCTTCAGGTAAAATTTCCCAAGCCTTATTATAGTTGTCTCGGGTCATGCAAATATCAAGATCATCATCCCAAGGAATAAATCCTTTATGCCTAAAGGCACCCAATAATGTGCCGTAACTAAGCCAGTACTGAATATTATTTTTCGTTAGAATTTCGCAAACAATTCTTAAGAGTTCAGCGTCACCTAACTGACATTGTCTGAGTAAGCCGGTTGCTTTAGGAAACTCTCTTATATCTATATAATTGTCTAATATATAGTATATCGTTGCTGTTTCTTCTTTTAATTCATCCCATCCAGCGATTTCACGGATAACTGGTCTTAATTTTTCGAAGATAAATCTTAAAACTTTTTTTCATACTATAGGACTTCCTTTTGATTATTTTTACTAAACATTAACTGTTAAAATTTTTAAACAACTTAAGCTCTGAATAAATATCCATTCTTTCCGATGCATTTTTGGCTACCTTTTTCGGGCGAATTTTCGGACGTTTGCCCAGAAGAGAACGGAATACATACCGTGCGCCGAAAAATATCCAGCCAAGCGGAAGAATAAATTTAAATTTTCTTGCAACCTTCCAGTTCTTATAAACAATAGTATTGGCAGAGATAAAAAACTGCTTAAACATCGAAACTTGCTTTTCATTTTTGCTTGAGACAAGCAAACTTTCGTGGCTTCTGTCGGCAGTTTTCTGTCCGAAATTTCCGCCGATGATAATATCGGTCAGAATATATTCGGCAAGCTGTTTGTCAGCGCTTTTTGCAAAGTTCATTTCCGGCAAACCTAAATATTCGCACGAAATAAACGTCATTACTTCGGCAAAATTCCAAAGACCGATATTTCTGAACGTTTCTTCAAACATTTCAAGAAACTCCGCTTCGCTCATCTTGTTCAGAAATACTGCCCAGTCGCAAAGGTGTCTGAGTCCGAGTCCGTCACCTGTCAGGTGATGACACATATGAAGCAGAATTATAAGTCCGTGATGATAATCGGAAGGCACGGTTATTTCACCGAGCTCTGTTTTTACGTTTACAGATTTCTCTGAAAGATCCGAGAGATATTTTCTTACCTTTACGCCTGCTTTGCCGTCCGGAATACCCGAAGGCTGAAAATGCATTTCGCAGCGGCTTATATCGCTGAAATACACATCGTGCACATCGTGGTTTTTGTCTGTTGATTTATAGTTGTTTTTTTTGAGAACTTCGGCAGCTTTTTCAAAATCGTCGGTATCGACAAGAAAATCAACGTCGCCCATTGAACGCATAAGCGGATCAGGATAGTAGAGGGCGGATGCATATCCTTTGAGAATTGTACACCTGACACCTGCATTCTTCATCATACCGCAGATACGTACGTGCTCAAAGTCAATTTTTGTATTGTCCGCAAGGGTCTGATTGAGTGAGTTCCTGATAAATACGGGAAGCTCACCGCCAAAACCCTGAAAAGCGGTAAGGGTAACCGCCTGAGTATATGCTTCCAACCAGACCGCGTTGAGGTTATCTTCGTTCAGATTAGCCTCGCGCCCTGCATTGAAAAGACTATTGGCAAGCATATTGAGCAGAATTTTTTCGCGCTCTTTCAGTACGGCATTTTTAATACCCATTTATTATCACACAACTTCAAAAAAAGTATCGGGTTTTTCGGGGTCAAACTGTTCGTTTGCCCACATTAATGTAACAAGCTTTTCCGTTTCGGAAAGGTTGATAATATTGTGAGTGAAGCCCGGAAGCATATGAACAGCCTCAGGCTTATCACCCGTGACGCGGAATTCAAGCACCTCATCCGTGCCGATTTTTCTTTGCTGAATAAGAGCCTCACCCGAAACAACAATGAAAAATTCCCATTTCGTATTGTGCCAGTGCTGTCCCTTTGTTATACCGGGATTACTTACGTTAACGGAAAACTGACCGCAGGAGGCTGTTTTTAAAATCTCGGTAAAGCTGCCTCTGGCATCGCTGTTCATTTTCAGCGGAATGCTTACCTTTTCCTGCGGAAGATAGGAAAGATAGGTCGAATAGAGCTTTTTAGCAAAGGAATTAAACGGTATTTCAGGCATAACAAGTGTAGTGCTCTGAGCCTTGAAGTTTTCAAGCATCTCAACAATTTCACCAAGAGTTACTTTGTGTGTAACAGAGAATGCGCAGAATTTGCCGTTTCTCGTTTCTTTGCCTTCAAGAGCATTGAGCATCTCGTCAACAAAATCGTCAATATAAAGAAGCTCAAGCTCAACGGCAGGGTCGTTTACGGTGATGGGAAGATCGTTGGCAATGTTATTACAGAATGTTGCAACGGCAGAGTTGTAATTCGGTCTGCACCACTTTCCGAAAAGGTTTGGCAGGCGGTAAACAAGCACCTTTGATCCGTTTTCTTCTCCGTAACCAAAAAGCAAATTTTCAGCTTCAAGCTTGCTTTTGCCGTATTCGGAGCCTGAAAATCTGCCTTCAAGTGTAGCCTGCACGGAAGATGAAAGCATAATGGGAGCTTTGTTTGATGATGCTTTAAGCTCATCGAGCACAGTGCTCAATATGCCGTAATTGCCTGAAAACTCTCTTGTATCCTTGGGTCTGTTTATGCCTGCAAGGTGAAAGACGAAGTCTGCCTTCGAGCAGTATTCGTGAAGCTCATCAGGTGTTGAGTCAATATCGTATTCAAATATTTCATCAATCAGAATACCGGGACGTGTTCTGTTTTTGCTGTCTTTTATGTTGCGGAGGTTTTCGGTAAGGTTTTTGCCTGCAAATCCCTTTGCACCGGTGATAAGAATATTCATTAAAACTTTCTCCAAACCATTTTGTTTACTATTCCTGTGTAGCTCTGTATGAGTCTTACGATTTTATCGGAAACGTTTTTGTCTGTATAGTCCGGAACGGGTGTGGCAAACTCTTCGTTACCGGTAAGACCGACCGCCGTTTCAACCGCCTGAAGCAGACCGTTTTCATCAATGCCTGCAAGCACAAAGCAGCCCTTGTCCAATGCTTCGGGGCGCTCGGTTGAGGTGCGTATACATACAGCAGGGAAAGGTCTGCCTATGCTGAGATAGAAGCTGCTTTCCTCAGGCAATGTGCCGCTGTCGGAAACAACGGCAAATGCGCCAAGCTGTAAGCGGTTATAATCCGAAAATCCGAGAGGCTCGTGCATAATGATTCGCTTATCAAGCTCAATTCCTGAGGCTTCGAGTCTTTTCCTTGAGCGCGGATGGCACGAATAGAGAATAGGCATATCGTATTTTTCCGCAAGAGAGTTCAATGCACCGAACAGCGAGCGAAAATTCTTTTCGGTGTCTATATTCTCTTCTCTGTGAGCGGAAAGAAGAATATATTTTTTTTCTTCAAGCGAGAGCTTTTCAAGAATATTACTGCTGAGAATTTTATCAAGGTTAGCGTTGAGCACCTCTGCCATTGGTGAACCCGAAACATAAGTTCTTTCTTTGGGCAGACCGCATTCCGCAAGATATCTTCTTGCGTGCTCTGAGTACGCGATGTTAACGTCAGAGATAATATCGACAATTCTTCTGTTGGTTTCTTCGGGCAGACACTCATCCTTGCAGCGGTTGCCTGCTTCCATATGGAAAACAGGTATGTGTAATCTCTTTGCGCTTATAGCTGAAAGACAGCTGTTTGTGTCACCGAGTATGAGCAGAGCATCGGGCTTGATTTCTTCCATAAGCTCGTAAGATGAAGCGATAATATTGCCGACTGTCTGTCCGAGATTTTCGCCGACACAGTTAAGGTAAACATCGGGCACATCAAGATTCAGGTCTTCAAAGAAAATGCCATTGAGGGTGTAGTCATAGTTCTGTCCCGTGTGGGCAAGAATGCAATCAAAATATTTGCGACACTTTTTGATAACCTCTGAAAGACGGATAATCTCGGGTCTTGTTCCGACGATTATGAGAAGCTTAAGCCTATCGTTATTCTTAAAATTAATATCGTATTTCATAAACTCACCTTATGAATTGAATTCTTCAAGTCTTTCCCTGATGTAATCGAGTTCGAGTAGTTTTTCTTTGACCTGTTCAACGTTCAGAAGCTTTGTGTTGCTACTGTTGAATTCAGTGAGCTTGGCACGCTCTGTATCGCCGTCAGAGAAATACTTATCATAGTTAAGACTCCTGTTATCGGCATGAACACGGAAGAAATCACCCATATCCTCTGCCTTGGCGCATTCTTCGTTAGTGAGAAGGGTTTCAAACATTTTTTCGCCGTGACGGATTCCTATAATTTTGATATCTTCCTTTCTGCCGCCAAAGAGTTCGCAGACAGCTTCAGCCTGGGTCTGAATAGTACAGGCAGGTGCCTTGCGGACAAAAATATCTCCGCTTTCGCACTCCTTGAATGCAAAAAGAACAAGGTCAACAGCCTCTTCAAGTGACATAATGAATCTTGTCATATCGGGGTTTGTGATTGTGATAGGCTGACCGTTTTTAATCTGATCAATCCAGAGCGGCACAACAGAGCCGCGGCTGCAAAGCACATTGCCGTATCTTGTGCAGCAGATTTTGGTTTTATTCGGGTCAACGTTTCTTGCCTTTGCGGTTGCAACTCTTTCTTCAAGAGCCTTTGTGATACCCATTGCGTTTATCGGGTATGCAGCCTTATCTGTAGACAGACATATTACGGATTTTACTCCTGCGGCAACAGCGGCAGTAAGCACGTTATCCGTACCGATAACGTTGGTTTTGACAGCTTCCATAGGGAAGAACTCACAGGACGGAACCTGCTTGAGTGCTGCTGCGTGGAAAACGTAATCAACACCGACCATAGCATCACGAAGAGAATCAATATTACGTACATCACCTATGTAGAATTTGATTTTGTCTGCAACTTCGGGCATCTTCGCCTGAAATTCGTGGCGCATATCATCCTGCTTTTTCTCATCACGTGAGAAAACTCGGATCTCCTTTATATCTGTTTTGAGGAAGCGGTTGAGTACAGCGTTACCGAATGAGCCCGTACCGCCTGTTATAAGTAAAGTTTCACCTTTGAAATTATACATTTTTATCATCTCCGATAATTTGTTCTATGCAGGGCAATACCGCATTACCCCAGTTTTTGAACCAGTGTTTGAGTTTCAGTGATTTTTCGCCGTGTTCAACGGTAAATCTCAGTGCGGTTGTACGGTCATGGAACATCATATTTCCGGCTTTGTCTTCATCATAGAGGATGACGTCAACCGTATATTTTCCGGGCACCAGATAAGATGTATTAAAATTGAATTCAGCCGAATTTATGCCTTTTTCTGCCTTAAGCTCTCCTCCGAAAATAACTCCTACCGGTGTGGCATCAATGCCGTTTATAACCATTTTCATCAGCAACTTGTCGGCATTTTCGCTTTTCCAGGTTATGCGGAACGGAAATTTATCGCCGTATTCCAAAATACAGGATTCAGATTCAAACATATGCAGATTCTGAAGCAGATGTTTCTGACTGCATTTAGGATGTCTTTTTACACTTGATGTATCGAAAAACGTTGTGTTGTCAAGGTTTTCATCCTGCATATATACGGCGATTGCCTCTTCTGTTTCGCCTTCAAACGCGACCTGACCGTGAGAAAGCACGATACAGCGGTTGCAAAGGCTCTTGACAGTCGCCATATTATGGCTGACGTAAAGAATCGTTCTGCCTTCTTCTTCAGCAACCTTTTTCATTCTGTCGATGCATTTATTCTGGAAGGCAACGTCACCGACAGCAAGAACCTCATCCATAATCATAATCTCGCTGTCAAGGTGAGATGCAACTGCGAAGGCAAGCTTTACCTTCATACCGCTTGAATATCTTTTAACGGGGGTATCAATAAACTGACCGACTTCGGAAAACTCAACGATTTCATCAAATTTACGGTCTATCTCGGCCTTGTTCATACCAAGGATTGCACCGTTGAGGTAGACGTTTTCTCTGCCTGTCAGCTCAGGGTGGAAGCCCGTACCGACCTCGAGCATAGAGGTGATTCTGCCGTTGAGATATATGTTGCCCTTTGTGGGGGCAGTAACACGGCAGATGAGCTTTAATATGGTTGATTTACCTGCACCGTTTCTTCCGATTATTCCGACTGTTTCACCTTTTTTTATGTCAAAGGATAAATCGTTGAGCGCAAGGAAACGTTCGTTTTTACCGTGCTCTTTTTCACCGATTTTAAGGTTTGGGTTTTCTTTGTGGCGGAGTTTTGCCATCTTCGCCTGAATTTCACCCTTGAGCGTTGCACCGCCGATAGCACCGAGGCGGTATTCCTTTGAAACGTGTTCAACTCTTATTGCTAATTCGTCCATACCGCACCTCATACCGTATCCATAAACGTTTTTTCGGATTTTGAGAACATCAGCGCACCGATTACCGCAACAATAACTGTTGTTATCCAGCTTATGCCGTAAAACAACCAGTCAACCTCACCGCAACCAAGAAATCCGTAACGGAAAAGGTTTATTGCAGGTGTAACGGGATTGAGCATATATATGTTATAGAAGATACTACCGGGGGCAAGCTGTGAGCGGCTGAACATATCGTAGGCAACGGGAGAACAGTATGACCAGAGACTTACACCAAAGCCTACAACCATTGTAAGGTCACGGTATTTGGTTGTAAGCGACGAAATAATCATACCAAAGCCCATACCAAGAACAGCAAGCTGAATGAGTACGACAGGGAACATAAGAATAAGTATGTTGGGCTTAAGACCTGCATCGGTAACAAGGTAATAAACCATAAAGCACAGCATAAATGCAAACTGAATGAAGAAACCGATAAATTGGGATATTGCCGTTGAAATCGGCATAACAAGACGCGGGAAATAAACCTTGCCGAGAATTGCAGAGTTACCCGTAAAGGTATGTGAAGTTTCAGTTAAACAGTTTGCAAAGAGTGTCCAGACTATAGTACCCGAAAGGTAGAATATAAAGTTAGGCACACCGGATGCGCCAAGACCTGCGATATTACCGAAGAAAACAGAGTAAACAACCGTTGTGAAAAACGGCTGAATAACCGCCCACGCAGGGCCGAGAACAGTCTGCTTATATTTTGCAACAAAGGTCCTGCGCACAAATAGGAATATAAGGTCCTTGCAATTTTTCAGACCTTTCAAGTCCATATCTATAAGACCGTTATTTGCTTTAACAACGGTTGTCCATTTTTGTTCTGTCATAAATTACTCCTGATTCTTGTTATTATAGCGCTTTACGATTTTTGCGGGATTACCGGCGACAAGAACTCTGCTTTCGGTTATATCTTTGGTGACAACAGCACCTGCACCGATAACCACATATTCTCCGGAAATGTTAACTCCGGGAAGAATTATTGCGCCTGCACCGACCCAGCAATGATTGCCAATATATATCGGAGAATCGTCAATATGTTTTCTTTCACCGACCCTCATCCAGTAATCCAATTCATAACCTGTTGAAATAATTTTTGCTCCATGAGAAAGAGTAACATCATTTCCTATTGTAACGTTGCTTCGCGCGTTTATGTATACATCGGAGTTGATTTTACAATCATTTCCTATATTTAATTTGTCCGGAAATGATACTTCAGGACAACCGAACAATTGCAAATTTGAACCACATGAAGCAATGTTTTTCTTAAATTTTAAAACATTTTTTTCTGTTTTCTTTTCATTTAATATAATTTTTCTTTTTTTGATCCACTTTTTTAATTTGTACATTAAAATCACCGATTCAATTATCTGTAAAAAAAGCTTTCGTTACTTTTCCGTTTATAATTTTTCGTGCCATAGATTTATACACATTATAATACAAATTGTGCTTGAGGTAGCTGAAAACTATCGACCAACTGCTGCCGCCCTTGAGTCCTGAATAAATCATTTTGTAATAATGGTGAAGTTTATTATATTCAACATACTTCAAAGCATTCTGCACTGTTTTGTCTTTGACAATTTCATCAAGATTTTTCAGCTTTTTGAAAAATGAAAACGTACTTTTTTCATACTCATTTTGTACACCGTTTACAGCAAAGAAGAACGTACACAGGTGCATATAGTATGACAAATCCTGCTTCGTATAGCCTGCAACATCCTCATAGAGTTTATCAATTAGCGGACGTATAAGTTTCCAATAATTTTTGGTATATCCTCTGGAGAGTGAATCCGCATTACCCTGAGTGCGGTTGTGATACAATGGTTCATCATTTATTGATACATATTTGTTAGCACATAGAGTTGTTTCAAAAGTCAACTGCAGATCCTGGCTGCGGCGAAAGCCTCTGCCAAAAGCAATACCGTTTGATTTTATTAAATCCAATCTGTAAATTCGAAGACAATTACTCCAACGTATAACAGAGTTGGTGCCTTTGTCGCTAATGCCTGCAAGAGTTCGCGGCAGTATTTCTGTTTCTATTCTTTTTCTGTCATACACACCGGGTTGAAGATGAATTTTATCTGTTTCAGAATCATTAAAGTAACAGTTGCAGAATACAACGTCGGCGTTTTCTTTTATAGCTACCTCGTACATTCTTTCGTACATATTGAGTTCGAGCCAGTCATCCGAATCAACAAAGCCTACATATTCACCGCTTGCTCTTTCAATTCCGTCCTGACGGGCGGCAGCAAGGCCCTCATTTTCTTTTTTGTAGTAAATGATTCTGCTGTCCTTGCTTGCGTATTCTTTGCAGATTTCAGAAGAGCCGTCTGTTGAGCCGTCGTCTATGAAAATAATTTCAACATTGCGAAGCGTCTGGTTAACAATGCTGTCAAGACATTTTCTCAGGTACGGTGCAGCATTATATATCGGAACAACAATACTGACCGCAATACGGTCCGCCATACATAAGCCTCCAATTTCATTTGTTTTTTCTGTGCTTTTTTATTCTGAATAAAACGGGAATATACATAATCGGAATGTTAATAAATATCTTCAACATTTCAATGGGATTTTTCTGTGACGCAAGGCCGAAATATGAAATTTCAGCCCATTTTTCCCATAAAAGCTTTTCTAATATTTTTTGATTGTACACATTATAAATTCTATTTTGTGAAATAAGCTTTTTTATCCACTTTTTAATATTCAATGTGTATTCCTTACGTTGTTTCAAAAGCCCACGATGTATGCGAACTGTTTCTTCATCTAAACATATATGCAATTTATCCAGCTGTTCTTGAATTATCCTAATAACACATTCTTCTTGTTCTTCTCTTTTAGAAGTTGAAATTGTCCCTTCTCTTACAGTAATTTGCATTAGCACATCTTCTAAATTTGCACATTCTGCAACCTCACAACAGCTTACCCACATTCTATAATCTTGTGCGTATTTATAATTCTCATTATATTCAATATTAAAACTGCGCATTATAGTTGCATTAAACATTGCAGATATATGCACTATATTGGGGTTATTTTCAAATAAAAGCCTGATTCTGTACTCTTCCTTTTCGGGGATCTTTCTAAAAATCACTTTTTGCGAATTGTATTTTTGCCATACACCAACAAATTCAGCCGCTGTACCACAAACTATATACTCCGGATTCTGGCTCAAAAAAAGAACTTGCTTTTCAAATCTTTGAGGAAGACAAACATCATCTGCATCCATACGTGCAATATACTCTCCACGTGCCACCTTTAATGCAACATTAAGCGATTTTGTTAATCCAAGATTTTCTTTGTTTTTTATCAATCTTATTCTGCTGTCCCTGTAAGATTCTATAATTTCAACCGAATTATTTGTAGAGCAATCATCAATTATTATAAATTCAAAATTTTCATAAGTTTGATTGAGCACACTTTCAATAGATGCTCTTAAATACTCCTCATCAGTATTATAATTGCTCATTATAACTGAAACAAGGTCTTTCTGCAGTTCCATCGAGATTTCACACTCCTCTGATTTTTTTCTTGATCTTTTTAAAATACTGATAGATTCTGTTTTTTAAAAACCAGATATTTAATCTGAAATACTGCTTATCGGAAATCAATTTATAAATATAGTTGTGGATTTCACTTCCGTATTTGTATGGGTTTGCTGCTACTTCATCAAAAAGCATGGAATCCCAATTGTACTCCAGCACAGCTTTTCGTTTTTTGAAACTGCCAGCGTATTCATAATGCTTTCTGAAAAGATAAACCGTATAGTTAAAGCAAGCACTATATATTTTGTTTACAGTTTCTTCATTGTTCATCTCCCATTTTGGAAGCAGATCAATAAAGTTACGGTACAGAAAAAGAGAATTTTTTCTTCCGATTTTCTGCGGGTTATATGAACGGGAAATGCTTTTTCTGTTTGTTCTGTAATTATATAAAGGCTTATCGGTATATACGATTTTTTTGCAGTCCGTAACAAAGTGAGAAACAATATATGCATCCTCGGCGATATCTTTATCCTTGAGAGCGTCATAATTTATATTGCTATTTTTTATTATTTCAGTCCGTACTGCTTTTGTCCAGAGCGAATTAATATACGGCGTAGTGATAAGAAGTTCATACAGCTTTTTCTTTTTGTCGCCTTCAAAAATCTCTCCATTTTCAAAAACAGACATATTTCTGGGGATTTTTATACTGTCCTCATAATAGCTGAAAGAATATATAACCATATCGGTGCCGTGATTTTGGTTGAGAAAATTTGCAACGGCTTCGAGAAGATAGGATTCAACAAAATCGTCCGAATCGCAGAAAAGGCAGTATTCGCCGCTTGCGTTATTGATCGCCGCAAGACGGGCCGACGTATGGCCGCCATTTTCCTTGTGTACAGCTTTAACTCTGTCGGGATAATTTTTCGCATATTTATCGCAAATCGCACCCGAAGAATCCGTTGAGCCGTCATCAACGAGAATTATTTCGTAATCGCCCTTGTGGGTCTGGTTAAGCAATGATTCAACACACTGCTCAAGATATTTTTCAACATTATATACGGGAACAAGTATGCTGAATTTCATTTGCTTTTCACCCCTCCAATAAGGCTTCCCATTGTGCCTTGTATTTTTCAAATTCGTGAGAATAATCTGTCGCTTTGAGATTGTTTAACATGCGGTTGTATTTTTCTGTATCATTGATAAGAGTGGTTACACTCTCTGCGATTGCTTCAGGTTTTATATCGCAGACTATGCCGTTTGTATCGGTTTCAACAAGCTTGCATCCGCCGACTGTTGCAGTTGTAACAACGGGCTTATTGAGTCTGTGAGCTTCAAGTATTGTGACGGGCATTGCCTCTTCATGTGATGGCTGCACGTAGATATCGCAGCCTGCCATATACGGATACGGATTTGTCTGCATTCCGGTGATAACAATATTGCTTTCAAGTCCGCACTCTGTAATTTTTTGCTCGATATTTTTTCTTTCAGGACCGTCACCGACAAAGCACCAGATAAAATCCTTACCGTTATCTTTAAGAATCTTTGCCGTTTCGACAGCCATATCAAAGCCTTTGACGGGTGACAATCTGCCGCATGAGCAGATAACTGTTTTATCTGTTGCGGGAATCGAAAAAGCTTTGCTTTGCTCGGTTATCAGATCTTTGTCTGTATAGTTTTCTACAATTTTTATTTTGCCCTTAGACGACGGATACCATTCTTCAAGTAATGCTTTCTGCTGCTCATGCAAAGCGACAACTGTGTAATAATTCCCAATTACGGCGTTATGTATTTCCGGTGTGTCATTTGTGCTTGTATGGTAAAAAAGGATTTTTTTATCTGCCTTTATGCATTTGTCGACAAACAGCGCAACATAGCCCTGCACATAAGCTACAGCAATATCGTAATGGGCGTTGGCAAAATATGTCTTACGCTCATACTCCATAGCGTCGTTTCGGATTTTTTCTTCAAGAATGTCATTGAGTTCACGCGCTTTATCATTTTTGCCGAAAGCTTTTAAAATAAGTGATTTGATTTGCAGTATAATTGCATAAAGCTTTCTGTAATATCGGTTAGGATCAGTGTTTAATATTACGTTAACTCTTTTATCAACAAAAGGAAGAAGATCGGTACGGTTTTTGCGCAGATACAATGTGACATCGTACTTGTCATAATCCAGAGCCTTTAACGCTGATATAAGTGACTTCTGTACTCCGCCTATTGTCATATGGTGAGCTACTATTAAAAGTTTTTTCTTCATTTATAACAGCTCCATCCATTTTTTTGCTGTGTTTTCAAGTGAAAGGTCAAGTTTTATTTGTGCGGCGTTATGTGAAAGCGAATCTGCAAAGGCTTTATCGCTTGCAATTTTTTTCATTGCCGCACACATTTCTTCGGCATTTCCGACTTGAGTCAGAATACCGTTTTGGTTATGTTGAATAACTGCGTTTGCGCCGCCTATAGGACAGTCTGTGCACACAACAGGCATACCGATTGCCATTGCTTCAAGCATTGCATTGGACATACCCTCATAATCTGACGAATTGACGTACATCGCATCGTTTATAATCAGATTATGTACCTGTGAACTGAACGGCATAAAGTCAATATATCCGGTAACACCGAGCTTGTCGGCAAGAGCTTTTGTTTCGTTGAGTGATTCTCTGTCATCATCATTCTGAGGCTCGCCGATAATCTTAAGTCTGTAATCACTGAAATTTTTGTGAAAATCTGCAAAAGCCTCAACAAGTACGGGAAGATTTTTCTGCCTTGATATTCTGCAGAATGTTGTGACATATTTATCTCTTTCACCGTGATAAGGTTCGGGAAGACTATTGTTTATGGGGTTGAAAATAACGGTGCCTTTTTTTGAAATATTTTCAGGGTATGCTGCCTTTGCATCATTAGTCTGAAAAACAACAGCATTCGCACGCTGATAGTATTTTCTGATAAAGTTATATCCGTAACGCTTTTTCAGCAGGCGATATGGGTCAGCTCTTTCGGAAACTACCACTCTGTTAGGCAAACATTCTGCTGCAAGCAGTGTGAGCGGAATTGAAGGCTGAAGGAACGAAAGAATTACCGCATCGGGTTTTGCTCTGAAATGCTTTTTAAGAGCATTCAACTCATCATAATACTGTGCTTTGAATGAGAGCCGTGCGAAAACGGCAGGAACTTTTTGACCCAGAGCTTCGGGAACTTTACATATGATAGATGTAAAAAGCTTGAAAAGGGTGATGAAAATTTTCTTGAAAATTCCGTTTTCAGTGAATTTTTCACGAAGTACGGTAAGGCTTACTTCAGGATTGAGCCCACGGTCAACAATCTCATCCCTGTCGGAATTAGTAAGAACAAGCTCACACTCATAACCGTTTTTATTAAATTCATTAAGGAGCAGCGCGGCAACCTTTTCCGCACCGCCGCCCTTCATAACGGGCATTATGAACATAAGCTGTTTTTTCTTACTCATTTTTTCCCTTTCATCAGTCTGCCGACTGATTTTTCGAATACTTTGTATGCAAACCAGAATGCTTTTCCGTAGCAGCGCATTCTGAGTGCTGTATTTCCGAAGGCTGAATGCGAAAGTATGTCTTTTTTCAGTAACTGATATTCAGTTTTGCAAAGAGCCTGATCTTTTTTTGAAATTCTTTTATATGTATCTAACGCATTGAACGCACAGCGAACAGTATACTCTGTTGCCATATAGTCTCCGGTTTTTCCGATGTTTTCAGAAAAATCTCTGACTTCTTCATAAACATCGCGGCAGCTGCGAAAATGTCTTTCCGATTTTTTTGAGGTGACTATTGAGCCCGAGCGGTATCTTCTGTGATATAAAGTGTGGCGGCATTGAGCAGTCTGTAATGAAGAACAAAAAACTTTGTATGTAAAAAGCATATCTTCAGAGCAATACGCCGATTCTAAAAACCTTATATTATTACTTGTTAAAAGGCGTTTGCTTATAAGCAAAAGAACAACAGAGCAGTGATAATCTTTGTTTTTATGTAGTTCCGTTAAAATCTCATAACCGCTTTTGGCTTCAAAAGTA
This sequence comes from Clostridia bacterium, assembly GCA_017625095.1. Taxonomy (GTDB): domain Bacteria; phylum Bacillota; class Clostridia; order Oscillospirales; family Acutalibacteraceae; genus UBA8612. The sequence continues at coordinate 15,208 of JAGALQ010000033.1, read as the reverse complement.
CCTTTAACAGTATAACCCTGTTTTATTTCTGCACCGTCATCAGAAAAAGAGTGCGCATCAAAAAACACGAGATCTGCACTATTTGATTCTGCCGTATTTACAAGTAATTCCAGCGCATTGAGTTCAATATAATCATCGCTGTCGAGAAAGTAGATGTATTCGCCTTTGGCGTGTTCAATGCCGATGTTTCTTGTCTTGGAGGGGCCGCTGTTTTCCTTATGAACAACAGAAATTCTGCTGTCTTTTTCTGCGTATTCATCGCAGATTTTTCCTGATGAATCTGTAGAGCCGTCGTCAACAAGAATTATTTCAAGGTTTTTGTACGTCTGGTTGATTACGCTGTCGATACATTCGCAAAGATATTCTTCAACGTTATAAACGGGAATTATTACGCTGATAAGAGCCTGAGTTTTCATTAAATCAACCCTTTAATCTTTCTTTTACGACTATCAATGCAGTTGCAATAAACTTTTTGATTTCCGATATAAATCCGTATGAATAGTGCCTTTTGAGAATCTTCTGAATTCTGCTGTCTATTTCAATATCGGATAAAACAGGATTTTCAATTGACTTTGATAAATCCACACGCATCTTTTCCGCATCGTCCGATGTGCTGTGTACACCCGATTCATCACAGCCGATGTTTGTGATATATGAATATCGGGGATATACGGTAAGCAGATTATTTTTCACAAGATGTGCGCCGAATCTGACCGACCATGAGCTGCCGTTACCCTTTGTCTGACGGTAAAGGCGCATAAATCTGTCGCTGCCGTTTGAGTTCAGACGGCGGATAAGTTTTGGCGATTTATAAAAATCTTTTATATATTTAAGCTCCCAGTCAACACCTTTCCAACGGTCTGACCAGCATGCCCATGTACAACTGCAGGAGCGGTATGCGGCAAACACGTCGTTGCTGTAGTCTGATGGCAGGTTAATCATGGGAGTATATCCGGCAATTGAACCGATTTTGTGATTGTCTTTATAAAACTCAAGAGCGTTGTTCATAAAGCTGAGGAAAAAAGGAGAAACCTTGCAGTCATCCTCAACAACAATTACCTTGCCGTATTTGTTTATGATTTGGGTGACACCTGCAATAACCGATGCTGCCAGACCTTTGTTAACCGGGCTTTCGGTAACTGTTACGGTTTTGAAATCACCGTTATTCTTTATTGCCGCAACAGCGGCACGAACTTCATTGACCTTTTCTTTACCCGCTTCATTTTTTGGTCCGTCGGAAAAAATGAAAAGCTCCGACTCCTTTGCCTCTTTGCAAGAAGCAAGAGCACTGTATGTTTGAATAAAATGGTCTGCACGGTTATATACAAATATGATTATCGGGGCATAGTTCATTTCATTTCTCCTCTAAAATATCTGTATAAGCATCAATAAGCATCTGTGCGTTTCGTTCGGGATCGTGTGTTATGCGCGCTCTGATTTTGCCCGCTTCTGAAAGAGAAAGAGCAAGCTCATCGCTGTCAAAAACTTTTTTCAGATTCCAGGCAAGAAGCTTCGGGTCATCATTTCGGTAAAACAGAGCTTCTTTACCGTCTTCTGCCATATCCGAAACACCGCCGACATAAGCTGCAACGCAGGGAGTGCCCACCATCATCGCTTCACCGAGAGTATTGGGGCTGTTTTCAATAGTTGAGCACAGCACGTATGCGTTGACCTTTGAAAGCTTTTGAGCTACCTGCGGTGCTTTGAGCGGACCTGTGAACTCTATGTAATCCTGTACGCCGAGGTCGTGTATAAGCTTTTTGAGGTATGCGGCATAACCTTTCTTGAGAATTGAGCGCTTGTCGTTTTCCTGAAATGGTTTGTAACCCGCAATATAAACCTTTACATCAGGGTACTCTCTTATAAGATAGGGGAGTGCCATAACGACAAAGTGTGCACCCTTGAGTGCATTGTAGCCGTTGCCGACATAAATTGAGTGACGCTGCATTTTTTCGATGTTCCAATTTTCTTCATAAAAAGGAGTGCGCAGAATACGGCTGCAGGGATAGTACTTAGCCGTGGGATTTATTGCATAGGAATGTGCTCTGTCCCAGGTTGTTCTGCCGAGAATATAATCCGCATTTTCGATTATCTCTTTTTCAGGCTTCATACGTGGCTTGTACCACCTGGTTTTGCGAAGATGCATAATCCAGGCAGAAAAGATGTTTGTTAAAGATTTGGAAAACATCATATCATCAATTTGCAAATTGCCGCACTGATAATTATAGTAACCATTCAATATGCCTTGCATAGAAACTACAGCAGGTATATTTTGTGATTTTGCTGCTTGAAGCATAGCTTTTGAATGAAGAAATTCAGTTCCTTCAATGTGAATTATTTCAGGAGAAAAATCAGCTATTATTTTGGAACAGCGCGAAACCAATACATCGAAATTAATTGTTGAAGAGTAATTTAAACTATAATAATTTACTCCGTCAATGATTTCAAAAAATGCTTGGTTTTCTTCACATTTACAGGCTATAGCAAGTTCAAGATTATCAAAATTGCACAGTTGCTTAGCCATCGATTCAACCCAGCCACCAAGCACTTCCGATTGGAGATTTAATTTTGCAGATACATTTGCAGGTATTAAATTAGCTGTCCATAAAACCTTCATGTTTTTCAGCTCCGGTCCATTTTATAATATCTTCAAATATCAGAGAAGAAACAATCATTACCATACACGTGAAAGAATATGTGTATGAGTCAAGCAAGGAAACAAAAAGCAAAGTTACAAGCGTAGCATTGGCTGTACGTATAATAAATTTATCGTTGCAGCGGTGCTTATAATGAAGCGGCACGTGATAGAACATCATTGAAAAAGCATATCCGCCGAGGATACCGTATTTGGAAGTTATATCAAGCAAAGCGGAATGACCGCCACCGTTTTCGCGCCAGAGTGAGCCGATTAACGGATACTTTATCATATCCATTATGCTGTTTGAGTAAGCGTTGATACGAAGCTGGATAGAGTCACCCGTTACACCTGTCTCCGTCCCGTAAACAAGGTCATTTACTTTGTTGGCAACAGCCGTGCCATCGAATGTTTCAAGTATCCACTCCCTGAAAGGTGCGACATACATTATTGCTGCCATTATTCCGACAAAAGCAAGAATAGTAATAATAAAAGCGACGATTATGTTTTTGCCTCTGTAAAAAATCATAAGCAGCAGACCTATGGTACTTGCGAAAAGAGCGATTGAATAACCTGCAAGCTCAATGAGTCTTACGTATGTATATATCCACGCCACGCCTATGGCAAAACAAAGTTTGTTGTGCTTGAATGATTTAAAAACCCACGCCAATATCAAAGGGGATATACACGCCTGAGGATATATAAGGCTGTAACCGCCTATACCTTGTCTCAGATATTCATAGGTTGTTTCATCGTCACGCACGAGAAGCCTTGCAACGGTATGATCTTCAACAAGGATATTAAAAGTTTTGTAATTCCATACCGTAAGTAGAATAAGAACGATAGGTACAATACCTGCAAGCTCATCCCACTTGTCGTCATAAAAATACGTCATCAAAAAACAGACAACAAGCATTATGAGAGCAATTTGTTTTATGATACTTTCAAAATCATACTTTTCAACGTAAACAATCGCGACAACCGCAACAAGAAATACTAACGCACCTATCTGCTCTTTACCCAGGGTAACGGGGTTTTCTCTGATAAGCCAGATTGCCGCCCAGATTGCCGCACAACCCAGGGCAATAAGTCTGTATACAAGGTCAACCTGTAAAGGAGGAGAAATCGTCCAGATGATAAGGTATAATACGGCAAATTTTTGAATAAGACCGTATGAAAATCCGTTCCTGAGCATTTTCTTCCTCCTTTCTGTGTTAATTCAGCCAGTCTTTGGTCGGCTGAATGAATGATTCATAGTGAAATGCTTTATCAAGTTTAACTGAATAATTCTTGTTTTCAATCTGAAACAGCATAGCTTCAGTAATGCTTTCATGTGACATATCTTTCAGCAGACAGCCTTTTCCGCTGTCTTTTATATATTCGCCAACATCGCTGACGTTGGTTGTGATAATCGGTACACCGCAGGTATAGCTCTCCGCAAACTTTGTAGGGAAACCTGCGTTATTGCGCCTGTCTGAGCGACGGATAAATATGTAACAGTCACAGCCGAGAATATATTTTATTGTTTCACTGTGCGTAAGTCTGCCCATAAATATTATTTTTTCACGGACATTTTCCTCAATCTTACAATCGGGATAAATACTACTGAAATCATTTTCCGTTATACCGATAATACGTAAACAGATATCGCTTCTTTTTATACCGCAGAATGCTTCGACGACTTTATCAAGGCTTTCCTTTTTTCCGTCGGGAATACCGGCGAAACAAAATTCAAAGATACCTTCATGATTTCCAGGCTGTTGGTGCCAGATTTCATCGTTGATATCTATAAGAGGAGGAAGAACAAGCAGTTTCTTGCTGTTTTTATATTTTTTCTCCATCATTGAGCTTATGGCAATCATACCGTCGGCAACCTTATGAGCAAAATTGCTTATGAGAATCTCGTCAAACGCTTTGAAAAGTCTTTTCGGTAATGAACCGTCGGTGTCCTTTGTCCATTCTGTGCAATCATAACAAACTTCAATATTTTTCTTTGAAAAAACCTTTTTCGCTTTAATCAGAGTAACCATCGGCACGTTATAAAGAATAACCTTCTGCACATCACCGTATTTATCAGCAATACTCTCTATATGCTCAACACTCAACATACGCTTAAGCCACTGCCCGTTTGATTGAGGATGAGCAATTTCAAACATATCTTCATATCCGATGACAGGTTTTAATCCTATAAAATTCTCTTCCGACACACCGATAAAAGCCGTTCTGTAACCGAGTGAATCAAAAATCTTACCGTTTGATACAACTCTGTTTGCCGATGCACTTTTATCCGGCAGTGTAAAACCGCCGTAATAGATTATCGTACCATTACTCATAAATTTTCCTTATACCACGCAATTGCAGCTTCTATTCCTTTTTCAAAGCTCCATTCGGGAGCATAGCCAAGCAGATTGCGAGCTTTTGAAATATCTGCATTGCTGTGCTTGATATCACCTGCTCTGTCAGGTCCGAAGTTCGGTTTGATATCTACATTCAGAGCCTTGGTCAGTCCGTTGTAAATATCAATAAGATATTCTCTGCCTCCGTAGGCAATATTGAATGCTTCACCTGCAGCTTCATGCGGAGCAAGGCAGGCCTTGAGATTTGCTTCAATAACATTTTCGACATATGTGAAGTCACGGCTTTGCTTGCCGTCACCGTTAATTGTAGGAGTTTCGCCGTTTATCAGCATTTTGATAAACTTCGGAATAACTGCGGCATAGGCACCGTCGGGATCCTGACGTCTGCCGAAAACATTGAAGTAACGCATACCGTATGTATCCAGACCGTAATGCTTTGAATACTGCTTTGCCCACTCTTCGTCACATCTTTTTGTAAGAGCATATGGAGAGAGAAGGTTGCCTTCCCTACCTTCTTTTTTGGGGAGATTTGGCTCGTCACCGTAAACAGAAGATGAAGATGCATAAACAAATTTTTTGACATTGTTCTGTCTTGCCGCCTCAAGCATATTGAGTGTACCCGTAATATTGTTGGCACAGTAGAAAAGCGGCATTTCGATGCTTCTGGGCACACTGCCCCACGCTGCCTGATTGAGCACATAATCGACTCCCTCACAGGCTTTCATGCATGTATCGAAGTCTTTTATATCGCCTTTGATGAACTCATAATTCGGGTTATCCATGAACATATCCACGTTCTTTTGCTTGCCTGTTGATAAATCATCAAGGCAACGTACTCTGTAACCCATTTCAAGAATAGCCTCGCAGATATTTGAGCCGATAAATCCTGCGCCACCCGTAACAAGGAACAGCGAGTTTTCAGGGAAAATAAGATTTTTATAGCCCATTTTTACAGCCTCCAGTACTGATAGCCTGCCTGAGTGTACTCTTTTCTGTTAAGAACACCCTTGACATCAATGATAACCTTGTCGGAATTAGCACCGTTTGCCAACATTGAGTCAATATCGCTCATTTCAAAGTTCATAAATTCAGTATGACCGACAGCGATTATTACTGCATCCATATTTTTAACTGTACCGATATCGGCAAACTCAATTCCGTAGTGAGCCTTGCCCTCTTCAGCATCGGCTACAGGGTCAGCAACAATAGGCTCAATGCCATATTCCTTAAGCTCATTTATAATGTCGATAACTCTTGTGTTTCTTGTATCAGGACAATTCTCTTTGAATGTGAAGCCGAGGATCGCAACCTTTGCATCCTTGACATTTTTACCTGCAGCAATAAGCTTTTTAACAACGTTTTCCGCAACATACTTGCCCATATCGTCATTTATGCGTCTGCCTGCAAGGATAACCTGACTGTGATATCCGAGCTGCTCTGCCTTATATGTAAGATAGTACGGGTCAACACCGATGCAGTGACCGCCGACGAGACCCGGGAAGAACTTGAGGAAGTTCCACTTTGTGCCTGCTGCTTCAAGCACTGCCTTCGTATCTATACCCATCTTGTTGAAAATAATTGAAAGCTCGTTCATAAACGCAATGTTTATGTCGCGCTGGCTGTTTTCGATAACCTTTGCAGCTTCGGCAACCTTGATGCTTTCTGCACGGTGAACACCTGCTTCAACAACAAGCTCATAAACTTTTGCAACCGTGTCGAGTGTTTCCTCGTCCATACCCGAAACAATCTTCACAATTGTTTCAAGGCGATGCACCTTATCACCGGGATTGATACGCTCAGGTGAATAACCGATTTTGAAATCAACACCGCACTTGAGTCCTGATTCTTTTTCAAGAATCGGCACACATACATCCTCTGTGACACCGGGATAAACCGTTGACTCGAAAACAACTACACTGCCCTTTGTAAGGTTTCTGCCGAGTATACGGCTTGCGCCCTCAACCGGTGTGAGGTCGGGTGTATGGTCATCGTTTACGGGTGTGGGAACAGCAACAATGTGGAATTTTGCCTCCCTGAGCTTTGTTTCATCCGCGGTGAATTCAACGGTTGTTGACTTGATTGCATCGTCGCCGACTTCAAGTGTCGGGTCTATGCCGCTCTTATAAAGCTCAATCTTTTTTTCGTTGAGGTCATAGCCGATAACGTCGACCTTTTTTGCAAAAGCAACAGCAATCGGCATACCGACATATCCTAAACCTACAAGAGAAATCTTTTCTTCTTTGTTGATTATTTTTTCGTAAAGATTTGTAAACATAATGATTTCGACTCCCTTATTTGCACAGACTGTTTATTTTTTCAAGATAAGCATTTATAACAATGTCTCTTGAGAAATTTTCTTTTATATATTCTCTGCCTTTTTCGCCCATTTTTTTTCTTTTTTCGTTTGGTAAAGCAAGGAATTTTTTTATTTGCTCGCACAAAGCATCGACGTCTCCGCCATGATACAAGAAACCTGTTTGACCATCGATGAAGGTTTCCATGCAGCCCGGATTATCAGTTGAAATAATAGGTCTGCCGCTTGATGCGCTTTCAAGAAGGACGTTACTCATTCCCTCACCGTAGGTTGACGGGTGAATTGTTGCGTGCGATACTGCGACAAAGCTTTTGATATCTTTAAGGCTTCCTCTGTAGTGTATAATATCTTTTTCTTCGAGCGATTCCAGCAGCTGCTTATAATGCATCTCGGTGAGCTCGATGAATCCGAGCATATTGAACTCGGTCTGCGGATAGTCTGCCTTTATTCTGCCGGCAGCTTCAATATAGTCGTCAACACCTTTATCGTGAAGTATTCTGCCGATATAGTTGAAAACAACCTTTTCTCCTGTCTTGCCGTCACCGCCGTCGGGATAAGGTTGAAGCGGATACCTTTCAGTATTTACTCCGGAGCCCGGGATGAGCATATGTTCACCTTTGACCATACCGGATTCTTCTGCGAGCTTCATATTGGTCAAATTCTGAAACATAACACAGGCGGAGCGGCGAAAAGCAAATCTGAAAAGTGTCATAATAAGCTTTTGCTTGAATCCGTTTTCGTTGAGCACGCTTCCGAAACCTGTGACATTGCTTATACACGGTATACCGAGAATATATGCCGCAATTCCCGCATAAACATTAGGCTTTGCCGTGTATGTAAGCACAACTGACGGCTTGTTTTTGACAAAAAGCCTGACATAATGAAAAAACAGCTTCAGATCGGCAGCTATATTTGTGCCCCTTCTGTCTATATCGGGGTTATCGTAACGGTATTCAATGTGCTGCATAAGATCAAACTTCTCACCGTCAGGACATGATATAAGAATTTCGTAACCGGCATTGATTATGTCTTCAATAAGCTCTTTACGAAAGCAGTAAATATCGTCATCGTTATTGGTAAGAATCGCTATAAGATGTTTTTGGTTTTTCATCTGAAATTCCTCACTTACGGAATACTTCAAGAACGGTTAATATCATAACTTTAATATCATCAATAAGGCTGAAGCTTCTGATGGCAGCAAGGTTATATTTCATTTTGTCAGAAAGCACAACCTCGAGATATGTCTTTTCAACGTCTTCTGCCCCATCAAGCAATTCATTTTCATCTTTGTAGTAAACGCTTGCTTCAGAAGTTATTCCTGCCGGCATAAGAAGAGTAGCCATCATTTCAGGAGTATATTTCTCAACATATTTCGGAACCTCAGGGCGAGTGCCGACAAAAGTCATTGTACCCCTGAACACGTCAAGAAGCTGACTGAGTTCGTCAAGCTTGTATTTGCGGATAAACTTACCCGTTCTTGTGATTCTTGAATCGCCGCCTACTGTTAAGAGTGAGCCCTTATCAGCATCCGTTACCATTGAGCGGAATTTAAATATACGGAATTTTTCACCGTATCTGGTAACTCTGATCTGACGATAAAAAACAGGACCTTTGGAATCAAGTTTGATAGCAATTGCAAGAACAGTGAAAACCGGAAAAAGCAAAACCAACAGAAGAAAAGATACAGTTACATCGAAAACACGTTTAAGCACAAGCTGTAACTTTTTCTTGCTGAGCAAATCATAATATTCTTTTACTTCTGGCATCTGCATTTCAGGTGGAAGGTTTTCCCATTTTCGCAGCATCATAGCTTACTTCCTTAAATATATTTTTTAACAACTTCGGCAAAGGTTTCGCAAACGGTCTTTACATCCTCATCCGAAAGCTTCGTATGCAGGGGAAGTGTTATTTCTTTTGCATAGAAACTGTATGCATTCGGAAAATCAGCAATATCAAAGCCGAGTTTTTTATAGGCGGTCATCATCGGTAGCGGTTTGTAATGAACGTTGCAGGCAATTCCTCTTTCCGCCATATCTGTTATGATACAGTTTCTTATCTCTTCGGTTATGCCCGGAATTCTTGTTATGTAAAGATGTCCCGATGAAGAACTGTGCGGGGTATAGTGATTGAGGTAGGATATTCCGAGACTGTCACACATACTGTTATATTGCATTATAATTTCTTTTCGTCTCTCAATCAGAGAAGGATATCTTTCAAGTTGCTTGATACCGATTGCGGCTGTTATATCGGTCATATTACATTTGTACCACGGACCGACAATATCATATTCCCATGCCCCTGCCCGGGTTTTGCTGAGTGCATCCTTTGACTGACCGTGCAGACTGTAGAGCATATACTTTTGGTAAAGCTCACCGTTATCTATTCCGTCTATACTTCTCCATGTTGCGGCACCGCCCTCTGCTGTGGTAAGGTTTTTGACCGCATGGAAAGAAAAAGATGTAAAATCGGCTATTGCACCTGCTTTTTTACCGTATTTTTCAGCACCGAGCGCATGAGCACAGTCCGCTACAACCGCAACTCTTCCTATTGCCCGCTGAACATCACCGGATGCGGAAAACAGATGCTTCTTATTCTCAACAGCAGCAAAAATCCTGTCATAGTCACATATGACACCTGCAAGGTCAACGGGTATTATTGCCTTTGTTTTTTCATTTATAGCCTCTTCCATCAAATCGTAATTCATTTCGAATGAATCGGGCTGACTGTCTATAAACACAATTTTCGCGCCGACATGAGCAACTGCAGAAGCAGAAGCGGTATATGTATAGGCGGGTACAATTACCTCATCGCCTTCTCCTATACCAAGCACACGCAGATTAAGCTCAAGTGCGGCAGTTGCGGAATTCAGACAAGCAACCTTCTGAGTGCCGCAGTATTCCGCAAGTCTGCGTTCAAACTCTTTCGTTCTCGGACCGGTGGTTATCCAACCGGAACGAAGTGCTTCACAGACTTCATTTATTTCTGCCTCCGTTATATCGGGCGGACTGAAAGGTATGTTAGCCATAACTTGACCTCATTTTAGAGTAATATAACAAGCGGAAACTGTTTTTTCCGCTTCGCGGTTATCTATTCGCGATTTTTACTTTTGCGGCTTTTCCTTTCTTTTTTACGGTTGTCTTCGCCGTAACCGTAGCCATAACCGTAACCGTAGCCATAGCCATAACCATAACCATAACCGTAACCCGAAAGACCTTGGGCAGTTCCGTTGAGAACACAACCAAGAACACGCACTTCAGTAGACATAAGGTTGTCTATAGTTTTCTTAACCCGTGAAACTCTGACCGAATCCTGATACGTTACAAAGATTGCAGCATCCGAATACTGTGCAATAAACAGTGCGTCTGATATAATACCGCAAGGAGGAGTGTCCACGATAATATAATCATAAGAATCCCTGATTTCATCGAACATTTTTTTTATATCATTTGAATTCAGGTATTCTGTTTCCAATTCCTCACTTGCTGAAGGCATAAGAAGCCTGAGATTATACTGCTCTATATATGCAATTTTATATAGCGGAGTAACAGTTTCGTATTCTATCGTTTCGGTATCAATACCCAAAATCAACTCAACACTCGGATGTCTTATATCCGCATCAAAAATAAGGACGTTTTTGCCGTGGTCCGCCAGAGCTATAGCAAGGTTTGTTGCTATTGTGGTTTTGCCTTCACCGGGAACGGAACTTGTTGTCATAATTATTTTTTCATTCTTTCTGAGCGAAGAAATAAAAACGTTCCTGAGCACACGGAAAGATTCAGGGAATGCGCTTCCGATATCGGGATTGGTAAAAATCAGAGTTTTGTCACCGGGCATAGCTCTCTTTTTGAATTTTACGTTGGGAATAGTCGCAAGCGTATCGAGATTGAGCTGATTTTTTATATCGTTTTTCGTCTTGACCGTTTTACGCTGAAGAATGTAGATAAGTATAAACATCAAGCCGAAGAACAAACCGACTATAGCACCCTTGACAGCCTCGTTAAAATAATCAACCTTGTTGTTCGGCGATGTCGCAACGGTAGGATGCTTGAGGATTTCAAACTTAATATTGCCTACAACATATTTTGCAAAGGTCGGGTAATTATCAATCGCCGCCATCAGCACATCATATGTGAGCTGCGGATCTCGTCCTGTTGAAGTCAGCGTGAACATATTTGTTCCGGGTACAGCCGATGCATTAAGACGAGCAGGCATATATGAAGTGCCGAGGTCTTCGCATATGGCTTCCTGAAGCAAATTGTAATTAAGAATATAAGGGAAGGTTGTGGAGAGCAGAGACGCTGTAGTAGTATCGTAGTAAAAAGCATATACTGATACTCCCTTGATTGATCCGCTATCATTTTGGGTATTAACGGTCAGCGTTACGCTTGACTGATACTCGGGAACATAGTTGAGTTTGCTTCTCAGTGCACTGAAGCCGCCGAAAAGCACAGCAGCCGCAACACAAACCCACCAGAATCTGTAAAGGGCTTTAATAATATCGTTCAGATAAATTGTAACGAAAGTATCTTTTTTATTTTCAGTTGTCTGATTCATTTCAAATCATTCTTTCACTTTATTTTGGTCTGAGTTTTTAGGGATGGTATTACGACCATAGTGACCGTAATAAGAATACCTGCCGTAGCCGTATCGGCCGTAGCCGCTGCTTTCATCGTCACCGGTAATGCTGAATGGAATTGAACTCATATAAACATCATTGAGAATACAGCCTGCCAGATTAGAGCTTATTTTACTGATTGTTGCAATTGAATCATTGAGTACGTTTACATTTACGGTATCTGTCCTTATAACCAGAATAGTCTCGTCAACCATATTGATTATATCGGTAACCGATGAATCTGCAGCCATAGGTGCTGTGTCAACAATAATGAAATCATATTCTGGCCTAATCTTGTTTATCAGCACCGAAACGCCTGAATCGCTGATGAGTTTTTTGTTAAGCGGATTAGCCTTGGTAACTAAGGCGAGTGAAAGATTTGTCTTTTTAAGTTTTCTGAAACTAAAATCGGTAAACTCAGTTTCACGGCTGAGTGATTCGTTAGGATCGAGATCTTCCAGTGATTCCTCACTGAAAATTTTATAAAGTGCAGGCTTCTTGAAATCAAGGTCTATGAGAAGCACCTTATTGCCTCTGGCAGCCAGCGATACGGCAATGTTTGCCGCACAGGTTGATTTGCCTTCATTTTCAGAAACACTTGTAATTGCAAAAGCCTTGCCGCCTGAGTTATTTTTCTTATGCTCAAGCTTTGCCGCAATTTTGTGGAAACTTTCTGTAAAGCGCAGACTCATATATACGTTATTGTGTATCAGCAAACCTTTTTTGCTTTTGTTTTTTATATCACTCCAGGACTTCCTTTTCGATTCGTGAACAATAGTACCGATGAGCTTGGAATCGATTTTTTCGTCAAAATCCTTTTCCTTTTTTATAGTGTTACGCATAAGAGAGAATACTATTATCACCGCAAATGCTATTGTTACGGCACCTGATACGGCAAGGCTGTAATCCGAGGTTAAATGAACGTTTGACGGACCTGTCGGAACAGTCGGCATTTTTATAACAGTAAGGTTTGCAGTGCTGAAAATTTTATTTGAAACTTTATGATGCGATTTGATGATTGCATTGAGAAGATTGTATGACTTTTCAGGATGGTCAGATGTTACTTGCAACTCAATAAAGTTTGTCTGCTCAACAACATATGCGGAAACAGAACCTTCAAATCTGTCAACACCAAGATATTCTGCAGCATAATCCTTGATTGTAGGCTCTGTAAAAATGTTAACGAGAACATTTGCCTGCTCGGTCGCAATGTTGTATTCCGAATAAGAAGTCGTTGCTGAATTGCCGCTGATAACCGAAAGCGTGGCCGTTGAGGTATAAGCAGGCTTATATGCCGCATGAGTAGCAATATATAAACCCATTACACCTATCAATGCACAAAGAACAACAACCCAGATATTCTTTATAATATCTTTCAGCAGGCTGTGAATTTCGATTGAGATTTTATTTTTCTTCATAGTCTATCATTCCTCAACAATAACTGTCAGTACACTGTGTCCTCTGTTACCCATACGGTCTGTTACGTAATAATGCACGTAATATGTGCCGGGCTTGTCGAAATCCACACTTGATTCAATTCTTACGGAACTTTTCAGATTTGTCTTTTCGTCGATACCGAGTGCATCGACAATGTAAGATTTGAAATCAACAGTCTTACCGACTTTTGTATAAACCAGGTATTCCTTAAGCTCAATCTGCGGAACTGAGATCGGTCGGTCCTCAATGATAAGCGGAAGCTTGATTATTGAAGTGTCGCCCTTCTGGTTAACAACCGAAACATCAAGTGAGAATGCACCGGCGATAGAGGTTGTATAATCGCTCGATGTGACAACAATATATGAGCTTATATCGCCCTCCAGGCTATCTGTGGCCTTTATGAGCTTACTGATATCTATACGCTCGTAAAGTGAGAAACAGAGGTTGCCTTCGACTTGGAATTTAGGTGACTCATACTCCGAAAACTTTATTAATCTGGTCGCCTTGGCAACATTGTTATTGCTGTCGCAAACAAAGTAGGTTACCTTACTGACACCTTTTTCGATAAAACGCGATATTGATTCAACAACAACCTTATCCGTAAGGTCCTTGTCCTTTTCATCATATGCAGTGACACCGTTTAGCAGCTCCTCATCAGTCGCTTTCAGGCTGACTTCGATCATATCTTCTTTAACGGTAATTTCGGGTATTGTTCTGTCGGTTTTAATCCACTCGCTTATTAGCAGATAAGCTGAAGCAACTGTAGTAAGCGCAAATAAGATTATGACGATAATTCTGAAAGGTTTCATCTGATTCACCTGATAATCAATAGATTTTTTTGTTTCTGATGACTTTTTCCGGGTTGATGCTCAACAGCAAGTCGGCGTATTCTTGCGAACGGATATCGCAGATAATTTCGTGAACATCTGAAAGATACGTGGTTCTCATATAAGGGCTGTGAGCATCGCTTGCAATAAAATCAGCAACCTCATGCTTGATGAGGCTTTTTGAAACAACATGAGCTTCTCTGCCGAAGCTGCCTTTGACGCTTCCCTTGTTCACCTGAAGCAGGCACCCCATTGACTTGAGCCTCATTGGTGCAAACTCATCTTCAGCAACAAATGCATATCTTTCCGGATGAGCAACAATAGGTGTAAAGCCTTCTGCAACAAGTTCACCCAGCTTTTGATAAACGATTTCGGCACGCTCCTTAAAAGCAAATTCAATAAGCGGATAGCGGGAGTTGCGCAAAGTCAGCAGCCTTTTTGTTTTTATCAGGGTGACAATGTCACCAGAGGCAAAAATTTCGTGACCTGCATACAGCTTCAAGGGAATATTCTCCTGCTTGATTCTTTCTTTCAGGGTATTGAATGTGTCGACAAAAGACTTGTTGCAGTAATTGCGATAAGAATCGGGAACGTTGCTGTGAGGTGTGGCGATTATTGCTTTTGTTCCGCCGTCAACAGCGAGACGAGCCATACGCACGGACTCTTCAAGGTTGTCAGAACCGTCGTCAAGTCCCGGCAGAATATGGCAATGAATATCAACCATGGTACACCTCCACCAATACATAATTATACACAGTATATATTACTATAAATATCAATATTAAGTCAATAATTAAATATACTTATTTTTATTATTATAATTATTTTCCTTATAATCTGATTGACAACCAGATTTCAGAATCAAAGCCACCGGTTGAACCGGTGGTTTGCTCCACCCCTATAAGGGGTTAATACCGGCTCAGCCCCTAAAAGGGGCCACAAAGAATTATTATTGCATCTATATGCACTGCTACCCGTAAACAGGTAATACACCTATCTCTTTTCAGCTCCCTCTGACGAGGG
>JAGALQ010000032.1 GCA_017625095.1 Clostridia bacterium | reverse complement strand
GGGAATAACTATACTTTCAATTGACGTTTTTTCGAATGCGCAACCACCGATAGTAGTAACGGTATCAGGTAAGTTAACGTTTTTGAGAGAGGTACATCTGTAAAATGACTGACTGCTGACATTTTTAACACCTTCTTCGATTGTAACCGTCACAATTTCATCACGAAAATCAGTCCAAGGAGCAGGGTTTGATGTGGTATAATAGGTCATAGTACCTGTACCGCTGACTGTGAACTCACCCGTTACGCCGTTGAAGCGCCAGGTGGCATTGCTGCCGGTAGTGCCACTCTTGCCTGCACAGATAACCTCGGGGGTTGAGTCGGGGAACTGAACGTCAAGAGCATCCCATTCCTCCTGGGTGCCCGTAAAGGTTACGGTTGTGAGTGAGTAACAATCTCCAAATGCGGTACTGCTAACTTCAGCGAGGCTGTAGGGAAGCACAACTTCCGTTAAAGCAGTACCTTTGAAAGCATAATCGGCTACGGTGGTGACGCCCTCTTCAATAACAACGGACTTGATAAGTTCTGCGTAAGAATACCACGGAGTTTCACTTGCGGCGGTGTAATCGGTCATAGCACCCGTGCCGCTGATAGTGAGCACACCCGTTTCGGTGTCAAAGCTCCAACTTATATTGCCGTTTTCGCCCAGAGTGCCCGAATCGGTTGCGGCACTTGCAAGCAGGCTGAAAACGTTCGGCAGTTCAATGCCGACGAATCCGCTCAGAGGTGCGGCAGTGAGTACCATTACAACCACCATAACCGTTGCTAAAAATTTATTGAACTTCTTCATAAGGAATCATCCTTTCGTTTTCAATTTTTTCTGACAGGTACGCTTTATATAATGTGTTTATAAATCTTTATATTTAATTAATAGCTGTTTTCTGCTCGAAATGCCGAGCTTTTTGTAAATATTTTTGCAGTGGAAATGTACGGAAGAGTGTGTTATAAATAATTCCTCCGCTATCTGTGTCTGCGTTTTGTCGGTAAGAAGCTGAGCGAAAACCTCAAGCTCACGTTTCGACAGGTTTCCCAGCTCGGGATAAATTTCAAGCAGCCGCTTATGCTCGTCTTCTGCCAACGCAATGTAATTGAAATAATTCAGTATGCCCATAACTCCACCTCTTCAATGATAATTATACTTTGTTTAACCGGAGATGTAACCTGCCCGATATGGGAGGATTTGACACGCGTGCTACCCGTTTGGGTAGTATTTCTAACATCTTCTTGAAAAAGAGAAAAAAATAGTCTATAATTTTATATAAATAAATCTACTGTTATGATTTGATTATATTGATTTTTTTACTTGTTTTGCACCCCCCGTTTGGGGGGGTTTTAGGGAAAAACCACCTATTTAGGTAAGTTTTTTAAAGAAATTAAAAATTTTTACGCTTCAGCGATGATTTTTTGCATTTAAGAAAGGAACGGTTTATGAATCACCCTATTCTCATAGAAAACCAGAAAAATAGGAGGGATATCCCTCTGTGGATGCTCGTCTGCTTCTCCATGTTCAGCTTCTGGCAGATGGCGTTCATCTATTATTTCCTTGAGCCGTCCTCGGCAATGGATGGGAAGATTCCACTACCCATTAACATCGATAACGGCACCACACTGACAGCGGTTTGTTATATTCTGGGTATCCTTACGATGATCTTTTTGCCGAAGATTATCGTGTGGGTTCAGCGGATCACCACGGGCGTTGCGCTTCTTTCGGCTATCGCTTTCTTCCTACCTCTGCCGGAGGATGCTCTGCGCTTTAACATTTACCTGCAGATCTTCTGCTGCTGTTTAATGATCGGCTTTGAAACGTTCCTTGTGGTCAACTGCTTTTCCGAGAAAAGCAGCGTCAAGTATCTGACCTTCGGTTACGGCATAGCGGTATTCCTTATCGCTTTGGTTCAGAATGAGGTTGTGTCTATACCGTTCTCCGCTTTCCGCTACGCAATGGTGGCGGCGCTTGTGCTTTTGCTTGTCTTTTTCCTCCGTATGCCCACAGGCAAGGAGCATCTGCCGCGGTTCGTGAAAAAGAGCGACGGTCTTATCGCACCGAAGAAGATGATGTGGGGGGCTTATCTTATTGCTTTCATTGCTGCACTGATGGGCGTTGGAGGTCCTGCAGTCGCAGGCAAGGTCGAGCACGGCGTATCGATTATGTATTTGGTAGTGGCTCTTTCATGCTTTACTATGTATTTTCTTCATAAGAAAGCGAACATTCATCCCTTCCGTATGGTGCCCCTGTTTGTCGGACTCAGTGGATTCGGTTTTCTTGTAATGCTTGTGTCCGCATATGTTCCCGCACTATCCTACGTCGCCTGCATACTCATTGGCTTCGGTATGACGGTATGTATGCTCGCTCCGCTTTACGGTGTGCCGATTATGAAAGCCTATCCGTCAAGATACGTAGCCTCCGCAATTATCGGGCTTGCAATCACTGCGGTTCTTATTCATGCGGTTATTGCCGAGCTGTTCCTCGGCGCACCTGTCGCACTGTATATCGTTTACGCAGTGATTATGGGTGTGCTTGTGTTCGTGTTTACGCAGGTGGAGCCGTTTTTGATGTTTACCCTTCGCCGTCGCATTGCCGACGATACCGTTCCTGCCGCAGAAGAAGCAGAGAAATCTCCCGTCGAGGAAACGGAAGTAAAAACCGAGTCTGCAACTGTTTCGGCAGACGATACAGATAATCCTCTTGCAAAGCTCAGCCCCAAAAAGCGCGAGGTTGCGGAGCTTATCTGTCTTGGCTACACCAACAAGGATATTGCCAAAGCCCTCGTTATTTCCGAGCATACCGTTAAGGATTACGTGAAGGATATCTATATCGCTCTTGAGGTTCACAGCCGTCTGGAGCTTGCCGCCCTTGTAAACAATTACCGCCTGGCAAACAAGAAATAACAAACCGAAAAGATTCGTATATTTAATAACTGCTGACAGTGTTTATTAAAACTGTAATACACAAATATATCTTACAGAAAAACATAGTAAAAAAGATAAAATCAGGTGCAGCAAGAGTTGAATCTCGTTGCACCTGATTATGTTTTTTAGAAATGATTATACTGTAAAAATCAACTCGTAATCAACAATTTCTCTTGACCGTGCTTCAATATTATTCATTCGGGCAATCCACTCCATTTGGTTGTCTGCTTTGAGTTGTTCCGTAATACCCTCATTGACTTTTATCTGTTCTACCAGTCGAGAGAACATATCTGATGCTTGTTCATCAATTTCTGCAAGGTGAGTCCACAATGCGCCGTTCATAAGCATAATATTGAACAGTACTCTTTTATATTTCATAAGATAATCTTTGCGCTTCAATCCCCACACACCGAGTGGTTTGTTTGGTTCGGCAGGTAATGTGATGTTGGGGATTTTGTAATCACCAACTGTTCTGTATGTGCCGCCGTTCTGTTCAAATGATGATTTATTTATAAATATACCTTCCTTTCAATCAGTAACAAATGTGTCGTAAGTAAATCTTGAACCAAGTCTGAAGCCTGCTATAAAACTATCTGCATTACTTACACAAAGAAACTCACCGGATTAACTTGCATATTTTAAGAACAAATCATTTTCTTTATCGGTCAGTTTTTCTGTTAGCGTTCCTCTGTTTGCGACAGGGAATCTAACTTCTTCTTGATTTCAGCCTTCATTTCTGTTATACTTTCTTGGGGTTCAATATTTCCGAAATAAAATTCTTCAATAAAATGTGACATAACAATCTCCTTGTAATTAAGTTGTTATTTTTAGCAAAAGTACAAGTGTTGAATATGTATGTTACTGCCGATAAACGTTTATTTTATTGAATCCGTTATTAACAATCGTACCACGAAAAAGCACTTCGTAAGAAGTGCTTTTTCAACTAAATCCACCCTTTCGGGTGGGTGAAATATTGCTTTGCAATGTGGAATTCTCGCTTTGCTCGAGTGAAATCGCCACGGCGGAGGGTGGATTTAATTTCACTTAATGCGTCAGCATTAAATTTCACAATCCGTCAGGATTATTTCATATTTTCGCAAGAAAATATTTCATTTGAGGCAAATCGTAAATAAATCCGTTATTATCAATCGAAAAAGTAAAACATTCACGCTTTTGTGTGGGTGTTTTTGTTTTTTCGGTACGCTGTTTATGCCGTTATCTATTATTTATTATCTATTCTTTATTATCTATTCTTTATTATCTCTTCTTTATTATCTCTTCTTTGTTATTTGATAAGCTATATGATGGATATTTTTAAAGCACAGAATATCACGGATTTTTAAAAGCTGAAAACAATTGACTGAACTATCACAATTTGATATGATAATAACAATTAACACACAGGAGATGACACTATGCAGGCTTTTATAAAGTTTATATTCACAATTTTCACAACGCTTTCCGTTATCATATCAAATCTGGTTTGTCCGGCAACAATTAATCCCGAAAGTGAAAATTTTGATTTTTCGTTTCTTGAGTATCCCGAAGAAGCAATAATCACGCTTGAAGAGGCAGGACTGACCGAGCAGGAGCTTGTCGGACGTGCATCGGCTGAACTTCCTGAATACGTACAGTCCGGCGGATACGAAGATATAAACGGCATAACAATATCACCTTACTACACCGCAAAGGTAAGCGGAGAGGAAATACCCGTTTACGCTTCCGTTGTTTTTATACGTGTCGACGATACGGGCACGCTGCACTCCTTCTCGGAGATTTACGTCGACCCGAACGAAGATTTTTCATTCAACATTGAAATAACCGGTGCAGACGTTGCGCTCAGGAACGCGATTGTGCTTCCCGAATCACACGGTGTGAAGGCACTGTGTGAAAACAACACGGTAACCGCATCAATCAACAAGACAGGCGTATACACATTCCTTTTCAACGATGCAAACCAATACTACGGCTACACACTTACGGTGCGCGAAAAGGTTGACGAGGACAAAGAAATTGCAGAATACATAGAGCAATACGGCGAAGACAGCGTCTGGGTTATCGACAAGGGCGTTTATCAGTACGATTACGTCAACCTTGTTGCACACAACAATCTGGTAATTTATCTTCGAGAAGGTGCTTACATAATCGCAAACCACCTTTATGATATTGACTGTGCTGAAGATGAGAACAAATATTTTGAGCCCACAGCACCCGGAGATAATTCAATAGGGCTTACAAGATATCCGTTCATCAATTTCTACAACTGTAACAACATCACTCTCACCGGCAGAGGCGTAATAGATATGACTCGGCTTGACCGACGTGAAAGAAGAGGTGTTGTTTTTACAGACTGTAATGATGTAACCGTCAGCGATGTAAAAATAATAAACTCACCCGAATGGTCATTTATATCCTATTGCTGCACCGATGTTGCAATTGACAATGTTGACATCATCGGCAACCGAGGCAACTGCGACGGCTTTGCAATCTGCAACAGCCACAACGTAACCGTAGACAACTGCTTTGCAAGAGTGGCTGACGATACCTTTGAGGTAAAGGCCCTCGGCGGCAGAATGGGCAGCAAAAACGTAACCTTCACAAACTGCATCGCCTGGGGCGGCTACGCAAGATGTTTCGGCATAACAGGTGAGGTTAACAAAGAGATTTCCGACATCACCTTCCGTGACTGTGCAGTAATTTACCGCGACGGTATATGGAACAACGACAGAATCGGTTCACTCGTTGTCGTGGCAGAGCAGACAGACGGCAGTATTGACGGTGTACTTTTTGAAAACATTGAAATATTCCGTGACGAAGGCAGACCGATTCTTGTAAAAATATATGATGAAGAAGCGGAGAATTTTGAAATTAAGAATATTGTTTTCAGAAACATATCCTATACATCATATATGAGGCCGAAAATTGCAGGCACGGACAGCGACACAAATACCGTTCAGGTTGAGCTTGACGGCATCACTGTCTGCGGAAGAAAACAGAAATACCCGAAAACTATGTTCGACATCGGCAAATACTGCGATGTAACTGCATAATAACAAAAAACTCATCCGATAAACTCAGGTGTTATCGGATGAGTTTTATTTTGTGCTTTATTATTTGAGAATTACAATTGTTACACCGGTTTCGCCTTCGCCGTAAACGCCGAGGCGGAACGATTTGACAAAACTGCACTTGCGCAGATAGTTATGAGTTGCAGCACGCAGTGCACCCGTACCTTTGCCGTGTATGATTGTAAACTCACTGAGGCCCGTGCGAAGTCCGCTATCGATAAATCTGTCTATCTCGATAAGAGCATCATCAACCATCATACCTCTCAGGTCAAGTCTTGTTTCTGCGGCAAGTGTTCCCCTGCCCTCAAGGCTGTCACCCGTCTTGCGCGGTGCAGTTGACTTCGGTTTTTCATTTTTGCTGAGAAGACGGAGGTTTTCTGTTTTGACACGCATTTTTGCTGTGCCTGCCATAACCTGAACGTTGTTGCCCTTTTCAATTGCGAGCACGGTTGCCTGCTTGTTAAGACCTGTTATAAGCACATTATCGCCGACAACGAGAGGTCTCGGGAGAACATATTCTCCGTCATCCTCATAGCCTTCAATCGGGTCAGCGGCTTCGTCCATAGCCTCAACACCTTTTTTGACGGTCGCCCTTGCTCTGCGTGCAAGCTCAGCCATATCCTTGGCTTTATCCTTTTCCTTCTTAAGCTTGTCAAGCTCAGCAAGCAGCGCATAAGCTTCACGCCTTGCCTGATCAACTATGCGTGCAGCCTGAGATTTGGCATCGTCAATCGCCTTCTGACGCTCCTGCTCAACCTTCGCCTTTTTCGCTTCTGCTTCAAGGCGCATTTTCTCTGCCTGTCTTGTGCGCTCGTCAGCCTGCTGTTTCTCCGTTTCAAGAGCTTTTCTGCTCTTTTCAAGGCTCTCGATAACATCCTCAAACTGAGAGTTTTCAGCAGAAACAAGCTCTGCCGCACGGGCAACAATATCCTTATCCATACCAAGACGCTCTGAAATGGCAAAAGCATTCGACCTGCCGGGCATACCGATAAGAAGTCTGTATGTCGGACGGAGAGTTGCAACGTCAAACTCACAGCAGCCGTTTTCAACCCTCGGGGTTTGCAATGCATAAGCCTTAAGCTCGGCATAGTGAGTTGTTGAAGCAATTTTTGCGCCCTTGAGTGCAAGGGATTCAAGTATTGCCATTGCAAGCGCCGCACCCTCAACAGGGTCAGTGCCTGCACCAAGCTCATCGATGAGCACAAGACTTTTATCGTCTGCAACAGAGAGAATATCAATTATATTGACCATATGTGCAGAAAACGTTGACAGCGACTGCTCAATCGACTGCTCATCACCTATATCGGCAAGAATCTTATCAAAAACGGATACTTCACTCAACTCACTGACGGGTATCATAAGTCCGCACGATGCCATTATGCTCAGCAGACCTACTGTCTTGATTGAAACGGTTTTGCCGCCGGTATTCGGACCTGTTATTACAAGCGTATCAAACGTTTTGCCGAGACTGATGTTAATCGGCACAGCCTTATTTTTGTCAAGCAACGGATGGCGTGCGTTTTTAAGCTCGATTCTGCCCTCGTCATTGATTTCGGGTGAAGCGGCATTCATGCTGTAAGCAAGCTGTGCCTTTGAGAAAATAACATTCAGCTCAACCGCACATTCAAAGCTGCTCTTGATTGTAGCGGCAAAGCTGCCCGCCTCAACGGAAAGAGCGGAAAGAATACGGTCAATCTCATCGCGTTCTTTTGAGAGAAGAACCTTGATTTCGTTATTTGCCTCAACAACAGCCATCGGCTCAATAAATACTGTTGCGCCGCTTGCAGACGTATCGTGCACAAGACCCGGTATTGCACTGCGGTGTTCATTCTTAACGGGAAGAACATATCTGCCGTTACGCATTGTGACTATGCTCTCCTGCAAAACATCCTTATACTTTGAAGAGCGTGTCATTTTATCGAGCTGTTCACGCGCTTTTGATTCCTGAATACGGATTTTACGGCGGATTGAAGCAAGCTCGTAAGAAGCATTGTCCGACATCTCTTCATCGCTGATAATTGCCGTTGTTATTGCATCTTCAAGATATTTATTCGGAGTCAGCGCACCGAAGAAAACATCAAGACAGCTCTCAACACCCGCATTCGTGCTTCTCCACTGCACAAGCGAACGGATAACACGCAGAGTTTCCGCAATCTCAAGCAGTTCATGCATAGAAAGCGTTGAGCCTGCATCCGCGCGGTGAAGCGCATTGTTGACGTTTTTCATTCCTCCGAATGACGGACCGCCGAAACGGGCAAGGAGCATATGCGCATCCCTCGTCTGATTCATCAAAGCCTGCGCTTCATCAAGCCTGTGTACGGGTCGCAAAGCAAATACAAGCTCACGGCTGTCGTCACAGCAGGTGTACTCGGCAAGCCGCTCAAGTATCTTATCAAATTCCAGTGCAAGCAGATGCTTATTCACTTAAAACCAACCTTTCAAATTTGGGATAAATCTTCCGTGCAGACATTTGCCGGAAGATGACTTAAATATAAACTTCAATATTTCATCAATCTCAAAACAACGCAAAGACAAAAACTGAAGACTTATTACTCTCGCTGCATTATAACATAATTTTACCCGATAAGCAAATAGTATATCTGTCTTGCTTTTCTTCACCTGCAAACGCAAGCTTTGCCTTCACAAATATATTCTGCTGAATCAACCGGCATCACACCGAAAAAACTTTTTAAACAAGGAATCAAAAGCTGTATATCGCCCGTAAAGTTAAGCAGCTTTACAAATTCAGCTATTTTGTGTGTCTGTATTCAGATTATCCAGAAGCAGAATGACAGAAACCTATGTATATCAACAGATTCAGGCTTTTGCAGCGATTTTCTGTTTCTTTCAATCTACACTATTAAAAGTGTATTCTGTAAAGAAATTCGCTTTACAAAGTTGATGTTATAATGCCGTTTCAGCATTATAACAATTTCCTATATTATTTTTTCAAGTTTTTATGAAAATATTGTATTTTATTTTAATTTGTATTATAATAAACGATGTGTAATTTTACATAAATATGGAAGGAGTTGTAAAATGAGCACAAACGTAGAAAAAAGGCGTGCTGTACTGATAAACGTTGCCTACTTCATATTGTTGATTGGTGCGTTTTATCTGTTTATGCGTTTCGCCTTCTGGACGGTGGCTCCGTTTATGTTTGCATTCTTCATTGCAATGCTGCTGCAAAAGCCGGTCCATGCCGTCACCACAAGAACACCGTTGAAGAAAGGCTTTGTTTCTTTCATTTCCGTGATGTTCATCGCAACGCTTTTTTTAGGTCTGATTGCTCTTGCCGGAACGACAATCTTTTCTGAACTGAAAGGCTTTGCAGAAACACTCAGAACGTCTTTTAAAAGCATACCCGACTTTATAAACGCAGCTGAAGCCTGGGTGCTGCGTGTTTTATCACATCTGCCGGAAGCGATTGAAACAACACTTTCAACTTCAGTAAGCGAGTTGTTTGATTCTCTGTCACAATCTTTCACGGAAAATTCGGCGCATACTGCTGACAGTACCGCAAGCGGACTCAGCCTTGACTTTTCCAGCATAATAGCCCCCCTCTCAGGAGTTATCAGCACGGCAAGTAAGGTTCCGAGTTTTCTGATCTCAATTGTCATTTTCTTTATTGCCTGTTGCTTTATGACCGCCGATTATGACCGTATAGTCGGATTTATCAAGCGTCAGCTTCCTGCTAGCAAAAGAGATGCATTGACAAAAACAAAAAACCTTACACTGAGCACACTCGGCAAAATGGCAAAAGCGTATCTTATCATTATCTGCATCACGTTTACCGAACTGTTGATCGGTATGACCGTGCTCGATTTGTTAGGGCTGCACAGCGGCAACTACAAGTTTCTCATTGCGTTCGGAATTGCGCTTATCGATATCTTCCCGATACTCGGTTCAGGCACAATCCTGATTCCCTGGGGATTTATTTCCCTGTTCACAAACCGCGTCGGTCTCGGCATCGGTCTGTTTGTGATTTACGCTATAATCACCGTACTCAGGCAGTATATTGAGCCTAAGCTTGTTGCAGGTCAGCTTGGTCTGCCACCGATTGTAACGCTTATCTGTATGTATCTCGGCATCAAAATCTTCGGCGTGCTCGGTATATTCATCCTGCCGCTGACGATTACGATTATAAAAGTTTTGAACGACGACGGTGTTATTCATCTGTGGAAAACATCACGGCAAATCACAGAAGAAGGCACTTCATCCGTCGAACTTAAACTGCCAAAATTAAAGCTCAAAAAGAACACGAAAGGAAGGAACAAAAAATGAGCAAAATCATTGAGGTCAAAGGTCTCAGAAAGTCCTATGGCCGTAATGAAGTTCTTAGCGGACTCGACCTGAGCTACGATCAGGGTCAGGTTATCGGACTGCTCGGTCCCAACGGTTGCGGTAAGACTTCACTCATCAAAATTCTCACAGGTCTTATCCACGATTACGAGGGCACAGTGCTTATCGACGGTCAGGCACCCGGCGTCTACACCAAATCGATAACGGCATATCTGCCTGAGCGCACTTACCTCGCAGAATGGATGAAGGCAAAGGATGCCATCGACTATTTTAACGATTTCTTTGCCGACTTTGACAAGGTGAAAGCTACGGAAATGCTCAACCGTTTCCGTCTTGATCCCAACCAGAAGATCAAAACGATGTCAAAAGGTATGCAGGAAAAGCTTCAGCTTCTCATCGTTATGAGCCGCGCATCAAAGCTCTACTGCCTTGACGAGCCTCTCGGCGGCGTTGACCCCGCAACAAGAAGCGCAATACTTGACGTCATTATGAACAACTACGCAGACAAAGCAACCGTTCTTATCTCCACACATCTTATCAACGACGTTGAACGTATTTTTGACTCCGTTCTTATGATCGGCAACGGACAGGTCAGGCTTGATGCAAGCATTGATGAGATTGCAAACAGCGGTAAAAGCGTAGAAGATATCTTCAAGGAGGTGTTCAGCTTTGGTTGGTAAGCTTATAAAAAATGAACTTAAGGCAGGCATTCATTCAATTGCCCCCATCTATATCGTAACAGCAGCAATATTAGGTCTTCTTGCAATTGCATTTGCTTTTGAAATCCTCTGGCTGGCTATCATCTCAATTATAGGTGTAGCTCTTGTCGGAATCGCCATCTTAGCTGTTACACTTATTTCCGTTATCAACAACTTCAACAAATCCATGTTCCGCGACCAGGGTTATCTGACCTTCACACTACCTGTCACAAGCGGACAGCTCCTTTTCGCAAAAGCTTTATGCTCATTCCTCTGGATATTACTCAGCTACCTCGTACTTATCGGCATTTTTGCAGGTGTGTACGGATATGCTGCAAGCCAGATTGATGATGAGCAGGTTGTGATGGTCAGAATTTTCCTCTCTACAATTATGGAAATCCCTGATGCAGGTACAATTATCGGAATTATAGCTTTCTTTGTTTCATACTTTTTCCTTCAGATTATCTTCCTTGTTTCAGAGATTTACTTCTCGGTTTCCCTCTCAAACGTACGCCCCTTCCAGAAAATGGGAATGGGTTCAACAATCGTCATTTTCCTTACAACATTCGCGATAACTACCGTTATCAGCACATTGCTCAAAGCATTCATTCCCCTTACACTCAAAATTGAGCTTTCGGGTATGTCACTTGTGTTCCAGACTATGGAGCAGACTTCAGGTCTTGCATTCGGTATCGGCGACATAATATTCACGCTTGTTACAACAGTTATTTTCTTTGTAATGAGCTCATGGTTTATGAAGCACAAAATCAATCTTAGATAAATCGGAGAGATTATGCATAAGTATTTTAAGGCAATTATTCTCGTTGCCGTTGCGGCAATCTGCTTATTCTCCTTTACTGCCTCTGCTGAGCAGCCTGCTCAGCAGAGCATCAGATTTTCAGTGTTTTGCAAAAGCGTTGAAGATATAAGGACAGCTGTTGCGGCAGGTGCCGATTTCGTATCCGTCAGCAGCAACATAAACTTAAATGAAGCTGCATCTGCTCTCAGCGGCAGCAAAACAGCGCTTATCGTTGACACTGACAGCGTTGAGCAGGCTGACGAGAAATACTCCGCTATCGTTCCAGACAGCAACGTTTATTTTCGCATTAATGACGGTGCATCAAGCGTTTTAAAGTGGGCTGACGGCAAAAATGTCAAGCTTATAGGTTATTACAAAGGCAACATATACCCCATTGCTCTTTCTGTTATTTCGAAGTACTCAAAGCAAGGCGACGGTGCCATTGTGCAGATGCAGACAAATAATCAGGATGGCGTTATACTCCACAATACTGTCACGTCATTTTTTGATAAAAAGTGTGTTGAAGGTATGTTCTCTTTTGCAGATTCAACAAGAAGTGCAAAAAGAACGGACAGTGCAAGAAGCTGGGACGACCTTGTTGCCAGAGGCTACACAGTAATCGAAACAGCTTACCCTGCTGATTTTGCAGCATACCTTACATCAAACAACTCAGAACGTCAGAAGCTGGAATCAAGTGTAAAAGCCGCACTTGCAACATCAACACAGGGTTGCTCACCCAACCGAGTTGCGGACTATACGTCAGCTCTTGAAGCCGCTCAGGCTCTGCTCAGCGACGGCAGCTCTGCAACTTATGCTATGGCAGATGCACGCACAGTGCTTGATGAAGCTGTTGAAAACATTACAATCCAGGACGGTTCACAGCTCAAGGGTGACCTTAAGTTCACCCCCGCCAGAATTGCCTGGGCTGTCTTTGGTGTTGCGCTTGTGCTGAGCTGGCAGATTTTCTTCAGAAAACGCTGGGCAAAGAAAGCATAAGACACCCACAGCAAATTTAATAAGAGGAGAGGATATTATGGTCAATCTCAGTTATGCTTTACCGCGGGCTGCCAAGCCTGAGGATGTAGGCGTTTCTTCCGCAGCAATCGCAGCGTTCGTGCGCATATGCGAAGAAAACGGTGTTGAAAACCATTCATTTATGATCATCCGCCACGGAAAAGTTGCGTACGAAGCATGGCGCGCACCTTATTCGGCAGATACTCCTCACACTCTGTATTCCGTAAGCAAAAGCATTGTTGCAATCGCCGCAGGCTATGCAGTTGACGAATGGTTGCTTACACCGAACACCAAACTCATCGACGTTTTTCCTGAGTTGCGTCCGTCCAAACCTGACGAAGACCTTGAAAACATCACGCTCCACACGCTGATGACAATGACAGCAGGCAAAAACGTGAGCCTGATCGCAGACAAGACATCAAAATACTGGGTACGCGACTTTATTAACACCAAACAAAGCTACAAACCCGGTGAAGGCTGGAGCTATATCAACGAAAATTCATACTGTGTTGCCGCAATGATATCAAGAGTATGCGGCACATCGGTAACAGAATATCTCAGACCGAGGCTTTATGAGCCGCTCGGAATAACAAGCTACCAATGGGAATGTGACCCGACAGGTGTCGAGACCGGCGGCTGGGGTCTTTTCCTTAAAACCGAGGACCTCGCAAAAATTGCACTGTGTTATCTCAACAACGGTGTTTTTGAGGGCAGACAGGTTATCCCGAGGGAATGGACAAAAATTTCTTCACAAAACATAACCAAGGGTATCAGAAACGCTCCGGAGCAGGGATACGGTTACTTCATCTGGGGCTGTGACTGCGATGATAACTCGTTCAGATTTGACGGTATGTTCTCGCAGTTTGCTATCGGATACAGAAACTATGACGCCGTTGTCGTTTCAACAAACAACGAAATTAACGAAGAAAAAGCAATCGGCTACATAAATCAGTTTTTCCCCGATGCATTTTTTGACGGCGATTCACCTACAGAAGAAGAGATACCCTTATTCAAACCGCTTGAAGAAATAAGCGCATCCGAGCGTCACGCTGACCTTGAAAAACTCATTTCTTCAAAAACAATAAAACTCATCCAACATCCCATGCCCTCTTATCTCGGCTTTCCGCTGAGCATACTCACCCTACCTGCCGTATATATGTCGGCAAACAAGGGCGGTCCCATGGACAATATCAGGTTTAAATTCTACGACGATGAATGCACAATGTACTGGACCGAGGGCGACGACAGCAACATAATACATATCGGACTTGACGGCACGCCGAGGATGAGCAGAGTCACACTCGGAAGGCTGAAATACACAGCATATTCAGCCGCAGCGTGGACCGGCAAAAACGTTCTCGAAGTGCATATACGACTGCTTGAGACAATCGGGCAGAGAATATTACGTTTCAAGTTTAAAGGTAGTTCCGTCACCGTGGAGCCGTCATCATCGCCGTCGCTCAGTTTTCTTTGCGAAAGGCTTGAGCCGACCGTGCAGAATTCTATGGCAGGTCAGGTACCTCAGTCGGTTATCAGATTGATGATGCTCAACGCATACAAACTTATAGACACAACATACCACGGAAAGCTACGGTAACGATTCTGAAAGAATGGAGATGCAAGCATTGACTTCAACCACCTGTTTTGTTTGCTCTGTACTCATTGCAGTTGAGCTGATATTTGTGCCGCTTTATCTGAAAAAAATGTGGCCGCTGAAGAACTGGCATTCGCTGTGTTACAAGATGGTGTGCGCTTCAGCTTATATACTGCTTGCGCTCACGCTTACCGTTGCTCAAGGCGGTTTCAGCCCTTATTCGACGCTGATGTTTATCGGTCTGTGCAATTCCTGGATAGGAGACCTGAACCTCCACATTCCAAAACCCACAAAAAAGTTTTTTATTATCGGAATGTTTTTCTTTATGGTTGCGCACATCTTTTACTGCCTTGCATACATTCACGTTCAGAAAAATTTCTTCCCCGACGTACCTGCCGTTTCGTGGTGGGAGGTTGCGTTTGTCATTGTGTACATTCTCGCCTATTTTGCGGTATGCCTTGCAAAAAAGATCAGATTCGGCATAATGGCAATACCCGGCGTAATCTACGGATTTGCAGTAACACTGATGATGATAAAAGCCTGCTCGCTTGCAGTCAGACTTGCTGTCAGCAATCCGCAGAATATGCTGATGCCTTCACTGCTTCTGATTATCGGCGGAGTGTGCTTCCTGGCGTCCGATTCGATACTTGCGCTGATTTCATTCGATACGCGCTACAAAAAATTCGGACTGAAGATTATCAACATCGTTACATACTTCCCTGCGCAGGTTTGTCTTGCGTTTACGGTTTTATTTTTTGGTTAACATCAAAGCGGTCTGCCCGGCAGATCGCTTATTTTATTGTTTACTTATTAAGCTTTTTGTGTTATACTGTTTTGCGTAAAAATTCAAATCCTTGAAGGAGGATATCATTATGAATCCGATAGTAACAGCTCTTCTCTGTGTGCTTGGTCTTATCGTGCTTCTGATTGTCATAGCCGCTGTCAAAGCAGTTATGATAAAGGCTAAGCCTAACACAAGCAAGCCCGCAATCAACCCCACAAAGGAAGAAGCTCAGGACTATGCAGAAAAGCTCAGCGAAATGATAAAAGTTCCGACAATTTCACTTCGCGGCAACACAGACCTGACTCAGTTTTACAAGCTCCATGAAGTAATGAAGAAAAACTTCCCTCTCATTTTCGAAAAGCTCGAATGCACCGAAATTGAAGGCAATCTTCTTTTCCGCTGGCCCGGCAAGGACCCCAAAAGAAAGGGCATACTCCTTATGGGTCACCAGGACGTTGTTACGGCAGACGAGCCCACCTGGACAAGAGACCCCTTCTCAGGTGAGATTGCTGACGGCAACATCCACGGCAGAGGCTCGATGGACTGCAAATCAACCGTATTTTCAGAGTTCCAGGCTATTGAGGAACTTCTCGCAGAAGGCTTTGAGCCGCCTTGCGACATTTACCTTGCAACCGCAGTTGACGAAGAAATTTCAGGCGGCGGCGCTCCGATGCTTGTTGAACACCTCAAATCAAAGGGCGTCAGACTTGATGTAGCAATGGACGAGGGCGGTGCAATCCTCAAGGGTCAGCTTCCGACAATGGACGGCTGGTGTGCCGCAATCGGTATACTCGAAAAAGGCTATATCGACGTCAAGATCAAGGCAAGCGGCAAGGGCGGTCACTCTTCGACACCTCCCAAAAACACACCTATGACAAGGCTTGCAAAGTTTGTTGCCGATATCGAAAAAGATCAGCCCTTCAAAGCTGAAATTTCAGGTCCCGTATACGCAATGCTCAAAGAAGCTGCTCCCTATCTCGGCTTCCCGCTGAGAATGGTTCTGGGCAATATGTGGCTGTTCAAGGGACTTCTTACAAAGGTTCTTCCCGTTGTCAGCCCGATGTGCAAAGCATTTGTCAAGACAACGTTTGCCTGCACAATGGCAGAAGGCTCACAGACACCCAACGTTATCCCCACAGAGGCTTACGTAGTCTGCAACCTCCGTCCCTCTCCCCATCAGAATGCCGAGCAGTCACTTGCAGTGCTTCAGAAATACGCAGACAAGTATGAGCTCGAGCTTGAGGTTATCCACGCAAGAAGCGCTTCAAACTGCGTTGATTACAAGGGTGAAGAATTCAAGTATCTTACAAAATGCATCAACGAGTGTTACCCCGATGCAGGTGTTATTCCCTATCTTATGACAGGCGGTACGGACTGCCGTCACTACGAGGCTGTCGCAGACAACTGCCTGCGTTTCTGCCCGATCAAGATGAGCAACGAGCAGCTTGCAGCAATGCACGCAGCTAACGAAAGCATAGGCGTAGACGAAGTTGCACACTGCGTTAAATTCTATAAGCACTACGTCAAAAACCATAAGTAATATAAAATCAAAAGCCCACCTTAAAGGTGGGCTTGAATTTTTATTCACTTCTGAGTGCTACAACGGGGTCACGTTTTGCCGCGACTCTTGCAGGAATAAAGCCTGCAACAAGTGTGAGCACGACGCTTATAACAACAAGCGCTACCGCACCGAAGAAAGGCAGTGAGGCAAGCTTTGGTATACCCGCAAGTGCTTTGACAATTAAGTTTATCGGTATATTCAACAGTACCGTCATCAGCACACCTATCACGCCCGACGTCAGACCGACAATAATTGTCTCTGAATTGAACACGCGCGATATATCCTTCTTGGATGCACCGATTGAGCGAAGAATACCGATTTCTTTCGTACGCTCAAGAACGGAAATATAAGTGATAATTCCTATCATTATTGAAGAAACGATAAGAGAAATTGCAACAAAAGCAATCAGTGCATAGGTTACCATATCAATAACCTGAGTAACCGAGCTCATAACAAGATTGACGTAATCGGTATATGAAATCGTATATTCCTCTTTACCGTCTTTCAGATATTTGGCGTTATATTTATCAATTATATTTGTAAGGCTTTCTTTCGCCTGAAGATCTTTGGGATAAATAGAAATTGTTGACGGGTTACCTATATCTGCCGCACCGAGGATACCGAGATTTTCTTCATAGGTTGAGGAAGAAAACTTTTCCTTTTCTTTTTCGGGCTTTGAGGATGAAGATGAGGAACCTCCGTTTTGCAGCTTATCTTTTTCGGGTATTTTTATACTCTGCTGACTCTGCGCAGAAATTATAACAGCGGAAACAAGCTGCAATTTCATATCCTTGCTCATAATTTTAAGGTACTTTATGAAAGTTTCACTGTCCATATCGCTGCCTTCAAGAATTTTATCCATATAGGTCGTGAGCTTTTGCTTATCGGAAGCGGTGAGTATATCCTTGAGAATAAGGCTGACAAACTCATTCATAAAGTCTTTTTCTTCGCCCTTATAATTCTCCTCAATATACGCATATATCTCATCCTCGGTCATAACCTCATATTCACCGAAAGAGTTTTCAACGTAGGTTATTCCGGGTGTCGGGTTAACTTTTGCGGCAAATTCAACACTCGGCATTGAAACGAGAGATGCCGTCGGTGAAACAGATGCACCTGCGGATGTATTTTTAAATTTGAGACCCGTGAAAACATCGACCTTCGGATTTGCTTTCTGAGCTTTTACGATTTCGCTGTCATTGGCAGCTTTCATTACATAATCCGTCAATCCGCTCATATAGCCGACAGCACCTGCAGAGGCGGTTGACTGAGCGGTAATTCTGGGACGGGCAATTGCAACAATCTTGATTTCCTGAGCAGAATCAACAGCCTTTTTCATAAAAGCTTCATTCTTGCTCATATCATTCCATTTGCCGCCTGATTTCTGATAATATGCTGTCGGCGGCAGAATTTTGAATGAGAGGTCAAGAAACTCTTCATAATCATAGCTTTCGAGTTCTATCGGCTCATCGCTCTCTTCTTCCTGTGCGGTCTGAGCTTTTTGCTCAAGTTCGTTAACGTCCGCAAGTCCGAGTGCGTAGAGTGTCACATCATCAATCTCGTTGTTATCATCAAGGAAAAGCACAAGCTCGTTGAAATTTTCGGGCCAGCGACCTGCCAGAATTTCATACTGGCTGTTTAACATCTTGGAATCTCCTATAATCTCTTCCCAGACATCTGTTTTTGTTGTAAGTCCGAGAGCATCAAGCGAATCATTCGGACGCACTCTTGAAACTCCGCCCGTTGTGTCGGCTTTGAAAATCTGAAGATCAACATCGTAGCCGTACTTGATATCACTGCAAAGCGGAGCGAAGGTTTCGGTATTAAGCTCAATAAATTCCTTGAACTTTCTCAGATCGTTCTGCTGCATCTTCATCTCAAAATCGTCAACAGAATTCTGCAGCATCGGCCGCTTATAAATCTTGTCTTTACCGTGCGCCGCAATATTCTGATTGAAAGAGCTGCTTGCACTGCTGAGTATCTGTGTCAGGTCAAAGCTCTCGCTTTCAATCGTAATCGGATACGATGCAAGGGCACCGCGCTCGATAGAATCAATATAAGTCTGCATACCGTTTGAAAGCGAAAGAATAAGCGCAATGCCAATAATACCGATACTGCCTGCAAAAGAAGTTATCAGCGTTCTGCCTTTTTTGGTCAGAAGATTATTAAAGCTCAGAAAAAGAGCGGTACTAAGGCTCATTGAAGCTCTCGGCGCATTACCCTTTTTTGAAGTCTTTTTTATTTTTTTCGGTCTTACATAGCCCTCATACATCTCAGGCTCAAACGGGTCTGAGTCCTTGCGTATCATACCGTCCTTTATTCTTATGATACGGCTTGCAAACTCCTTTGCAATCTTGGGGTTATGGGTTACCATAATAACAAGCCTGTCCTTTGAAATCTCACGGATGAGCTCCATTATCTGAACGCTTGTCTTTGAATCGAGTGCACCTGTCGGCTCGTCTGCCAGAAGTATGTCGGGATCGTTGACGAGCGCACGTGCTATTGCAACACGCTGCATCTGACCGCCCGAAAGCTGATTCGGCTTCTTGTGGAGCTGATCGGAAAGGCCGACTTTTCTGAGCACGCTTTTGGCTTTTCTGCGTCTTTCCTTTTTGCTGACACCCGAAAGCGTAAGAGCAAGCTCAACGTTAGCAAGCACGTTCTGATGCGGTATGAGATTATAATTCTGAAAAACAAAGCCTACCGAATGGTTGCGGTAACCGTCCCAATCCTTATCGCCGTATTCCTTGGTTGAGCGTGAATTTATAACAAGGTCGCCCGAATCGTAACGGTCAAGTCCGCCGATAATATTAAGCAGTGTTGTCTTACCCGAGCCCGACGGACCGAGAATTGCAACAAACTCATTATCGCGGAAATTTATGCTGACACCGTCCAGAGCGTGCACCTTGTTCAGACCTGAAAGATATGACTTTTTTATATTCTTAAGTTCTAACATCTCTGCTCCTTTTTCTGTATCAGGATAGACCGGGCTGCTTTTAAGCCCATCTGATCTTCCTTTGCCGATACACATATTTTTCCAATATAATCTTTATTATACAACTTTATATCTGTTTTGTAAAATATTTATTTTAATTTTGCTAACACTTTACAACAAGCGAACTTACTTATATAATAATATTCATACAACAACCTTTAAAGGATGTGTAAAAACAATGCTGAAAATCAAATGGAAGTCGGTAATAAAGCTTGCCGCCATAGTGCTTGCCGTCTATCTGTGCATTCACTACTGGGGCAATATTTCCGCACTGATTGCAAAGATAATTTCTGCCGCAATGCCCATTGCCATCGGTCTTGCCGTTGCATATACGCTGAATATACTGATGAGCTTTTATGAGCGGCACTACTTCACAAAATTGAAGAAGAAACTCGCGGCAAAAACCCGCCGTCCCGTATGTCTGGCTGGCGCACTGATAACCTTACTCGGAATTGTTGCACTGATAATCGGACTTATTGCGCCGCAGCTTACTAAATGTATTATGATGCTCATAGACGAGGTACCTGCCGCAATTGAAAGAGTTGTACCAAAGCTCAAAGAAATCGGCATTGTGCCCGATGACATAATACAGAAGCTCACCGATATCGACTGGCAATCACGTATAGGCGATATTGTCTCTGCCGTAAGCACAGGTCTCGGCGGCGCAGTAAACATCGCGTTCACTGCCGTTTCGTCGGTATTCTCGGGCGTTACCAACCTCGTAATCGGCATCATTTTCGCGCTCTATCTCCTTATCGAAAAAGACAAGCTTATCGCACAGTTCAAGCGCCTTATCAACCGTTTTGTGCCCGAAAACAAGGTGACTAAAATCAATTACGTATGGGCTGAGATCAGTGACTGTTTTCACGACTTTATCGTAGGTCAGTGCACGGAGGCTGTCATACTCGGTGTGCTTTGTATGCTTGGTATGCTTATTCTGCAGATCCCCTATGCACCGATGATAGGCGCACTTATGGGCTTTACCGCTCTCATACCGATTGTCGGCGGTCTTATCGGCGCAGGTGTCGGCGCATTCCTCATACTTATGGAAAGTCCCGTCAAAGCACTTATATTTATCATTTTCGTCATCATTCTCCAGCAGATTGAGGGCAACCTCATCTACCCGAAGGTTGTCGGCAAATCGCTCGGCCTGCCGGGAATATGGGTACTTGCAGCCGTAACAGTCGGCGGAGGAGTTCTGGGCATAGGCGGTATGCTTATCGGCGTGCCTCTTGCCGCAGCAGCATACAAACTGCTGAAGGCTTATATAAACACTCCCGATGAAAAAACATCCGTATCGGTTGAAACGAAAGAATAAGCAAAAGGGTCTGTGATCAGACCCTTTTAATGTTGATACAGCAGAGGTAACCATATGCTTGCAAATGAAAGCGTAATCGGAATACTCGCCCACGTTGATGCGGGCAAAACAACGCTGACGGAAGCCCTCCTTTATCAGACAGGAGCAATTCGTCGGCTCGGCCGTGTTGATAAAAAAGACTCTCACTTTGATTCACACGAGCTTGAGAGAAGCCGCGGAATCACGATTTTTTCAAAGCAGAATCCGTTCACGGTAAACGGCAGAAACTTTACCCTTGCCGACACACCCGGACACGTGGATTTTTCCGCAGAGATGGAGAGAACGCTCGGTGTTCTGGACTATGCCGTGCTTGTAATAGACGGCATAAGCGGCATACAAAGCCACACGGAAACAATATGGAGTTTACTTGAAGAATACAGCATACCCACTTTTATTTTTGTCAACAAAACCGACCGTAACGGATTTGACAAAGCACAGCTGCTTGAAGATATGAAAAAGCGTTTCAGTGCAGGATGCATCGACTTTACGCAGGAGAAGAGCAGCTTTGACGAAGAGATTTCATTAATAAGCGAAAAGCTGCTTGAAGCATTTCTTGAAGGATGCGTAACGGAAGAATTTGCAGAAAGCGAAATCGCAAAAGCTGTTGCAAAGCGAGAGCTCTTCCCCTGCTATTTTGGCTCGGCACTGCAAAACACAGGTGTGGACAGCCTTATTAACGGACTGGGCAAATACACACTATACAAAGAATACGGCGAAGATTTCAGCGCAAAGGTTTACAAAATCCTGCATGATTCTCAGGGCAACAGAGTATCTTTTCTGAAAGTTACGGGCGGAATGCTTAGCGTTAAAATGGCTGTCGGGGAAGAAAAGATTGACACTGTAAGAATATATTCGGGTGAAAAAACCGAAGCGGTAAGAGAGGTTTCGGCAGGCAGTGTTTGTGCGGTAACGGGACTTTCATCGGTATCCGCAGGCGAAAGCATTGACGCTGACGGAGTGACAGACAACACAAGGCCCAGACTCAATCCCCTTCTCTCGGCTCAGGTCATAATCTGTGACTCAACAGACATACACTCGGCATATAAACGCATCAGCATTATAGGCGAAGAATTGCCCGAGCTTTCCGTGCACATAATGCACTGTGCCGATGAAGAGCAGATACAGATACGCGTAATGGGCAGGATTCAGCTTGAGATACTCAAAGCCCTTACCAAAGAACGATTCGGTATGGATATTGATTTCGGTCCGTGCAGAATCCTCTATAAAGAAACCGTAGCGGCACCGGTTATGGGCTACGGACACTACGAGCCGCTCAGGCACTATGCGGAAACGCAGCTTCGCATTGACCCAGCAGATAGGAACAGCGGCATAACAATTGAAAATGAATGCAGCCTTGAAACGCTTGATTCAAATTTCCAGCACCTTATCCTCACCCACATAGCGGAGAAAGAGCATCTCGGCATACTTACAGGCTCGCCGCTGACTGACGTTAAAATCACACTCACTGCAGGTCGTTCACACCTCAAGCACACAGAGGGTGGCGACTTCCGCGAAGCAACATACAGAGCAATAAGACAAGGTCTCGAAAAGGCAGACAACATCCTGCTTGAGCCTTACTACTCATTCACACTGCGTGTGCCGATAAACTGTATGGGCAGAGCAATTTCCGATATCCAAAGGCTCTGCGGTGAACTTGACCCGCCCGAAATGACCGAAACACAGGCAATAATCAAAGGTACGGGTCCTGTATCGGAGTTTATGAATTACCCCGAAGAGGTTGTGTCTTACACATCGGGGAAGGGCATAATCACAATGCGTGAGTGCGGATACAGACCCTGCCACAATGCTCAATCTGTAATTGACAGCATAGGCTATGAAAAAGAAAGAGATATGGAAAACACCTCTTCTTCTGTATTCTGCTCACACGGTGCAGGCTTCGAAGTCAAATGGTATGACGTAGACGCAATGCGACATATAAAATAAATAGCGAGAGCCGTGGAAGTCGCCCCTTCACGGCTCTTTTCTGTTACTGATTTTTGCCTCTTCTCTCATAATCCTCATTGATTCTCCTGCTCCAGCTTTCATCGAGCGGAACACTCGCACGCATACGGCAAGCAGCATTCGCAACAGCTTCATATACAATGTTCGTGCCCTCTTTATCGGCGTTATAGTTTACCGCTCTGTCTGCACCGATACCGTATCTTGCCGCAGTTTCAACAGCGTCGATATTAGCACCGATAAAGAGAAACTCCCAGCCGTATTTTTCTTTTTGCCGCTCAATCATAGCCTTGACCTTATCGCTTGAATATTTGCGGCTTGCGTTTTCCATACCGTCGGTTGTGATAACAAACATTGTGTTTTCGGGCACATCCTCTTCTCTTGCATACTTGTGCACGTTACCGATGTGATGTATTGCCGAGCCTATTGCATCAATAAGTGCGGTGCATCCGCCGACAAGATAATCATCAGCTGTCATGGCTCTGATTTCATTAAGACTTACTCTGTCGTGAACGACCACGGAATCATTACTGAACAGTACGGTTGAAACATAGCACTTACCGTCCTGCTTTTTCTGCTTTTCAATCATAGCGTTGAAGCCGCCGATTGTGTCCGCTTCAAGTCCTGCCATTGAGCCGCTTCTGTCAATGATAAATACAAGCTCCGTGATGTTGTTTCTGATTTTTTCTTTCATAATTCAAAACTCCTTACTATAAAAATTGTGGCTGTAAGGCTTTGTTTCACCTTACAACCACATTATAGCAATCAGTTTTATTCATTTGGTCGCTCGTCAGGCGACTTTTGTTCTTTTACGGTTTTGTTGATATAAACCGCGTACAGAAGCGGCGCAACAATAAGAAAAACAGGTATCAGATAAACCGATAATGTGTTTTTCTCAATGAAAACTGACAGAGAATTATTGAGTGCGTGTGCAGCTATACAAGGAATCAACGATTTGCTTTTGCGGAATATAACCACAAAAAGATAACCGATTGACGTTGCATAGCACACCTGAAGTAACGTCGGCACAAGCTCGTTGCCGTTGAACAGATTGACTATATGTCCTATACCGAAAGTCAGTGAGCTTACAATAACAGCTGTTTTTACGTTATCCTTTTCCATCATTTTGAAAAGAAAACCGCGGAAGATAATTTCTTCGGCAAAACCGACGTTGAACATAACCAACGTGTGTGCAAGTATTTGTGCCGCTGTTTGGCTTATATTGATTCCCGTCCAGAGATTTACGGAAACTATAAGCACAAGCGGAATAAAATACAAAAACTTTTTCGTATTCTGCGGTTTTGTCAGTCCGTAATAAGATACCCTTTTAAGGCTGACGGCAATAATAATCAGCACGGCAGAAAAAGCCGTATTTATCAGCGCACTTCTGTAATCATTGCTGCCGAAGCTGTTTACACAGAACGCATTTATGACAATGTAAAGCACAATCAGAAGTATGCACATAAGGGTTTCATATTTTTCAAAAAATCTTTTAAACATATTTTTTCTCCGTATCAGCATCCGAGAAGCACCTGATCAAACTCAAACAGTGCTTCGTTTATCACAAAAACATCGTAAACGCCCTTTTGTATAAAGTAGCGTA
Source organism: Clostridia bacterium (assembly GCA_017625095.1). Classification (GTDB taxonomy): domain Bacteria; phylum Bacillota; class Clostridia; order Oscillospirales; family Acutalibacteraceae; genus UBA8612. The sequence goes on along the minus strand of JAGALQ010000032.1, from coordinate 48,638 downwards.
TAATTTTATCGAACACAAAGCTGCGTGAGAGGGTAAGACCTGCTGACGATAATAAATCCTGCGTTTCGTCGAGAGTAAGTTCAAGCGCAACTGCAAAGGCAACAGCAGTCTGCTTTGAAGGCTTATATGTATCGGGATTGCACTTTATTTTTGAGAAGGTCTTTTTGTCTATGTTGGCTTTTTTATAGCACTCAACATCTGTCATACCCTTTGCATCGATATAATCAAAAAGCTTATACGCAAAGGATTTGTCCATCGCCTTCATATATTCTTCAAGGCTCTTACTTTCGACACTGTTTTCGGGTGCAGGTGCGCAGGCGCAAACGGTCATCATTTCAGACGTTTCAGCGATTTCCTCTGCCTGAGCTTCGCAGGAGCGGGCAGCAGCAAAATCATTAAACCTCAGGGTGAAGCCTGATCCGGCTTTTTTCCTTGCCGCATAACCGTCGTCAATAAACTCGCTGATTTCATCAAAAAGCTCTTTGCTGAATTCGTATGAGCTGCGGTCAAAAACACAGAGATAGACCATAAGCTCGTGCTCAAACAGGAAGTCAGTTATAACCTGAATTGCAAACTTCAGCACCTTATCCTTCGGGTAGCCGTAAGCACCTGCAGATATAAGCGGGAAAGCAACGGATTCACAGCCGCTTTCAACTGCAAGCTTTAATGATTCGAGGTAGCAGGATTTTAAAATTATGCTCTCACCTGCCAAGCCCCCCTGCCATATCGGGCCCGAAGTGTGGATTATATATTTCGCATCAAGGTTATACGCTTTTGTTATCTTTGCTGCACCGAGCCCGAGCGGAGCAATACGCTGACATTCTTTGTCAAGCTCCGGTCCTGCGGCGGTATGCACGGCATAGTCAACACCGCTGCAGCCGACCATTTCTTCGTTGGTGGTGTTGACAATGGCATCAACCTTCATTTTAGTTATATCCTGACGGATAATTTTAAGCGGCATATAATCACCTCTTTTTATCACTATATCACAGTTTTTTCTTCGTTTCAACTCCACGGAGCGTAGGTTGAACGTTTCTGCGGTATGATTTATAATATGAATTAAACAAAGGAGAATCTGCTATGGATAATTATATAACGGGCGCAACAATCAAACGCTTGCGCGAAGCAAAAGGAATCACACAGAATCAGCTTGGAGATATGATAGGTGTCGGCAGCAAAGCCGTATCAAAATGGGAAACGGCAAAAGGTCTGCCTGACATAACACTTATCGAGCCGCTGAGCAAAGCGCTCGGCGTTTCGGTGATGGAGCTTATGTCAGGTGACACGGTTAGGAACAAAAACACCTCATCAAACATACTACGCTCAAAGTTTTATGTCTGCCCCGTTTGCGGCAACGTAATCCGCTCAACAGGCGATGCGGTAATAAGCTGCTGCGGAATCAGTCTGCCACCGCTTGAAGCAGATGAAACAGATGAGGCACACGAAATAACGATTGAACACGTTGAAGACGAAAGCTTTATCACCGTCAATCACGATATGACAAAATCACATTTCATATCATTTATTGCGTATGTAACCTCCGACAGATTGCAGTTTGTCAAGCTCTACCCCGAAGGCAACGCTCAGACGCGGCTTCAGCTTCGCGGCAGAGGATATCTCTGTATTTACTGCAACAGGCACGGTCTGATGAAAAAGAAGATATAAAAACGGCTTGATCGGTTAATTTTTCCGATTAAGCCGTTTTCAATCAAAATCACTGTTTTTGCGGATACTTTTCACTCAAGACTTTTCTTTATTATTTCCCAGGCTTCAACAAGTCTTTGCACACTCCACCCTGCATTTGCAGGCGAAGTCGAGGGCAGGCAAATCGCCTCTCTGCCGATTGTATCACGGATATATTTGTTATAATACTTTTCAGCTGTTTTGCCGTTGACAAAAATCTGTTTTATGTCTGCGTTTTCAAGTATCTCGGTCAGGTCGTTTGCCACCACGTTTTTGATTGAGCTGTCTGAGCTGCCTGTTATATCACAGTAAGCAATAATATCCCATAACGCAATGCGGTTAGAAAGAAGAAAGCTTTTCTTCTGCTCAACACTCACGGGCGTTTCGGCACACATAACGGCAGAAACCACTTTCCAGAATCTGTTCTGCGGATGTCCGTAGAAGAACATCTGCTCCCGTGATTTTACCGACGGAAAGCTGCCGAGAATGAGCACCTTTGAATTGCTGTCATACAGTGGCGGAAAAGGATGCTGCGGCATATTATTACCTCCTTTATTCTCCATTTCAGTTGGCAAGCAACCTTATGCCATCCTTTCGAGGGATTCAAGAGTAACCTCGTATTTTACGGGCTCATCGGCAAGCATTCTGTCCATTTCTTCCATCATATAGTAAGCCATTCTTTGCGGCTCTTTGCCCATACTGCCTGCAATATGAGGTGTGAGAATCGCGTTAGGACACCAGAAAAGCGGATTAATATAAGGAAAGCTCTCGTGCTTGAGAACGTCAGCAACAAAGGTTCTTGACGGATGAAGCAAAAGAGATAATGCAAGCTGATATTCCGCAACCTGCGCTCCCCTGCCGGTATTGATAAATGCCGAACGCTTTTTCATCAGCCTGAAAAGCTTACGGTTGAAAATATTTTCAAGCTCGGGTTTGTTTGCAAGATGGTTGCTGATAACGTCACACTCACGGAAAAGCGTTTCCATATCAACAAGCTTTACGCCGAGCTCTTTTGCGGTTTCTTCGGGAACAAACGGATCGCACGCATAAACCTCAACATCAAGCGCCTTGAGCCTTTCGGCAACCATTTTTCCGATTGCACCCAGACCGACAAGACCGACCTTACAGCCGAAATTACCGACAGATAACTGTGCAAATCTGAACGAGTAGGGCAGCAAAGCACGATAGTACTTTTCAGCCTGAAAATAGCCTTTTGCCGCAAGAGTTATCTGCGCAAAGGTATATTCGGCAACGGGCACCGCGTTTGCCGCAAATGCGCTGAACACCCTCACACCGCTTTCAAGAAAAGGTCTTGCAAAATACTGAACGGTACCTGCCGAATAAAAAACCGCTTTGAGTTCCGGCATATATTTTGCTATTTCTTCTTTTGTAAACCGAGGCATTCCCCAGGTTGAAAACGCAACTTCACAGTCCGCAAGAAATGCTGCATTTTCATCGAGGTTATTTCTGTCTATCATCTCCGAAAGCTCACCGTATTCACCGAGTTTTTTAAGCACCTCGGGTGTATAAGCCTTGGAAAACAAAGAACGCTTTGTACCGAAAAGAGCAATTTTCATTTTTAACTTTTCTCGCTTTCGCTATGTAAAATCTTAACCGTCGGCAATTTCGAGATATTACGGTTATATTCTACAACAAGTACAACACTTTTTTCAACTGTTTTTCTTCTATAATAAATCCGTTTCGTATATTTAACCAAAAATAAGACCTAAACCTTGTTATATAATCGCATTGAGTTTTCTGCATTTATTTGGTAGAATTCTTAATATCAAACACAAAGGGGACAAACATTATGAAATTCAGAAGAGTAATAAGTATCTGCCTTGTTCTCGCAACGCTGCTTTCATTCACAGCATTTGCAGCTGAGCCTGAATATGTTGCCGACTACGATACCGAAACACCGGTTATTATCGTACACGGTATGAGCCAGAACAACACATACCTTGTTGACGAAAACGGCAACTGGGTGCCCGACGAAACAGGCTATGTCACAGGCTGGCCGCTCGAAATTGATGTTATGCCGCTCCTCAAGCGCGCTCTGCCGAATATGCTCGCTTCAATCGTCACAAGACACGATATCGGTCTGACCCAAGCTATGCGCGAGGGCACATACAACGCACTTAAGCTTATCGAAAAAGACAACAACGGCAAATATATCCAAAACATCGTAACTCCCTGCTATGAAATGCCTATGAGCGAACTGCCCGAAGCTGTAAAGGCAGAGTATTATAACTTCCTTCCCATTCAGGAGCTCAGCCAGATAGTCGGCGAAGATGACGTTTATTACTTCGGTTACGATTCACTCGGCGACGTTATGCACGAAACCAAAAAGCTTCACCACTACATCCACGATGTCGTTCTTCCCAAATCACCCAACGGCAAGGTTAAGCTCTGCCATATCAGCCTTGGCGGTACAATCGCGGTAAACTACCTTGAGATGTATCCCGAAGATTATGAGCTTATCAAGAAAATGGTTTTTGTAATTCCCGCAATTGACGGTTCTGACATCATCGGTGACCTTTATACAGGCAACCTCAGCGTTTTTTATGATGATAACACTCTTTACGAAGAGCTTCTTGTAACTCTCCTCGGTGATACATACCTTGCATATCTGCTCAATATGGTGCTGCGCATTCTTCCCGACGACGTTCTCAAATCAGCTCTCGGCGGCCTTGCAGAAGGTCTTGTAGATGTTGCAGCCGTCCGCACAACAATGCTCTGGGCTCTCTGCCCCGACGCATATTACAAAGAGGCAAAGGCAAAGTGGCTTGAGGGCAAAGACGAGCTCAAGGGCATCCTCGCAGATGTTGAATACTTTATGAACGCAAGAGCAAACTTTGAAGAGAACCTTTTCGAACTTCGCGATTCAGGTTGTGAGGTATTCAACCTAGCTTGCTACGACGTTCCTCTCTTCCCGCTCTGCAAAAACTACAAGACAAAGAACGCTGACCGTGTTATTCACGCCGAATCCCCCGCAATGGGTGCAACCTTTGCAGACCTCGGCACAACACTCGGCGAGGGTTACAAGGCTGTCGGCACATACTGCAGTAACCCCGAGCACAATCACCTTTCACCCGACGGTGTTGTAGACGCAACAACAGGTCTGCTCCCCTGCACAACCTGGTACTTCAAGGCTCAGGCACACGAGCAGCTTCCGCAGAATGACGTTGCCCTCACTCTTGCAATCAAAGCTATGGCAGACAACAATATGCACGACGTTTACTCCAACCCCGCATTCCCGCAGTTCAACGAGGGCAGACTCACCTTCAACGCACGCGACAACATCGAAGCCTGGAACGCTGCCGACAAGAGCGGCATCAGCGCAGAAAACATCGCCGCAGTTGAAGCAGCAGTCGCCAAGGTCAACGCACTTCTCGGTGAAACAATCGTTGACCAGGCAGCCTGGAACGCAGCAGACGCAGAGCTTGAAAAAGCACTCGTCAACGCAGGCGTAATTCCTGACGAATCACCTACCGCAATCGAAAACGCATTTACAGAAATTCTCAAGAAACTCAACCGCACTGTAAATAAGATCTACAGTAAATTCTGAAACCTGTAAAATTTACAGCCGCAATCTTTAAAAGGATTGCGGCTGTTTTGTTATTTTTATTATACTGTAAAGCTCATTGTTATCGGCTCGGAATAAAGGTGGTATGCGCTTTCCGCGGTTACGGTGAGCGAATATGTTCTGCCTTTTTCGAGCAGATCTTTTGCAACCGTAAAACCCATTGTATCAATTTTATCAACAATATAGTAATCGGAAATTACATTATCCTTGTAAATTTCTTTTCCACTTTCATCGGAGATTGATACCTTATACTCATGCACGATATATCCGTCAGCGGCTTTGGCGTGTGTAAACGATACACGGTAGTCACCGTTATCATCCGTCACTGCAGAAGCTGATACTTCACTGCCGAAAACGGGAGCCTTATCGTGTGCTTTCATATTCTTATATGTATATGCGTAAGCAGATTCATTGTTTATATCATCGATGTAATACTCGCAGAAGAACGTATCGGATAAAAGGTCGTAACCCCTGATTCTGACACTTCCGTCATTATCCGCTTCAACAACACAGAACTGTGCGGCATCTTCATACCTTTCGGGATGCTGACCGACAATATAGTCTTTATCAAGCTCGAATCTTGCCATTGCACCGACACCGACAGACGTATACGTTGTCTGATTGATGCTCCTCGGGTCATTCATCGGAAAATGTGAGTGACCCGAGAAATTGATCACCTTATTATGTCCGGCAAAAACCGGATTAAGCTGAGGCGTGCACCAGATTGAGCTGCCGTAAACCGTGCCGAAGGGATGAGGATGCTGAAAAACAAAAACCGGTCTGTCCCCTGCCGTTTTTTCAGCCTTATGAATCTCATCGCTGAGCCACTTAAGGCTGCCCGGAGTGAAGGTCCACTCTGTCAGCGAACGCTCACCTGAGAAAGCTATAAAAGTGAAGCCGTTTATCTCGGTAACCGTATTGGGATCATAACCGAAATGCTTTTTGAAAAGCTCGTTATAGTTATCTGTTTTAAATTCGTGGTTGCCGAGCACGTTGATGCAGACGGTTTCTTCGCGGATATGCTCTCTGAGCGTGTCGGCATAAGCCTCATAATCAGGCTCTGTACCGATACTCGAGAAGTCTCCGAGTCCGAAAAAGGCATCAACACCCTGATAAACCGAATCGTTATCAAACAGCGCGTATGCGGTATCAATTGCGTCAGCAACGTTTTCGTTTTCATTATGCGTGTCAGTGAAAGCAACAAACCGAACCGCAGGTTTGAAATCAGCAGGAGTTTCGGGCATTGCTTCGGTCACGCTGCCCCTTGAAGCCTGAACCGCACCCCAACCGAGAGTTGCAACACAGCATATCACCAAAACAGAAAGCACTGTGCCGAGAATAATGCCTATTGTTTTTCCGATTGCCTTTAAAATCTTTTTCACAGTTCATCACCCTGTTTTACTATTTTCACTTAATTCGTGTCAATATCATTAAATATGAGTTCAAAAGAATACACATTCTTATGAGGATGCAACACCAAAAAATCGGTTACAGATTGATTATTTCCGCGCTCAGTTCAAAGCTGAGAATTAATCTGCGCCCAGACACCGACGCTGTCTGATTGAGCAATTTCTTTATACCGTAAAAATCCGCTGTTGACAAAAACATTGTCAGTATAGGTTACGTTTGAACAGTATTCGCCGAACCAAAGTCTGCCCTGCACCGATACACTGTCAAAACAATCGCCTGTATCAACTATGTTATCAGCAAAAACGAGGCCGTTAACATTGTTTGTTCTCATAAGCGTTGACGGTATATCTTTAAAACTGTTTGAGCTGATTTCAATGTTTGAAAAAACAGCCGTTTCGGCAGACCTGCCTGCAATATTGGTACCGATTTCAATCACACAGCCCCAGTCACTGTAGTTGCACTTTTCAAAGGTATTGTTGCGGATTACCAGATTATCAACGCCCGTACCCTCCTGCCAGAGAGTCGGTTCAATATCCATAACAACCTTTATTGCCTGAGACATTGTTTTATAGAATCGGTTATTTTCGCACAGTCCGTTTGAGGACTGGAGAAGCAATCCTCGCGCTCTGTTTTCGTGGAAATAATTGTTCGAAATAACATAATTGCCGCTGTTGCATTCCGTGTTGTATGCGGTCCAGCCTGTCGTAACAACTTCGGGCAGACTCTCAACAATAACCTCTTTTGTTATCCAGTCAAGATCCTTGACAGAAACAATCTTTGCAGTCAGATCTGTATTTTCAAATTTACTGTTCTTGAACGCAAGAGTATCGCCTGCTTCAAGTCGCATTGCAGAGGCAATCAGCGTAAGCGTATTACCGTTCAGCTCAGAAACATAGCCGAGACCATCGTGAACATTAATGGCGTCATCACCCATTCCGCTTATGTCACAGCCCGAAATATTAAAGCAACCGTCGGTGTTGACAATATGAATCGCGTCAGCAGTTACGGACACACAGCGCTTATCCTTTTGTTCCGGATCAACCCCGATAAAGCTGTTGATAATCTGGAAATGCGAACTGTTGCCTTCGCAGATATAAGCCATGCCCGAGCTTGAGTAAATATTGACGTTATCAAAGGTTATGTTCTTGCTGTAATCGCGCAGATTGAAAACAGTACCGTTGTAAACATAGTGCCTGAGGATATATGTTTCGCCGTTTTCAAAATTATCCATACAGCCGTTATGAACAACACGCAGTGTGTTGTCTGAAATCTTCTCAACGGATTTTATGTTTGCAGCATCCTGATAAATATAAACCTCTTTTGACGAATATTTTGCACCGAAGGTATAGGTTTCGGGGTCACACTGAGTAATCGCCATCAGTCTGCAGTTTTCATCACAGTATTCCGCATCTTTGAAAACAAGGTCAAGAGTATTGGTATCCGCATTGCTGTTCTGAACGGTGACAACCGAAGCCAGCGGACTTTCTTTCCAGTTCCAATCAACATTGAGATTACGTATTTCAACGCAGTCACTGTTTCTGATAAAAAACCGATAATCAGTCACAGAGAAAACAAATGTCGCGTCATTGCCTTCAATCAGCAAATCGGTGCAGTTGTTTGCATCAAGACCGTTTGTACTCCTGAAATAATAAGTGCCCTTATCAATAACGAGCTTTGTCCGCGGATGCGCGGCGCAATAATTGAGCGCAGACTGAAAGGCAGAAAAATTATCTTCGTTTTCTTCAGAAAGTCCGAAATCCGACGCATTTACTGCGTTCATCTTTTCTTCCCTGGGTCGCTGAATATAAAACCTTGTTCCGTTCGCTCCGTTTATCTCATCTGCCGATCTGTTTTCGCTTAAATTATCAAGCTCTTCAACCAGCACATCGGGCTTATCGGGAAGTGTCGGAGCAGAAGCGAACAACAGCAATATTGAAGCAATAAATGAAATCAGTTTCAGCAGCATAAAATCACCCTCGTAAAATCATTGTTCTTCAAAACAATCCGTAACAGGCTCTTCTGAAAGCTCAAACTTCAAAGTGCCGCCGGATGTTATTTCAAAATAAGATAAATACGGTCTTTTTATCAGCTCTCCGTTAAACTCAACTTTTTTGATATAAGGATACTCAAGGGGATCTTTGTCACAAACCACGGTTAATGTGTCAGCATTCGCACAGGAATGATAATTTCTGTTCAATTTAACTGTCGCCTTCCTGAACAGTGGCGTGTTGATGTGATAATCCTGCTGACCGACACAAACCTGAGCAAAGCCGAGGCAGGACAGTACATACCACGCAGAAAGCTGACCTACATCCTCATTGCCACAGAAGCCGTATGCGCCTGTTCTGTATGCTTCCTTCTGAACTCTGCGAGTCCAGTACTGTGTGCGGTGAGGAAGACCCAAAATATTAAAATAATGTGTGATGTTATGGCAAGGCTCGTTTGAATGGTTGTAATCATCGTTCCAGAGCTTTGAAAGATCAGCTTTTTCAAAAAATCTTTCAAGAAGCTCAACTGTTCTTTCTTCGCCAAAAAGTTTGCTCAGACCGATAACATCGTAAGGCACAAACCACGACTGTTGAAAAACGTTGCTCTCAACACATCCGTCGTCATCATATTCATTTTCTTCAAAAACAAATTCACCGTTTTCTTTTCGCGGTGCCATAAATCCGAGCTTTTCATCATAGTTTTCAGCATATTTTTTCACACGGTTTAAAAAGTATTCTTCGTTTTCTTTGTCGCCTTTTTCTTTTGCAAAAAGGTACATTGTATAATCTGCAAGTAAAAACTCTAAAGTATCACTCAGCTTTTCGGGAACAAAAGCATTTTTCAGATACTGTTCACAATCGGGTCTCAAAGAATGAAACGGCTTATTGAACAACTCTTTTTCGCATTTGCTTGAAGCAAGACCGATTTTATATGCTTTTTCCGTATCATAATTTCTGATATTTTTGAGGTATGCGTCGGCAACAACAAGAAGCCCGGGGTCACCTACCATAGAGCTCGTATCAAGACACAGAAGCTCCCATCGCGGATATGAAACGCCTTTAGTCTCCGCTATTTTCAAAAGCGAACTGACCTCATCGTTAACGATATCGGGTCGGATAATCGCCAGAAGCGGAAATTCACTTCTGTAAACATCCCAACCGCTGAACACCGTGCGATGAGTGTAGCTGTCATCCTTCACATTTTTTCCGTTCAAAGAAAAGCTGCCGTCAACATCCGCAGAAACTCTCGGGTCCAGAAGCGCGTGATAAAGGCAGGTATAGAAAAGCTTCAGATCCGTTTCGTTACTGCCTTCGACATCCGCAACACCGAAGGCTTGTTCCCATAAAGACTGAGCATTTTTTCTTTGAAATTCAAAATCAAAATCGGGAATTTCAGCCTTCAGATTCATTCTCGCGCCGTCAAGACTTGTATAAGAAATACCGCATTTAATCTTAAGCGGCTCGGTAAGATTTTTGCCGAAATCCACAAGCAATCCGACATCCTCGTGACAAAACTCTTTTTTACCTTCAACCTGCATTTCTTCATTTGAAAAGAATTGCATCTTTTCGGGTGTTTCGGAAAGCTCACAGGTAAAATACAAATCGTAAGAAATTCCTGCATGGCCGTGACCGAAGCCGCCGCCCTTCGGTGTGCATATGATTTTACCTTCAACTGTATTTTCGTTAACAATTTTAATCTCTTCAAAATCTGCTTTGCCGCCGATTCTGCGAGAAAAATTCATTATAACCTTCGCGTTTTCGCTTTGCGGATATGTAAAGCTCAATATACCGCTGTGAATATTCGCTGTTGCCTGAGCCAGAATATTGTAACGGTCTAACTTTACAGAGTAATATCCTGCCTCTGTTTTTTCACTGTCATGAGAAAATTCAGATTTCCAGCCTCTTGTACCCTTTTTGAATTCAACGTGGCTGTTGCTGCCGCTCCTCAGATCCGTTTCACCTGTAACAGGCATAATCTGAATATTGCCCAGATCACCGTACCAACCTATGCCGCTCATATGGTTGAAGCTGAAACCTTCAATCGTATTATCGCAATAGTTGTAGCCGCTGCCGTTGTCACCGCCCGTTACCGTATCCGGTGACAGCTGCACCATACCGCCCGGAACAGCAGCTCCGGGATATGTTTTTCCGCCGCCGTGAAAGCTTTCTTCCTGACCGTCGGCAACGGTGCCAATCATTGTGTCAACATATTTTACCTTGCACATAAAATCACCTGTTTTAAACCCTTCAACAGATTAATCATAACACAAAATATTTTGATATATTATAGCATTTGAATAATCGTGTTTCAATATTGATTTAACTAAAATATTCGTCAATCTGTTTTTATCTGTCCGAGAATCTGATTGCCCTCAGGCATTGTTTCGATATCGAAGGTATATTCCACAGCCCGTTATAAGTTACTCTGTGTTTTTTCACATATACTTCTGCTATTTTTTCAATATCATCTGGTGCAGCTGTCCTGTTTTTCATAATACCATTTCCTGAAAATTCCTGTTTGTTAAAGATATTATGTTAAAAAATTATCACAATTTGCAATATAAAACCCTATTTTAATAATATATTACTCCGTTGACAAATTTCCGCTTTGGTATTAAATTATAGGTATAGAATTGGAGGAATCAATATGAGGAAAACCATCAAAACAATATCGTTCATTCTTGTCCTTACACTTATTATGAGCATTACGGCTTTTGCCGAGCCGGGCTTTGCGTACGGTGACGAAGTGCTTACAGCCTTTTCACCGAGATGGTCACAGATACAGGCTGATGACACTGTGATTTCCGTTACACCCGGTGCAGAAGCAGGCGAGCTTCGTTTTGCGTGGCTGTCAGATTCGTCAGACAATAATCCCGCTTTTTCGGTTTCGGAAAACAGAGATATGTCTGACGCTGAAGCTTTTAAGGTTATCACTGCCGATGCTATCGGAAACCTCAGGTCAAACAAGGTTACCGTAGCGGGACTTGAGCAAGGCAAAATCTATTACTATTCATACACTGAAAACGGTGTATGGAGCGGGGCACAACCGTTTACTGTTCAGCCGACGGATGATTTCACAGTTCTCTATGTTTCCGATGCACAAATCGGACGTTCAGGTGACGAAACACTTGATGAAATACTTATCCGCGACACCTGCGGATGGAATTATACAGTTGATAAGATGCTTACAGCTTACCCGAATGCCGCTTTTGCCATTTCGGGCGGCGATCAATTTCAGTCACCTGACAGCCTTGTTCAGATGAAGGCTTATCTTTCTCCCGAAGCATTACGTTATCTGCCTGTTGCCAACACTATCGGCAACCACGATGATGATTCTACGCTTTACGGAGATATTTTCAACAACCCGAACGAGGTTGACGAGCTTATGCCGAGTGAAGCAGGAACGGGATATTATTACACCTACGGCGATGCACTTTTTATTACAATCAACTCTAATAATAACTTTATGTTTGATACCGCAAAAGTTCTGCGTGAAGCTACCCATGCTTATCCCGACACCAAGTGGCGCGTCGTCACAATGCACCACAACCCTTATTCAGCTTCGTTGAGTGACGACGATTTTTCAGAAGAACGACTTTTCTTTTCATCACTCTATGATTTGTACGATATAGACCTGTGCCTGAGCGGACACGACCACTTCTATTCACGCACAGACACTATGTTCGCAGGCAAAGTAACAGAAGGCGAAGGTACGGTATATGTTCAGTCCTCTTCGGCTTCGGGCAGCAACTATGACCCGCTTCCCGAATCAACCGCTTCGTTTACTGTTTCTGCCTTTGATGTGCGTGTTCCCACATACACAGCATTTACTTTTACCGACGATGCTATTATTGGCACAACCTATCGCACCGATACGGACGAAACCATTGATTCATTTACGGTAAACGACAACACAACCGATTCGGATGTCAATGTTTTTACTGCGATTTTTTCCTTCTTCAAAACTCTTTTTTCTATGATATAAAAAACAATCCGAACTCAGATAAATCATCAGTTTCAAAAAACAAGTCCCGTAAAAACGGATAATAAACAAAATTGACCTATGTCTCTTGTTTCATACTGTTTTGTGTTACATATTTCAACAGAAATCTAGTGATTTTGCAACATTTAAAGACAGCAGAACAATCTGACGTCTTTAAATGTTTTTTACTTTTTTCAATAATTATTGTGTCGGAGCATAAATATAGTCCGAATAAAACAACATAGCTGATGATATATAACGAAGCACCAAGGCTGCGAACCCTGGCGCTTTGTTTCTGATAAAACCATTTTACACTTTTCTTGTTTTTTACAAATTTGCTGTTTGCGTTGATATAAAGAATATTTGCGGCATTTGAAGAGCTGATAGCTCAGCGCATTGAAGCTTTGGTGAAATAAAAATCAAGCATTTGTGCACACGATATTCAATTTAAGATACAAAAAATCCTGCCCGGAAAACGAGCAGGATTTTGTTGCTTTATTATCTGTTTTTCGTGGTTTTTTGAAAAACTGTGGTAAATTCGCTTTATTCTGATTGACAAAAGTCCCGAAACCGTTGAAACAGCTCAGGGTTATTTGTCGAGGCTCTTCATTGTGGGGAAGAGGAGAACGTCGCGGATAGCGGAGGAATCGGTAAGGAGCATACACATTCTGTCAATACCGAAGCCGATACCGCCCGTGGGAGGCATACCGTACTCGAGAGCTGTGAGGAAATCCTCATCGGTTGTGTTAGCCTCATCGTCGCCCTGAGCAAGAAGAGCTTCCTGAGCTTTAAAACGCTCTCTCTGATCAATCGGATCGTTAAGCTCGGAGTAAGCGTTTGCCATCTCCCAGCCGTTCATAAAGAACTCGAAACGCTCAACATAATCGGGATTGCCGGGCTTTTTCTTGGTAAGCGGAGAAATCTCGATCGGGTGATCGGTAACAAATGTAGGCTGGATAAGGTGCTCTTCTGCGTACTCCTCAAAGAAGAGTGCAAGGATATCGCCCTTACCGTGGCGCTTCTCGTATTCAACGTGGTGCTTGTCTGCAAGCGCACGTGCATCCTCAAGAGTTTCGACCTCGTTCCAGTCAACACCTGCATACTTCTTGACAGCATCAACCATTGTGATACGCTCGAAGGGCTTGCCGAGATCCATCTCAACACCGTTGTAGGTAACCTTTGTTGTGCCGAGAACTTCCTGGGCGACATAGCGGTAAAGATTCTCTGTGAGATCCATCATACCGTTATAGTCTGTGTATGCCTGGTAGAGCTCCATAAGTGTGAACTCGGGATTGTGTCTTGTATCGCAACCCTCGTTACGGAAAACTCTGCCGATTTCATAAACGCGCTCCATACCGCCGACGATAAGGCGCTTGAGATAAAGCTCAAGAGAAATTCTGAGCTTGAAGTCCTCATCAAGTGCGTTGTGGTGAGTCATAAAGGGTCTTGCAGCTGCACCGCCTGCGTTGCTGACAAGAATGGGAGTTTCAACCTCGATGAAGTTCTCGCCGTCAAGATACTTACGGATTGCGCGCAGGATTGCTGAGCGCTTGTAGAATGTGTCCTTGACCTCGGGATTCATAATAAGGTCGAGGTAACGCTGACGGTAGCGTGTATCTGTATCGGTCAGACCGTGATATTTCTCTGCAAGAGGAAGAAGTGACTTGGAGAGAAGGCGGATCTGCTGAGCGTGAACGGAGATTTCGCCTCTGCGTGTGCGGAAGACAAAACCCTTGACCTCAACAATATCGCCGATATCCCACTTTTTGAACTCTGCAAAGCTCTCTTCGCCGATATCGTTGATACGGACATAAATCTGCATACGGTCAGAACGGTCGCGGATATCGATAAAGTTTGCCTTACCCATATCACGCCAAGTCATAATACGGCCGCAGATTGTAACCTCAGAGTTTTCAAGCTCCTCAAATCTTTCATTGATTTCGGCAGCTGTAATTGTCTGCTCTGCGAGTGTTATTTCAAACGGATCTTTGCCTGCCTGCTGGAGTGCTTCAAGCTTTTCAAGGCGGATTGCACGCTGTTCGTTTGTGCTTACCTCTTCAACTTCCTCAACAGGAGTTACGTTTAAATTTTCTTCTGCCATTTTGATTATCCTCTCAAAAGTGATTACTTTATAATCTTAACAATCTCGTAGCTGATAGAGCCGCCGGGTGCTTCAACCTGAACAACATCACCGGGAACCTTGCCCATAATTGATTTGCCTGCGGGAGATTCGGCTGAGATATAGTTTTCGTCTGTTGCTGACTCGTTTTCGCCGAGGATAACGTAATCGTCTTCCTCACCGTCATCGAGGTCTTTGAGTGTGATAACGGAGCCGACGTGAACAGTACCTGCTGCAGACTCACTGATAATGATAGCATCCTTGAGGATACCTTCAAGCTCTGTGATACGTGCTTCGAGACGGCCCTGGTCGTTCATCGCCTCATCATATTCTGCGTTTTCTGAAAGGTCACCGTGTGAACGAGCCTCTTTAATGTCTTCAGCAGCTTTGTTTCTGCCTTCGGTTTTGAGATATTCAAGTTCCTGCGCGAGTTTTTCATAACCTTCTCTGGTAAATTCCTGTGCCATTTATAGGTCAATCCTTTCAAAATATAATTCTTCGTTTAAAGATTCATAATATTATATAATACGAACCAATTAATGTCAAGCAAAAGATGTTTTCTGTTTTCCGCTTTAGCACTGTGAATTTTTAAAATACTCTGTTGATTTTATTATTAGTTTGTGGTAGAATTATTTAGAACAATTATTTGGGAGGTATCACTATGCCCCACAATATCAGAGAAGACGACAACATAAAATTCCTTATCGAGGCTATTCTTGAGCTTCGCTCACTTGACGAAGGCTACGATTTCTTTGAAGACCTTTGCACAATGACCGAGCTTAAGTCAATGTCACAGCGCCTTGTTGTAGCAAAGATGCTCCGCGATAAGAGAGTATACAGCGAAATAGTCAAGGACACGGGAGCCAGCACCGCCACAATCAGTCGTGTTAACCGCTCACTCATATACGGTTGCAACGGTTATGAAGAAATATTCAACCGCCTTGCAAAAAAGAGCGAAGAATAATATGAGCGGTTACGGATTTTTCTCCTCTGTTTATGACACGCTGACCGAAAATGTTAATTATACCGCCCGAGCTGATTACATTGCCGACCTGCTTGCCGAAAACGGTATCAAGGGCGGCATTTTGCTTGACCTTGCCTGCGGTACAGGCACGCTTAGCATTGAGATGTCAAAAAAAGGATTCGAGGTTATCGGCGTTGACGCAAGCGCAGATATGCTGAGCGTTGCAATGAACAACGCATACGAAATCGACAGAAGCATTCTGTTTTTGTGTCAGCCGATGCAGCAGCTTGATCTGTACGGCACGATAAACGCTGCAATATGCACACTCGACAGTGTTAACCATCTGACAGATGCAGCAGATGTGCAGACAACGTTCGACAAGGTTTCCCTCTTTACAGAGCCCGGCGGTGTGTTTATTTTTGATGTCAACACCGTATATAAGCACCGCGAGATACTTGCAGACAACACGTTTGTCTATGAAACGGACGACGTGTACTGTGTCTGGCAGAATTCGCTTGACAAATCAACCGACACAGTACAGATCGACCTTGATATATTCGAGCAGATTGACGACGGCGTATACGAGCGTATGCAGGAAAGCTTTTGCGAGCGCGCATATCCGCTGAGCTTAATCAAAGAAATGCTCGGCAAAGCAGGCTTTGAAACGGCAGCCGTTTATGATGAACTGAGCCGTGAAGAGCCGAAAGAAAACTCCGAAAGATTATTTATAGTTGCGAGGAAAATATAAATGGGAAGAATAATCAGAACAATCTCCACAACAGGTGAAGTTATTGCAATTGCAGTTGACGCAACGGATATTGCAGAAAAAGCACAGCAGATTCATCAGACTTCAGCGGTCACATCCGCGGCACTCGGCAGACTTCTTGCAGCCGCATCAATGATGGGCGATATGCTCAAGGGTAAGGACGATACGCTCACACTCAGAATCAACGGCGACGGTCCTGCAGGTTCAATAATTGCAGTTTCGGACAGCGAAGGCAACTGCAGAGGCTACGTTGCAAACCCCGTTGTTGAGATTCCGCTCAACAACAAGGGTAAGCTTGATGTTTCGGGTGCGATCGGCAACGGTTCGCTCACGGTTATGAAAGACCTCGGTCTCAAGGAACCGTACATTGCGCAGATTCAGCTTGTATCAGGCGAAATTGCAGAGGATATCACAAGCTACTACGCAGTCAGCGAGCAGACTCCGACAGTATGTGCGCTCGGTGTGCTCGTCAACCCCGACCTTTCAATCAAGGCAGCAGGCGGATTTCTGATTCAGCTTCTTCCTTTCACAAGCGAAGAAACAATTGATGCCGTTGAGCGCGGACTTCAGGACCTGCCTTCATTCACGCAGATGCTTTCCGCAGGTATGACTCTTGAAGAAATCTGTCAGCGTGCACTGCCCGAGTTTGAGCTTGACGTGCTTGACGAAAGCGCACCCGAATACCGCTGCAACTGTTCGAGAGGAAGAGTTGAAGCAGCACTCATCAGCACGGGAAAAGCAGAGCTTGAGGATATGGCAAAAGACGAAAAGACGGAAGTCACCTGCCATTTCTGTGACAAGGTATACAGCTTTACAGGCAGCGAGTTGCTCGCGCTGAGCAAAAAGGCAACCGAATAATAAATTCTCATAAAAATTATGCCCGACAGACGAAAAATCTGTCGGGCTTTTCTGTTTATTCAAGCTGCTTTTTTCTCAAAAACGAACTCGTTGTCAACCACTTTACATACACAGCTGTCACCTGTGACAATTTTTCCCTCAAGCATTTCTTCAGAGAGTTTATCTTCAATCTGCGACTGAATCGCTCTGCGCAGAGGTCTTGCTCCGTATACGGGATCAAAGCCTGCATCTGCTATTTTGCTGACAGCCTCATCATCAAAGTCAATGTTGATTTCAAGTGTTGCAACGCGCTGCTTGAGGTTGACAAGCATACGTTTTGCGATTTCAACAATGTCATCCTTCTGAAGTTTGCGGAAGACAATTATGTCATCAACTCTGTTGAGGAACTCGGGGCGAAATGCATTTTTAAGTTCGCCCATAACGGCTTCCCTGATTTTCTCATCGCTCATTGAGCCACCCTTTTCACTGCCGAAGCCAAGTGAGGCAGAGCCGCTGCCCGCAATCTGCTTTGCACCGATGTTTGATGTCATAATAATAATGCAGTTTTTAAAGTCGACCTTCCTGCCCTGTGAATCGGTCAGAATGCCGTCATCAAGAATCTGCAGAAGCATATTGAACACGTCAGAATGCGCCTTTTCTATTTCGTCAAAGAGCAGAACGGAATAGGGCTTGCGGCGCACACGCTCGGTAAGCTGACCGCCCTCATCATAGCCGACATAACCGGGAGGTGAGCCGACAAGACGGGACACCGTGTGCTTTTCCATATACTCTGACATATCGAGCCTTATCATTGCGTTTTCATCGCCGAACATAGCTGCGGCAAGTGATTTGCAAAGCTCTGTTTTACCTACACCTGTCGGACCAAGGAAGATAAACGAGCCCGTCGGTCGCTTCGGATCTTTAAGACCTACCCTGCTTCTGCGGATTGCACGTGACACTGCCTTGACAGCTTCATCCTGACCGACAATGCGCTCGTGAAGCTCCGACTCCATATTGAGCAGTCTGTGGCTTTCCTCCTGAGTCAGCTCGGCAACGGGAATACCCGTCCAGCCTGCAACAATCTGCGCAATCTCGTTTGAGGTTACCTCCCCTGCCGTACTTGAGCTTCTTTGCTGCCAGCTTTCTTTTTCCTCTCGAAGATTGATTTCAAGCGAGCGCTTTTCGTCACGCAGGGTTGCCGCACGCTCAAAATCCTGCGAATTCACTGCAGACGAAAGCTCATCCGAGAGCGATTTTATCTTTTCTTCAAGAGCCTTGAGATCGGGCGGAGTTGTAAAGGCACGAAGCCTTACACGCGATGCCGCTTCATCAACCAGGTCAATTGCTTTATCAGGCAGAAATCTGTCGCCGATATAGCGTGTTGACATTTTTACAGCCGCCACAATCGCCTCATCCGTTATCTTCACCTTGTGGTGTGCCTCGTATTTATCGCGAAGACCCCTGAGAATTTCAACCGCTTCTTCCTCGCTCGGCTCACCTACGGTGACAGGCTGAAATCTTCTTTCAAGTGCGGCATCCTTCTCGATGTGCTTACGGTATTCCTCGAGCGTTGTTGCGCCGATCACCTGAAGCTCACCCCTTGCAAGTGAGGGTTTGAGAATGTTTGCGGCATCAACCGCGCCCTCTGCAGAGCCTGCACCGATAAGTGTATGCAGCTCGTCAATAAAAAGGATTACGTCACCGCATTTTGTAACTTCTTCAAGAGCTGTTTTTATGCGCTCTTCAAAGTCACCTCTGTATTTTGTGCCTGCTACCATACCCGTAAGGTCAAGTGAAACAATGCGCTTGCCGCTGAGTGTTTCAGGCACTTCACCTGCGGCAATTTTAAGCGCAAGGCCTTCGGCAATGGCGGTTTTACCTACACCCGGTTCGCCGATAAGGCAGGGATTGTTTTTTGTTCTGCGCGAAAGAATCTGAATGACACGCTCAATTTCTTTCTCTCTGCCGATTACAGGGTCAATTTTATTCTGCACTGCAAGTGCCGTAAGCTCCCTGCCGAACTGGTCGAGAGTGGGCGTTGCGGATTTGCCCGATTTCTCGCCCGGCTTTTCCTTATGCTGTCTGCCGTCAGTATTGCCGCTGACAGCCTTGACAACATCGCTGAGTACATCGGATGCCGATACACCGAGTTTACTGAGAATGCTTACCGCGCAGTTTGAACCTTCCTTTAAAAGTGACATGAGCAGATGCTCTGTGCCTGTGTAGCTGTGACCCATCGACCGTGCTGCAGCAATCGCAAGCTCGACGATGTATTTAAGACGCGGTGTGAAATCATCCGGTACAAGCACCGTAGGTGTGCCGATACCGACAGTTGACCTGAGCACATTCTCAACATCCTTCGATGTTATGCCCCTTGCATTGAGTGCAAGGCAGGCTACGCCGCCGTCACTGTTGAGCAGACCTGCGAGCAGATGCTCACTGCC
Source organism: Clostridia bacterium (assembly GCA_017625095.1). Classification (GTDB taxonomy): domain Bacteria; phylum Bacillota; class Clostridia; order Oscillospirales; family Acutalibacteraceae; genus UBA8612. The sequence goes on along the minus strand of JAGALQ010000032.1, from coordinate 28,859 downwards.
GACATAAGTGTGACCCATACCTTCCGCTGTCTGAATTGCGCTGTTAAGCGCTGTGTTTGCTTTTTCCGTAAAACCTGTAAACTTATACATATAAAATCATTACTCCTTCCACAAAGTTATGATATTATAAAGCCTCTCTTACAGCCTTTGCTCTCAGTTCATCACGCTGAGCCGCATCAAGATTCCTGCCCTCCCTTGCATTTATCGTTGCAGGCTGCATATCTACCATCAGCTCGTTGAGTTTTTCCATACTGACCTCAATTATTCCCTGAGCCGCACCGAGACGGACAAGGGAAGCGAGCTGCATAAACTCTTCTCCGCTGAGAAGCCTTGCACTTCTCAGTATGCCCAGTGCTCTGAAAATCTTATCCTCCCATACGGGATTTCTGAGCATCTGCTCTCTTATTGCAAGCTCCTGAGCTACAAGCTGCTGTGCGATTGATTTGAGATTGTTGAGTGCTGTTTCTTCGCTGATACCGAGTGTTACCTGATTGCTCAGCTGATACATATCTCCGCTGGGAGATGAACCTTCACCGTATGCGCCGCGGATTATAAGACCGAGCTTTGAAACGGTTGCGGCAATTTTGGTTATCTGACCGCTCTTGCCAAGACCCGGCAGATGAAGCATAACTGATGCTCTCATCGCTGTGCCGAGGTTTGTCGGGCACTGTGTAAGAAAGCCTATACGCTCATCAAAAGCCAGCTGAAGCTTTGACGCAACCGCATTATCGAGGCTGTCAGCACGTTTATATGCGCTGTCGAGCGCAAGACCCGACTCCATAACCTGAAGCCTTATGTGATCCTCTTCACAAAGCATAATGCTGACGGATTCATCCTCTGAAAGCAGAAGCGCTCTTCCGCTGACGGAGCTTGCAAACTCGGGACTAATCAGGTGTCTTTCTGCAAGAGAAATTGCCTGCGCTCTTGTAAGGCTCTCCATTTCGATATAGCTTAAATCCTCATCGCAGCCGCCGAGAAGTGCATCACGCACAAGCTCATTGACCTGCTTTTTGCCTGCAGCATTGAGTTTTGAGGGGAAAGGATATTCTTCAAGGTTTCTTGCAAGTCTGATTCGTGTGCTGACAACAACCTCGCTTTTTTCGCCGCTGCCTATATACCATTTGCTCATGCGTTTTCGCCTCCTTCTATATCTCTGATTTCATCGCGGAGCTTAGCAGCAAGCTCAAACTCCTGCTTTTCGACTGCTTCACCGAGCTTAGCTCTGAGCTGTGCAATGCGCTCCTCTTTTGTCGGCTCGGCTTTTTCCTCGTGCACGGTTTCAATCTTTTTACCTGAGTGCACTGCCCTGCCGTGAATACGTTCAAGCGAGGGTGCGAGCTTATCAAAGAAAACTCTGTAGCATTCGGCACAGCCAACCTGGCTATCACGCACAATATCGTTGAATGAGTTGCCGCATTTAGGGCAGCGCACGACCTTTGTGCCGATAGCCTTTCTGTTGACATCACCGAGCAGATCACCAAAGAAATCACTCAGACTCAGGGGTGCAAAGCCCGAAAACATATCCGTGTAACCGAGCTCTCCTGCACACTGTGAGCAAAGATGATGCTCTGTTGTGTCACCGTTGACAACACGCTTGATGTGAGTTGTCGCCTGAACTTTTCCGCAATTCTGACATACCATAGTTATACTCCTCCTTATTTATCATCAATTATATGGTTTGCAGCAGCATCTGTTTAAATACCGCCGCTCTGACTTTATCTCTCTGCTGTGGCGGCAATTCGCGGTAGCAGCCGTCGAGCACCGCCGCCAACATAATTTTTGCTGTCTGCTTTGAAATTATGTCTGCATTTACAAGATTGATTATATGCGCACGTGCAGTCTTTTCATCAATCGATGCACCGATGTGATTCACAACGTGCATTACAAGCGCGCCGGGTGTGCTGTGGGTTGCACGGGTTATGCGGATATAACCGCCGCCGCCTCGCCTGCTTTCGACAATATATCCCTGCTCGGGTGTGAAGCGTGAGGCAATGACGTAGTTTATCTGGCTGGGTACGCAGCCGACCGTCTGCGCAAGCTCGTTTCGCTGCATCTCGGCACTGCCGTCCGCTTCAAGCATATCCATAATAAGCTGTGCGATAGTGTTGCTGATACTCACTTCGCTCACTTCCTTTCGGGTTTGACTTTGACTTTCTTTGACCTTGATTGTATTATAGTCAAATTTGACCTTCCCGTCAAAGGTCAATAAAGGTCAAATGTTTTTAATTTTCGCTGATTTTTAAAATTAGCTCCTATTATCTCTGTTTTTCTTCATTTTTCTAAAATTTTGACCTTCTTTGACCTTTGTATAAAATACAGCACCCGACCTGAGTTATCAAGTCGGGCGCTGTTGATTTTTCGCCTATTTTAATAAATGATTCTGTTCATTCTGAACAGGTTTTTGAAGAACGAAACAATCTTCTGCCAGAAATTGGCGTTAACAGTTACTTTCATGGAATACATAATCTCATTTCCGCTTGTATTTTCGAGAATATCGTCATTTGAGTCAACGAGCTTGACCTCAACGGTTTTGGTTCCGCTTTCGAATGTAAGATCGAATGTTTCACCTTCACCCTTCTTTATGCCGTCAACAAACCAATATATCTTTGCGTCTGAAGGCATATCGGTTGTTATTGCAGTAAGACGAAGTACATCACCATAATTAATTGTTCTTGAAGCATTGTTGTTTGTTATGCTGACCGTGCTGTTGTATTTTTCTTTTTGCCACACTGCATAAAGTACTGTGTTTTCTGAAAGTGTTATTTTATCACCCGGCTGATATGACGCGGATGTTGCAATGCTGCTCTTTGACCATCCAAGGAAGATATAGCCACTTCGCACAGGCTTTGTACTGCTTGTACTGTAGCTTGCAGAACCGGCTTGACTTGATGGAGCACCAAAACCACCGTTTGCGTTGTATGACAATGTATATGTAACTGCAGTACTTTCAACCGGTGCAATAACAAACAAACAAAAATGATTCACCTCAAAAGTTATTATTCCTTTTTCTACTGTGCTGTCAATCAAGCTCCAACTGCCATCTTCGTTTTCACGAATTATCTGTATTTTTGAACCTTCAAATTCCGCAGGGAAAGGAATATGAACCGTTACGGTTCCATTGGGTTGAACCACTTTGCCGTCTTTTACCAAAGAAATATCATATGCAACATAGTCACTGAGAATCTCACCTGTAGAAAGTTCTATGGTAATAGTATCTTTCAGCACTTTATATGTTTGCACTATTATGTCTGTTGGTGCGTTTCCGTTAGTATCAACGCCTATGCCGTCACCGCTGTAAACGGTTGCGTTGTTACTTGATGCAAGAGGTGTGACAAAACCAAACGGATTTCCGTTTCCGGCAGTGTCTTTCCAATGGTCGAGTTGCACGATATAGTTACATACCTTTTGTGCAGTAAAAATCACTGCCAGACTGTAGCCGAAAACACCTGCATATTGGGTAAGTATTCCTTCACCGATACCTGCTGCTGTCCCGAGTGCCGTTTTTACAACATCATCAAAATTCAAATCGATATCCATAAGCAAGTTTTCGGCTTCTCCCGACAGAGTAGCTACTACCGTTGACAAAGTAGCTTCGGATATATTTTCAAAAACCTTTTCAGTTAATTTCTCCTGGAATTTACTTGCTGTTTTCAAATAGTATTCATTTGCAACAAATCTGCCAAGAAGTTCTCTTTTTATTTCTTCTGTCTCTAATTCACTAAAACTCTTTATATCTTTTATTAATGAGCCGCCTGTTAAAACCAAATCGAAAAGATTCAGTACAAAGCAGGTTGTTGAAACTGCAGAGTCATTTGTTATTCTTACAAAGCCATCCTGAGGTACAAACAAATCTTTGATTTTGGTTTCTTTCGAAAAAGATACCCCTCTGAACGAAAAACTATCGCCCTTAAAAGCTTCTGTAATCATGCTCCAACCTGTACTCAAGGTTTCAAGAATGCCTGTTCCGGTGCCCTCATATTTATCAATTATTTCAACCTTGACCAAATTGCCTGTATTATCATAAACCTCAACAACACCATTCACATATGTCTGGTTATATATATTCATATCAAAGTTCCAGCCGCCTGAAACCTTTTTATATGAAAAATCAGCCACATACATTCCGTTATAGTACGCATTATATGTATCGTTAACCAGCAGCTGAGGGATTTTATAATCATAAGTTTTTATTTGATTTGCTCTGAGATTTACATAGTCATCAACAGAAACATTAATCGGAAATGTATATGTATCTTTTGTTGTATCATCGTTTATAGTGACAGCTGTCATTCCTGACTTTTTTGCCGTCATAACTATAAATTTTGAGTTTCTGTATTCTGTCGGAACATCGAAATCCGAAAACTTGCTCAGTCCTTTGAACTGGCTATAGCTATAGATGTTTTCAAGAACCGTAACACTGTCATCAGAATTTGTTAAAGTAATTTTATCAGGTGTATAATATCCGCTGCTTTCTTCTTCGGTTACAATTAATACTATATCCTCACCGACAAAATAATTTAACGCACCCTTGTTTACTATAACTCTTGTTTTTCTTTCGCTTTCAGGGTTTGATGGCGTATCGGGCACTTCCGGTACATAATTATAATGAATCGTGGCAGAGGTCAATGGTGAATTATCAGAACCGATTGAGATTCCCTTCCACTGCTCTTGAGTACCGGTATAGTATACATCCGTGAGTCTGTCGCAATTTTCGAACGCCCAATAACCGATGGTTGTAACGCTGTTGCAGATTGTTACGCTTGTGAGGCTGTCGCACTCAGAAAACGCAGAATAACCGATGGTTGTAACGCTGTTGCAGATTGTTACGCTTGTGAGACTCTTGCAACCATAGAACGCTCCATCACCGATTGTTGTTACGCTGTCGGGAATTGTATAGCTTGTTCTTGTGTTACCGATAGGATATTGAATAAGCGTAGTTTTATCTTTATTAAACAAAACTCCATAACTGTCGCTTGAATAATGTTTGTTGTTTTCATCTACGGTTATGCTTTTAAGGCTGTCACAAAAAAAGAACGCGCCTTCACCGATGGTTGTAACGCTGTCGGGGATTGTTACGCTTGTGAGGCTGGCGCAACCAAAGAACGCATCATCACCGATGGTTATTACGCTGTCAGGAATTGTTACGCTTGTGAGGCTGTAGCAATAACTGAACGCATCATCATCGATGGTTGTTACGCTGTTGCCGATTGTGACGCTCGTAAGGCTCGAGCAATTTTGGAACGCATAATTACCGATGGTTGTTACGCTGTTACCGATTGTTACGCTTGTGAGGCTTTTGCAATAATAGAACGCATAATTACCGATGGTTGTTACGCTGTCGGGTATTGTTATGTTTGTAAGGCTACTGCAATAATAGAACGCAGAATAACCGATGGTTGTTACGCTGTTGCCGATTGTGACGCTCGTAAGGCTCGAGCAATTTTGGAACGCATAAGAGCCTATGCTTGTTACGCTGTCGGGGATTGTGTAGCTTGTTCTTGTGTTGCCGATAGGATATTGAATAAGTGTTGTTTTAGCCTTATTAAACAGCACATCATAGCTGTCGCTCGAATAGATTTTGTTGTTTTTGTCTACAGTGATACTTGTAAGTCCGTAGCAATCATAGAACGCACCATCACCGATGGTTGTTACGCTGTCAGGGATTGTTATACTTGTAAGGCTGCTGCAACCCTCAAACGCAAAATCACCGATGGTTGTTACGCTGTCAGGGATTGTTGCGCTTATAAGGCTGTTGCAACTATAGAACGCACCATCACCGATGGTTATTACGCCGCTTGCGATATTGACTGTTTTGATATCATCACGAGAAGAATGCCACGGTATATCTGATGGCGTTGACCAATCAGACATCGTACCCGTACCGGTGATATTGAGTACACCGATGCTTGTGTCAAGCGACCACGTCAGGTTATCGCCGCAGGTGCCGCTGTGTGTTGCTGCCTCGGCTTTGAAATCGAAAAGACTCGGCAAATCAAGCCCGACCAATCCGCCGAGCGGCGCAGCGCCCAGCACCATCACGGCGCAAAGCACAACGGATAAAATTTTTATGAACGTTTTTTTCATAGTTTTTTTACCTCCCCGAAAGCATAAAACTCACGGATAATTTTGTATAAAAAATATTTTATCATAATTTCACTTATAAATAAAGGAATTTCATTTGTCCAACAGCACAAAAAATATTCTGTTTTTTGGATACATTACACTAAACGGTAGCCAAAGCTCCCTTTGAAGGGAGCCGGATTTGCCGCAAGGCAAAGACTGAGGGTTGCGAAATATTTCACACAATCCTCCGTCACGGCTTGCGCCGCGCCACCTCCTTGCAAAAGGAGGTTTTTATATTGTCATCCTGAACAAATGTAGGGACGGCAATCGGTCGTCCGAAAAAGATTCTTCGCTAATAACCCTTCAGAAACATAGTCGCATTGCCTTCCTTGGAGCGTCGGCACTGATCCTTGTTTCTTCCTCTCAGCACCTCACTTCATCCGCCACAGGCGGCGTTTCGGTGCTTCGCCCCAGAATGACAAAATCGCCTTTATAAGGAGATGGCATTTTCGCAAGAAAACGACGGAGAATTGTGATATAATCCAACAAACGGAATATAACCGCACAACGCATAAAAACACCGCAACCCCGTAAAAACGGAACTGCGGTGTCATCACGTTCACTCAGTTTATTTGACCTTTTATTTATTCTTCGTCATTATTGCGTTTGCGAAGGAAGAGTGCAAGTCCGCCTGAACCGCCGAGCACTGCAACTGCGGCAGCTGCTGCGCCAAGGGTCGCACCCGTATCGGGTATAAAGCTTTCTTCGTCCTTATCGCTGTTGTTGTTACCGCCTGACGGAACGGTTGTCGCGGGTTTGGAGGATGACCCGCCACCGAAAAGAAGGTCGTTGAGCCAGTCGAGAAGATCACTCGAGGTGATACCGTTGATGATGTCCGCATAGCCAAGGCCCATTTCCTCAAGCTTTTCGTAAAGTGCATCTGCGTATGCCGGGATATCCATAAAGGTCTCGATTCTCGGAAGTCCGAGTGCCTCATTGATATCGTTGAGAGCATCCTTGACCTCTTCAAGGTCAATCTTGCCGAGGAGATTGATAATAAGAGCTATTACGTCATCCTCATCGGGTGCCTGAGATGATTCTTCGGAGGGTGAATTTTCTTCCGATGCGTCCTCTTCTGTTGAGTTTTCTTCAGAAGAAGCTTCCTCTGACGAGGGTTCTTCGCTTACCTCTTCTGAAGTTGATTCTTCGACGGTTGAGTCTTCGACAGTTGTGCTTTCATTCGTTACGTTTTCCTCTGGTGCCCTCTGAGCACCGTTGACAGCATAAGCTGTCACACACAGCGAAAAGCACATTGCCGCCGCAACTAAAACCGCAAGAAACTTTCTGATGTTCATTTACATGATCCTTTCCTTATTGATTTGTGCGAAACTCTTTCGTTCGACAAACAAATACTAACATCCGACAACTCTCACCGTCAACGCACAAATAATGGAAAAAGCGCTTGCTGTCACCAACAAGCGCTTAAAGCTGAACATATTTTATCCGTAAATTTCTTTCATCGCTTCTTCATCAAATTCACGGTTTTTAAAGTAATATTTTTTATCTTCATCGGTTATCTCGCGTATCACTCTGCAAGGATTGCCTGCAGCAATAACACCCGACGGAATATCCTTTGTGACAACACTGCCTGCACCGATAACGGTATTATCCCCTACCGTCACACCGGGCAGAATAACGCTGTTACCCCCTACCCATACGTTGCTGCCGATTGTTACGGGAATGCCGTATTCATAGTGAGAGTTGCGTGCTTCGTGATGAACGGGATGACCTGCGGTATATATCGCGACATTGGGTGCGAGCATTACGTTATCACCGACCGTAACCTTGCCGACGTCAAGAATCATGCAGTTATAATTTGCAAAGAAATTATCACCGACAAAAATGTTACTGCCGTAATCGACATGAAACGGCTGGCAGACCGTGCAATTTTTGCCCGTACCGCCAAGCAGATCGGTTATAAGCTCGCTGAGCTTTTCGGTATCTCTCGGGTCAACCTGATTATAAGCGTGTGCTTTTGCTCTGGCTTCAAGCACCTCAGCCATCAGTTCACCGTCAATTTTATAGGCAAGTGCTTTGTCGCGTCTTTCACGCTGAGTCATATCAACACTCCGTTCAATCTAAAAGAGTTTTTGTGCCCGCATTGTACTCCCACGGCACGAAGCTTGCATCAAGCGCAGGGCTGTTTGTTGCAAGAGTAAAATCGCGGTTAGCGGCATCCTTAAAGAGCGGATCCGCAAAAACAGCATTATTGTAATAGCCTCTTGCCACCATCAGCGGAATGCTCTTTCTGTCAGTCCACGCCATTGAGTAGCCTGAAGTTACGTTGCCGCCGTTTTTATAGTCCCAGTAAAGGTTGCTGTCATCAACAAACCAATCAGACTCTATCGTACGGGCATACATCATTGAGTTATCGGTGACAAGAATATTGTTTTTGAGGAAAAGTGAATTGTGTTCCTCGTGTCTGCTGATTATGAACGCACCTTCGCCGCCGAAAGCAAAGATATTGTTGCGCACCACGTTATCCTCGCCGTAATGCTGGTGGAAAGTCTGCGACGAGCAATCATAAACAAGGTTATTCTCAACAAGCATACCGCTTGAGCCTTCATCGAGGTAAATACCCCAGCCGCCATAGCCGTATGCGCCTTCGTCACAGCCGACGTTATAAATTACGTTACCGCTGATAACCGTATCGGGCTGAACACCGAGCGTATAAATGCCGCCCATATCGGAAAGCCAGCCATTACCGATATTGTAGATTAGGTTGTTACAGATTTTGATATTGTTTGTCGGGTTGGGAGCATAGCCCCAGCTCCAACCGACGGAAACGCCTGTATACCATCCGTCATGAATCTCATTGTCCGTTATATCGCAGTCTATAGCGTTGGTGAGCAAGACACCGATAGCATTATTGAAAATTCTGCCGTAATTACTGATATGGCAATCGGTTACGTTGATATTCTGCGTAGTTGCAGGCACAACAAAATCGCCGTGGATATACACAGCATTCGCACCGATTTCGTTAAAGCGACAGGCTGTTACATCACAGTTTTTGGAAGCCTTATCGAATTTGATTGCTGTATATGAGATGTTTTCAAAACGGCAATCGATGAAATCAATACCGTCTGATGATTCAACACAAATCGCAGCAGGAATTTCGTAAGCTGCCTGCGGATGCAAACCACCGTACTCGATATACTCGTGCGCAGGGTGAGAAGCAAACATATCCTTGCCGAAGAAAACACCGTCAATACGGTCCCAATCGGTGTTTTCAAAATCAATACCTCGGAACGAAACGTGCTGTGCACCGTTCATTGTGATAAGCTGCTCACAGCCACCTGCAAAAAGCACCGTGTTTTCTACCGTGTCACCGTCCTGCGGTATATAGTAAAGCTTACCCTCGGCACGGTCAAGGTACCATTCGCCGGGCAGAGCAAGTGCCTCTTTTACGTTTTCAAACACGTAATTATCATCAACTCGTATGGTCATTGACGAAATCTTTGACGTTTCAACTCTGCCTGTAGACATATCGACACAGCGCACAGGCAAAAGCTCATCGCACCAGAAATGCATAAGCCTTACGTCAATATCACGCGGGTTTGCAAAATCGAGCAGGTCTTTGGTATGTGCACCGAAGGCTACCGTATGAGTAAAGAATTCGGGTGACCACTCAGAGGGCACACCTTCACCCTCAAGAGGGTCCGCAACCTTAAACACACCCTGTTTAGGATAATTCGAACGCGGAAGCCTATTACCATCCTTAAACAGCGAGCGGAAATAGTCTGCTTCACTTTCAACCGGCATATCGGTAACAAACGCATTCACACCGTTGATTACAGTTTCACTCCAACTGCCGCCGATTTCTTTTGAGCCTGTAAAAACAACCTTCTCATCAGGATATGAGCGGTAAACAACGTTGCTGTAATCCGACGAATCGAAGGTAAGCGTTTCTTCAATAAGATACGTACCCTCACGAATCCATACGGTTACCGTATCGCAGTCAGAGCCTGCAAGATCTTTCAGCCTCTCTTTGGCTGCAGCAACGGTTCTGAGCGGATTTTCGAGCGAGCCGTCATTGCCGTCATCACCGTAAGGAGATACAACAAGGTCGTATGAATTCATTACAAATTCGCCCTCATCAAATACTGTTTTTTCGTATGTATCAACCTCGGGATATTCGGGCACAATTGTCGGCTGACAAAACATTGCGCTGAACAAAGTTGCGATCGAAGCAAAAAAAGCAACAACCTTTGCAAAAAATGCACTCATAAAGTTCGCCCTTTCCGATATAATGTTATATACATTGTAGCATAGCATTCAAGTTTGTTCAACTAATTTTTCGCGTATCTATTGACAAAAACACTTTTTTGAATTAGAATATCTAATGCTGTTATTCAGCATTGCAAGTTAATATGCGGGTATGGTGGAATTGGCAGTTTCCGTCCGAGCGCCGCCTGTGGCGGATGAAGCGAGGATAAGGAAAGGCGCAGCGGTCAAAATCGTGCGAGTGTACAGCGAGCAAACGATTTTGGGCACCGCAAGAGTCACGCGAAACGCGGCTGCCGTACCACAAAACAAGTTAATATGCGGGTATGGCGGAATTGGCAGACGCGTTAGATTCAGGTTCTAATAGTTGCAAGGCTGTGCAGGTTCAAGTCCTGTTACCCGCACCACGACGACTGGACTTAAGCAATTAAGTTCAGTTCGTTCTTTATTGGAATAAAAACGTTAATTTTTAATGATTATTATTCTAATGTGGCACTAAAATAGCTATTTTATGCTGTTTTGGTGCTTTTTGTTTGTCCATTTGTCTATCTGCCAAGGATGTACGGTTTTAGTACAAAACAGGCAAATCGTATGTTTCGACTATTGAAAACAATCAAATCGTATGATTTGACTCTAAAAAACAATCAAATCGTATGTTTTGACTTCCGAAAAAACAATCAAATCGTATGTTTTGACTTCCGAAAAAACAATCAAATCGTATGTTTTGACTTCCGAAAACTATAAATCGTATGATTTGTCTATTTTTTAGTAAGATGGTAAAAATCTGATTTTTGCATCATTTTTTCTTTTGGTATGAAGTTTTATGTGAATTTTATATTGACATTTTTATCTGAAAATATTATTATTTATACGAACATTTGTTCTTATAAAGTTTTGTTGATATAACCATGCTGTTTAAAAGGAGGAATAAATATGGCATCAAATTTCACAGCTCAGAATTTATATTTCGGCTACAAGTGCGGCAAGGATTCATATGAAATATATGACGCTCAGGCGGCTGCAATAAAATGGATTTTTCATCTGTATCTGAACAACAACAGCTTATCGGATATTTCCGAATCTTTGCAGGAATTAAAAATATGCTCGCCCCGCAACAAGATTGTATGGGGAAAGCAGATTATTTCCAACATACTTTCCAACCCCGTTTATGTCGGTACGGATGATTATCCGCAGATTATTACGAAGGATGATTTTGATGCGGCGCAGGAAATCAAAGCCAAAAACACCAAGTATCGCAAGAAATAATTGGGCATAACGCAGAAAAATAAAAAAGGGATTTTCTTTTTCAAAAATCTATGGTAATACATAGAGAATAAAAGGAGGTCTCCGTTATGAATGTTGAAATTATTCCGGCAAATAGACACTTTGAATTTAAGCGGCGGTTATACAAAAGGGTAGCGGCATATTGCCGTGTCAGTACCGATCAGGAAATACAGATCCGCAGTCTGGAAACCCAACAGGAGTATTATGAGAATCTTATAAAATCGAAACCCTGTTGGCAGTTCGTTGGCATATATGCCGATACCGCCTCGGGTCTTAACAATAAGAAAATGCTCGGATTCCAAGATTTGATGCAAGATTGCCGCAACGGTAAAATTGATTTGATTCTTATAAAATCAATCAGCAGGCTCGGCAGAAATACAGTACAATTTCTCAAATCCTGTGATGAACTGAAAGCATTAAATGTTGAAGTGTTTTTCGAGGTTGAAAACATTTATATCAGTGACTTGAATGCAACAGTAATGATGACGGTGCAAGAGTCTATGTTTCAGCACGAAAGCGAAGAGAAAAGTTATAATACCCGTTGGGGTATCCGTGCTCGTTTTACAGAAGGCTCATCAAAATTCGCTGATGCAGAGTGTTACGGTTACCGCAAAGACAGCAACGGTAAATTAGAGGTTTATGAACCTGAAGCCGAGGTTATAAGAAACATTTATAGTTGGCGTGAGCAAGGTGTATCTTTGCGAGGTATATCGAAAAGGTTATCTGAACTCGGCATCAAATCACCCCGAGGCAAAGATGTCTGGGGCATAGAAACAATACGCCTGATTCTGAACAACGAAAAGTACCGCGGCGATGTATTACTTCAGAAGACATTTGTGGATGAACTCTTCACGAAAAAACGCCGACCAAACAAAGGCGAGTATCCGCAATATTTAATCGAAAATCATCATGAGTCTATACTGTAAATACATTATTCACCGATATTGTCTTCTGCCCATTTTTTGTTCTCTTCTACGCATTTTTCGATTTCCTCTCTTGAACGAAAATGTGCAGGAAAAATATCGTTCATTTCTTTGACGATGAAGGGTAACTGTATGGTTGCGGAACAATCATAACCGTAATCAGCAAATGATGTTATATCCACACCGTCATACTTATATGAATCCGTTGGGTCAAAATAAAGAATAAAGCCTAACGGGTAAGCTGTAATTTCTGAAACAGCTATAGCTTCGCTTCCAGAATCATCAAATTTTGCCAAAACAGATAATGGTGCATATTTAACGAAATTGCTTTCCGTAAAATACATACAGATTTTATATTTGTTTTTGTCAATTCCAACTTTGTCTTTGTTTAGCACAAAGTCTCTGAGTTCGCACATTACTGTATCAATATTACTGTTGATTGAACAGAACATTGAAACAACTTGTTTGATAAAACGAAGCGGATATATTTCTCTTATTTCGACTCCTGTTGGATTTGAGAAAGGTTTTTTAGCAAAAAAATGATGTATAATATGAGCTATGCTTATATAATCATTTCCATACCATGAACCGGTTTTATTATTACAGGGTTCACAGAGACTGTACCTTCCCATACCTTGTTGGAGATTCTCATACCTTAAACCAGATACGTCCCATGGCATACGCTCACCTTTGGAAAACAGTTTGTCACCCCTGACAGGTTTTGCTGGTGTTGAATTAAAAGCGGCTTCGGGTGGAATATGTTCAAAGCTTAATTTTGCATATTGGCGACACAACGCACACTTTCCGTAATGATTATTACTCATACTTGCTCCTTATTGTTTGATAATTTATTTTAACGCATAATAAGGTTGATGTAAATATTTTTATATAAAACATAAAAACACCGCTGCAAAATTTGCAACGGCATTTTCTGTTGAGGTTGTATTAATCTTTTATGCGGTCGGTTAACACTTCAAGCATAATTTTTCCGCCGAGACTGAAAGCGTGAATAAAAATATCTCTCTCGATTATACTGTTCATCTCATTGAGACAATCATCATATTTTTCCAAAGTGAGTTTTTGACTTTCCGTGAGGGTGCTGCATAGCTCATCACGGTTTCGTCCCATTAAGCTGAGTAACCGCTGTGTTTCTTTGTGTCCCTCGGTGCTTTGCTCCTGCGGATTCAGATTTCCGTACCACATTTCTTCAAGTATACTTCTCATAGTTCACCTCCTTGCAGTACGGTACTATACCGTCACTCCGCTCGGAAGTCCAGATAACAAATTGTGAACTTTTAATTGCAAAAGCTTTGTTGCATTTTACGTCATATTATGATAAAATTATTAAGAATATTTTATAAGGGGAGATTCGCCTTGGACAGACACACTCCCGAACAACGTCGCCGAAATATGCAGGCTGTAAAGAATAAAGACTCCAAAATTGAAATAGCTCTTCGTAAAGAACTGTGGGCACGAGGCTTACGGTATCGTAAGAATGTCAAAAATGTTTTCGGCAAGCCTGATATTGCCTTCATAGGAAAGAAGGTTGCCGTATTTTGCGATAGCGAATTTTGGCACGGTTATAATTGGGAAGAAAGAAAAGCGGATTTTAAATCAAACCAGGATTTCTGGATTCCGAAAATTGAGCGTAATATTCAGAGAGATAAAGAAGTTACCGAAAAGCTTGAAGCCGACGGTTGGACCGTTCTGCGTTTTTGGGGCAAAGAGATAAAGAAAAATCCCGGTAAGTGTGCCGACAGAATAGAAAAGGCGGTTAAAGGAAATATGCCTAACTATAAATCCATAGATTTGTTTGCCGGTATTGGCGGTATCCGTTTGGGATTCGACAGAGCTTTCGGCAAAAATATCGAAACCGTTTTCGTCAGCGAATGGGATGAAAACGCACAAAAAACATACAAAGCTAATTTCAGCGATAATTTTGAAATTGCCGGAGACATCACCGTATTTGACGAAAAAGATGTTCCCGAATTCGATATCTGCCTCGCAGGTTTCCCTTGTCAGGCATTCAGTATGGCAGGTCAGAGAAAAGGCTTTGAAGATAATTACAAGGGTCTTTGCAGAGGCAACTTGTTCCTTGATGTTGCAAGAATTTGTGAATACCACAAGCCGAAGGTTATTTTCTGCGAAAATGTAAAAGGTCTTGTTATACATGACAAGGGGCGTACATTCAAAATCATATGTGATACTTTCAGACAGCTCGGTTACACCGTTCATCATCGGATTCTCAACAGTAAAGATTTCGGTGTGCCTCAGAACAGAGAAAGAATTTATATTGTCGCATTCAGAGATGATATAGATTCAACTTGGTTCAGATTCCCTCAGCCCACAAATCCCGATACTGTTCTCAAAGATATTATGGAAGAGAATCCCGTTCCCGCAAAATATTATTTGAGTGAAACATATCTTCAGACACTTAAAAACCACAAGGCTCGTCACGCAGCCAAGGGCAATGGCTTCGGATATGAAATCAGAGGTTGGGAAGATATTGCCGGTGCAATCGTGTGCGGCGGTATGGGCAGAGAAAGAAATCTTGTAATTGATAACAGACAGACCGATCTTACACCCACAACACATATCAAGGGTGAAATCAATAAAGAAGGTATCAGAAAAATGACACCGAGAGAATGGGCAAGACTTCAAGGCTTTCCCGACGATTTCGTTCTTCCTCTTGCAGATACTCATCTTTACAATCAGTTCGGCAACAGCGTAACCGTTAATGTTATTGAAGCCATAGCTAAAAAAATCAAAGAGGTGTTGGACAATGATAACGGGAAATAAAGGCGAATGGAGCGAAGCATACGTTCTTCTTCGCTTGCTTGCTCAAGGCAGAATTTATGCCGCAAATGAAAATCTTGAGCAAATCGACGATATGTATTTCCCCATTCTGAAAATACTTCGTGAAGAAATTAAAAATCATAAATATGAATATACGGTTGATTCGCAGGACAGAAAAATTGACATTTATTTCAACAACAATCTTGTCAAATCATATCCGCAAAATCAGTTTTGCGAAGAAGCCGATTATCTGTACGATAAGATTACCGAAGGCGGCAATCGTGCTTTTGCAATAGAGCAGAGCGAAGAATTTCTCAAAGAAATCGGTTGTGACAGACTTGCTGCACCCTCAAGCGACAAAACGGATATCACAATGCAGATTCACGACATTCAGACAGGATATTCTCCCGTTTGCGGTTTCAGCATCAAATCCGAAATAGGCAATGCACCAACACTTATTAATGCAACCGGCGCAACAAACTTTATTTATGAAGTTGAAGGTCTTGATGACGAGCAAATTGATTCTATCAATGCAATCGACACAAAAACAAAAATCCGAGACAGAATGAATCGAATTTTCGGTGAAGCATCTTCGGTTAAGTTCGTTAAGGTAAACAGTGATACTTTTGCAAACAACCTTATGCTCATTGACAGTCGTTTGCATGAAATTGTTGCCGAGTCACTTGTTGTTCATTACAGAGATGGCTTAGGCAAATGCCGTGAAGTTGTCGATACTCTTGAAGAATCCAATCCTCTCGGATTTCCCGCAAACGGATTTTATGAATATAAGTTCAAAGAACTTCTTTGCTGTGCGGCTCTCGGCATGACTCCCGCAACTGTTTGGGACGGTCACGATGAAGCAAACGGCGGATATATTGTTGTAACTTCCGCAGGTAATGTTCTTGCTTATCATATTTACAACAGAGATTTTTTCAAAGAATATTTGATGAACAATACAAGATATGAAAGAGGCTCAACAACCAGACACGGTTTTGCTTCACTCTACAAAGGAAACGGCAAAACATATCTTAAACTTAATTTACAAATAAGATTTATATGAAAATCGGAAGTTTATTTTCAGGCATCGGCGGTATTGATTTGGGATTTATTCAGGCAGGATTTGAAGTTGCTTGGGCAAACGAAATTGACCCGGATGCCTGTAAAACATACAGGTACAATTTCCCGAATACAAAACTTATTGAGGGAGATATAAGGAATCTTGATGCGAAAGCACTTGAAAAAGTCGATGTACTGACAGCTGGTTTCCCGTGCCAACCATTCTCTGTTTGCGGCAACCAAAAGGGATTCAAAGATTCAAGAGGAAACTTGTTCTTTGAAATAATGCGAATTGCAGATGAACTGCAACCGCCTGTTATTTTTCTGGAGAATGTTGCAAATCTCACGGAACACGATAACGGTAGAACCTTCAATGTTATCCACAACGAACTTGCAAGCAGAGATTATTTCATCAGATATCTTGTTGCAGATGCTTGCGATTACGGAATTCCGCAGCATAGGACAAGAACATATATCGTTGCATTTAAATCAAAAGAAGCTTGTGATAAATTCAAGTTTCCTGAAAAGTGTAAGCTTGAAAAACGGATTTTCGATATAATCGACAGAACTCAAAAAGTTGACGATAAATACTATCTTGCCGAGGGTTCTGAAAAATATAAAAAACTAAATTATACAATGAGGGACAACAATCAAATTTATCGTTTCTCCGATTACGGCATTCAGTCAAGCAAAGACGGAATATGTTTTACCCTAAAAGCAAATATGGGTACATGGAAAAATCGAGTGCCGTATATACGAGATGATTTCGGTATCCGAAATGTTACCCCAATCGAGTGCCTTGCACTGCAAGGCTTTCCTGAAGAATTCAGTTTTTCTGAGATTCCCGAATCTTCTATGTATAAGCAAGCAGGGAATAGTGTCTCGGTGCCAATTGTGAAGAAAATTATAGCTGAATTGTCAAAATAATTGATGTGTATTGTGCAGCGGAGGTGTAATCTTTTTGAATATAATTGATACATTAAACAGAAAACAGTTTGTTGACCGTTTAATTAATATTGTAGATGTATTGTCTAAAAGCAAAAAGTCATGCACTTTTGCGATTAATGGGGAATGGGGTTGCGGTAAATCATTCGTTCTTGATATGTTCGAAAAAAGAATTGCGGATTACCAAGATGAGGATTCGGCAATCGATAAATATCTTGTTTTTCATTATAATTGCTGGAAGTATGATTATTATGAAGAACCATCAATTGCTATTGTTTCAGCAATGTTGGATACGGCAGAAAACTACACCAATATATTATCCGGAGAAAATAAAGAAATATGGTTAACTGCCAAAGAGATAATTCTTGATGCTGCCGGAGAACTTTTAAAAACAAAAATCGGATTTAATCCTGTTGAAATAAAAAACACTTTGAAACAAAGACACAAGAATCGTATTAAAGAAAAAAACAACTATAATAAATATTTTGAATTTCAAGTTACATTAGAAAAATGCAGAGGATTATTTAATAAGATTGCAAAAGACCGCACTCTGGTTATTGTTGTCGATGAACTTGACCGATGTTTGCCGGAATATGCAATACGTGTCCTTGAACGACTTCACCATATGTTTGATGGTGTGGAAAATACAGTAGTTATTTTAGCGGTTGATAAAAAGCAATTAGAGCATACAGTTGAATGCATTTTCGGTCAAAAAACTATCACGAATAATTATTTGAAAAAATTTATCAGTTTCGAGCTTTCGCTGGACAATGGTGAAATAAATAAGAGCTTTATAAATAAGTATCCTGAGTATTTTTCCTTGTTTGATGAAAATTTGTTGGATATTAAGTTCTCAACAGAGGAAATCTTCAAAGCTCTTTTTGTTGGAATTGATGCACGAAATCAAGATAAAATCATCGAGAAAGCAATGTTGTTGCACAAACTTGTTTTTAACGAAAAGCCCGATTATGCTGTTATGTGTGTAGAACTGTTATGGCTTGTGATGCTGTATCACGACGCGGTCATTGATTTTGACAAAAAAATCACTGTATCGAAAGCAGAAGGTTTTCGTGAATTTACTAATTTGAGAAATGAAACACAGGAGTTTTTTAAGGAAATTTTTGATGTTCACATTTCATACGGTTATGCACCGGTTTCCTATGGTTCAGCAGATACATATATTCTTAATGGAAAAATTGGCGTTCCTGAAATGATATTGTGGTACTTTACAATGATTTATCCCAACAAAGTTTACGCTTACTCCTTGATGGAGGGAACCCCAAATTTAAAAGATTTTAAAAAAAGACTTGAATCACTTAAGTCTTTCGTTAAACTCAGCTTTTTGATTGTTTGATTTAAGTTTTTTGGACATATTTTATTCCGATATTTCTCCGGGAATATGACGATAATTGGAAAATCTAATTCTGAATAAAAGCGAATTGTATGATTTGTGTTTAAAATACGCTCCGTGGTACTTCGCTTTTTAAAAAAGCCTACAAAAACGGGTGCGTGGTACTTTTGATGTTTTCGGAAAGTACGCAAAAACGGCGATGTGGTACTTTTTGCTTTTAGAAAGCACTCAAAAACGGCGATATGGTACTTTTGCTGTTTTCGGAAAGTACGCAAAAAACGACGATATGGTACTTGACGAAGAAAAAAATCGGTTAAAAAAATGCCGATATGGTACTTGGTTAATGGAAAAACAAGTAAAAAAGTGCAAAGATGGTACTTGGATTTTTACTGTATCAAAAGCGTCCATCTTTGCCATAGTGAGTGTTCATAACACAAGTGAACACTCACTTTTCTTTTTTGCATTTCCTCATAGTTAAATTTAATATGATTTGTTATGTATCGAGCAGGTTTGTAGCCTGCTCTTTTTTGTTATGCCGTGAGATATTCCACAGCAACGCCTTGTCTTGCTTCAAGGACTACGTTATCCTCTTTGACAGGATTTTCAATAACTCCGAAAAAGCGGTAGTGAATAATAATTCTTTGTGTTCTGTTTTTACCCTTACCTTCAATGGAGTATACTTCAATCTTTTCAACCAGTTCGTTCAAAAGTGCTGGTGTAAGCGTTTCCATCTGCATAAACTTACGGACAGCCGTTGTAAACTGTTCTTTGCCTGTACGCGGGTTTTCTGTTTCGGCAAGTTCGTCACGGTATTGCTTGATTTTAACTTTCAGTTCATCTCGCTCTGCTTCGTATTTCTGCGAGAGTTGCATAAAGCTTTCTTCATTTACAATTCCATTGATATGTTTCTCAAAAAGCTTTTCGTACATCACTGCAACCTCTTTTGTTCTCGCTATAGCCTTATCAATACTGGTTTCAAGAAACTTCTGCTGATTGAGTATGCTTTTGTTGGTCTTGGCTTCAAGAATATCCGCAAATGCTTGTTCATCCTCGGCGAGAAAACTTGCAAGACTTCTCAATTCAAGCGTCATAATTTGCTCCAAAGAGTCAGCTCTGACGTAATGTGTCTGTTCACAAGTACCCCTGTGACCTTTGTAGTTGGAACACATAAAATACTTGATGTCGGTATTTGGATGATTGACATTAAACCATAAAGGACTTCCGCAATCGGAGCAGTATAACAATCCGCAAAACATATTCTTTTCAGCGTGTTTGGGATTGGGCGCTCGGCGTTTTGCCTTGGCTTTCATTTTCTGAACTGTTTCAAAAGTGTTTCTGTCAATAATCGGTTCGTGAACATCCTTAAATACTTTCCAGTTTTCTTCAGGATTTAGTATTCTCGTTTTGTTCTTGAAGTTCTTGGAGTAGGTTTTAAAGTTGATAACATCACCACAGTATTCCTGCTGAGCAAGTATTTTCTGAACTGTTGATTTATTCCATTTATACGGATTGGTCTGTGTTTTCTTTCCGCCTTTCTTAAGACCTTTGCTCTGCCAATATGCCAGCGGTATAAGAACTTCGCTTTCCTGCAGGATACGGGCGATTGTTTCATTGCCTTTGCCCTCAATACACATTGCAAAGATACTTTAAACAACTTCTGCGGCTTCGGCATCAACAATCCACTTCTTTTTGTTGTTCGGGTCTTTCATATACCCGTAAGGCGGTTGAGATAACGGTTCTCCAAGATTACCTCTTATGCGGTGTGAACAACGGACTTTACGGCTTATGTCACGAGCATACATCTCGTTCATAATATTTTTGAACGGTGCGATTTCGTTGTCACCGTCATTACTGTCAACTAAATCATTGACAGCTATGAACCTGATGTTATGTTCAGGGAAGAAGTTGTCCGTATAGTGACCGACCGAAACATAATCTCTGCCGAGTCGAGATAAGTCTTTCACCATTACGGTAGTTACATATCCCATTTCAATATCTTCAAGCATTGCCTGAAAACCGGGTCGGTTGAAATTTGTTCCTGTGTAACCGTCATCAACATAAAACTTGGTATTGGTCAGCTTCAAGTCCTTTGCCTTATGAGAAAGCAATTTTTTCTGATTGGCTATGGAGTTACTCTCTTTGTCTGTACCGTCATCACGGGACAGACGGCAATAGATGGCAGTGATGCCATAATTATCTGACTGCATTTGTCCTCCTTTCTCCGGCAGTCGAACATACATATTCCGCTTGTATTGTATTTTCATCTTCGTCAGTTGTCAAATGTGCGAAATCACCGCCTAAATATTTTTCGAGCCTTTCTGTAAGTGTAGAGCCGAGTTTTGGGACATCAAAGCCCTCAAATTTTGAAGAAACCTTATAACATATTCCGTTGATGAAATAGTCACAGTCAAAGTCTGAAATCGGTATAATTTCACCCATAATCATCTTGCCTCCCGATTTCTCTTTTTCTGTAAATACTTCGCATAGTATTCACAAGCCTTGATTATGAACTCCTGCATCTGTCTTTCATCAGATTTCGGAGAATATTTCTGTAATTTCTCCATAGACATCTTGAACATCGGCTTTTGGTTAGCTTTTTCTTCGTTCATAATATTATTAATTGAGTTTTCGGTCAGTTCTCCCGATTGGAAAAGCTTTCGCATTCTGTTCGCTTGAGAATATGACGGAGTACATTCTGTTTCCTCAATTATTCCCAATAATTCATACTGTTTGGAATCATCAAGATACGACAGTTCAACTGCAACGGAAAACGCAATTTTGTTTTCGTCTACCATTTTAAGCAGTTCAGGTATAAGCATAGTCAGGCGGATATATCTTTGTACCTGCCTGCCGCTGTCGGTGTCGGACACGCTTTCTCTGGACTTGTAGACAGCTTGTCCACAAGTTAAATCTGTCCTCTTGCCCTGTGCTTTCATAGCATCAAGTTTCAGCTTGTACGCATTTGCTTTTTCGCTCGGTAAAATATGTTCTCTGTGCAGGTTACTGTCAACCAGCATAATCATTGCTTCTTCTCTACTTACATCACAAACTGTAACGGGAACGGTTTCAAGATTAAGCATTCGGGCAGCGTGTAATCTGCGGTGTCCCGATATGACTTCGTATTTGCCTTTCTCCTCCGTAGGTCTGACAACAAGGGGTGAGATTATCCCGTTCTCACTTATGCTGTCAAGCAGCGATTCCAACTCTTCACCCTCACGGATTCGGTAAGGATTTTCATTAAACGGTAAAAGATTGTTGATATTTACTTTATCAATTTTCATAATTTGACTCCTTTCTTTTTCTTACGTTTTATGTCGTAAGATACATAATTTACATTCATTAAAATATTCAATGTTTCATACACAAGTTCTGAAGTGTTGCTTGCCTCTGTTCCTTGGAAAAGCAAAGCTCCCATATTTGTTGCGAGTTTACCCAAGGTAAGTTCAAGCTGCATACAATCATCCGAAGGTTTTTCTTGAATCGGATAACCTGTAACGATAAGTCGAATCAGCTTTTCTTTCGGGAATATACTTTTACTTACCATTTCATTGATACGGTCAAATTCCTTGTTTGTAACTCTGACTGCAATTCTGTTATTTCTGTTTCTCATGGTTAATCTCCTTTATTAATTCATTTTTGATATTTGTCATAAGTATTTGTGTGTCCTGAATAACTTTCCGAAACATCGGAACATCAAGAACTCTGCTGTGCCACGCACGGTCAGCAACAACTCTGAAGCGTTCAATAATATCTGTGGCTTCACGGGTAAATTCAACATAGTTAATATTAACTGTCGGTTTCATAACCGTTTCATTGATACATCTGCGAACATACTCCGAACGAGTTATTCCCGCCAAGTCTGCTTTTTCATCAAGGTTATTTAATTCTTCATCGTACAGATAGAAGAATATTGTTTTGGTGTATTTCATTTCTACCTCCTTTCTGCGGGTTTTAGGGGTGCGGGTCTCCGGTGGAGACCTTTGAATGCATTTTGCATTCAAAAGCACCGACCGAGCCGGCAGGCGAGAAGTCCCTAACGTGCGGATTTGTATGCACAAATCCATTGCTCGCTAAGACTTATGCCACGGACAAAGCCGTGGTTTTGTTTTGCCTTTCGGCTGGTACTAAATCATAGGCATCAACTCCTTATTTTTTTGATGAAGGGCAAAAACTTCTCTCACTTATTTGGAATTTCAGAGGGTGTTTTGTATAGTCTGTTTTCATAAAATTTAAAATTACCCTTCATTATGTTTGCACTGGGAGAGGGCAAATTGGGGTGATTTTTCAGAGAAAATTTAAATATCTCTTCACTTATTTGAACAAGCACCCCCAAAATGGACACCCAAAATTCGCTGTTTTCGGAAAAGTTCAAAAAGTTTTTTAAAAATACCCTCCACTATATATGCACTGGGAGAGGGCAATTTGTAGGGTGTTTTGCAAAAAAATTTAAAATAGCTTTCACTTATTCCCACTGGGAGAAGCCATTTGCACACCCAAATTCTGAATTGTTTACAAAGAGTTTTAAAAAAACCTTCACTTATTCCCACCGAGAGAAGACATTTGTACGCCCTAATTCCGAAATATTTACAAAGAATTCAAAAAGTCCTCTCATTATGTTTGCACTGGGAAGAGGCAAATTGGGGTGATTTTTCGAAAAGAAATTTTCAAAAAGTGTAATTGTGACGGCAAAAGTGCCGTCACAATTACAATAATTATTCCGTGTTATCTGTAGGACGACGGCAGAATTGGCGTCACAATTTTTTAGGTATCAAAAAATGCCCTCCCTAAAAATCGGGAAGGCAAAAAAGTTTTATTTTATCAAGACACGGTGTTTTTAGTTAATTCTTATCGCTCTAAACCGTTAAGAATTAACTTTTGTCGAATGGATTTAGTTTTTATTATGTATTGTCGTTTAAGAAAAATTGAACGGAAAATATGTGATTTTTATCGGTTTAGACTGCACTTTGAAGATTGTAAAAATTGCATTATTTAAGTTACCAAATCGGTTTTTGCTCTTTTTCGTTTTTAAAAGGTTTATAATATTCAATTATATATTAGTTTTATCCAAACAACTCTCTGTATTGAACAGGGTAATATCCTGTGTGTTGTTTAAAACGTCTTATGAAATTCGGATAGTCGTTGAATCCGCATTCCGTGCATATCTGCAGCACGGTCATGTCTGTGTGCTCAAGCAGTTTTTTTGCATATTCAAAGCGCATATTGTTCAGATAAACTTTGAAGTTTATTCCTTTTTCTGCCTTGAATAGCCGTGAAAAATATGTGGGTGCAAGTGCAACCTCGTTGGCAACATCTTCAAGTTTAAGCTCATTTCTGAAATTGTTGAGAACATATAACTCCGCTTTGTTTATTGCGGAAAGTTCCCTGATTGGTTCGTCATCTGAAGTTTCCTTTTTAAGTTTTGCAATAATGGCGTTGAGCAACATTTCGGAAAAATCCTTATCATTTATATTGTTGCAGAGTTCGTTAAGCAAAACTTCAAAGCAAAGTTTGGTTTCTCCGCTTACTTTCAGAAACACCGGCGAGTTTTTTGTGAGGCTCTGCAGAAAAGTCTGATTGCAGATATCGCCCGAGAACATAACATTATAAAGTTCGGCATCCTTGATATCCACATAGTGAAAGTCAAGCGGAGTCAAGAAAAACAAATTGCCCGGTTCTATTTCATATTCGGTTCCGTCAACCGTATATGTACCGTTGCCCGAAACAATAAACTCCAGCTCATAAAAATCGTGAAAATGCGTTTCTATAAAAGTGTTTTCTTGCTTTTTGGTTGCACTGAGGTAGCCGTTTTCTATAAATCTGCTCTTTGTATATTTCTGCATAAGCCCACTTCCTTTTGCTCTATTTTAACTTGTCTGATAATAAAAATCAATACAAAGGCAAAAAAAGACAATGCAGGATTCTGACATGCAAAGTATAATAAAATCATAATCAATGGAACGTATTAGACAGGAGGTGTCAGTTATTAAATTTATTGGTATCGACATTGGCGGAACCAAATGCGCAGTGGTTTCGGGCAATGATGCGGGTGAAGTTATACAAAAGGAAAAAGTCCCAACAAAGGATTGCAAAAACACTATTGATAAGATAATCAAAATTGCAAAAACAATGGGCAAATGTGATGCTATAGGTATAAGTTGCGGAGGCCCGTTGGACTCTAAAAACGGAATAATAAAATCACCGCCTAATCTTCCCGGATGGGATAATATTAAAATAGTAGATGTGCTAAAAAACGAATTCAATGTTCCTGTCTTTTTAAGAAATGATGCAGATGCATGCAGTCTTGCAGAATGGAAATTCGGAGCAGGAAGAGGGACACAGAATATGATATTTCTTACTTTTGGCACGGGTCTTGGTGCGGGACTCATCTTGAATGGCAAACTGTACACCGGTGCTTGTGATATGGCAGGCGAAGTAGGTCATATAAGGCTTTCTGATTATGGACCGGTCGGTTACGGAAAAGCAGGTTCATTTGAAGGATTCTGTTCCGGCGGCGGTATAGCTCAAATAGGAAAAACCATTGCAAAAGAAAACCAACAAATGGGCCATCCTGTAAGTTTTTCGGGTGATGAAATAACAGCCAAATCTATCGCTGATATCGCTATATTAGGCGATGAAAGTGCATTGGAAGTATACAAGCAGTGTGCACATATGTTAGGTCGAGGTCTTTCAGTGCTGATTGATATACTCAACCCCGAAAAGATAATTCTTGGAAGCATATTTCAACGCAGCGAAGAATTATTACGAGCAGAAATGGAAAAGGTTATTGCAAAAGAAACTCTTCCTCAATCGCGCAATGTTTGCAAAATAGTTCCTGCAGAGCTTGGTGAATCACTTGGAGATGTTGCTGCTTTGTGTGTAGCGGTTTGCGGAATAAAAGGAGAAATATGAATGGAAAAGCTAATGGTACGCTATCCTGCTCTTAAGTCCTGCGAGAGTAAAATTAAAAATACTCTTGAACTTATGATAAAAACATACGAACAAGGCGGAAAGATACTTATATGCGGCAACGGGGGCAGTGCGGCAGATTGTGAACATATTGTAGGCGAACTCATGAAAGGTTTTCATTTGAAGCGACCTGTTTCCGATGAACGCATACCGGAAGAACTCCGCAAAGGTTTGCAAGGAGCTTTACCGGCAATATCTTTACCAAGCCAGATATCCGTGCTCTCCGCTTATGTTAATGATGCAGATCCTGAGATGATGTATGCACAGCTTGTATATGGATACGCATGCAAAAATGATCTTGTTATAGGTATTTCAACTTCAGGGAATTCTGCAAATATAATCAATGCCCTGACCGTTGCAAAATCACTTGGCGTAAAGACCGTTGCTTTGACAGGTGAAAAGCCAAGCAAATTGATGGAGCTGTGCGATGTTACAATAAATGTTCCGAGCTGCGAAACTTATGAAGTGCAGGAATATCACTTGCCTGTTTATCACTATCTGTGTGCATCTCTTGAAAAACATTTTTTCTCAAAATAAAAATGAATTCATAAAAAGGAGATTGAAAGATGAAGAAAAAGTTCCACCTCATTGCAAACGCTCACCTTGACCCCGTCTGGCAATGGCGTGTCCCTGAAGGACTGTCGCTTGTTAAATCCACTTTTCGCTCCGCACTTGACAGAATGAACGAATTTCCCGATTACACATTCACAAGTGCATGTGCAAGCTACTATAAATGGATAAAACTCAACGAGCCTGAAATGTTCGAAGAAATAAAGCAAAGAGTAAAAGAAGGCAGATGGGCAATTGTTGGCGGTATGTGGGTGCAACCCGATTGCAACATTCCGTCGGGTGAGGCATTCTGCCGTCACATGCTCTATTCACAAAAGTTTTTCAAAGAGAATTTCGGATTCATCGTAAAAACGGGATACAATGTTGACTCATTCGGACATAACGGTATGTTGCCTCAGCTGCTGAAAAAATCAGGAATAGACAATTACATTTATCAGCGACCTGACAACCGTACAGAAAAACCTAATCTTCCGTTTGATGATCTGCATTATTGGCAAAGCCCTGACGGAAGTGTTATCAATGCTTTCCGTGTTCCTGACGGATACGGCGGAGATGTTCACGAGCAGCGCCTTGTTGACCACTATTACAACAAAAATCAGCCGATGATGGTGCTTTTCGGTGTCGGTAATCACGGTGGCGGACCTTCAAAGGAGCACCTTAAAAACGCTGAAAAGCTTATCTGTAACGGTGATTTCAAATATTCCACCCCCGATACTTATTTTGAAGAAGCACAGGGCACTGAAATGCCGCTTGTAAACGAGGATTTGCAGCACCACGCAAGCGGTTGCTACAGCGCAAACAGCAGAATTAAAAACATCAACCGCAGGGCAGAAACAGAGCTTGTAACGGCTGAAAAACTGGATGTTCTTGCTAATATAATGACGGGTTCTGCTTTGCATAACAAGCAGATTGAAGCCGCATGGGAACGGGTTATGTTCAATCAGTTCCACGATATCCTTGCTGGCTGTTCAGTAAAAGAAGCATATTTTGATGCAGAAAATTCTTACGGTTACGCTCGTGAAACAGCTCTTGATGTAAACACCTTTGCTGCACAGCGTATAACTTGGAGAATCAAGACTACCGATTTTCTTGACGCTGACGATTCTGAAATGAGAGGCAGAATGTGGTATAAAGAGGGCGAAGGCTCACCAATGGTTGTGTTTAACCCTCATTCTTTTGCTGTTAAATCTATTGCGCAGTTCGGTTCGCAGTACATTTCAAAGGTTCTTGATTCAAAGGGTAATGAAGTCCCGTTCCAGCTTGTGCGTGCTTCATATACCGACGGTGAGCATCTTTACAAGTGCATTTTTGAAGCAGATGTTCCTGCTTACGGTTACGCTGTATATTATCTTTATCACAAAGAAAACAACGATGAAAAATCCTTCGAGTCACATCTTACTGCAACAGAAAACAGCCTTGAAAACAGTAAGGTCAGATTTGTTTTTGATAAAGAAACAGGTGCAGTTTCTTCTTGTATATTAAAAGAAAGCAACACCGAATTTGCCGAAGGTCTGCTTGGCAGAGCAGTTGTTTGCGACGATTTTGCCAACGATACATGGGGACACAGAGTTTTTGATTATAATATTGATATAGGTCAGTTTGGCGAAGGTACTCTTGAGATTGTTGAAAACGGTCCTGTCAGGGTAACCGTCAAATCCGTTGTAAAATACGGCAATTCCGTACTGACAAGATACTACTCGCTTTATGACGATAGCGATAAGCTTACAGTCAGAACAGTTCTTGAGCTTGATGAGCAGTATAAATCCGTCAAGCTTTCGTTCAAAGCGGATGTAAACAATTCAACCGTCACATATTCCATGCCTTATGGCTTTATTGAAAAGGATGCAAACGGTCAGGAAGAGCCTTCACACGCATGGTGCGATATATGCGATGAAACTGGTAAGGGTCTCGGACTTCTGAACACAGGCAAATACAGTTTCTGTTCAATCGGTAATGATCTGCGTATGATGATTGCACGAAGCTGTGCATACCTTGACCACTTCGGTCAGCATATGCGTGACGGTGAAATGGAATTTCTTGATAAGGGCGAGCAGGAATTTACCTATGAAATCGTTCCTCATATTCAGAAGGTCAATTCCGAACTATTCAAAGCATCGGAAGTTCTTAACAATCCGCTTCAGACACATCAGGAAACACACCACGGCGGAAATCTACCTCAGATTTATTCTGCACTTGACGTTGATAAAGAAAATATTGTTGTCACTTCAGTCAAGTCTGCAGAAAACGGCAACGGTATCATCATGCGTATTGTTGAAACAAACGGCACCGCAACCGATGCTACGGTTGATTTCACCGCTCTTAACACAAAATTCTCAATGAGCTGGAAACCGCAGGAAATCAAAACTGTCAGAATTATGCCTGACGGAAAAGTTACCGAATGTATGATAACCGAATAAAAGCAAACAAGCCCACTGACAATGAGTCAACGGGCTTGTTTGCTTTTATTTTGATTTTTATTTGTTACAGCATAATTACAACAGAATCAGCTGAGAACCGTCTTTTGCAACATAATTCTTTTGAACACCGAGTTCGTCCATCCATGCACGAACCTCCAATGTTTGAAGGTTACCGTTTCTGTTGTCCCATACCCATGAAGGCGT
>JAGALQ010000031.1 GCA_017625095.1 Clostridia bacterium | reverse complement strand
TGACTACTACGAGATGCATTGCGTACATGTTCGGCTCGATAGCGAAGATGCCGTCTGCAAGCTCAAGATCGGAAACTTTCTTTCCGTTGATATCAAATACTGATACTGTAGGCATTTAGTACACTCCCTTCCTTACGCTTTCTTGCAAGTGTCTTTGATAACGACGAAGCTGCCCTTGGGGCCGGGGATGGCACCCTTGATAGCGATGAGGTTGTTCTCAACGTCGATCTTGACAATGCTCAGATTCTGAACTGTGACCTTCTCATGGCCGAGGTGACCGGCGAGCTTCTTTCCCTTGTAAACGCGGGAAGGATCACTACATGCACCAAGGGAACCTGCGTGTCTTGCAACAGGACCTGTACCGTGAGTTTCCTTAAGGCGAGAGAAGTTCCATCTCTTAATTGCGCCTGCTGTGCCTTTACCTTTGCTTGTGCCGGTAACGTCTACGCTGTCACCAACTGCAAAGATGTCAGCCTTGATAACGTCGCCAACGTTTACTGAAGAAACATCAGAGAGTCTGAACTCCTTGAGAACCTTCTTGGGTGCGACGTCTGCCTTAGCAAAGTGGCCCTTGAGGGGCTTTGTAAGACGCTCGACCTTTACATCCTGGAAGCCGAGCTGAACGGACTCGTAACCGTCGTTCTCAAGTGTCTTCTTCTGTGTTACGGGGCAGGGACCTGCCTCAACAACAGTAACCGGAACGACTTTGCCGTTTGCGTCGAAGATCTGTGTCATACCGATCTTCTTGCCGATGATACCTTTTTGCATTTTGACTTTTCTCCTTTCGGTTATTGGTTGGCGTTCAGCCAACATGACCTGTGAGAGCTATATTATGATGTATATAATATAGGGAACAGGCAATTTTTACAGCTTGATCTCGATTTCAACACCTGCGGGAAGTTCAAGTGCTGTGAGAGCCTCAACAGTCTTGTTTGAGGGTCTTACGATGTCGATAAGCCTTTTGTGTGTTCTCTGCTCAAACTGCTCACGGGAATCCTTATACTTGTGAACAGCACGGAGAACTGTGACGACCTCTTTTTCGGTCGGCAGCGGAACGGGACCGGAAACCTGAGCGTTTGTACGTCTTGCTGTTTCGACGATCTTCTCTGCTGCTTTGTCTACGAGGTTGTGATCGTAGCTCTTAAGTCTGATTCTGATTTTGTTTTTGACTGCCATTTTTGCGCCTCCTAAAAATTTGGCGGGCAACACTTTTAGCACACGCACCCGGGTGTTTCCAACCGCTGCATTCAAAATCCGGAAAAGTATTCTTCCCTGAGTACTTTCCGGCTGGCTAAAGTGCAATTTCACCTATCCGCATCCGTGAGATGAACGCGCAGTGCACCCGTGAGATGAGCGCACCTGAGGTGAGAACTATTACTAGTCGCCCGGTTCAATGATCGGACATGCTCCACGGAAATTCCCTGCTTCAAAGAGCAGCCACCTTCCGTTTCCACGCATATCTGCACACTATCCTATTTAGCATGCTCCGTTATTTTAACATAGTGCACAAACTTTGTCAATAAAATTTGTCAAAAAAATCAAAACTTTTTTTATTTTATTATTATATATAAAGAGCAGCTGTTTTCGGCCACCGTTTTGTGAAAAATAGCACAAAAAACCGCTATACTTTTTATGAAAAGCGTGGTATAATCCTATCGTTAAATAATAAAAACCATAATTGATGGGAGAAGTGAAACTATGTTAACAGACATTGAAATTGCTCAGTCCGCGAAAATGCAACCCATTACAGCCATCGCAGAAGCAGCAGGTATTCCCGTTGACTGTCTTGAGCCCTACGGTAAATACAAGGCTAAAATCAACCTTGGCGACATCCCTGCAGATTTCGATAAAAAAGGTAAGCTTGTACTTGTTACAGCTATCACACCCACACCTGCTGGTGAAGGTAAGACAACAACCACAATCGGACTTGCTGACGGTATGAAGAAAATCGGCAAGAACGTTATGGTTGCCCTACGCGAGCCTTCACTCGGCCCCGTATTCGGAATCAAGGGCGGTGCAGCAGGCGGCGGTTACGCTCAGGTTGTTCCGATGGAAGATATCAACCTTCACTTCACAGGTGACTTCCACGCAATCGGCGCAGCAAACAACCTCCTTGCCGCAATGCTCGACAATCACATCTATCAGGGCAACAGCCTCAACATCGACCCGAGAAGAATCACATGGAAGCGCTGTGTTGATATGAACGACAGACAGCTCCGTTTCGTTACGGACGGTCTTGGCGGCAGAATCAACGGTGTACCCCGTGAGGACGGTTACGACATCACCGTAGCTTCCGAGATTATGGCTGTGCTCTGCCTTTCAACCTCAATCACAGACCTTAAGGAAAGACTTTCACGCATCATCGTCGGCTACACATACGACGAGAAGCCCGTTACCGCAGGCGAGCTCAAGGCAGCAGGCGCAATGGCAGCACTTCTCAAGGATGCTATCAAGCCCAACCTTGTTCAGACACTTGAGGGCACACCTGCACTTGTTCACGGCGGTCCTTTCGCTAACATTGCACACGGCTGTAACTCCGTTATGGCAACAAAGCTTGCAATGCGCCTTGGCGACTACGCTATCACAGAAGCAGGCTTCGGCGCTGACCTCGGCGCAGAGAAATTTCTCGATATCAAGTGCCGCTATGCAGGCATTGCTCCGAGCGCAGCAGTTATCGTCGCAACAATCCGTGCGCTCAAGATGCACGGCGGTGTACCCAAGACTGAGCTCGGCACAGAAAACCTCGAGGCTCTCGAAAAGGGCATCCCCAACCTTCTGCGTCACGTTTCCAATATTAAAGATGTATATAAAATTCCCAGCGTTGTTGCTGTCAACCGTTTCCCGACAGATACAGATGCAGAAATCGAGCTTGTTATCAACAAGTGCAAGGAGCTTGGTGTCAACGTTGTGCTTTCAACCGTATGGGCAGAGGGCGGCAACGGCGGCATAGAGCTCGCAAAAGAGGTTGTAAGACTCTGCGAGCAGCCGAATGATAACTTCACCTTTGCTTATGAGCTTGACGGCAGCATCGAGAGCAAGATTGAAGCAATTGTCAAGAAGATTTACAGAGGTGCAGGCATCAGCATTCTTCCTGCAGCAAAGAAGCAGATTGACATGCTCACAAACCTCGGCTACTCAAGTCTCCCCGTCTGTGTTGCAAAGACACAGTACAGCTTCTCTGATGACCCGACAAAAATCGGCGCTCCCGAAAACTTCACTGTAACCATCAAGAACATCAAGATTTCCGCAGGCGCAGGCTTCATCGTTGTGCTCACCGGCGACATTATGACAATGCCCGGTCTGCCTAAGGTCCCCGCCGCAGAGAGAATTGACGTTGACGAAGCAGGCGTTATCACAGGCCTGTTCTGATAAAACAAAAAGTATGACCTCCGTTGAGCTATGCACAGGACCGTAAAAAACGTACAATGAAAAAAACACCCTCCTATGGTAGAATTAAGATAACTATCATAGGAGGAATTTTTATGCCCGGAAAATACAGACACATCAAGCAATATGAAAAAGAAATAAAAGAATTAAGGG
>JAGALQ010000030.1 GCA_017625095.1 Clostridia bacterium | reverse complement strand
TTCTATCATTGAATCGTAATCATTCGGAATCATATTACGTATCTTCAAAAAGCTCACCACCTGCATTGCATATAAATTATATAATCGACTGTAGGGCAGAGGCTTGCCTCTGCCGTATTTGCCGTCATATCACATTTACTGCGGCAGAGGCAAGCCTCTGCCCTACTTGAGAATCGTTTAAATAAACAGTCATCTGAGCTTCAACAACGGTTCGTCGCCAAGCGCCGAACCCTACTCATACAAACCCGATGTAGACTTGCCGCTCTTGCCTGTGATGCCAACTACTCGGGGCCATTTATTTGTTTCTATAATTGTTGTTGCATTAATATTTCCCAAATGTGCATAGAAATGCCTCATTTGAGACATCATCAAGCTTAAACGATTAGCTTTACATCCGTTCGGTATTTCAGAAAGCATATCATCACTTAAACAATCTAAATAAGAATTTATTTTCTTCTGTATTTTTTTAAGATAATCAAGAAGCTGTTCTCTTGAAAGAGATATTTCACTATATTCGTTCAAAGAATTCAAACCGTCAATATGGAAACCAGGCTCACTGTATTCTTTAGGATTTATAAACCATTGGTCAAGTGAGTGAAGCATATGATAAGCATGCTTCCATATAGGCAAATCACAAAGAATAAAATCCATATTGCAGGTTTTAAGCATTATATCTGCATTAGTAAACATTGCATCAACATTAATCTTTATTGCTTTTACCAATTCATCAGACATAATTTCACCATCTTTAATAAAACTTACACAAACCTTTCAAGGGTCTTGAACATTCCGTCAGGTTTACGGAAATTTTTTATACATTAACAGCACAATTTCATATAATTGAACATATATCAAGCAGATTATCAAAGCAATAATCTGCGTTTTTGTCAAAGCCTTTGTGAACTAAAACCGTTGTCA
Source organism: Clostridia bacterium (assembly GCA_017625095.1). Classification (GTDB taxonomy): domain Bacteria; phylum Bacillota; class Clostridia; order Oscillospirales; family Acutalibacteraceae; genus UBA8612. The sequence continues at coordinate 16,786 of JAGALQ010000030.1, read as the reverse complement.
TCCCTGCGGATTTACCGCCGAGGATATCAGCAACGGGATTATCACCTATCATAACAAAATCTTCGTCGGGATAAAATGATTTTGCGATATCAAATATCTCTTTTCGCGGCTTATCATAGCCGACAAGACCGGAAATAATCATCCTGTCAAAATGTTGTGTTATATTCAGCGCATCGGTAACAGACTCAAGCTCAGGATAATTATTGGAAAGTATAATGTTTGTGTGACCTTTTTCTTTTGCTTTTTTGAGCACATCAACCGTATCATCAAACAAGTTGTAGTTTGAGGGTTGCATTATTATATTGTGAACTTTTTCGCTTGCAGTTTTTGCATCAGGCTCACTTATACCGAGTGACACAAAGCTGCCGTAAAAATGAGCATTCATAAACTCCCACCATTTATCACCGACGAAGGCTGTAAAATCCTGCTCGGGAGTGTGCCAGGTGAACCCGCTCGCGTTACAGCGCCTGATATCCTGAAAAGTAACATTATGGTCGGCGACAGTTTCGTTTAACGCTTTGAAAACACTGCTGCTCCAGAGATGAACTGAGTAAGCAAGCGTGCCGTCAAAGTCCCAACAAAAAATGCTCATTATTTTTCACCTGTATTGAATCATTACAATCGGAACGGTCAAGACCTTTCCCTATGGGTTAATAAAAATCGGTTTACTTAAAATTCGGTGTAAGTATAAGTCGCACAAAGACGACGGAATACAACGGTATTTCGAGCCTGAAGCAACGAAGAAATCACCCCAATTATAAAGCAAAAGGCAGGGAGGGATAACACCTCTCTGCCTTAAAGCCTAAAGCTTATGCCTCTGTGTTAACTACCTGTCTGCCATTGTAGTAACCACAATTAGCACACAGTCTGTGCGGTCTCTTGTACTCGCCGCACTTGGGGCACTTGACGAGCTCAGGTGCATTAAGCTTCCAAACGCTGCTGCGTCTCTTGTCTCTTCTTGCCTTAGAGACTCTTCTCTTCGGAACTGCCATTTCGCCAACCTCCTTGCTGGTGTGTAACTTCTACTCATCGTTATTACTTAACAACTGCTGCAGTGCTGCAAGACGCGGGTCAAGCGGAGCAGAGCAGTTGCATGAGTCATCATTCAGGTTTTTGCCGCAATACTGACAAACACCTTTGCAATCTTCTTTGCACAGATGCCTTGTCGGCAAGCCGAGCAAAATATCCTCCGTAACAAGCTCATCAAGATTGAAACGAAGCGATTCAACAAGAATCAGCTCATCGTTTTCTTCATCGTTGAGCGAAGTGACCAGAACGTGGTCAACGGGGATGGAAAGATCTTTTGTTGTGTGTCGGGCACATCTGTCACAAGGCGCGGAATAAGTAAAGATAGTGTCAGCTCTGAGCTGAACAACACCCGCTTTGTTGAACACGCTGCCTTTAACCCTGACCGGCTGCGCAAAGGGATAATATGTGTAGAGATCGATATCGGACAAATCAAGCTCGTAATCGAAATCCAGCTTTTCGCCTATGTTGTTAAAAATGGGTTCAAGCTCAATAAACACCTTTGAAACTACCTCCGTAAAGGGTGAGAGCACATAGTGCAAAATAACACACAACGAGTATTATATAGGTTTAATTTCGCTTTGTCAAGAAAAATTTACTTTTTTACAGGACTTCGCAAACCTCAAATACTTTTGCGGGAATTTCTTCCTTATCAGCTGATACTGTGAAGACAACATCCTTCTCTTCCATCTTGGAGAGATCTGCAACCTTGAGGAGGAAATCTGCAAGTTCATCATAGTTTCTGCCGCCGATACGCAGTGTTGCATCAGCAAATACGTCTGTGATGTCGTGGTCACCTGCGAAGATACCGCAGAGGAAGCCATAGTATGCATCGTAACCGCTTACTTTATAGTTGTCGGTCGCTGTGAGTCTGCAGCGGTGTGTGATGTCGTAAGTGAGTGCTGACTCTTTTTCGATGCAGACAACGTTGCCGCTTGAATTTTCAACAGCTGCGTTGACAAGCTCGATGAGCTTCTTTGTTTTGCCTGCGCCCTTGTGACCGAGAATAAGTTTTACCATAGTGAATCGCTCCTTTATATTTGTTTATCTGCCGAGTTTTGCTTCCAGCTCTGCTTTCATGTCCTCATATCCGGGCTTGCCGAGAAGTGCGAACATATTCTTCTTGTAGCTTTCTACACCGGGCTGGTCGAAGGGGTTTACGCCGAGCACATAGCCTGAAATCGCACAAGCCTTCTCGAAGAAGTAGATAAGCTCACCGAGGTTATACTCATCCATCTGTTCGATTTCGAGAACGATGTTGGGAACATCGCCGTCTGTATGTGCAAGGAGTGTGCCCTCGAAAGCCTTGCGGTTTACGAAAGAAACCGTTTTGCCTGCGAGGAAGTTAAGACCGTCAACATTTTCAGGATCTTCCTTGATGCTGACATCAATCTTGGGTTTATCGACATATACCACTGTTTCAAACATCAGTCTTTCGCCCTCCTGGACATACTGACCGAGTGAATGAAGATCTGTGGAATAGATCGCTGAGGAAGGATAGATGCCCTTGTTCTCTTTGCCCTCACTCTCGCCGTAAAGCTGCTTGAGCCACTCACACATAAGTGTGAATGAAGGTTCGTAGCTGACGAACATTTCAACCTTTTTACCTGAACGGTAAAGCAGGTTGCGGATTGCTGCATACTTGTAGCAATCGTTTTCGATTGAGGGGACTGAATATTTCTCTCTGGCATCTGCTGCGCCCTGCATAAGTGCATCAATATCTATACCTGCGGCTGCAATCGGGAGCAAACCGACAGCTGTAAGAACGGAGTAACGACCGCCGACATCATCGGGAACAACGAAGGTCTGATAACCCTCTTTATCAGCGAGGGATTTGAGTGTGCCCTTTGCCTTGTCGGTTGTGACGTAGATACGCTTTGCAGCCTCTTCCTTGCCGTACTTTGATTCAAGAAGCTCCTTGAACACACGGAAGGCAACGGCAGGCTCAGTCGTAGTGCCGCTCTTTGAGATTACGTTAACAGAAAAATCCTTACCGTCAACAAGAGCCATAACCTCTGCAACAGAAGTTGAGCTGATTGTGTTACCGGTGAAGAGAATCTGCGGTGTGTCTTTTGCGAGAAGGTTGTAGTTTGAGGATTTGCAGAACTCAATTGCAGCACGTGCGCCGAGGTATGAGCCGCCAATACCGATAACGACAAGAACCTGTGAATCGGACTTAATTTTGTCGGCAGCCTTTTTAATTGCCTCAAACTCGGCTTTGTCGTAGTTGACGGGAAGGTCAACCCAACCGAGGAAATCACTGCCCTTGCCTGTGCCGGCATGAAGTGACTCGTGTGCGTTGATGATTTCTGCTTCAATGCTTGCAAGTGCAGCTGCAGAAGCATTCACACCTGCGTAGGAACCGTTTAACTTAATTGCCATAGATTTGTGCTTACGGCACTCGGCGTGCCGCTCTCCTTTTGGAACTGAATATTATTAATGATTATTTTAACCTAAAACCAACAGTATTGCAAGATAAAAACACTAAATTTTTAAACATTTTTAATATTTTTTTACTGTGAAAGACCTTATTGTTTTGTCAAGCTTGCAAAAGAAGTCAAAAGTCGGCGAAGAATTTCGACGAAATCCAGTTTTTTAATTTCTTCAGGTGAAATGATACGGTATTCGGCAACCGTTTCACCGTCAACGGTAAATGTCAGTGTACCTACCGTTTCACCCGAAACGACGGGTGCATTGACATCTGTTACAAGCTCTACAGACTGCACGAGTGACTCGGCGCTCCCCTTTTTCATCAGAATCGGAGCAGGCGTTTCAACAACCGGAGTAAAGCTGTCTTTATAGCCGCCGATAACGTTTACGTCAGCAAGAAGCGATGAATCAGGCACGGGAGTGACGGTTTCAAAGTTGGCAAAGCCCCAATTCAGAAGAGTCTTGGCGGCATTGAAACGGTCATCACTTGTAGGGCTGCCCATTATAACGGCAACAAGATGCGTGCCACCTCTCTCTGCAGAAGCTGAAATGCAGCAGCCTGCCTTTGAGGTTGTGCCTGTTTTCAGACCTGTCGCACCCTGATAAAAGCGTATGAGCTTATTTGTGTTGACAAGCTGAGTTGCTCCGTCACGCAAGGAATCCATCCAGACGGTTGTGTATTTGCGGATAAGATCGTGCCTGAGAAGCTCAACAGACATCAGCGCCACATCATAGGCTGTAGTGAGATGCGTATCCGTTGCATCGTCAAGACCCGAACAGTTATCAAAATGGGTGTTTTTCATACCGAGCTGCGCAGCTCTGTCATTGAGCATTGCAACAAAAGCATCCTCACTGCCTGCGAGATGCTCACCGAGAGCTTCACACGCATCGTTCGCGCTGTATATTGCCGTAGCTCTCAGCAGCTCATCAACGGTCATTGTTTCGCCCTCTTTCAGCCATATCTGCGAGCCGCCCTTTGAAGCGGCAACCGCACTTGCGGTTACGGTATCATTGAGATTAAGCTTGCCCGAATCAATCGCCTCCATTACAAGTAACAGCGTCATAATCTTGGTAACGGATGCAGGAAAAAGCCGCTCGTGCTCATTCATCGCGGCAAGCACCTGACCGCTTGAGACATCGACAAGTATTGCTGATTTTGCGTTTATCTCCACCGGCATTTCCGTTTGTACAGCATTAACGGAAATTAAAGCAGCAGAAAGTGTAAGAGCCACCGACAATATAACAGCCACAGGTTTTATGAATCTGATTTTCACTGCAATCTCCCCTCTCTTTTTATATATGATTGTATGAAAATCAGGTGTCTGAAATTACACATTGCACAAATTGTATTTTTGAGGTATAATCTCAAAAGAAATACTGCAAGGAGAAAGAATATGAAGGCGGCATTTTATACACTGGGCTGTAAAGTCAACCAATACGAAACACAGGCTCTTTCGGAGGCTCTTATCCGTGAGGGTTTTCAGATTGTGCCCCACAGTGAGGATGCCGACGTATATATCATAAACTCCTGCACCGTAACCGCAGAAAGCGACAAAAAGACAAGGCAGGCTGTAAGAAGATTCAAAAGACAGCACCCTGACAGCACGGTTGTGCTCACGGGATGTATGCCGCAGGCTTACCCCGAAGCTGCCGCAGAGCTTGACAGCGCAGACATCGTTGCAGGAAACCGCAACAACTGCGACATACCCGGAATCCTTATGAATTATCTTAAGGAAAAAGAAAGAAAAATAAACATTGTTCAGCACGGCAATCACGACGATTTTGTGAAGTGCAGTATCAGCAGCTTTGACGAAAGAACAAGAGCCGCAATAAAGATTGAAGACGGTTGTAACCGCTTCTGTTCATACTGTATAATCCCCTATGCCAGAGGCAGGGTACGCTCAAAACCGCTTGAAGAAATCAGAAAAGAGGCTGCGGCACTTGCCGAAAACGGCTATACAGAGATTGTGCTTGTGGGCATAAATCTTTCCTCTTACGGCACAGACTGTTCACTTTCTCTTAGCGATGCGGTTGCCGCAGTATGTGAGATTGATTCGGTTAAACGCGTCAGACTTGGCTCACTTGAGCCTGACCACATGACCGAAGAAATGGTAAACGGGCTTAAAGCTCAACCTAAACTCTGTCCGCAGTTTCACATCTCACTGCAGAGCGGCTGCACGGAAACGCTCCGACGGATGAACAGACATTACGATGCCGATGAATATGAGAGAATATGCAACCTTCTGCGTTCAAGCTTTGAAGACTGCACGATAACAACAGACATAATGGTCGGCTTTGCAGGCGAAACGGAAGAGGAGTTTGAAGAATCGCTCCGCTTTGCAGAAAAAATAGGCTTTGAAAAGGTGCACGTATTCCCCTACTCACAGCGCAAAGGAACAAGGGCGGCAGAATTCCCGAATCAACTTGAGAAAGCCGTAAAAGAAGAGAGAGCACACAGAATGATCGAGCTGACAAACAGACTCCGAGCCGATTTTCTCAAATCACAGATCGGCAAAACGGTTGAGGTGCTTGCAGAAACCAAGGACGAAAACGGCATCTGCACGGGTTACACTGCAAACTACACACCTGTCAGAATACTAAGCGGTGCAGAGTGCGGAAATTACTATAAAATAAAAATCACAGCTGCCGATGATGACAGCTGTGAAGGCGAAATAATATAAAGTTTATACTGAATATTCACTGAGGAATTTGTTGTAGTTTGCATCGAATTCCTCAGAATCTTTTTTGAGGCTTCTGACAAACTTATGCATATCAAATCTTGCGTGAGATGTCTCAATAACGCAAGCCGCAATATTTGAGCAATGGTCGGAAACACGCTCGAGATTTGTAATAAGGTCGTTGAAGACAAAGCCCTGCTCAATTGTGCACTCGTTTTTACGAAGACGCTCAATATGGCCGTGCTTCATATCCTCCTTGAGCACGTCGATAACCTGCTCAAGCGGCTCAACAAGCTTTGCGCTTTCAAGGTTGTTGTTAACAAAAGCATCAACAGACAGCTCAAGAATACGTGTTGTTGCAGCGGTAATATTCTGCATCTCCTTACGGGCACTGCCCGAGAAGGACATCTTCTTCTCTTTGAGCTCTTCTGCGGACTCAAGAATATTGAGTGCATGGTCACTAAGGCGTTCAAGGTCACCGATAAGGTGGAGCTGCATTGTAAGCTCACGGCTGTCGGAATCAGTAAGATCACGGGTGCTGAGCTTTACAAGATAGTCGCCGATTGTATCTTCATAGGTATCAGCTTTTTTCTCCGCCTTGCGTATCTTTTCGGCTGTTTTTTCGTCATAAGAATTGAGCATACGCATTGAATCAAGCAACGCATCTTTGCTAAGCTCTGCCATCATGGCAGTTACCTTACGGCTCTGCTCAACAGCAACTGCAGGTGTGCTGAAAAGACGCTCATCGAGGAGCTTTGCCTTTTCTTCCTCACCTTTATCCCTGACGGTGAGGTTAGCGAGCTTGACAAGAAGATTTGATGCAGGGAAGAGAATGGCAAGAGCCACAATCTTGAAGCCTGTATGAACAACAGCTATACCAAAGGGATTAGCGGCTTCATACAGAATCGGAATATTAACAAAGGATGTTACTGCATAGAAGGCAGTAAGCAATATTGCCGTTGCAATAACGTTGAAATAAAGATGTATGAATGCGGCACGCTTTGCGTTTTTGTTAGCACCTGCACAGGAGATAATAGCGCTGACACAGGTACCGATATTCTGACCCATAATGATCGGGACAGCAGTCATATAATTGATACTGCCTGTAAGGGTAAGCGCCTGAAGAATACCGACAGAAGCGGAAGACGACTGCACGACAGCTGTAACAACAGTACCCATAAGCATACCGAGCACGGGATTGCTGAACATAACAAGTGCGTTTTTAAAGCCTTCAAGCTCCGTAAGAGGCTTTACGGCATCGGACATTGTTTCCATGCCAAACATAAGCACGGAGAAGCCGAGCAGTATAACACCGATATCCTTGTGCTTCGCCTTTTTGGAGAACATATTAAGTATAACACCTATAAGTGCAAGAACAGGTGTAAACGTTTCAGGCTTGAAGAGTGAAATCCAGAAATTGTTACTTTCAATACCTGTAAGGCTGAGAATCCACGAAGTGACCGAAGTGCCGAGGTTTGCGCCCATAATGACACCGACAGCCTGAGCAAGCTGCATCACGCCTGAGTTTACAAAGCCGACAACCATAACAGTTGTAGCCGAGGATGACTGTATGATAGCAGTAACCAACAAGCCGAGAAGGAAACCTTTGAACTTATTGGATGTCAGCTTGCCGAGAATTGTTTTGAGCTGATTACCCGCACTTTTCTCCAGAGCATTGCCCATTGTGTTCATACCGAAGAGGAAGAAGGCAAGTCCGCCGAAAAGCGTGGCGACATTCATAAAGGACATGAAAAGCACCTCTGATAAATGTTTTTTGACGAATCCCGTCCGATTGCGATTATAATCAAGATATGTCAAGTTATTATTCCGATTAAGAATTTAAAAGAAAATTAATAAAATTTGCACTATATTCTTTATTTTTGCCGAAAAATAAGTTATCATTATTCGGTAATTGAATTCCCGGAGGTAAAATGATGTATTTCCACGAGCCGACATACGATTTAGATATACTTTGCAGACAGAATCTTCACATACACACCTGCTTTTCAGGCTGTGCCAAACCGGAAATGAATCTTCATGATATAGTGATGACGGCACAGCAAAGTTCACTTGATATGATTGCCGTAACAGACCACGTTTCGCCTTTCAGCGAGGATGAAGAAGAATTCCGCAACTCACTAAAGGCACTGCGTGAGATTGCACAAACAATAGACTCACCCGTTAAACTGCTTATTGGTGCAGAGCTTTCCGCATACGGCACAGACAACTTCAGCTATGCCGACAGTGACATTGAGCTTGACTACAGACTCTGGGCACAGAACCACTACCACGCAGGCGGTTGGATTCAGCCCGAAGACCGCAGTCCCGCAGGATACAAAAATCACATTATCGAAACGCTGACAAACCTTATCAGATCAGACAGAGCAGACTGCATTGCGCATCCGTTTCACGACACATATCTGACAAACTCAAAAAAGCTCAACGTAGGATTTGCAAGAGGCAGTGTGCCCGCCTGCTTCAGCGACAATGAAATCGGCGAGCTGCTTGAGCTCGGCAAGAAGTACGAAACGGCATTTGAAATCAACCTCAACGCGATGGTTGACTACCCCGAATTCTGCCGCAGAATGTACAACCTCGGCAGAGAAATCGGCACGCAGTTTAACATAGGCACAGACGCACACAGCCTTGACAGAATTGACACAAGACAGTTTATTGAGAGGACAAAGAAGATACTCTTATGATTAAGAACATCATTTTTGATATGGGCAACGTACTGCTCGATTATGACCCGCAGGCTGCAATGGAGGAGCTTGAAATTCTGCCCGATGCTCAGCCGATAATAATGAAAGAGCTTTTCGGCGGTAATGAGTGGGTACAGCTTGACCTCGGCAACATCACAGAGGATGAAGCTTATGAGAGCATAAAGCAGAGAATACCCGAAGAATACCACGCGGATTTGCGCAGGTGCATTGACGGCTGGGATATATGTATGAAGCCGCTTGAGGGAGCAAAAGAATTCTGCAAAAAAGTCAAAGCAGACGGTTACGGAGTTTATGTGCTTTCAAATGCACACAAGAGCTTTTACAGATATTTCCCCCGTTATTTTGACCTTGAGTTTTTTGACGGTGTTGTGGTGTCCGCAGACGTGCACATTGTAAAACCCGACGTCAGAATTTACGAGCATATACTTGAAAAGTACAATCTTAAAGCAGAGGAATGCCTGTTTATCGACGACAGACAGGACAACGTTGAGGGTGCAGTAAAAGCAGGGATGCAGGCTTTTCGGTTTAAGAACGATTTTGAAGAATTAAAACAACATCTAAAGCACTGTTAAGCTTAAAGAGAATTAAAATAATACTTGCCTGCAGAGACAGGCAAACACATTTAATTCAAGATACTTCACATTCGTTCAGGATGACACAAAGCACCACGTTCTCGGCAGAGGCAAGCATCTGCCCTACCCACACTTGTCATTCTGAGCGTAAGCGAAGAATCTTATCTTCCTTCAGGCAAGGGTGGCTTTCAAAAAAGCAGCGAGCGACATCCATGTTTGGATGCCGCTCGCTTTTGTTTAAGACTTATTCAGTTGTTTCTTTGTTGTTGCCGAACTCCAAATAATCAATTTTCGCAAGAATACTATCTATTTCGCTCATATTTTCTGAATCACAATACGCATATACTGCTGTGTTTCCAACATGTATCGCTACATTATATTTCCCCATAGATTCTAAAAAGTACAAACTATAATTTTTATTGTGATGAGATATTTCAGTTTTTTGCCAAGAGTTATATCTTTGCGTTATTTTTTGATAAGCTTGACCGTAAATATCTATTGCATTATCTTTGTTGTTAAACTCAAAGAATTGAAAGCATATATCATTTTTCTCAAAACCAACACATTTTATCAGTGACAGTTCAAAGCTTACGTCTGCATTATGGTATTCTTCGGTATAATCTTCAGGTTCATAACCTTGTAATTCAATAATATTCCATACTTCTTCTGATGTAGCAGGTACTTTAGGTTCAGTCGATAAAGCCCACAAAAAGAACACAGCAAAAGCCATAAAGACAATCACAACTGCAAAAGATCCGATTATACTCTTTGTGCTTACACTGCTTGTATAAGCAGGTTTTCGTTTAGAATACTTACCCAATCTGTTTCATTCCTTAACTGTTAACAATGTCCTTTATTACCTCGCCTGCGGCGATAAGTCCTGCGGCGGAGGGTACGAACGAAACGCTGCCTGGAACAGAGCGTTTACTTTCATCCTCGGGCTGAAACAGCGGCTTTATCGGCTGCTCGGTTGAATAAACAACTTTAAGCGAATCAATGCCGAGGTTTCTGAGTTCACGGCGCATAACACGTGCCAGCGGACAGCCGCTTGTCTTTTTTATATCCGTAACGGTGAGCGCAGTCGGGTCAAGCTTATTACCCGTACCCATACAGCTGATTACGGGTATATTCTTCTCTTTTGCTGTTTTTATGATGAGAAGCTTTGAGGTGACGGTATCGATTGCATCGATAATATAATCGTAATCCTCAAAGCAGAAATCAGCAGCGGTTTCCGCAGAGAAAAAGCAAGGATAAGTCACAACAGATATTTCGGGATCGATATCCGCAATGCGCTCTCGCATAACATCGACCTTGAGTTTGCCGACGCTGCTCTGCAGAGCGACAAGCTGACGGTTGATGTTTGAAACCGAAACCGTATCGTTATCGCACAGACCGATTATGCCGACACCTGCACGTGCAAGTGCCTCCGCAGCATAGGAGCCGACACCGCCTACACCAAACAGCAGAACAGATGCATTTTTCAGTTTTTGAACACCGCCCTCGCCAATCAGCATTGCGGTGCGCACATCTTTTTCATTCATAACAAACGCCTCCGAATATATAGAAAATTATATCATCGCGCTTAAATTATGTCAATTTGTTATTGACTCAGCGAAACTGCAATAGTAAAATGAAAATATCAAACGTGGAGGTTTGGGTATGTTTCACCGCTGAAGGCAAAGAGATAAAACGCGAAAAACTCCAAGAGATTTCCTACTTAATATTCGGTGAAAAAACGATACATTTGCAAAGGAGAGCTGAAAATGACAAACGAATTGCACAACTACGACATATTCCCGAAGGTTTTCCCGAAGGACAAAGAAATCGAAATCACAATCAAACCGCTCGGCGAACACGCAGCATTTACAAAAGAAGAATACCTTATGCAAATATGTCCCCTGACAGCAGGAACAAGGCGCGCTTACCCGGACACTTCGACTTTCTCAGACGAATTCAAGGTAAAACCCGACGCTGATGGCTGCATCCGCATAAAGCACACTTTCCGCGGAGAACAGGAGCATTTTATCCGCTTTCTCAGAGATGATATGAGGAAGGATTTCCAGCTTTCCGTTTACTCCGTTAACGAAGATCTTGTGGGCAGATATCCCTTTGCAGGTGACCTCCATATGCACACATCACGTTCTGACGGACAGCAGTCCCCTGCCATTGTTGCCGCAAACTACCGCAGACACGGCTATGATTTCCTTGCAATAACCGACCATCGCCGTTATTACCCCTCACTTGAAGCAATAGATGCATACAAGGATGTGGATATTGAATACACCCTCATCCCCGGTGAAGAGGTACATATGCCCAAGGGTGACCCGCACCACGGAAACGACGTGCATATGGTAAATTTCGGCGGCAAATACAGCATCAACGCACTCACAACAGCAAGCTCACACGTCGAAGAGGTTGGCGAGGACAAGAGCAAGCGCAGCATTGACGGCAACTGCCCCGACACAATGTCCAAAGAAGAATTCTGGGATCTGATAGATGCTTATGCAGATACACTCGACATTCCCGAAGGTGTTGAACGTTTTCCGTTTGCCTGCTGCTTATGGATTACTGAGCAGATAAGAAAAGCTGACGGATTAAGCATTTTTGCTCACCCCTACTGGATTGCCGACGTATACCACGTGCCGGATTCTCTTTCCGATGCACTGTTTGACAAGAAGGCATTTGACGCATTCGAAGTACTCGGCGGCGAAAACTACTTCCAGCAGAACGGATTCCAGACAATCTACTACTATGATCAATGCGCAAAAGGCAACAAAGTGCCGATTGTCGGCAGCACTGACAGCCACAGCAGCATCAACAACCGCAACGCCTTTATCTGCTCAACAATTGTCTTTGCACCCGAAAACACAAGAGAGAGCCTTATCAGCTCGATAAAGGATTTCTACAGCGTTGCAGTGGACACAATAAGCGCAGAATACCGCATAGTCGGCGATTTCAGACTTGTACGCTACGCAACCTTCCTTTATGAAAACTTCTTCCCGCTTCACGATGAGCTTTGCTATGAAGAAGGTCTTCTGATGAAGAGATACGTTACGGGTGAAGAGGATGCCGAGGCTCAGCTTAAAGCTATTCAGGGCAGAATGAAGCGTCAGAGAGAAAAGTACTTTGCCTTTTAAAACAAACAAATACTGATATATCACCCCCGATTTGTACACTGATACAAATCGGGGATAATTTTTTTGTTGAAGTTGACTTTTTATTAATATATATGTAAAATAAAGGGTGGTTAAAATTAACTTTGGAGGTAACAATAATGAAACTTGACAAACTCGTCGGCGAAAGATTTAAAGAAAAGCCGTCCGACTGCATTATAGAGAGCCACGCCCTCACCGTAAGAGGCGGCTATATAAAGAACGTTGCAAACGGCATCTACTCATCCTATATGCCTATGCGCAGAATCACAAAAAAGATTGAAAATATCATCCGCGAGGAGATGGACAGAATCGACGGTCAGGAGGTTCAGTTCCCCGTCGTTATGCCTGCCACACTCTGGGAAGAGAGCGGCAGATACGAATCAATCGGCAGTGAGCTTCTCCGCTTCAGCGACAGAAACAAGAGCCCGATGGTGCTCGGTATGACACACGAAGAGGCAGCTGTTCACCTTGTACGCGACTATGCCAACAGCTACAACAAGTATCCCTTTATGATATACCAGATCCAGACAAAGTTCCGTGACGAGGGCAGACCCAGAGCAGGTCTTATCCGCGTACGTGAATTCACAATGAAGGACGCATATTCATTCCACACATCTCAGGAAGATCTTGAGCAGTACTATGACCGCTGCTATGATGCTTACAACCGCATTTTCGCACGCTGCGGCATTCCCGAGGTTGTTACTGTTAAATCCGACTCAGGTATGATGGGCGGCAGCGTATCGCACGAATATATGCTCCTCACCGCTGCAGGTGAAGACAGCATTGCAGTATGCAGCGAGTGCGATTTCAGAGCAAACATCGAAGCAGCTCCCTGCATCGTAGAAAACGAAGCAGACGCAGTGCTCGAAGAGCTCACACTTGTTCACACACCCGATATGCACACAATCGACGAGGTCTGCACATTCCTCAACTCTGCTGTTGAGAAATCCTGCAAGGCTGTTGTATACCAGAGAAACGCTGACGACACATACATCGTTGCTTTTGTAAGAGGTGACCTTGAGGTCAACGAAACAAAGCTGCGCAACGCTGTCGGCTGCGAAATCCACCCTGCAGAGATTACAGACGGCTGCGGTCTTCTTGCAGGTTTCATCGGACCTTACAATATGGACGAGCGCATCACGGTAGTTATTGACGGCTCACTCAAGGGCGCAACAAACCTCACCTGCGGTGCAAACAAGCTCGACTACCACTACACAGGCTTCAACATCGAGCGTGATCTCGGTGAGGTTGAATATATGGACGTTGCCGCAATCAAGGATGGCGGCATCTGCCCGCAGTGCGGCAAGCACTCCGTTACACTTTCAAGAGGTATTGAGGTTGGTAACATATTCCAGCTCGGCACAAAATATACAAAATCAATGGGTATGACATACCTTGACAGCAACGGTCAGGAACAGTATCCCATCATGGGCTGCTACGGTATAGGTGTAGGCAGACTTGCAGCAAGCGTATGCGAAGCTTACCACGATAACTACGGTCCCATCTGGCCGATGTCAATTGCTCCCTGGCAGGTTCACCTTTGCTGTGTACGCTCAGACGACGCGGCAACAAAGGAATGTGCAGACAAGCTGTATGAAGAGCTTCAGGCTGCAGGCGTTGAGGTAATTTACGACGACCGTAAGGTAAGCGCAGGCTTTATGTTCTCTGATGCTGACCTGCTCGGTGTACCGCTGAGAATTATCGCAAGCCCGAGAAACCTCAAGGAAAATGTTTGCGAAATCGTCAGCAGAGACAAGACAATCAGTATGAAAACAGAAATCGGCGAAATTGTTGACACAATCAAAAAGCTCATCAGCGATATGATGAAATAATATCGGAGTGAAGAAATTGAAAGCTTCCAAGCGAAGGCTTACAAACACACAGATAATTGTACTGTTCTTTGCCGCTGTGATTGCGGCGGGCACGCTTCTGCTTTGCCTGCCGATTGCATCAAAAAGCAGAGAGTGGACTCCCCTGCTCGACTGTGCATTCACGGCAACAAGTGCAACCTGCGTTACGGGCCTGATTGTTTATGACACGTTCACGCACTGGTCACTTTTCGGTCAGCTGGTCATTCTTTCGATGATACAGATCGGCGGACTCGGAGTGATGACAATAATCACAACGTTCTCGGTTTTTGCCAGACGAAAAATCAGCCTGTACGAAAGAAAGCTGCTGATGCAGTCTGCAGGCACAATAAGAAGCAGCGGAATCATAAAGCTGCTCAAGCAGATTATCATAATAACGCTCATCTGCGAAGGTACGGGTGCACTTCTGCTCGCAACCAGACTGTGCCCGAAGCTCGGCATTATCGAGGGGCTGTATTGCTCCGTTTTTCACGCCGTATCGGCATTCTGTAACGCAGGCTTTGACCTGATGGGCAGATACGGCGAATTCTCCTCACTCACACCGTTTTGCGATGATATTACTGTCAATTTAACCGTTTGTGCGCTGATTATTGCAGGCGGTCTCGGATTTATCGTATGGCAGGATATACTCACCAATAAATTCGCACTTAAAAAGTATTCGGTTCATTCCAAAATTGTTCTTATAACAACAGCTGCACTTCTCGCAGGCGGCTGGCTGTTCTATTTCATATTTGAAAGGAACGCAAGCCTTGAAGGACTTGACACCGGAGAAAAAATACTCGCATCTTTCTTCCAATCGGTAACAGCAAGAACGGCAGGCTTCAACACCGTACCGCTCAACAAGCTCACAGGTGCAGGCGTTGTGCTGATGAGTGTGCTTATGCTCATAGGCGGAAGCCCCGGCTCGACCGCAGGCGGCATAAAGACGACAACAGTTGCGGTAATGATACTTGAGCTTATTGCAGCGGCAAAGGGCGACAAGGACACAGTTGTTTTCAGACGCAGACTTGAGGATGATACTGTCAAGCGTGCAGGCGCAATAATCAGCGTATATATGATGGCTGTCGTTATATCAGTTACGGCAATCTGTGCCGTTGAAAATCTGCCGCTTTCAGACGTACTGTTCGAGGTTGCGTCCGGAGCAGGCACCGTAGGACTGACAGTAGGTATAACATCCACACTTTCGGGTTTTTCACACATTATCCTTATGCTGCTGATGTTTGGCGGAAGAGTCGGCGGACTGTCACTAATAATCGCCTTTGCTGAACGCCGTGAGCACGCAAAACTCACAAGACCTGCTGAAAAAATTCTGATAGGATAACAGGAGCGACAAATATGAAAAATATACTCGTAATAGGAATGGGCAGATGCGGCAGACACCTCGCAACAAAGATGCAGGAGCTTGGCAACGACGTTATGATTGTTGACCAAAGCGAAGAAGCAATTGAGGAGCTTGCCCCGCTTTTCACCGACTCATTTATAGGCGACTGCACAAACGAGGCGGTTATACGCTCGCTGGGTGTAAACAACTTTGACGTGTGCTTTGTGTGTATCGGCGAAAACTTCCAGTCATCACTTGAAATCACAGCACTGCTCAAGGATATGAACGCAAAATACGTTGTTTCAAAGGCAAACCGCGACATTCAGGCACGGTTCCTCAAGAGTGTGGGTGCAGACGAAGTTATATACCCCGAAAGAGAGATTGCAGAAAAGCTTGCAATCCGCTTCAACGCAGATAACGTTTATGACTACATTGAGCTCAATGACGAATACTCCATATTTGAAATTCCCGTGGTTTCAGGCTGGGTAGGCAAAACGGTTATTGATATCAATGTCAGACGAAAATACAACATCAACATCATAGCCATAAAGAAGGGTGACGTCCTGAGACCTCTCCCCGGCGGAGATTACGTTTTTGCCGCAGATGACCATCTTGTTGTTATCGGCAAATCATCAGACGTATTCAGGCTTTCAGCAAAGAAATAAGCAAAACTAATCCCCTTAAGCATTACTTTTCCGGTAACGCTTAAGGGGTATTTTTTATATATTAAGAAAGCCCAAACCGTGGGAGCAGTATTAACTACCCCTCCGTCATTTACTGCGCAAATGCCACCTCCCCTGACAAGGGGAGGTTGCTGATGCTCTGCTTGTAAATCGCACCCGGTTGGCAAAGGAAAAACCCCTTAAGGATTAATGCACAGGACCGTAAAAAACGTACAATGAAAAAAACACCCTCCTATGGTAGAATTAAGATAACTATCATAGGAGGAATTTTTATGCCCGGAAAATACAGACACATCAAGCAATATGAAAAAGAAATAAAAGAATTAAGGG
>JAGALQ010000029.1 GCA_017625095.1 Clostridia bacterium | reverse complement strand
GAGATAGGTGTATTACCTGTTTACGGGTAGCAGTGCATATAGATGCAATAATAATTCTTTGTGGCCCCTTTTAGGGGCTGAGCCGGTATTAACCCCTTATAGGGGTGGAGCAAACCACCGGTTCAACCGGTGGTTTTGATTGTTATTTGTCAAACGGCTTCGAGTAAGCTCTTGCCCACTGCATAACTTTCTTTCTGTCCCATTTTTTCGGTATTGCCGCACAAACCGCGGTAACCTGTGCAATTTCTGTGCCGCAGCCTAAGATCTTTTTGAGAAGATTCGTGTTTTTGATTATGCACTTGCCTTTAATCATAAGGTCGGGGATATCAAACTTAAACAGATCATAAAGGCGTGTGAAATCCGCTGTCATGGTTATGTTATCTTCGTTGAGCAAACCCGAATCAAAGCAGTAATCGAGCTCGTCGGTTGTGAGGTTGAGCAGAAGATATTTTACACATTCAAGCGGCGCGAGTCCCGCACCGAGCTCTTTATAATACTTGACCTGATATTTCCAGAGTGTTTCGGCACTGTATGAAAGTCCTGCATCCCCGGAAACCGTGTCTGCAAGCATTCTTGCCGCCTTGAGCGAGTTTGCGATACCCGAGCCGATAAGCGGCACCGTCATAAATGCGCTGTCACCGATTGCGGCATATCCGTCACCGACCATAACCGAAAGGGGATGGCGCACGGGAATTTCAACAAACTGACCTCCTCTGACTTTTTCTTTGCCGAGTCGAGGTGATGTCTGACGAAGGAAGTCTGCGTATTCTTCAAGCCATTCAAGACTGAATTCCTCAAACTTACCGACAAGCAGGTCTGTGTGCTCTTCTTCTGAGGCTACCCAGCTTACGGTTTTTTCACCGCCTGCAAACAGCATAACTCTGAATTTTGCCTTGACATCTTCATAGCTTGCTTTGTTATAAAAAGCTCTGTAGATTGTGATTTTTTCGTTTCGTCTTACGTTTTTTTCAATTCCCATCGATGAGGGGAGATTTGTTCTGACGGGCGAATTTATGCCGCAGGCATCGATTACAAGGTCTGCCTGAAATTCGCCCAGGGATGTCTGTATTCCGACAACTCTGTTGCCGAGTGTCAGCGGTGCAATAACCTCGCAGTCATATACGATTTTTACTCCGCAATTTTCAGCGTGGGATATCAGATGTGCGTATATGTCCTTGCGCTCCATCTTTATTTCGAGTTTGTCATCAGGCACACGCTGTGTCAGTGACCTTTTTGCCGTCGGAGCAAAAAACGTCATATGCTCTTTGTATTCGTATTTGTCTTCGGGCGGCATAGGTATCCCGGCAATTCCGAGTGCCGCAGGCGCAAAAATATCGGTCCAGTCATATCCGAGCGTACCTTTTGATTTTCTCTCATAAACGGTAACGTCAAATCCTCGCTTTGCAAGCAGTGCAGCAGCGGCAATGCCGCCGTGACCGAGTCCGGCAACAATTATTTTTCTGCCCATATCCAATACCTCCGTATCACTGTATATAAAATTATGATATCATTTTTTTGTTTAACATCAAGAGTTTTTTTAAAAATAATTTATGTAGCATTAAAAATTTATGATATGCGGTTGGTTAATTAAAAAACTGCAGATAATGTGCTGTTCTTAAGTGCTTGTTCTATTGACAGTTTGTGAAAAAAGTTATACTATATCTTATGTAATTTTTTTTTAGGAGTGTTGAATATGTCAGTTAAAAAGCTTCAGTATTTTGCGGGCGGCAAATGGCTTGATTCCTCCTGCGAAAAGTATATGGATGTCTATAACCCCAGCACCGGCGAGGTTATCGCACAGACACCCTGCTGTACAAAGGATGAGGTTAATCACGCAATCGC
Source organism: Clostridia bacterium (assembly GCA_017625095.1). Taxonomy (GTDB): domain Bacteria; phylum Bacillota; class Clostridia; order Oscillospirales; family Acutalibacteraceae; genus UBA8612. Next base: position 2,781 of record JAGALQ010000029.1, on the reverse strand, counting down.
TTGCGCAAAGGAAGCATTCAAGAGCTGGTCAAACGTACCTGTTATGAAGAGAGTACAGGTTGTTTTCAAATTCCGTGAGCTTCTTGAGGAGCATATGGATGAGCTTACCGAAATCTGTGCAAGAGAGCACGGTAAGGTATGGAGCGAGGCAAAGGGCGATATCCTCAAGGTTAAGGAGCCCGTTGAGCTTGCTTGCTCTGCACCCTCACTTCTTATGGGCGAAAGTATGAGAGATACATCCACAGGCTATGATACAACTCTTTACAGAGAGCCTGTCGGCGTTTTTGCAGGTATTGTTCCCTTCAATTTCCCAGGTATGATTCCTATGGGCTGGATGTCACCGCTGTGCATCGTTTCCGGTAACACAATCGTTCTCAAGGCAGCTTCCATGACTCCCATGACCTGTATGAGACTCGCTGAACTCTGGCAGGAGGCAGGTCTTCCCGAAGGTGTTATCAACATCGTTACCTGCTCAAGAAACGAAGCTGAAATCTTTATGGATCATCCCGATATCAAGGGTATCACATTTGTCGGTTCAACAAGCGTAGGTCTTCACATCTATTCAAGAGCTGCCGCAAACGGCAAGCGTGTTCAGGCTCTTTGCGAGGCTAAGAACCACGGTCTTGTTCTTGAGGACGCTGCTCTCGAGAGAAGCGCAAGAGGTATCATCAACTCTTCCTTCGGCTGTGCAGGTGAGCGCTGTATGGCACTTCCCGTCATCGTTGCACAGGAGAGTATTGCTGATGAACTTGTCGGTTACCTTGTAAAGTTTGCAAAAGAGCTCAAGCTCGGTCCTGCATACGATAAGGAATCAACACTCGGTCCCGTTGTTACCGAAGCTCACAGACAGTCCATACATAAGTGGATTGAAAAGGGTATTGAGGAAGGCGCAGAGCTTATTCTCGACGGCAGAAATCCCGTTGTTCCCGGCTATGAAAACGGCTTCTATGTAGGTCCCACAATCTTCGACCACGTTACCGAGGATATGACAGTCGGTCAGAGAGAAATCTTCGGTCCCGTTCTCTGTGTAAAGAGAGTCAAGGATTTCGAAGAGGGCCTTGCTGTTATGAACGCTAACCCCTTTGCAAACGGTTCGGTAATCTTTACACAGAGCGGTTACTATGCACGTGAGTTTGCGAAGAGAACAGACGGCGGTATGGTCGGCGTCAACGTCGGTATCCCGGTACCCGTAGGTGTGTTCCCGTTCACAGGTCACAAGCAGTCATTCTTCGGTGATCTCCATTGCCTCGGTAAGGACGGCTTCCGCTTCTACACCGAAACAAAGGCTGTCACCACTCGCTGGTTTGACGAAGAAGAAATGAAGGCAAAGTCTGTCGATACCTGGGACGGCTCAGTCGGCGGCGGCGAATAATTCCGCACAACATATTAATATCAGTACATCTGCCCACTCTTATATATGCGTATATAAGAGTGGGCTTTTTTATCTGATGTTGATTTTTGGCTTTGTATGTTGTAGAATAAAATTATAAATATAGCAAAGGAGTGTCGGTTATGAAGAAAAATCTCAGGTGCTTATCAATGTTTCTGACAATTGTATTTATGTTTTCATTTGTCAGTATGACAGCAAGTGCTTATGAAGAAGATTGGTGGGAATATGATTGGCCCATTCACACCCCAGAGTTTTGTTTTCAAGAGGTTAAGGAAGAGATTTTTATTGAAAGCGATGAGTATGCCAAGTATGCTTACATTGTCCGTGATAACGAAGCAGCTATCATAAATATACACGTGGATTACCGCGGTGATGAAAAAATTGACCTTGTCCTGCCGACAACTCTTGGTGGATATCCGGTCACCGCTATCGGTTACTATGACGGTCGGGTAGACGTGACTTGGTTTAACCATTATAACGATGAAAGCGAAAAAGACAGCGGTCTTGAGTATTGCCCCGACTATGACCTCGGCTTGAGCTATTACGTATCCCGCCTTGTTATTCCCGAAGGCTATAAATACATTTATGACGGTGCACTTATTGGTGTATATTACGTGTCTTTCCCTAAAAGCTTAAGACAAATAATTGGTGTGCCTTTTGAGTCGGTACACACTTCAGGTGTTTATGGTAAGTGGAATCTGGTTTTGCCGGAGTGCAATATTGAATGTAGCCCAGAATTGAAGGATGCATTTGCATTTGCGAGAAGTAACGAATACATAACTCTGCCGTCACGAATTGTAGAGAATTCTGCTGATTGGTTATATTTACTCAGATCAGGACCCAATTTGTATGTACCGTCGAATATCTCGACAAAAGATTTCTATAGTGCACTTTATTATTACGAAGCTGCTGCTGGTGATGCGGGCGAAATCTGGCCGAGACAAGATGCAAGGTGCACTATACATTGTGCACCTGATAGTGAATTCCTTTCCGTGCTTGATGAATACGTTGAGCATCCTTATGCAACAATTATCACCGACGTAGTACCTGCCGAATACATCGAATTCCCGGAAGAAACGGTGAATGTATGTGTTGGCGACGTTGTAGACCTTGAGGCAAAGACATATCCTGCCGATGCAGTCTGGACAGCGTGTGATTACACCGTCAGCGACCCGAGCATAGTCCAAATCGACGATTATTCGGGCAGAATTACAGCACTCAAAGAAGGTACTGTAACCGTCACCGCAACACATTGCGAGCGCGGCTTTGTCGACACCTGCACAGTCAATGTCATAACAGAGCCCGAGCCTGTTTCCGGCATTAACGAAATCAAGCCTGCAACCGACACTCCCTATTTTGCCTACGGCAACAGAGATTATAAGCTTGAGCTG
>JAGALQ010000028.1 GCA_017625095.1 Clostridia bacterium | reverse complement strand
GAGATAGGTGTATTACCTGTTTACGGGTAGCAGTGCATATAGATGCAATAATAATTCTTTGTGGCCCCTTTTAGGGGCTGAGCCGGTATTAACCCCTTATAGGGGTGGAGCAAACCACCGGTTCAACCGGTGGTTTTGATTTATGCTTCAGAAGACAGTAAAAGCAGATCAAATTTATAATTATGGACTGCAACAAATAAGATTGAGAATTACCGTAAATGGCAGCTCTCAAAAAGAAATAAGACAAGTGATCTATACTTAAAAAGACAATAAAAAACTGAAAAAAATAAAATAAAAAGAAGCGCGATTTTCTAAAATAGCAATATGCTCAACAAATGAATTAAGTATTTGTATAAATTAGACAAAACCGTAGTTTTATTATAAATAATAAATATAAAAAACATAAATAACTGATTGACAAGTGTTGTATCGCGTGATAGAATGATATTACCTATAATAGCATAAGTGGCAGTGTCACTAAAAATCGACTCTGCAATGCTGATCTTTTCAGCTGAGATTTATGCTGTTGCGGAATTTTTTCATCATTATTCGCAAGGAGGAATATAGTGTGAGAAAAACATCAACACGCGTACTCTCCGCTATCATGGCTGTCATGATGCTCGTCGGTCTCGTGCCGATGATGTCAATTTCATCAAGTGCCGCATTCAACGACACTTCCTTGAAATTTGACGAGAATGGTGACTTCACAGTTATCCAGATCGCCGATATCCAGGACGATACGGAAGTACATGAAACCACTTTGGCTCTTATCTCCAAAGCAATGAATAAGTACAACCCTGATCTGGTTGTGTTTACAGGTGACAACGTTCAGTCCGGTATGGACGAAGGCGAGTTCAAGTCATCAGTAAGCCAGTTCATGGCTCCGATCATTGCTGCAGGCGTTCGTTATGCAGTTACATTCGGTAACCATGACGCTGAAGACAAGAGCATTGTTAACACAGCATGGGACAAACAGAGCCAGTATAACCACTTTATTGGCATGTCTTCCCTCTCTGTCGACTTCGATGAGAACAGTCTCTCCGGTGTCGGTACAGGTTCAATCCCGATCTACAGTAACGACGGAAGCCGTGTCGCATTCTGCGTATTCCCGATCGACTCGGGTATGTACGATTCGAATAACGACTACGACTATGTTAAGGACGATCAGATTGCATGGTATGCTTCTGAAGCAGACAGACTTGCAACCCTTAACAACGGTAATAAGGTTCCTACTCTCGTTTTTCAGCACATCCCTGTTCCCGAGATCTATAGCAACCTTCTTGTTGAGTGTGCTTCAACTGATCCCGGTGCAGTAACCGGTCAGACACCCAACTACAGCGGTAAGTACTGGAGACTTGACCCCAACAACCCCACAATCACAGGTGTTATGGGCGAAGGTCCCTGTCCTCCCACAGTTAATAACGGTCAGTACCAGGGTTGGCTCGATGTAGGCAACATGGTTGGTGCTTTCTTCGGTCACGACCATAAGAATGACTTCGTTGGTACAGACGCTAACGGTATCACAATGGGTTACTGTAAGGCTGCAACTCTTGCAGCTTACCACTCAGATGATAACGACCCCGCCGTCCGTGTTTTCAACATTAAGGAAGACGGTACATACACAACACAGTCTGTTACATACAGCGCTATGCAGCAGGAAGAAACTGAAGACTACGAGCGTGACGAGATCTCCGGTACTCCCACAGTTCCCGAGGTTCTCTACGTTGGTGCTGCCGATAACAGCATTGCAAAGCAGGAGTACGGCACAACAATCCAGCTTCAGTCTCTCAACCACAAGACTCAGTCGATGTATAATAATGACCTTACAGTCACAATCGACCTTAATAAGGCCGCTGCAGATGTTACGCTGAGTGCACAGGGTATCAGCTTCAGCCCGGTTTCTGTTACAGAAAACGAAGCAAGCAACACATACACCTGGACTATCACAGGCGGTAGCGCAAACGCAGGTAACGTAGTTGAGTATAAGGTTAACTACAACTTTGAAGACACAGCTTACGTTCAGTATGCTTACAGCTACGTTGATAACATTAAGTCCCCCGCAGGTCACTACGTATATGTACGTAACTACGGCGGTGTTCTTGCTTCCAACGATGCTTACTGGAATACTCAGACTTACGTTATGACTGTTCTCGGTAAGAACGTCTACGGTCATGCACGTAGCACAACTGATGACTCATATGCTGACCTTGAAGCATGGACAAATGCTCCCGCAGGTTACTACAACTACACAGGTACTGCGGACGCGGGCTTCGTACAGAAGGATACATCCTACGGTATGAACTTCTGTTCTCCCTCACGTATCAAAACACACGCTGAATTCCCCCGTTTCCAGCAGGCAGGTAAGTCCCCTGTAGCTACAATTTATGCCGATACTTCAGTAAGCAACTCTCTTACAGACCTCGGCATTTCAGTCAACTACTGGAGACACTATACTCCTGAGCATAACGTTCAGCCCACAATTCAGTTTGCTTTCAAGCCCGGTGATGCAAGCTATGCATACAATACATGGAACACAGATACGGTTGGCTCATCAACCATTTCTGTACAGAATGCAAGCGTAGTTCTCCCCGCTGCAAGATTATCTAACGTCAATAACCCCATCGTAGGCGGCGCTATTCCTGCAGACGGTACAACTTACACACTTATCTCCTACGCTTCCAGCCACTATGACGGCGGTCTGTATGCTACGAATGTTTATACATTCATGCCCGTTCTCCTTCAGTTCGTAACATACAATAAGGCAGAGCTTCGTACTCTCCTTAATGCAGAAAGGACAGCTAACCGTCAGGTTGAAGGCGAGGACCTCAAGAACACAACATACCGTCAGGCGTTCAAAGAGGCTTACAAGCAGATTCAGAAGCCTGACACAACTCAGGCTGATATCAACGCAGCTAAATCAAGACTTGAGAAGGCTATTGAGAACCTCACCTTCACAGGTGAAGATATCTCAAGCGGCAACGGCGAATACTACGCTAACCCGACTGTTCCCTCAAAGATTTATGTTGCAGGTTCAGGCTACGGTCTCTCTGCACAGCCCAAGGGTACAACGGTTGTTCCTCAGATCATCAACTATCGCACAAGAGCGATGATTGATTACTCCAACTTCAAGATCGACCTTCCCAACGGCGCAACAAACGCTCTTGTTGAGGTTTATAACAAGAACACCGGCGCAGCTATAACCCATACATGGGACCCCGCAACTGCATCCGGTAAGGTTACAGGCGGTACAGCTAACGTAGGTGATACAATCGTTTACAAGTTCACTTATGAGCGTGACGGCAAGAGCTATACCCAGTATGAGGCTTCAACCGTTACAGATGCTCCTCAGGCATCAGGTTGGCTTACATTTATCAGACGTTGGAATGGTTGGGGTACAAACCAGACCAGCCAGGAGTCTATAATCTTCTTCGCTCCTGAAGGTGCACCGGCAGACGGTATCCAGTACGAAGCACTTCAGGGTAACGCCGGTTATGATAACGCTTACTACGGCGTTAACCTTACAAACTTCAGCGGTGACCGCAGCCAGAAGGTATCCGGTTTCGGTATCAACTCGTGGACAGGTCCGTCAAGGCAAACAAATGGCGGTTGGTACTGCGGTGACAAAGGTAAAGACGATACAAAAGACGGAGGCTACCGCGCAAAATTCAATCTGTATTTCGATACATCTCTTCCTGTTAATCTTACACAGGCAAAAATGCTGTTTACAGCTATCGGTCTGAGAACACAGGGCGACGCTGCAACAATTCATCAGAACGGTGAAACATATTACTCCGGCCAGGGTAATCATCCGAACTACGGTGATAATGTTGGTACCATTAACAGTGCAGCTTATGATGATGCAGGCAATGCTCTTTCCGAAGCAACATTTAACGACGCACAGGGCGATCTGATGTACAGATATATGCTCTTTGATACTGTTCCTGCCGGTGCATATACATATTACACATATATGTGGGCTCAGAACGGCAGCAAGAATGCTATTACCTGTCACTATGCTTGGCACATTAATATTACTGGCGTTGATAAGACAGACCTTCGTAACCTTGTCGCTCAGGAAAATCAGATCTTCCGCCAGGTTACAGATGGTTACTCAGACGCTAACGGCAAGTGGACAGCTTACTTAGACGCTCTCGCTGACGCAAAGGGTGCCGTACAGGATGCATCACTCACAGCAGCTCAGAACGCAGCTATCGAAGCAAAACTCCAGACAGCTATCAGTGAGCTCGAGTATGTACGTGCCGACTACACAGCGCTTGAAGCGAAGATTGCTCAGATCTGTGAGATCCACTACGACGAAAACGGCAACAGATATTACCACTACAGACCTAACGAAATCGTTAACCCGCTGTATTACAACCGCGAAGAGTACTATCCCGCAGAGTACTTCAACGTTTCCGTTAACGAAATGAACGTTCCCCTTGATGAGATTCTTGATAACAAGATGAATCTTGATATACGCTATCAGGATGAAGTCAAAGATTTCGTCGATATTCTTGATATCGGCTGGCAGTCAGCGCAGCTCCGTAATGCGGACTATTCGGTAGTCGATAGCTATCTCGAACTCAAGACAGGTACTAACCCCAACGGTTCAACAGGCGGCCTTACAATCATTCTTCCCGAACTTGAGAAGTATGAATTTGTCGGTGCTGACGACAGAGACGTAAGTTGGGAAAACTTCACAACAGATTCTTATAACGCTTGGGCAAACGCTTGTGCACCTGCAATGTCCAACCGTAGCCTCAAGAGCCCCGACCAGCCGATCGTTGACGGCTACGCAACAGCTCTTGAAACAGCTTACAACGCTCTTGAGCTCAAGCCGGCTGATTACACAGCTCTTGACAAGACAATCGCTGATGCAACCGCTAACATCGACTCAACAGTTACGGTTGTCGATCCTTCAGATGCAACAAGAAACTACGATATCACATACTACGAAGCAGACTACATTAAGGATATCAGAGATACGTGTGCAGAGAAGGTAGAAGGTCTCTACATCCTCCAGCAGGGAGAAGTTGACGTTCTCCAGCATAGGATTGATCAGCTCTACGTTGCTCTTGGTAACCACCTCAACGAGGCAGACTTCACGTTTGCTAACGAGCAGAAGGGTATCAAGGCACAGTACGAAGATGAGTATGCAAAGTATTACACACCTGAAAGCTGGAACAGACTTGTTGAAGCACGCGCAGAAGTTGACGAAGGTCTCAACTACGGCTATATGGTAGGTGAGCAGGATGTAGTCAACGATCTCGCTCAGGAAGTTTACGATGCACGCAACGCTCTTACGTACAACTCAGCTGATTACAGCGAAGTTAACGCATGGCTTGCTAAGATCACTGAGCTTGAACCCACAAAGAACGACTATGTCAACTGGGCTGATGTTGACGCAGCAGTTGCAGCAGTAGACTCAAATCTTGACATCACAAAGCAGACAGAAGTTGACGCAATGGCTGAAAACCTTGCTGAGGCTTACAACGCTCTTAAGCTTAAGGATGCTGACTACTCAAAGCTCAACAACCAGATTATTGCAGCTCAGGCTATCATGAATAATCAGGCTCTCTACACACCCGGTTCTTACACTAACTTCCTTGCAGGTTATAACCAGGCTCTCACATTCTACATGGCAGAGCCCAAGGTAGACATCCAGCATCAGGCAACAGTTGACGCTGAAGAAGCAAATCTTATCGCAGCTATGGAACAGCTCGATTATATTGATGCTAATATTGCTCCCCTTGAGGATGCAGTTGGCTACTATATGTCAGTTGACTACTATGCTTATGAGGCTGAATATCCCACAGATACAGACGGCGACGGTGTTGTCGACGTTTATGAGGCTGTAGATGCTGAATATCAGAAGGCACAGGCTCTCCTTGATAAGTACAACAACGATGAGCTCGATATCCGCAACGATGGAGAGATTCTGGCTGCAGCAGATGCTCTTACAGCAGCTGTTAACAACCTTCCTGCTCTCTATGAAGGTCTTAATTGGGAAATCGAGAACATCCCCGAGGATTACTACACAACACCTGAGAAGTATACAGCAGAATCCAGACAGAAGCTTGCAGATGCTCTCGCAGCAATAGACCGTAACCTTAAGATTGTTGATCAGGATAAGGTTTACGAATATACTGATGCAGTTATACAGGCAGTTGCAGGTCTTGAAGAGGCTGATGCAAACCTCACAGAACTTAAGGCAGCTATCACCGCAGCAGATCAGAAGATCGCAGGCGTTGATACCTCCACATACACTGACGGCACATGGGCAGCATTCGATGCAGCTTACAAAGCAGCAACAGCTATCCGTGACGCTGATCCCGCACCCAAGTATTCTGATCAGGCAGACGTTGACGCTGCAACACAGGCTCTTGTTACGGCAACAGCTAACCTCCAGAAGAAGGCTGCGGATTACACAGAACTCAATGCAGCTATCGCTGAAGCAAACGATCTCAACAAGAACGATTGGACACCCGAAACATGGGCAGACGTTGAAAATGCTCTCGCAGCAGCAAACAACATCTCCAAGGATCTCACAGTTGACGATCAGGCTACAATCGATGCAGCAGCTCAGGCACTTAAGAATGCTGTCGCTAAGCTTGAAGAAGCTGATATTCCCTGCGATTACGCAGCACTTGATGCAGCTCTCGCAGCAGCAGCTCAGGCTGACACAACAAACTGCACATCCGCTTCTGTAACAGAGTTCAACGCAGCTCTCGCAGCAGCAAACGCAGTTGCACGTGACCTCATCGTTGACGATGCAGGTGTAAACCAGAAATCTATCGACGACGCAGCTGCAAGACTTAACGCAGCTATCACAGGCCTTACAAAGCTTAGCAACTGTAACTATGACGCACTTGATGCAGCTCTCACAGATGCAGCTGAGGCTGACACAACTGATTGTACATCCGCATCTGTCGCAGAGTTCAACGCAGCTCTCGCAGCAGCACAGGCTGTTGAGCGTGGTATGATCTCTGACGAAGCAGGTGTAAACCAGGCTAAGATTGATGCAGCAGCAACAAGACTTGATGCAGCTGTTAAGGGTCTTACAAAGCTTGGCAAATGTGACTATGCAGCACTTGATGCAGCTCTTACAGATGCAGCTGAGGCTGACACAACTGATTGCACATCCGCATCTGTCGCAGAGTTCAACGCAGCTCTTGCAGCAGCACAGGCTGTTGAGCGTGATATGATCGCTGACGAAGCAGGTGCAAACCAGGCTGAGATCGACGCAGCAGCAACAAGACTTGATGCAGCTGTTAAGGGTCTTACAAAGCTTGGCAAGTGTGAATATGATGCTCTTGACGCAGCTATCGCAGCTTATGATGCAAAGGTAGCTGATAAGGATCTCTACGCTAACTGGGCAGAGTACGAAGCAGCTTACAACGCAGCTAAGGCAATCGCACGTGACCTCGTCGCTGACGAAGCAGGTGCAAACCAGAAGGCTATTGATGATGCAACAGCAGCACTCAATGCAGTTGTTCTCGCATACAAGGCAGCTGACTACTCAGCAGTAGAAGCAGCAAAGGCTAAGATCCCCGCTGATATGAGCACAGCTCTCTACACAGCAGCTTCTGTTAAGGCAGTTGAAGATGCAGTAGCAGCAGTTGTTGAAGGCTACAACATCACAAAGCAGGCTGAAGTTGACGCAATGGCAGCAGCTATCGAAGACGCAGTTGAAAAACTTGTTAAGCTCGGCAACTGTAACTACGATGCTCTCGATGCAGCAATTGCAAAGGTTCCTGCAAAGGAAGCAGACGCTTACTCAACAGTAACATGGAACGCTTATACTAAGGCTCTTGCAGACGCTGAGGCTGTAGAGCGCGGTATGATCGCTGACGAAGCAGGTGTAAACCAGGCTACCGTAGACGCAGCAACAAAAGCTCTTGTTGATGCATACAACGCTCTTGCAGATAAGGAATTCTGCGATTACAGAGAGCTTGAGACATTGGTTCTTTACTGCTCAGAGCTTGATGCAGACGAAGCTTACTACGATGCAACAGATCTTGCAGAGTGGCAGGCAGCTCTCGCAGCAGCTCAGGCACTTCTCGCAGCTGAGAAGCTTGAGAAGACAGACGAGAACCAGGCAATCATCGACAACGCAGCAGCAGCTCTTGATAATGAATACAGCGATCTTTATGAGATCTATGCAGATCTTTCAGAGCTTGAAGCAGCAGTTGATGCTTACGGCGAGCACAAGATCGAAAACGAAATCGAGCGTTACACAGAGGATTCATGGGCAGCTTATGAGGCAGCTCTTGCAGCAGCTCAGGAAGCACTTGTAACATACGACATCGCTCCCGATACAGCAGAAGTAAGAGAGATCATCGCAGGTCTTGCAAAGGATCTCGAAGATGCTTACAACAATCTTGAAATAATCGTTGGTTTCTGTGATTACAGCGAGCTTGAAGAAGCAGTTCTCTACTGCTCAGAGCTTGATGCAGACGAAGCTTGCTACGATGCAACAGATCTTGCAGAGTGGAAGGCAGCTCTTGCAGAGGCAATCACACTCCTTGAGAGCGAGCCTCTCTACCTCACAGATGCTAACCAGGCAATCATTGACAACGCAGCAGCAGCTCTTATTAATGAGTACAGCGATCTCTATGAGATTTATGCAGACCTTTCCGAGCTTGAAGCAGCAGTTGAGGATTGCGACGAAAATACAATCGAAAACGAAATCGAGCGTTACACAGCAGATTCTTGGGCAGCTTATGAGTCAGCTCTTACAGCAGCTAAGGAAGCTCTTGTAACATACGACATCGCTCCTGATTCAGCAGAAGTAAGAGAGATCATCGCAGGTCTTGCAAAGGATCTTCGTGATGCTTATGCAGCTCTTGAGCTCATCACAGGCTACTGTGATTACAGTGATCTTGAAGAAGCAGTTCTCTACTGCTCAGAGCTTGATGCAGACGAAGCTTACTACGATGCAGCAGAGCTTGCAGAGTGGAAGGCAGCACTTGCAGAGGCAATCACACTCCTCGAGAGCGAGCCTCTCTACCTCACACCTGAAAATCAGGCAATTATTGACAACGCAGCAGCAGCTCTCATTAAGGAATACACAGACCTCTACGAGATCTATGCAGACCTTTCCGAGCTTGAAGCAGCAGTCGACGCTTACGGCGAAGACAAGATCGAAAACGAAATCGAGCGTTACACACCCGATTCATGGGCAGCTTATGAGGCAGCTCTCGCAGCAGCTAAGGAAGCTCTTGTAACATACGATATCGCTCCTGATTCAGCAGAAGTAAGAGAGATCATCGCAGGTCTTGCAAAGGATCTTGAAGATGCTTACAACGGTCTTACAATTCTCGGCAACTGCGATTACACAGAACTTAATGCAGCTATTGCTGAATATGAAGCAAAGCTCGCAGATAAGGATCTCTATGCTAACTGGGCAGAGTACGAAGCAGCTTACGATGCAGCACAGGCAATAGATGAGGATATGATTGCTGATGCAGCCGGTGAGAACCAGGCTAAGATTGACGCAGCAGCAGATGCTCTCAACGCAGTTGTTCTCGTTTACAAGGATGCTGACTACTCAGCAGTTGAAGCAGCAAAGGCTAAGATTCCTGCTGACCTCAGCAGCTACACAGAAGATTCTGTTAAGGCAGTTGAAGATGCAGTAGCAGCAGTTGTTGAAGGCTACGACATCACAAAGCAGGCTGAAGTTGACGCATTCGCAGCAGCTATCGAAGAGGCAGTTGAAAAGCTTGCAAAGAAGGGCGCTGATTACTCAGCTCTCGAAGCAGCTATCGCAAGAAAGGATGCTCTCAACGCAGACGATTGGACACCCGAAACATGGGCAGATGTAGTTGACGCTTACACAGCAGCTACTCAGCTTCCCAAGGATCTCACAGTTGACGATCAGGCTACAATCGATGCAGCAGCTGAGGCTCTTAACGATGCTATCGATGCTCTCGCAACAGCAGAGGTTCCCCTCCTTCTTAAGGCTAAGGAAGGTTCATCAACAATCATCGACAGAGAAAGAGGATTCATCTACGGTCTTGACTGTGCAGGCGTTAACGCTTACTCAGAGTACGAGTTCGTAACTGACCTCCTTGCTCAGAACTTTGTCGAAATCGAAGGCGACGGTTCACTCAGATACACATATGTTGGTGATAACACAGTTCTCGGTACAGGCGCTAAGGTTGAGTTCATCAACAACAAGACAGGTGAAGTTGTTGAAACATTCTACATCGTTATCTTCGGTGATAACAACGGTGACGGTACAGTTACTCTCCTTGACACAGTTGATGCTGTTGACTACATGGCATGGAATGATTGCGTACACGATTATGAGGACTTCACAGATCCCGCAGTATTCGCTATGGACGTTGATAACAACGGTTCAGTTACACTTAACGACTTCGTTGTTTGTAAAGACTACCTTGCATGGAACTGTGACTTCATCCCCCAGGTAAGATAAAAAGCGCTTACCCACACACCTATTCTTAATATTGACCTGCCCGGCTTCTGCCGCCGGGCAGGCTGATATAAAAAATCCTTGAAGGAGGAACATAACTATAATGAAAACTTCAAAAAAGATACTCAGTATAGTTCTCGCAGTTATGCTCCTTGTCGGTACAGTTGTTGTCGGCGCAAGCGCTGAAACAATGGTTTTCGAGAAGGCAGGTTCAAAGCTTGTCTATACCGCAACCGCCAGCAAGGCAGCTAACGCAGAAGGCTTTATTGAGGTTGAGCCCGGCGAAACAATTACTGTTTCCGTTTATGCTCAGGCTAACTACTACCTCGGTACAACAGGTAGCGAAATTTTCTGCTGGACAGCAGGTTTCTTTAACCCTTTTTCAACATCTGATGTTGAATTCAGTAACTATGTAAATAATTACGATTGCACACCTAATCCTGTCAAAAGTAATAAGGCTACACAGCTTGGTACAGGTTATGACAAGGGCACACACGAAGGTTTCCATAATTTGCGTGCTTACAGCACAGATTGCGAATCTCCCTTTGATGCTTCTGAAGCAACCCTCGGTTACACATTCACATTCACAGTTCCCGAGTCAGCAACTCCCGGCGCAACAGGTGAATTCCGTATGCCCGAAACTTGCTCCGCTACAGTAGCTACAACATCCCGTATGAGACAGATTTATGCAGCAGTTAACAATTCTGATTCTGCATACGGCAACTCATCTCTCGGTTCAGAATACCCCGAAACAATCGACCTCACAGGCACAATCCTTAACTTCAAGGTTGCTTCTGCAGAAGCTCCCGAAGTTCCCTGTGATTACGAAGAGCTTGATGCAGCTATCGCAGCTTATGAAGCAAAGCTTGCTGACAAGGATCTCTATGAGAACTGGGCAGACTACGAAGCAGCTTATGATGCAGCTAAGGCAGTCGCTCGTGATATGATTGTTGACGAAGCAGGCGCAAACCAGGCTACAATCGATGCAGCAGCAGATGCTCTCAACGCAGTTGTTCTTGTTTACAAGGCAGCTGACTACGCAGCTGTTGAAGCAGCTAAGGCTCAGATCCCCGCGGACCTCGACGACGGCATCTACACATCAGCTTCTGTTAAGGCTGTTGAAGATGCAGTAGCAGCAGTTGTTGAAGGTTACGACATCACAAAGCAGGCAGAAGTTGACGCATTCGCAGCAGCTATCGAAGACGCAGTTGCAAATCTCGATAAACTTGCAGCATGTGATTACGCAGCTCTTGATGCAGCTATCGCAAAAACACCCGAGTACGGTGAAGAGTACTACGATGCAGCAGACTGGGCAGCATACGAAGATGCTCTTGCAGCAGCTCAGGCTGTAGAGCGTGATATGATCGCTGACGAAGCAGGTGTAAACCAGGCTAAGATCAACGCAGCAAAATCAGCTCTTGATGCAGCATACACTGCACTTGTTCCCAAGTTCGTTGACCGTTCAGCTCTTGAGGCAGCTATCGCTCAGACTCCCGAATACGATGTAGAGTACTATGATCCGGCAGCATATGCAGCATGGCAGGAAGCTGTAACAGCAGGTAGAGATACATACGAAAGTGTTGAGGGCGAAGCTGATACAGAAGACTTCCGTAACGAAGTAGCAGCTGCAACTGATGCAATCAACAATGCTTTCGCAAAGCTCGTTGCCCAGTATATGGATTACTCAGCTCTCGAGAAGGCAGTAGCAGACTACGGCACAACACCCGAGGCAGCTGATGCTTATACATCTGAAACATACGATGCATATGAGGAAGCTCTCTTCGCAGCTAAAGATTACCTTGTAAACAAGGATGATGAGGCTGGCGCATTTGACGAAGATATTGCAGTTGAGGTTGCAGCAACAGCTAAGGCTCTTGAGGATGCATTCAACAACCTCAAGCTTAAGGAATACTGTGATTACAGCGCTCTTGAAGAAGCTGTAGCTAATTGCTCAAGCACAGCTCCTGCAGAGTACTACGATGCAGCTGAGTATGCAGAGTGGCAGGCAGCTCTCGCAGCAGCTCAGTCAATCCTCGAAGCTGAGAAGCTTGAGAAGACAGATGCTAACCAGGCACTCATCGACAACGCAGCAGCAGCTCTTGAGAAGGAATATAATGATCTTGTTGAGCAGTATGTTGACCTCACTGATCTTGCAAATGCAATCACAGCTTGCGGCACAGCAGATTATGAGGAAGAGCGCTACACAACAGATTCATGGGCAGCTTATGAGGCAGCTCTCGCAGCAGCAGAAAAGGCTGTAATTGATTATGATAATGCTCCCGATACACAGGCAATCAGAGATATAGTTGCTGAAGCTAAGGATAACCTTGTTGCAGCATACAATGCTCTTGAGCTCAATAAGGTTGACTGTTCAGCTCTTGAAGCAGCTCTTGAAGAAACTCCCGAATACGGTGAAGAGTACTATCCTGTTGACAAGTGGGCAGCTTATGAGAAGGCTGTAGCAGATGGCACAGCAGCTCTTGCACAGCTCAAGTCAGCAGATGACACAGATGAAAACCGTGAAGCTGTTCAGGCAGCAACAGACGATATCATCAATGCTATCTCTGCTCTTGTTCCTGAGTTCATAGATTACTCAGCTCTCGAGAAGGCAGTAGCAGACTACGGCACAACACCCGAGGCAGCTGATGCTTATACACCTGAAACATACGATGCATATGAGGAAGCTCTCTTTGCAGCAAACGATATCCTTGCAAATAAGGATGAAAATGCTCCCGCATCTGATGCTGAGCTTGCAGCTGAAATCGCAGCAGCAGCTAAGGCACTTGAGGATGCATACAATGCTCTCGAGCTTAAGCCTATCGTAGCAATTGTTACAAACGTTACAACTAAGGAGGAATACTTCCAGGTTGGCGATACAGTTGAGTTCGATTATCTTGTTTCAATAACAGGCATTACAAAGCTTCAGGTTAAGTTCACAAGCGGTACAACAATGACTTATACCCGTACACACAGCCTTGTTACAATCACTGATAACGGCGACGGTACAGAAACATGGACAATCGCTACACCGATCTTTGCTGATTCTGTATCAGCTGTTGCTAAGGCAAAACTTGGCAAGGTTTGGGAAGAGGGCGGATATCCCTTCTCTTACCAGACTAAGAAAAAGCCCACTCCCACTGAAGATATCGAGGTTAAGTCTGTTACTATCCTTAACAACGATGTAGCAGTTGATAGCTTCACAACAAAGGATACAGTAGTTGTCAGAATCGTTGCAGGTCCTGATACTCTCAGAATGAGACTCGTTTCCGAGGGTGGTTCAACATCAACTTACACTCGTGATAAGGCATATCAGGATGAAAACGGTAACTGGGTATGGGATATCACAACACACAGAACTACAGCTAAGTCCTACAAGTTCGATATCTACACAGCAGGTAAGAACAATAGGCTTGTTGATGAAGGCACAGACCTCACATACACAGTAACAGCTCCTGTAGTTTATGTAGGTCCGTCTACAGGCAACAATGCTGATATCGTTATTTCTGCAACCGTAGCTAAGACTCGTCTCCTCGTTGGCGACAAGCAGACAGTTACTGTAGTAACAGATAAGGATGCTCTCGGTGTAAGAATCGTTGACGCTGAAGGTGACGTTCACTATCAGACAAAGGATACAACACTTGCTGTTGACAACGGTGACGGTACACTTACTTGGACATTCAACGTTGGTTGCGGATACGCAGCTACATTCAACTTTGATGTACAGGCTCTTTACAAGAACCAGTGGCTCAATAATGGCACAACACTTACTTACAGAGTTGTCTATTAATCTTACCCCATAATTGAAATCGGCAGGTGCGGTTTTCCGCACCTGCCTTTTTCTTATAAAAATAGTGTCATTCCGTAGCGAAGCACCGAAACACCGCCTGTGGCGGATGAAGCCGTTTTCGGAGGCACTATTGTACATTGATAAAAAACATAAAATCGTTGTCATTCTGAGCGCAGCGAAGAATCTTAAAACACGAATATATAAGATCCTTCACTTCGTTCAGGATGACATTATTAAAACCTCTTTTTGAAAGGAGGTGGCACGGCGAAGCCGTGACGGAGGATTGCAATATAGGGGCGGCAGATTGCCGCCTGTATTAATCCCGTTTACAATTCAGAGAACAGTTACTTTTGTAAAAACAATATGCTGCAGAAATTCAAGATAAAACAGGTTTATGCAAAAAAAAACAGAGCCGCAACCGTTATACGGTGCAGCTCTGCTTTATGCTTTTATCAGCTTATTTCTCTTCGAAATACTTTTCGATAGCTTCAACAGCGCTCTTTATATCGTCCTCACCTGCAAGCTCAACAGCGCCCTTGTCAACAAGGTTTGCTGTTTTTGTGTTGATGGGCAGGCGTGCAAGCACGGGCAGACCGAGCTCGGCAGAAACCTCATCAATCTTGCTCTCGCCGAAAATTGAATGCTTTTTGCCGCAGTCGGGGCACTCAAAGTAGCTCATATTTTCAACAAGTCCGATAATCGGCACATTCATCAGGTTTGCCATATTGTATGCCTTCTTGACAATCATCGTGACAAGATCCTGCGGTGTTGTGACAACAACAATACCGTCAACAGGAAGATTCTGGAAAACTGTCAGCGGAACGTCGCCTGTTCCGGGAGGCATATCGACAAACATATAGTCAACATCGCCCCAGGCAACCTCATTCCAGAACTGCTGAATTATGCCTGAAATAACAGGACCTCTCCACACTACGGGAGCATCCTCTTTTTCAAGAAGAAGGTTTACCGACATAACGCGGATTCCTGTCTTGCTCTCTGCAGGGATAAGACCCATTGCGCTCTGCTCAATACCTGCGCTGACACCGAATGCCTTGGGGATTGAGGGACCTGTAACGTCAGCATCGAGAATTGCTGTCTGCTTGCCGCTTGTCTGGAAAGCGGAAGCGAGAAGTGAAGTGACGAGCGATTTGCCTACGCCGCCCTTGCCGCTGACAACACCGATGACCTTTTTTACCTTGCTGAATTCGTTCTGCGGAAGTGTCATATCCTGCTTCTCTTTGCTGTCGCAATTTGAGGAGCAGTTTGAACAATTACCGTCGCATCCCATTATAAAAAACCTCTTTTCAGATTAAAAAATGTTAGTGAAAAATAAAATTATTTTGTTCCAAAAATCGCTGATTTTATCGTTAAGCCCGGAAAAGAAAGCTGTCAGCTTTTCAAGAAACTGATGAAACTTTCCGTAGCGGCTTTTGAGCATGAGTGTGCCGTTTGTTTCGATAACCTCATAAAATGTTGCCGTCTCGTGGAAGCCTTCGCCCGACGAGTTTGGTGAGTGTATGCTGAGCATAAGTTTTCCGTCGGTTGTTGTGAAAAGCATACCGTGTCCGCCGTCATATTCCGTGCCTGAAAGCTTTTTGCTGTAAAGCAGTCGCGGTTGCTGACGCCATTTGCCGTCTATGGTATAGCTTTCCGCCATACCTACGGCATATCCGTCATCGGTAAAATTTGACCAGAGCATTATCAGCTTGCCGTCTTCACAGGTGTGGATATAAGGACCGTCTGTAACACGTCTGTTCATACCGCATTTGCCGTCATCCGCACGGAAAATCTCCTTCGGCTCGGAAATAAGTGAGGATAAATCGTCGCTCATTTTTGCAACGCACATTCTGCCGATTCCGTCATCGGTGCTTGTCCACTCGTGGACAAAAACCATCCATGGCTGACCGCTGTTATCAACATAGAGTGTGCCGTCAATCGAATCCCAATCGTCAGGTGTTGCAAAGCCGTCTGAAATTTGCTCAAACGGACCGATAGGGCTTGAAGCCCTGAAAACCGCAGTACCTCTGTGATTTAAAACACGGTCGTGATAGGTAGCAAAAAGGTAGAAATTGCCTTTGTACTCAACACATTCGGGTGCCCAGTAGTCGCCGTCTGCCGTATGACCTTCAGGGAAGGTGAAAACCGTAAACGGACCTGCCCAGTTCTCAAGATCTTCGCTGACATAGCAGCCGTAGCCGTGCCACGCAGCACCTGTGCCGTACATATAGTATTTGCCGTCGCTTACCAATATACAAGGGTCGCGTATGCCTATATCCTCACGCTTGCGCGGATATTCCAGCTCGGAAGCGTGGGCAGCAGGAATAACGCAGACACCCATAAGAATTATACATAACAAAACCGAAATTAATCTTTTAAGCATAAGAATTCCTCCATGCGATATATTTGCCTTGAGGCAAATTCGATATAATTTCAATTCTTGAAATTTCGATATAGGCTCGATAAATCTCGCCTGCGATATGATATATATCCTTAACTTGCGCCGCAGCGCATATCGAATTTGATATATCGAGTTGCTGAAAGCAACATATCGAAAATCCGTAAGGATTTATATCGAGATAAAATTATCTTCAGATAATTTTATTATCTCGCAACAATATTTACGAGCTTGCCCTTGACGTAAAGCTCCTTGACGATTGTCTTGCCTGCGATTTCCTCGGCAATCTTCTCGTCAGCCTTTGCAAGCGCAATTGCATCCGCTGCTTCAATATCGGTTGCAACCATCATCTTTGTGCGGATTTTGCCGTTTATCTGAACAACAATCTCAATCTCGTTATCAACGCACTTTGCTTCTTCGTATGTCGGCCACTCGCCGTCAGCAAGCATAGTGTTGCCCATAGCCTCGTTGATTTCTTCTGTTACATGAGGAGCAAAGGGATTGAGAAGTGTGATGAATGTCTTGAGTTCCTTGCGTGTAACAGCACCTGCATCATAAATCTCGTTGAGGAGAGTCATAAGTGCGGCAATTGCTGTGTTGTACTTGAGTGACTCAATGTCGGAAGAAACCTTCTTGATTGTTCTGTGGAAAGCGGATTCGAGCTTTGCGGAGTATTCCTCAGAATCGTTGAGCAGAGTCTGGAGATTCCATACTCTGTCGATGAATCTCTTACAGCCCTTAACGCTGTCTTCAGACCAGGGAGCAGCCTTCTCGTAGTCGCCCATAAAGAGCACGTATGTACGAAGAACGTCTGCGCCGAATGCTTCAACAACATCGTTGGGATCGATAACGTTACCTCTGGATTTGGACATCTTTACGCCGTCCGGTCCGAGGATAAGACCCTGTGCGGTACGCTTTGCATAGGGCTCAGCTGTGGGAACAACGCCGAGATCGTAAAGGAACTTGTGCCAGAAGCGTGAATAGATAAGGTGACGTGTAACGTGCTCCATACCGCCGTTATACCAGTCAACCTGACCCCAGTACTTGAGCTTTTCCATATCTGCAAAAGCCTTGTCGTTCTTCGGGTCGATATATCTGAGGAAGTACCATGACGAACCTGCCCACTGAGGCATTGTGTCGGTCTCTCTCTTTGCTGCGCCGCCGCACTTGGGGCAGGTGCAGTTGACGAAGGAATCAATCTTTGCAAGCGGGCTTTCGCCGTCCTGACCGGGCTCAAAGTTTTCAACCTGAGGCAGTTTAAGCGGAAGCTCCTCGTAAGGTACGGCAACCATACCGCACTTGTCGCAGTGAACGATCGGAATCGGTTCACCCCAGTAGCGCTGACGGTTGAATGCCCAGTCCTTCATCTTGTACTGAACGCCCTTTTCGCCTATGCCCTGCTTCTCAAGCTCTTCGAGAACACGTGCGATAGAGGATTTCTTGTCTGTGTATCCGTTGAGGTAGTCGGAGTTGACCATCTCGCCGTCGCCTGTGTAAGCTTCAACTGCGATGTCGCCGCCCTTGATAACCTCGATAATATCAATGCCGAACTTCTTTGCGAAGTCGTAGTCACGCTGATCGTGTGCAGGCACAGCCATAATTGCGCCCGTGCCGTAGCCCATCATAACGTAGTCGGAGATGAAAATCGGAATTTCCTTGCCGTTTACGGGGTTGATGCCGACAAAGCCGTCAAGGCAGACACCTGTCTTGTCCTTGACAAGCTGTGTGCGCTCAAACTCTGTCTTCTTTGCGCACTCTGTTCTGTAATTTTCAACCTCACCGAAGTTCTTAATCATATCCTTATACTTGTCAAGCATAGGATGCTCGGGAGCCATAACCATAAACGTTACGCCGAAGAGTGTGTCGGGTCTGGTTGTATAGATGCGGAGTGTTTCGTCTGTGTCCTTAACCTTGAAGTTGACGAATGCACCCGTTGATTTACCGATCCAGTTCTCCTGCTGGAGCTTGATGTTAGGCAGATAATCTACCTCGTCAAGACCCTGAAGGAGCTTGTCTGCATACTCTGTGATGCGAAGGTACCATACGTCCTTTGATTTCTGAACAATGTCGCTGTGGCAGATGTCGCACTTGCCGCCCTGTGAATCCTCGTTGGAGAGAACAACCTTACAGGAGGGGCAGTAGTTGACGAGTGTCTTGTCGCGGAATGCAAGACCGTTTTCGAACATCTTGAGGAAAATCCACTGTGTCCACTTGTAGTAGCCCTCTTCTGTTGTGTCGATAACTCTGTTCCAGTCGAATGAGAAGCCGACACGCTTGAGCTGTGAAGTGAACTTTGCAATATTGTTGTCGGTAACCTGTCTGGGGTGGATACCGGTCTTGATTGCGTAGTTTTCTGTCGGCAGACCGTAAGCATCGAAGCCGATGGGGAAGAGCACGTTGTAGCCCTCCATCCTGCGCTTACGTGAAACAACCTCAAGACCTGAGTAAGCCTTGATGTGGCCGACGTGCATACCTGCACCGCTGGGGTAAGGGAACTCTACGAGAGCGTAGAATTTCTTTTTGTCGGAGCCGTCCTGAGCGTGGAATACGCCTGCGTCCTCCCATTTGTCCTGCCATTTCTGCTCGGCAGACTTAAAATCATAGTTAGCCATAGTTTTATCAGTCCTTTGCAAATGCAATAAATTATTCTGTTATGAGAGCGGAGATATCAACCTGCTTTGCGTCTGCCCAGAGTCGCTCAAGGTTGTAGTATTCTCTGCTTTCGTTCAGGAAAATGTGAACGATAACATCGTTGAAATCGAGCAGAATCCAGCCTGTTGCCCTGCCCTCGATGTGAGAAGCAAATACGCCGAGCTTTGCAAGCTCATCCTCAACGTCATCTGCAAGAGATTTTACGTGAGGGTTTGAGGTAGCGGATGCGATAACAAAATAATCCGCAACGATTGTTACGCCTGCTGTTTCGATTGCAACAATGTCTTCTGCCTTTTTTTCGTCAAGAATGCTGACGATTTTTTCAAGCAATTCTTTTGAGGTCATAAATTATTTCCTTCCGTTTGATATCGGTCTGATGAAAAACCGACGGTTTTATTTTGCCTGGTCATAGTCTGAAACAACGATTTCGCAGTCAAAGCCTGCGTCGCTGTCGCTTCCGTACCAGTAAACTCCGAATGAGCGGCTGCCGTCAAACCTGCTGTAAAACATTGCTACGGTTGACGGTGCGGCAGAGGGTATGTGAGCCTTGCCGTTGTTGTCGGTGAATCCCGCTTCTTCAAGCCTCTGAATATAGTTGAGATAGCTGTTGTAGTCGAAGCTGTCGATTCTGATTACGGTGCGGTTGCCCTTGTCTGTTACGTAGTTTACGGTTGAAACCGAGCCTGATCTGATTTCGGGCAGACCCAGTGTCAGGTCGTTGCCCTTCCAGCCCTGCTCTTCGCTGAGCCTGGATGCGTTTTCTTCATACCGTGTGGTAAGCTCAGGTATCGGTCTGGTTGTTGTGGGTGTGAGAATCTCTGTCTGTGCCGGTGCAAAAGGCACAAGCGTTGTGTATTCGTATTTTGCGGTTGTTTCTTCCGTCGGTGTTTCGGCAGCCTTTTTCGGCATAAATCTTGCACCGACAGCTATGCACGCAACGGCAACTGCAGCCGCAGCACAACCGATTATAATTTTCTTCGTCTTATTCATTGTTATTCATCTTCTCAAGTGACTGCTGCTTGAGGTAAGCGTTGATGAAGCCGTCGAGGTCACCGTCCATAACAGCGTTGATGTTACCCATTTCAAAGCCTGTGCGGTGGTCCTTGGCGAGTGTGTAGGGCATAAAGACGTATGAGCGGATCTGGCTGCCCCACGCAATATCCTTCTGCACACCCTTGATGTCTTCGATCTTGTCAAGGTGCTCACGCTCCTTGATTTCGAGCAGCTTTGATTTGAGCATACGCAGTGCAACTTCTCTGTTCTGAACCTGGCTGCGCTCAACCTGGCAGGAGGTTACGATGCCTGTGGGGATGTGTGTAAGACGGACTGCGGATGATGTTTTGTTAACCTTCTGTCCGCCTGCGCCGCTTGCACGGTAAACGTCCATCTTAACGTCGTCCATATTGAGGTCAATTTCGATTGTGTCGTCAATTTCGGGCATAACTTCAAGTGAAGCAAACGATGTGTGTCTTCTGCCCGATGCGTCAAACGGTGAGCAGCGAACAAGTCTGTGGACGCCGTTTTCGCTCTTCATATAGCCGTATGCGTTTTCACCCTCGATGTGGAGAACAGCTGATTTGTAGCCTGCCTCATCACCGTCAAGGAAGTCGGGCATAGTGACCTTGTAGCCGTGCTGTGTGCCCCACTGTGTGTACATACGCACAAGCATTGATGCCCAGTCCTGAGCCTCGGTACCGCCTGCACCTGCGTGGAAGGTGAGGATTGCGTTTTTGCTGTCGTATTCGCCGCTGAGGAGTGTGCTGAGCGTCTGCTTGTCAAGCTCACGCTTGATCGTGTCAACGCTTTCACGGCAGTCTGGGAACATTGACTCATCCTCTTCGTCGTTTGAAAGCTCAATCATAACAAGTGCGTCCTCATAGTCAGCGTTGAGCTTTTCGTAAGCGGCAACTCTGTTTTTGAGGCTTGCTGTTTTCTGGAGAACTTTCTGTGAGTTTTTCATATCGTCCCAGAAGTCGGGTGCAGCAGCCTGCTCTTCGAGCACGGCAATCTCCTTGCGCATTTCGTCAAGGCCGAGTGCTTCTGCAAGCTCATCAAGCGGCTTTCTGCATTCGAGAAGTTCGAGGCGAAGCTCTTCAAATTGAAGCATAGTTTTTCCTTTCCCGGGCAACGCATCTTTGAGATGCGGTTATAATCCCTTTGTTACATAAAATATCACTCTATATTTTAATACATTTTAACGCGTATGTAAAGCAGGAGAAGAAAATTTATAAAACTTTAAAAATTATTAGACACAGTTATTGAATTTGTGTGTTAAATTGTGTAAAATATAGTATGTGTATCTATGTGCACATCAGGAGGAAACACTTAAATGAGATATATCGGAGAAAACTGTCCGTATTGCGGCGTAGAATTTGCCGAGCAGGATGACGTTGTTGTCTGCCCGGAATGTGCCACGCCACATCACCGTGTGTGTTGGCTTGCCCACGGCGAGTGTGCCAATACCGAAAAACACGGCACGGACTTTGTGTGGAAAAAATCTTCCGCACCCAAGCCTGAAACAGAAACTCAGCAGCAGGATAATCCGCGCGATAACGCAAACCTTGACATCATCTGCCCCGATTGCGGTGCAACTTGCGCAAACGGCACGCTGCGCTGTCCCGATTGCGGCGCGGTGCTTATCCCCTTCGCTAACCCGATGGGTGAACCCCCTCTTGCACAGTTCAGGCAGGGCTTTAATTCGAATGAAAATATACGCGGTCTGAAGTCGGGCGATATCGCGCTCTTCTGCCGTACGGCAGGCGCAAGCTATATCAAAAAGTTCCGCAAAAAGTTTTCGTGGAACTGGGCGGCGCTTTTGTTTGCACCGTTCTGGTTTTTCTACCGCAAGATGTATGAAGCGGGCGCAATCTTTCTCGCTGTTTATCTGGCGCTCAACCTGCTTCTGATTCCCGCAGAGCTTCATTTCAACAAGGTCTTTTATGAGTCATCCGCGTCGGTTACCGTCAACGGTATGATGGCTGAGATAGACGAGCTGATTCAGCCTTATATCGAAGAGAACGGTTCTTCGGGCGGATTTATGGACTCGTTTATGGAAGGCTTATACGGCAAAAGCATCTCACTCACCGAAGAAGGCTACGCGGCAGTGTCCGAGTATTTAGCGAATAATGAGCAGCTTATTGCCGATCAGGTAATAAAACCAATGACTCAGCCTGCACTCATCATATACGGTATACACCTGCTCACTATTTTGCTCAGGGTTGTTGCTGCGCTGATTGCCGACAGGCTCTACTATAAAAAAGCCTGCGTCGAAATAAGGCGTGCACGCGGCGCAACAAGTGACGAGCGCATGGTTCAGCTTGAGCTTTTCCGCAAGGGCGGCACAAACATTCTGCTCGGCTGGGGCTTATATTTTGTGTGCAGTATGCTTATCAATGCGGCAATAACGTTGGCAACACGCTGACATTATTTAAGTAAATAAAATAATTATTCAGAATACAGAAAGGAAACATCACCATGAAAATCAAAAAGGCCATTATTCCCGCAGCAGGTCTCGGTACAAGAGTTCTCCCTGCATCAAAGGCAGTTCCCAAGGAGATGCTCAACATCGTCGATAAGCCCGCTATCCAGTACATAGTTGAAGAGGCTGCAGCTGCAGGTATTGAGGATATCCTCATCATCACAAACCGCGGCAAGGGCGTAATCGAAGACCATTTTGACCACAGCTATGAGCTTGAAGACAAGCTTAAGGACAACCCCTCAAAGAAGGATCTTTATGAGGATGTTCTCGCTTGCTCAAATATCGCTAATGTTTATTTCCTCCGCCAGAAGGAAACAAAGGGCCTCGGCCACGCAATTATGTGCGCAAAGAGCTTCATTGGCAACGAGCCTTTTGCAATCCTCTACGGTGACGACGTTATCATCAACAACGAATATCCCGTAACAAAGCAGCTTGTTGACGCTTATGAGAAGACAGGCAAGGGCATCGTCGGCGTTAAGGAAGTTCCGAGAAAGGATGTTTCCAAGTATTGCTCACTTGACGTAACACCTCACGCAGACAACGCTGCTCTTATGGATGTTCACAATATTATTGAGAAGCCCACAGAGGATCAGATTATGTCCTGCTTCTCAATCCTCGGCAGAGTTGTTGCTCCTCCCCAGGTATTTGATTACCTTGCAGAGGACCTTGCAAACACACCCGAGGGCGAAGAGCTCTACTTCACAGATACACTTGCACGTCTCGGCAAGGAAGGCAACCTTCTTGCTCTTGATTTTGACGGCATCCGTTACGATATGGGTAACAAGCTTGGCATTATGAAGGCTAACTGCGAGGTTGCTCTCAGCCACCACGAAATCGGCGACGATTTCAAAGCTTACCTGAAGGAGCTTGTCGAATCATTATGATTATGAAAAGAATTATTGCAATGCTTGCTGCGGCGATGCTTATCGTCGCGGCGGCAGGTTGTGCCAATAAATCATCTGAGCCTGATTCTTCAACCGTTGCATCATCCTCTGCGGAAGAAACGGCAACGGTGGAGGAAAGCAGTGCAGAAATCGCGGAAGAAAGCACAACCGCAGGTAAAGCAGTTGAAACAAGTGTGCAAGCCGTTACCGACAGCGGCATTAAACCGACTCAGGGCACAACGCGTGAGGCCTTGAACTCTGTTCTTCCCACGGTAAAAAACTCAACAACCGTTGCAAATAAGCCTCTGACAACACAGCCCGCAACAAGGCAGCCTGCAGCGTCGAAGCCTGCCGCAACCACAACGGCAACTACCAAGCCGATTACGACAAAACCGACAACAACCAAGCCGTCTACTACAAATTCATCGACTATTCCGGCGGCACCCACAACAAAGGTGCCTATGACAACGGCTGCTTCCTACACTCCGCCTGTTATCGAATACGGCGGTACCCTCGGCACAGCTGAGGATAGCATCCGCATTGCTTCACATGAAGTTTCGCTTTCAACCAACAATACTTTTGCAATAAAACTTGATGTTGATATCCTCGCTTGCTCTGGCACGGTGAAAAGCATCTTCATCGCGTATGATTGCTACGATGCCGACGGCAACAAGCTCAACGAAAAGCCGGTCAAGACCATTGTTCCCGTACGTCAGGACAAGACAAAAACCATTGCAATCGCATCGGCACCGTTTGAAACGGCAAAAGTTGTGTTCAGCAACGTATAATTTCTGCGTTTAGGTGTTTTGCACAAACAATATGTTGTGAAAAAACAAAAAGTTCGTATGGATTTATAATATATTTTGTGATAAACACTTGAATTTTTTGGAACGATGTAGTATAATTTCACTACATATTGAGTTTCCATAGATATGTTATCAGAAATTAGGAGGATTTTAACGTGAAGAAACTTAGCATTATCCTTGCCATCGTTATGGCTCTTTCATGTTTCTGCTTCACAGCATTTGCGGATGAAGGAGATGTTGAGTCAACAACTGCACCTGCAGAAATTGAATCAACAACAGATCCTGCAGAAACAACAACAGAAAAAGAAACAGGAACAACATCAAACAAAGTTGTCAATGTCAACATTGAAATTATCTGGAAAGATCTTACAGGCTTAGAGATAAGAAACTACATCATTAACCTTCAGTACAATGACGGTAAAGTAATCAAAGCTAGTGATATCCTTGACAGAGTAAAGACCCGTGTTGATGCAACAGGTGCAAAGCTTGTTGACACAGACGAATATGTTATTTCTCCCGTCGTTATTCTCAGAGATGCACAGGGCAAAGACGGTAGCGAAATCAGCAGTGTTCCTCTCAGCAGCAGCAGAGAAAGCTATGATTTTGTAGTTTACGTTTTCGAGATCAACGATGTTGAGAACCTTGCACAGGATGCTGCTACAGAGCTTGCAGGCAAAGTTGACTGGAAGGGTATCGCTTCTGCTAACACAGGTCTCATCAACCAGGTTATCAAGGGTGCACAGGCTGCAGCAGATAGCCTTGCAAAGGCTGACTTCCCCGAAATCGGTGAGAAGAAGACAGAAGATGCTGCAAAGAAAGCAGGTACTGTAAAGGGCGAGAAGGTTGTTAAGACTCCCGATACAGGTGCATCAGCAGCTGCAGGCGTAGCAGTAGTTGTTCTTGCTCTCTCCGCAACAACAGCAGTTGTTCTTCGTAAGAAGGAAGACTAATTGCAAACTTAATTAACTTGAATTTCTGATTCAGACATATCAGCCGTCGGTTTTCCGGCGGCTGGTTTTGCTTTTTGCGCTGTCTTGCCCTCTGCCTGCCTCTGTCATCCTGAACGGTGTAGGGGCGACCATTGGTCGTCCGCAAAGTCTGATTAAACTTATCGGAACGGTTCCTGCAACCTATCTGTAATAAGGTCTAAACAATGCATAAAGATACAATTCAGCAATACAAAAAATTTTTTTCGACTTTTTTAAAATTTCTCTTGACTTCTTACTATATTCGTGGTATATTAATCGAGCGTTAAGTTCGCTGGTGTAGCTCAGTTGGTAGAGCAGCTGATTTGTAATCAGCAGGTCGGGGGTTCGAGTCCGTCCACCAGCTCCAACGCTTTTTTATTGAAAAAAGTCAATATGGGTAGGTTCCCGAGTGGCCAAAGGGAGCAGACTGTAAATCTGCCGTCGACGACTTCGGTGGTTCGAATCCACCCCTGCCCACCATTTCGAGTGTTCATTACGGATTTAAGTGATGAACACTCGATTTTTCTTTGTTTTTTCATAGTATTTGATTATGTATCGAGCAGGTTTCAGCCTGCTCTTTTTTGTTATGCCGTGAGGTATTCAACCGCCATACCTTGCCTCATATCCAATTTGAAATTTTCTTCATCCGACGGAATTTCAATGTTTCCTACAAATCGGTAATGAATTACAATTCTTTGAGTTTTGTTTTTGCCTGTACCCTCTGTTTCATAAACGTCAATGTGATCAATGAGTTCTCTGAGAAGCGGTGTTGTAAGTTTGTCCATCTGGATAAACCGTCTTACAGATTCCACAAACACATCTTTATCCTTTTTTCTTTCATTCAAAACTTCAAGGTCCTCGTGAATCTTTGCTATTTTCTTTTTCAACTCCGCTTTTTCTATCTCATATTTCTGAGACATATGCAGGAACCAAGCATCCGTAACCTTACCTAAAGCATTATCCTCATAAAGTTTTTCGTAAAGAGAGTTTACGGTATTCTGTCGAGAAGTACATCTTTGCAGCTCTGCATTAAGATATTTTCTTTCAGCCTGAATGTCAGCTTCAGTTTTCATTGTAAGCACTTCAACGAGCTCATCCTCATTATTCTTAAGGTAGTTTGCAAGTTTCTTGATTTCCATCGAAACAATTTGTTCAATGGCATCTGCTCTTACATAATGCCTATGTTGGCAATTGCCTCTGTAATCCTTTACATAATTAGAACAACTGAAATAGTGAATATCCTTGTTTCGGGTGTTTACATGATACCACAGCTTATGACCGCATTCGGCACAGACAAGAAAATCACAGAAGATGTTTTTCTTACCGTTCTGCGGCAAAGGGTCTCGGCGTTTACAGGTGCCAACAAGCCTTTGTACTGCCTCATAGGTGTCACGGGAAATTATTGGCTCGTGAACATCCTTGAAGATTTTTAAATCTTCTTTCGGACTCATATGACGTTTCTTGTTTTTAAAAGATTGTGAATAGGTTTTGAAGTTCACCACATCACCGCAATATTCCTGACGGACAAGAATCTGACGTATTGTTGAGCTTTTCCATTTGTATGGGTTAGGCTGCACCTTTTTACCGCCTCTGCCAATACCTCTTTCTTGCCAATATGCCGTACAGTTCTTTATACCATTGTCTTGCAGATACCATGCAATCTTCTCTTGACCATAGCCTTCAAGGTAAAGTTCAAAAATCTTTTTTACCACCTTAGCAGCCTCAGGCTCAACAACCCACTTTTTCGGATTCTGTGGGTCTTTCATATATCCGTAAGGTGGTTGAGAAAGCGGTTCACCCATATTGCCACGGATTCTTTTGGCTGACCGTACTTTCTTCGAAATATCTCTCGCATACATCTCGTTCATAACATTTTTGAACGGAATTATTTCATTTTCACCGTCAGCACTATCAACCAAATCGGTAATAGCAATAAAGCGGATATTGTTTTCGGGAAAGTAAGACTCGGTATAAAGGCCAACCTCAACATAGTTTCTTCCGAATCGGGACATATCTTCTTGTGTCAAGTAGGAACTAAAAAAATATAAGGATTTTTTGCAAAGAGTCCACAGTTTGTTCAAGAACTGCGGACTCTTTACTCATCCTTATGGAACGACCTTGCTGATTTCTGCCTCATCGAAGATGTCACCAAACTTCCAGACGATTTCGATGTTATCCTGATCATGGATATACATTGCTGAGATAAATGCGTGAGCCAGCTCGTATGTCAGAGCCTCGCTCTTCCGATACTCACTACAAACTGCATCCAGACGCTCATCGGAGCAGGACTGTTCGGAGTCAAGCTCCTGCATCCTCTCGTGACCACGCCGGATCGCTTCATCGTTTTCAGCGATTTTCGCGTCCGTCGCTGTCTTCTGCTTGAGGTATTCATCTCTGGTGATGCTGCCGGATGTGTACTTCTCATAGAGTCTGAGCTTCACGCCCTTGAGCTGTTCTGACTGCGTTTGCAGATTGCGGATGTTATCTGCACACTCCTTGATAGCAGTCTTACGGAGATTGCCGACTTCACGGTTTTGAACGGCTTGCTTTTCTGCCAGCATTAGGAACTGTCCAATCGCGTTATAGGCTACTGCCTCAAGCGTGATCTCGCTATACTTCTCGCCAACCGGACACTCTGTATCGCGGTCATGTGTGGAGT
>JAGALQ010000027.1 GCA_017625095.1 Clostridia bacterium | reverse complement strand
GTCAAAACCTGCGGTTTTGCCAGCTCCCTCGTCAGAGGGAGCTGAAAAGAGATGGGCGTATTACCTGTTTACGGGTAGCAGTGCATATAGATGCAATAATAATTCTTTGTGGCCCCTTTTAGGGGCTGAGCCGGTATTAACCCCTTATAGGGGTGGAGCAAACCACCGGTTCAACCGGTGGTTTTGATTGATTTTGGAAACCACCGGCTATGCCGGTGGAGGTGCCCCGCAAAAAGCTTTAGCTTCAAGCATCGAGCGAAGCGAGTTGGTAACAAAAAATAACAAGTTAGCACAAGTTCGGAAAGATGTATAAGTGCCCGTTTACGGGCGGTGGAGCAATAGATGCAGAAGAAAGAATATTCATGCGTCTTTAGATGCTTGCCGGTAATAAGCCCTTATAGGGCTTAATCAAGCCGCCGGCTTAGCCGGCGGTTATGACTATAGTCAGGCTGTTATTTTATTTCAGCTTCTGCAAAGCCGATACATTCTCTGCCTTTGATCATATCTGCATCATCTCTTGCATTGAAATAGAGGCGGAGTTTGTTGCCGTATTTCACAAGATGGCTCGCATAAACAAACTCTTTCATCCAGTCCTTGCCGTCAACAACGGAAGGTTCAACAAGAATCTTTTCAAACTCAAATGAAAGTCCGTCTGCAGATGTCAGCAGAATTATTGCAGAATGACTGTGACCGTCTTTTTCATATAATCCGTTCTGGATTCCTATATAGCCGTCGCTGAGCTTATATACCTTAAGGCATCCGCTGCAAAGATTGAGATAAGGATTGTTTTTATCAGGAGAAATAATAGGCTTTGCGGCAGACACATAACCCTTCGCGATATCTTTGCTCTCCGCATATAAAATATATGTAGGCTCGCAGAATCCGCAATCATTTATAAAAGTCATACCGCAGGAATAATACATACGGTTTATTCCGTTTTCACGAAGGATGAACGGATTGGATATCTCCGACCCTCTTTCGCTTTTCTCGTAGCCCTTGGCATCTATCAGTGCAGGTGTCGGCTTTGACCAATGAACAAGGTCTGTGCTTTCCGTAACATAGATTTCAGATTTCCATTTAACGGCATTTATGACGTTAAGACCGTTCATTATAAGCGGTCTTGTTCTCTCGTAGAAAAGATAGTATTTTCCGTCGATATAATTGATATTCGGACGCATGGCACGGTTAAGAACTTTTTTCACCTTACGGAAATCAACACCGTCATCACTGAGAAAATGATATACACCGAACGTGGTGTGCAGAAACATATGCCATTTGCCGTCATGGGCAACATCGGGGGTAAGCAGTGACGGGTCGGCAACAACAAGCGCACCGCCGAAAGGCTTCAGCACAGGGCTGCTTTTGCTGATTTTAAAGTCAGCGTCAATTATCTGTTTAACGGTTAATTTTTCCATAATAAACCTCAATCCATTTGATAACAGCATTATATCATTGCAGTTTCAGTAAAGTCAAGGCATCAACGTCACTCAAAACTCACCTTTTCTACAGGCTGAAAATTATACTGTAATGAACAGAAAAGCTTGCCTTTGATATAAGAAAAAGCATCGCTCGGGTCGGTGTTTCCGTTGCGCCTGTTTTCAAGCGTTGTCGCAATCGTATACGCAAGCTCATCCGTGTCGGACTTGCTTGCGGTGTTTTGCGTATGCTGATGAAATTCTCCGTAAACCACTGCTTTAACCTTGTAAAAATCGAGCGGTTTTTAGATTATCATTTGTTCAAGACATAACTCCATAAAATTCGATAAAGGATCTTGCATCAACACGTACGGAATCCTCTTTGTTGACAGTAAAAAAAGCCTGTGTTATGATAAATCTCAATCTGACAAAAAACTGTCGGTAAAACTGCGACTGAGTCACTTTAAAATTTTTGAGGTAAATGATATGAAACTTTTTTCAAACAAACGCAAAAGAACAATATTTATAATCACAGCATCCGTTGTGCTTGTTGTTGCAATTATCACAGGAACAGCCGCCGGCTATCTTGGTGACTATTACCACGCATATGATGAAGCGATAGATGCATTTTTACCGCAGAGTGCAATTCAGAAAGAAGAAAACGACAATACGATAGTGTTTGCCCCTGAAGGAGCGACAAAGGGTCTTATCTTTTATCCCGGCGGCAAAGTGGAATATACCGCATACATTCCATTGATGCAGGCATGTGCCGAAAAAGGAATTCTTTGTGTGCTTGTGGAAATGCCCTTCAACCTTGCCGTGCTTGATGTGAATGCTGCAGATGGCATACAGAATGAATACCCTGAAATAGAGGAGTGGTATATAGGCGGCCATTCACTTGGAGGCTCAATGGCGGCGTCCTATCTTGCCGATAACGCTGAAGACTATGAAGGTCTTATTTTGCTCGGTTCTTACTCTACAGCAGATTTGTCTGATACGGACCTTGCCGTGCTTTCAGTTTTCGGAAGCGAGGATAAGGTTATGAACCGTGAAAAATATCAAGACAACAAATCTAACCTGCCAAGTGATTTTTACGAATATATTATTGACGGCGGCTGTCACGCATACTTCGGTATGTACGGCGCACAGAACGGCGACGGTATGCCTACGGTTACAAACGAGGAACAGATTCACATAACGGTTGAAAAAATCGTTGAGATAATGGAATGACGAACTGTTAACCCACCGATAAGCAAGAATTTATCAAACACAACCGTTTGAATGATTTTCAACAAAAAGGACATTGCTCAGAACAGTTTTTACTGTCAGCAATGTCCTTTTTGTTATTAAAGCTTTTCAAAATCTCCGTTTTGCAGTCGATAATTTCAAAGTGATAAAGAAATCTGATAAATTCATAACCAAAAAAGGAAAGCAGCTTCGACAAAAGTCGAAACTGCTTTTTACTGGTGCGGATGTTCATAACACAAGTAGTTCTCCGGCAATACATATTCTATCTTTCGTACTCTAATATATTTCCTCAGATACGGAGGAATACATAATGTCAAATATCATTGAAGATTTCTATTACGGCAACATTGAGCACAAGAGGTCAATTCCGAATTAACACCTAAACTCATGAAGAAACTGAGTAACCTTGCCGAAAAAGAAGAACAGCTTAAACTAATTATTCAGTTAAGTCACTTCTCGGAGCAATATTTTTTATTTCCGGTATAGCAGAGCTAAACTGCTTTCTTCCCGAAAAGGTGTTTTCCGACCTTCTGTCAGTTGAATTATCTGCCCAGGTGCTGAGGTTTGAAATACAAAACTTCAAAAAGCTGTTCATATAAACATCAAAGTTTTCCTGCTTACCGTTGAAGCTATATCCCTTAACTACAGGCTCTTTATTTTCCAAGAACAGTTCTCTTATTTCAAATATATCTAAAAGCTCGCCCTCTTTATCTGTGAACCAACAACCAAAGGACGGGTCAAAGGAGCACCATTTATCTTCTTCGGATATGTAAACCAAGCAAGTAAAATGAGAGCCTGTGAATTCCGAGGATACCATAGCCACAGGGAACGCTTTTATGCCTACAGCTATAAGGCAATCTGCAAACGCTATTGCTCTGTAACGGCAGTTAATCGCATGCTTAAAGGACTTATCAAATGAATAGTCCAAAATATCAAAGGTGTCATCATCCAGCATTTTCATTTGCATACCGCTGTAATATGTATGCTCTGTAAGCCATTCAAGAAGCTGAACGGTTTTGTCAAAATCGCTGTCAGCAGTTGCTATCTCTGATAAATTATATTTTTCATTAAGCTGTATGTGGAAATCATAAGGTTGAATAATTTTATCAAGCTCTGTTTCTGCAAGCTCTGTTTTCTCCGACGCCATATCCTTAATGCATACAGGCTCTCTTAACAGCTCTTTTTCATAATCCATTTCAGAAACAAATTCAGAATACTTTTCACTACTGAATTGAACTATAATTCTATCAATTAAATCGAATCGTAGATTAACAAAAAATAGAATTATAACTATTAAACATATAATGATCGGGACTTTATATTTTTTCATTTTCCCACCCTCATCTCATTAAAACTTTATTATAAGATTATTATATCATACAGTTACAGCACAAATCAACCTGAATACATATCCTCGTGTAAACACAAGGATTTTTTATCACAAAAATTTAAAACAAGGAAGTGAAAAAATACTTTAGCAAAAAACAAAACATCATTTTAGATATGGATAAATTGTATGCTTATCTTTCAGGTAAAAATTAAGCTCAAAAAAACACCAGATAAGAACCACGCAAAAAGCCGGTGAACCTTGATACTAAAGGCTTCCCGGCTTTCATATTTTTTACAATAAGGACCAAATAAGGACCATTTAAGGATTTTTGAGAAAAAGTAAAAAGCTGAAACCGTTGTATATCAACGATTTCAGCCTTCTTTAGATGGTCCGAGTGGCGAGACTTGAACTCACGGCCTCTTGACCCCCAGTCAAGCGCGCTACCAACTGCGCCACACCCGGACAACGATTGACATATTACCACACTTAATTAAAAAATGCAATACTTTTTTAAAAATTTCTGAAAAATTTTTATCCTTCTTTTATGTTGCCCTTTTCTACGTTGCGGTCGATGATGCCTTTTGTGTAATTCCAGATAAAATCCGAGCCTTTCTGACTTCTGTTCTGGCGCTTTACGACCTGTGATTTGCACACACCGTGCTCGCGCCAATCCCTGCCGTTATTATAATCGTTAAGAATAAGCGGCTGAAAATTATCCATAGATTTGGCAAATCGTGCCTCAGGGCTCTCCCCTGCCTCAAACTCATAAAACAGCGCTTTCATTTCCTCGCACTGATCCTCGGGCAAAAGACCGAAGATGCGATCGGCTGCAAGCCGTTCACGCTCCGCCTGGGTTTCGAGCGCAGCTGTATCGTAGGCATAAGTATCGCCTGCATCGATTTCGACAATATCGTGAATCAGAGCCATCATCATAGCCTTTGCAACGTCAAAATCATCATTTGCATATTCACGCAAAAGATATATCATCATTGCCATATGCCACGCGTGCTCGGCATCGTTTTCACTCCTGATATAACCGGTCAGATGTGTCTGGCGGAAAATATTTTTCTCTTTATCAGCTTCAAGAATAAACTCAAGCTGTTTTTCAAAACGTTCTTTATTCATTCCCTTACACCTCCGTATGCACCTAAATATATCACAATCGCTCTGAAAAATCAAATTGCTATGCTCTTGAAATTAATAACGGGTAAATATATAATGTAATTACTACTACACTAAGGAGAGCTTTATATGAACAAGACAGCTCACGAGGCAGGCGCTGATAACAGAACGCCTTCCATTCCGCAGTATTTTTCCTGGATCAATAACACAAACGAAGGTTCTACCGAAGAACAGACGCTGATAAACCTTGATTTTTTCAGATATCTCAAAGATACATACGGTATGGAAATCAAGATATACGCCTGGGATGCAGGCAACTTTGACGGCGCAAGCGAAGGCTACGGCAAGCTTGAAGGTGAGAAATTCAAAAGCCAGTATCCCGAAGAATACGTAAACGTTGTAAAAAAGGCTGAAGAGCTTGGGATACGTATGGGTCTGTGGGGAAGCCCCGACGGATACGGCAACACTCCGCAGGAAGAAAAAGAGCGTTTTGATTTCTTTGTTCACCTTTGCCGCGACCACAACTTCGCGCTGTTCAAGCTCGACGGTGTGTGCGGACATCTCAGACCTGAAAAAGCAGCTGTATTTGCGGATATGCTCAAAGAATGCCGCAAATATTCACCCGATCTCGTCGTACTCAATCACAGGCTTGAATTCTACGAAGCTGAAAAGCACATAACCACTTATCTCTGGAACGGTGACGAAACATACGTAGACGTTTCCCAGTGCAACCGAAACACAGCAATGCACTCCAGAGCATTTATGTTCACAAGAGGTCATACAGATAACCTTGAAAGGCTTGCAGAGGATCACGGCGTATGTATTTCATCCTCAATAGATTATTTTGAAGATGAGCTTATTTATCAAGCGTTCAACCGTTCGCTCATCCTTGCACCCGAGATTTACGGCAACCCGTGGCTTATGCGCGATGATGAACTGCCTAAGCTTGCAAGAATCTATAACCTGCACGCAAGAAACGCGGCAATACTTGTCGACGGCGATCTTCTGCCAGAAAGCTACGGCGTAAACGCTGTCACAAGAGGCAGCGACACCAAAAGATTTATATCGACGGGCAACAATTCCTGGGAAACAAAGAAGGTAACCGTAAAAATCGGTGAAGAAACAGGGATTAAAACCGACAAAAGGGTTGCGGTAAACATACATCACCCATACGAAAAGCACCTTGGAATATTCAGCGAAGGTGACACCGTTGATATCGAGCTTTTGCCTTTCAGAGCAACACTTATTGAGATTGCCGCCGAGAATGAAGCAGAGCCTATGCTCAAGGGTTGTGAATACGAGATTATCCGCGAAGAAAAAGACGGCACACCCGTAGAAGTGAAGATTCTCACATCTGATGAAACAGACATCACACTTCTCAAGGGCTGTGAAGAAAAGCTCTTCTGCCACGCTGAAAAGACGGACATAAGAGAAAAAGCCCCGATCCTGCTGGGAACACTCGACAATAAAACAGTCAGACCCGAAAACGGCGAAAAGATGTATGAAACAGCAATGTTTTCAATCACCAACGACTGTCTTGAAGCGCGCAGTATCCGCCGCTCGGGTGAAACAAATATACCGCAGGTCAAGGCAGCGCGCGATGCGTTCTTCGGTCAGAATCATTATGCACTCCGCGGATGCGAAGCAGCCAATATGTTTGACGGCAACAAAGACACATTTTACGATTCGCAAAGTATGTACTACTGTGACAACGACCTGAGAATCTGCGGCGGTTGTCTGAGAGTTGATTTCGGTGAAATCATTGACTGCGACAGCGTTGAAATTGAATTTTTCAGCGGCGATACAATAACAAGAGAAGTCGGCGCTCAGACCGTGCCGGTGCTCGCAGAGTATTCGACTGACCTGAGTGTATGGAACGTATCGGAAACGGTAAGAATCGAACCGAAATGCGATTATACCTCAACGGTTATCGCGTTTACATCGCACATACTTTATGACGTACCCGGCAAAAAAATCGTATCCTCCTACCATGTCAGCGGTAAACTGAGATACCTTCGTCTTGAAAAGCCTGTTGACAGGATTTATGCAGTAAGAGCCATAAAAGACGGCGAAGAAATCAAGCTTAATAAACCGTTTGCAAATAATATGCAGGCTCATTACAGATACAGAAAAATCCTTGTTGACAAGTGGCAGGAATTTATTATTCCGACTTACAAGAGCGGTTCAAGTATTGCCGTTGCAGTTGAAGGCAAGCACGGTGAAGAATGTGTTTACTGCACAGCTGAATTCGACGGAAAGACAACTGGATTCCCGAAAAGAGCACCCGACTACAAGGCTAACCAGTGGGAACACGCAGTATGCGGCAGCGACAAAAACAACACGTTTTTCATTGAAATACCAGAAGGCATGGAGGGTAAAACGGTAAGAATTGACGCACTGTTCTCAAAATGGATAAAAGATGACGTTGTCTGTAACGTTTACATATGCGAAAGGCATTAAAAAAATCTACCCTGACGGTGCGTACTCTGAAGGACAGTTTTTTTAACTCAATAAAGCACGTTACCTGCCGACATGAAAAGGACAGAGAACTTTTTACGTTCTCTGTCCTTTTTTCTTGACAAGCACTGCATTTGTGGACACAGATGCTATTTGTCGATATGCTTCGCTACATTCAGCTCGATACAACTTCACTGAGCTTATCGGGATAGCGTGTGGTAATGTTATCGGGGGCATATGAAAGCACACGGTACATATCATACTCGGAATCAACGGTCCAGATTGAAACGAGCAGACCGTTTGCGTGGAAGGTATCAACCAAGGCTTTTGAAGCATTGTCTTTGTTGAAATTGATGCCGATTGCACCGCTGTCCTTAACCTTCTGAACAAGTGACATAAGATATTCATTCGTGTGTTTTCTCTCGGGCTCTACATTTACATTCAGGTAATAATCCACATTTCCGCCATTGGTGCGCACCGCATCAACAAAACCGTCATGAACGCCTGTGTAGAAAATGCGATCAGCAATACCGTATTTTTCTGCAACAGGTCTGACCTTCTCAAGTGCGACAGTGCTTTTGATGTCAACATTAACACGAAGGTTATCATATTCGCTGACCTTTTTAAATGCCTCATCAAGTGTCACTTCGTTGCCTTTGGGTGCATCGTGAGAGAGAACAGGATCTCCGTTTTCCGTAAAGTTAAGATCAAACTCGGCAATTCCTGCACCGTATTTTACAGCTGCATCAATTGAATCGAGTGAATTATCATCAGTACCCATACAGCCTGTATGAGCAGTATACACAAATGTTTCTGGAAGAGAAACAGTCGTAGCCGCAAATTCATCAATTTTGTTTTTGCGTGCGGCAATAACACCTCCTGCAACAACCGCAGCAACACCTACAACACCGCCTGCAATTGCTAATATCTTCTTAAGTTTCATAACTTTAAGTGCCTCCGTTTTTATTTTTTGCTTAAATGATATTATCACACAATGTATTTTAAATCAACATAAATTTTTTTGAAAAATATTGTATTTCACCGCACGATGTTGTAAAATATTTTGCAAATAATTTTTTCAGCAAAGAGTGGTAATTTCAAATGAGCATGAACTTCGAACGCAAACTTCCTATCCCGGTAGAAGTAAAAGAACAGTATCCGCTTTCGTACAAGCTTGCAGATATTGTTGAAAAAAGAGCTATAGAGGCAAATGACATATTTTCGGGTAAGGACGACAGACTTGTTTTGATAATCGGGCCTTGCTCTGCCGACAATCAGGACAGTGTTATCGACTACATATCCCGTCTTCGCAAGGTACAGGATAAAGTCAGCGATAAAATATTTATCATCCCCCGTATTTACACCAACAAACCCAGAACAACCGGCAGCGGATACAAGGGTATGCTTCATCAGCCCAATCCCAACGAAAAGCCCGATATGTACAAGGGTATCGTTGCCATCAGAGAGCTTCATATGAGAGCACTGAACGAAACAGGTTTCTCATGTGCAGACGAAATGCTTTACCCCGAAAATTACAGATATCTCAGTGATATTCTCGGTTACGTCGCAATAGGTGCACGCTCGGTTGAAAATCAGCAGCACAGACTCGTTTCCAGCGGTCTCGACATACCCGTAGGTATGAAGAACCCGACAAGCGGTGATATCTCCGTTATGATGAATTCAATCACTGCAGCGCAGCACGGACACACCTTCATCTACCGCGGTTGGGAAGTACATTCAGACGGCAACCCCTGCGCACACGCAATCCTCAGAGGATATGTCAACAAGCACGGTCAGTCAATGCCCAACTATCATTACGAGGATCTTGTTCACCTTGCTGAAGCTTATAATGAAAGCGGTCTTTTAAACCCCGGTGTTATTGTTGACACAAACCACGCAAACTCCGGCAAGAAACCGCTTGAGCAGATAAGAATCGCCAAAGAGGTGCTCCACAGCTGCCGCCACGATGCCGACATCAAAAAGCTTGTAAAAGGATTTATGATTGAAAGCTACATCGAAGACGGTGCGCAGAAAATCGGCGAGTGCGTATACGGTAAGTCAATCACTGACCCCTGCCTCGGCTGGGAGAAAACAGAAAGACTTATCTATGATATGGCAGAATTACTTTAATTAAGACCAAGCCGCTGTTTTATCAAACAGTGGCTTTTTTGCAGGTTATTCAAAATACAGTATAAATTTTTTCTTAATTCTTTTGCCAAATATTGATAACTGTAATTACTAATGATATATTTAAAGTACTAATCTATATTAACACTCGAAGGGATGATAACTATGAAAAAAACAAAACGCATATTGGCTGTTATACTGTCAGTTCTGCTTATGGCAGTTGTACCGCTTAATGCATTCGCGGCAAAGCTTGTTGACACAATTGACCTGACCGTAGAAGTCGAGCCCGGTATGATGATGGAAGATTACGAGGACTATGTCAAAATCAACACTCCCGGTGTTACATTCAACGATTATCCTCATGTAATGATTTCAGAGATTGTAGATGAAGAAAGCTTTACTCCGTATTACGATTACTTTGAGCCAGGTTGCGTTTATGAAATTATCATTATCCTTGACGTAACAGACGGTTATGTTTTTGCAGACAGAGAAGATGATTTCAAATCCGTTACCGTCAACGGTGAGGATGCGTATATAGAACCGTATTTTAACGAAGAAGGCGTAGAAACAGATTGCTATGCTGTTTATGCAACTGTTGAAACCGATGGCGTTATAAACGAAATAGATATTATGCTTAACCCCGTTTCCGGATATTATGTTGATGACTACTACCGTTATGTCAGCATAAACAATTTAGGTGTTGTGTTCGAAGAAACACTCGACAGTGGTGTAAAAGTTACTGATGCATATGGCGCAGATCCCTTCGATTACTTTATTAATGAGGAATATTCATTTG
The DNA here is from genome assembly GCA_017625095.1 of Clostridia bacterium. Classification (GTDB taxonomy): domain Bacteria; phylum Bacillota; class Clostridia; order Oscillospirales; family Acutalibacteraceae; genus UBA8612. The sequence continues at coordinate 72,707 of JAGALQ010000027.1, read as the reverse complement.
AAATCTGTCTTACTCCTGCCTGGGGTTGCGAGTTTTCAAAGGATGAGAACGGTAACATTCAGCTTGAAAACGTAACCGTAAACGGAGAAGATGTCGAATACACCGCACATATCCAGGACAGCAGAGGTTATATTGAATACGTTATAATAAACGTCAACGTTACTGCAAAAGAAGAAACAGTGATAAGTACTATCGAATTAACCATTGACGAAGACCTCAAGGGCTATGATGTTGGAGATTATGAGGAATATATCACAATCGAAACACAGGGTGTAAACTTTGATGTTTATAATCCTGATGCAGTATCCGCATATGACTCCGACTATGATTGGGTTGATACATTTGCCGGCGGAGATTATTACTATCTCTGTATGAACTTCATAACAGAAGACGGATATTTCTTTGACCCCTACAGAGTTGTCTTTATAATAAACGGTATCGAATATGACTATTCCTATTATTCATCATACGAGCCTGAAAGGGGCAATACTGTAGAATATGTTTATGTTGAATATACAACAGATTTTACAGGAAACTTTTTTGACAGAATCATCGCCTGGTTCAGAAATACATTCGAAGATATAATAGCTTATCTTTTCGGCTGGATAGCAATTTAAACTTATAAAGACACAACAAAATGCACGGCAATCATTCTGATTGCCGTGCATTTTGTTACTGTTTCAAATTAAAGATTAAGGAAATCCTTGCGGTATTTTACGCCGAAGAACTCAGCAAGCTCTACCATCTCGCTGTCCTTGATTGTGTTAACTCTGGGCATATGAGCTGTGAGCATATAAATCTGTGCAGCCTTTTCAACTGTCTCGATAAGGCCGAAGGTTTCGTCCATTGTCTTGCCTGCGCCGTAGATGCCGTGCATACCCCAGACAACCAGGCGGAACTCTTCCATCTTCTTTGCTGTTGCCTCACCGATTTCGTTAGTTCCGCAAAGCATCCACGGAAGGACACCGACGCCGTCGGGGAAAACAACGATACACTCTGTGCACATCTCCCAAAGAGTATGTGTGAACTTCTTCTCGTCAAGCTCGTGAATGTAGTTCATAGCAAGTGTGTTTGTGGGATGAGAGTGCATTACAACTCTGTTTTCGGGGTCAACGCGAAGACGTGCCATATGGCTCATAAGATGAGCAGGAAGCTCTGAAGTAAACTTGCCGCCGTCTGCATAGCCCCAGAGAAGCTCTGCCGTTGTGCCGTCTGCAGCGATGCGGATGATTCCGAGATTGTTCTCGGGATCTTCCATAACATTCTTGAAATATTTTCCTGTACCGGTAACGATGAAAATATTACCGATGAGGTCTGTTGCATCAAAACCCGTGGGGATTGTGCGGATTACGTTATTGAGATCAAGATATTCTGCGACCTCTTTTTCATCAAGCATATAGCTGATGTTGCCGCCGTTACGCTCGTCCCAACCGAGACGGTACATATTGGCTGTTGTGCTCTGCATTTCTTTGACAAACTTTGCTGTTAAGATATCTTTCATTTTATTACATCTCCGTATTTTATTATTACCCGCACATTATAACACGGTAACTTAAATCAATCAAGTAAGTTTTAAATTTAATTATTGAAATTAAAATAATGTTGTGATACTATCATTTTTAAGGGGTGATAAAATGCTAAAAACCAATAATAAATCAAAAGCATTTCAGTTTCTCACCGTCATTGTCGGTGCTCTGCTGATGGGCTTTCTCTGGAGAGTCAGAGGTACACACGGTTGGGGTTCCTCCTGGGGACTTCTCAATGCCGGATTTATTTTTACAATGTTTGTCGTGCTTTTCAAAGGTGAACGAAAAAAGCTCAACTTCGGCTGGCTGGCACTCACTTCGCTGATGTTTATGCTGACTGTACCCGCCTGGGGCACTCTGCTTGATCAGATAACGGGTGTTCTTTTCAACGCATCGGAGATCAAATCACTTATTCCGTTCAATTCCGCTTACGCATCCGATGTATACTGCTCTGTCCCATCTGCGGTTTACATAATGCTGACGCTCGGATTCGGTCTTGCAAGCCTTTACGGCATTATGCTCGGCCGTGCTTACAGCGACAAGCAGTGGAAAGCCGTACACTATGTTATCCTGCTTGCAGTTTTCTTTGTATCGGGTCTTGTCGCTAAGGCTACGGTTTCTCATCTGATAATCGACTTTATCCAGCCTCAGGCAGGTGAAGCATTTGAAGCCGGTCTTAAAGACTATATGCTGACCCTTGCTCCTTTTGAAAGCTGCACTTTTGAGGAGCTCAGACAGTCGCTCGCGCCCTCTGCCGCAGAGATTTTTGAAGCAAACATCAAGGAATATCTTATGACATTGGTGCCTGCTGACTCAATTGAAGCCCTCAATCAGAGTATCGGTGCACAGGGCATTGAAGGAATTTCTTTTGAGGAGCTCAAATCAGCAGTGATGCCGCTGCTTTCTGCAGAAAGTGCAGAGGAAATCAAAGGTGCTCTCAACACATATATGCCCATAGAAGCTTTCAAGCTCTCGCACAATCTTCAGGGAATTTCGTTTGACGAGCTGAAAACACTTATCGCACAGTCTCTTCCTGCAGATGCAGTTGAAGCTTTCGAAAGCACCATTTCAAAAAAAGCAATTGAAGGCTCTGCATGGCAGGTTTATCTCAAACACTTTGATGATGTTTCCTGGGCAAAAAAAGTTGTCCCCGCAGGAAGTATAGGCAGAAACTACTTCCAGACTGTTGAGATGATTTCGCTTGCCATCTCGGCTGTTGTAAGCCTCATTGCAACAAGATTCATCATAAAAGATAAGTGTGCAGCAAACACCGGTTTTGTTGTGTGCGGTGCTTTCGCATTTGCAATTACCGTATCCGACCTTTTCTTCTACTTCGGCGATGGCGGTTATCATCAGCTTGCTGAAAACTATTTCGGCGAGCGCATTGCCCCCTGGAGCTGTTGGGAATACTTCACCGGATTCATTGCCGGCGGAATTATCACAGCATATATGCTCAGACTCAAATCTCAGGAAGATGTTGAAGATACTGCTTTCAGCAAAGTGCCCGAAAAGGTCAACAAAATTCTCACCTTTATTCTTTCATTCGGTTTCCTTGTCGGTGTAAGCATCGTAAGACCCGTGCTTGAAAGATTTGACGAAAGCAAAAATCAGATTCTTTACGTTATAATTTCCGTTGTTCTTGCGCTTGCTCTTGTTGCAGTGCTAGCAAAAAAATGGGGTATTGACGGCAAAAAAGCCGGCATGGCAAAAATCTGCGCCACTCTCCTCCCCTTGTTCATTGTGCTGATATTTATGTCATACGTATTTGTCTGCTCACCCGAATACAGCAACGTATCAGGTTTAGGTATGTTCCATAACATTATGTGCCTTATCTCCGTACCCGTTGTACTTATCTGGTCATTGATCAGTGGCAAAAAATTACTCTCTCAGAAGTAAATAAAAAATCGACATCTCACTTTTACAGCCGAGATGTCGATTTTGATTTTATGTATTATTTGTTTTTTACACTCTCGAGAATCATATCGGGATAGTCGGACATTATTGTATCAGCGCCGTTTTCGATAAGATATTCTGCATCGTCAGCGTCGTTGATTGTCCAGTACTGAACAGCAATATCATACTTGTGAGCATAGTTGATAAGCGCCTTTGTGCCAAGGTTTATAATGTTGAAAGCACTGTCTCCGTATGGAATCTGAAGAGCTACGTAAGTAACGTTGAGCGAATCAAGATCCCATCCCATTCTGGAATAAACGTAGAACTGAACCACCTCAAAAATTCCGGCTGAACGGGGCATATCGGGATAAGTATCTTCCATATATGCGCTTACGTCAAGCTGGAACGTAGCCCAGATAACTCTGTCCTTAAGACCTTTTTCATTAACGATTTTGTAGAGCTTGTCAGCTGCCTGCTTACCCTGCTCGCCCTTGCTCTTGATTTCGATGATGTATCTGTACTGTCTGCCCTTGCTGTTGGATTCGATAAGATCCAAAATCTCTTCACAGGTTGCAACACGGAGATTATCGGGGATATCATCACCTCTGAGACCTCTGTAAGGATACTCACCGTTGAGCTCAAAGTTTTCACCGAGGTTAAGCTCGTGTGCTTCTGCAAAAGTAAGCTCTGAAGCATATACGTTCTTCTTGCCGTACTTTTCAACAGCGTCTGACGTTGCATCAAAAGTAAGATCGTGGAGAAGAATAAGCTCGCCGTCTTTTGTGAGCTGAACGTCAAACTCAAATGTATCAACACCGAACTCATCTTCGTTTTCAAGCATTTTTTCGAATGCCATAATCGTATTCTGCGGAGCAACACCTGCACCTGAACGATGGGCCGATACATCGGGATCACCATATTCATTGATATAGGCGTTTTCTGCGTTTTCGTTGACAATTACTTCTGTGCCGGGCAAATCGTCCATACCCATTGTGAGAATAATAGGCACAATTGCGACGACTGCGACAACTGAGTGACACAAATTTTTAATTGCGAGGAGAATTGCGGTAAAACTCATTGATATCATCTTCCTTTTTTCTCAAATTAACATTATAATTATAACTTTACAAAATAAAAAGTCAATACTTTATTAACAATGCATTTACATATTTATACTTTTTTGTTGAAACATTCGACAGGTTATGATATAATTCGGAATCGAAAACATAAAAAGGATGAATACATATGTCTGAAACAATGTTTCTGATTTTTGAATTGATAGGTACAGTTGCGTTTGCCGCATCAGGTGCTATCACGGGAATCAGCAAAAAGATGGATATACTCGGCGTTGCAACGCTCGGAATTGTAACTGCCGTAGGCGGCGGTGTAATAAGAGACGTCATACTGGGTCTTACTCCCCCTGCAACCTTCAGCAATCCGATATATGCACTTATCGCACTTGCGGTATCTGTAATTATTTTCATACCTGCCGTGCACAGATTCCTCTTCAAAAACAAAAAGATTTATGACCTTATAATGCTGTTGATGGACTCGGTCGGTCTCGGAATATTCACGGTTGTCGGTATTCAAACAGCAATGCACAAAATGGAATCGCCCGGAATATTTCTGCTGATTTTCGTAGGTATGGTAACAGGTATAGGCGGAGGTGTATTAAGAGACGTGCTTTCCAAAAGCACACCGTACATATTCATAAAGCATTTTTATGCTTGTGCATCTTTTTTCGGCGCAGCAGCCTGCATTGCTCTGTGGCATTTTCTCGGTGAACAGATTGCCGTTATAGGCGGTGCTGCCGTCGTGCTTATTCTCCGTTTACTTGCGGCTCATTTCCATTGGAGTCTGCCGAAAGCCAATTTTGACAAATGATAAAAGCCTGAATCTGAAGAACACACTTCGGATTCAGGCTTTTTGCTTTATTTTTTATTTGCAGAGAATATCGGTTTCGATATAACGAACGCCCATATCGTAGAGCATCTTTGCATCCTCAACCGTGTTTACAGTCCAGAAAGAAACGCCTATACCTGCATCAAGTGCGAGCTGAATTGACTGCTGATCATTTGCTTCGAAATTGGGTGAAAGCCAGACGTTGCTGCCGATTGCCTGTGCAGCTGCAATGTTTTCGGGAGTGATTTCATCAATGAGGTACCACAGCTCAATTGTGGGATCGATATCGTGAATAACCTGAAGCTGCTTGAGATCAAACGAAATGACAATTGCACTGTCCTGAAGGCCCCTTGATCTGACAGCATTTATAACAGTGTCGAGCTTATCGTAGCCATCTGCCTTGATTTCGATCTGAGGTCTTGTGTTTGTGCCTACAAATACATCAAGATACTCATAAAGTGTGGGTATTCTGAGATCGTCATATTTCCAGAAGTTTGCACCGCTCTTGTAGCTGAAAGTCTTGAGCTCCTTAAGCGTATAATTCTTTACTTCGCCTACCTGACAGAAGCGGGCATCGACAGAGTCGTTATGGATTACAACCCACTCATTATCCTTGGTGAGGTGAATATCGCATTCAGCTGTATAATAGCCGTTTTTGACAGATTCTTCAAAAGCGGGAAGTGAATTCTCGGGAGCGAGAGCAGACACACCTCTGTGGGCTGTGAGATAAACAGGATCTGCCTCACTGCCGATATTGTTAGCGGAAAGTGAAATAAGCTCCTTGGGCTGATTGAAAATCTTAGCTATGTGAAGACAAGGAAGATACGGGCACATATAAAGCGGAACAAGGACAAGTGTGATTATTTTGTTGATAAACGGAATCATAAGCTAACACCTTTCAAATAAAATATATCTGACTGATTGTATCACTATTTCTGAAAAAATACAACACCGTACCGTCAGACCCGAATTTTTTTCGTTGGTTTTAACAAAAGATATTATTCCAAATTGTTCCTAATAACGAAATTAAAAACAGCAATTGAAAACAGTTTTAATCAATGCTAAAATTACTCCATAAATTAATTAATAAAGGAGCGTTAAATCTGCCATGAATTTTCTGTTCAAAATTATCGGACTGCTTCTCACAATCATCACTCCGCTCGCATCGTTTATCGTTATCGATCCGACAGTTCCTTTCGACAAAGAAATAGGCGTTGTCGAAGAAAAGATCGGAGGTTATATGAAGGGTGTCTGCCACGCAGAGCCCCAGTATGATCTGCTCAAAGGCGCCAACATCGGCTGGATACGTGACGATATCCCCTTTGCATTCAACAAAGACGGTTCGCTTTCACAAAGCTATATCAACTGGAAAGCAGAAACAAAGGCTTATGCCGACAACGGTCTGAAGGTTATGGCTATCACACCTTATCCCGAAGATTTTATCGAATACGGTCTTGACCCGAGAGTACCTGAGAATAAACAAGCCATTCAGGACATCGCAAAATTCTATCTCAATGACCTCAAGGATATAGTCGGTGCTTTCCAGATTACAAACGAAATGGGCATTGACCGATTCACACTTCCGCTCACACTTGAAGAAGCTGCAGACTTTATCGGCATGCAGCTTGAAGCAATGTATCCTGACAGAGGCAATATAATCATCGGCTACAACCTCGGCGGTCTTGCAATACTTCAGCTGCCCGGACTTATGAAGGAATATCACAAGTACTGCGACTATGTAGGACTTGATATGTATCTCGGCTGCTTTGAGCCCGTGCTCAAGAACCCCAACCAGTACATTACCATACTCAACTTTGTAAGACGCATAACAGGCAAACCCATTATCATGTGCGAATTCGGCTACATCGGTCTCGGTGAACCGAAGACAAAGGAAGAAAAGCAGGCAATACTTGAAGGCTACGGTTTCAGCAGTGAAAAGCAAGCCAGAGAAAACATTGACGAATTCATCGCTAACCTTCCTCCCGACCTTGCAGATGAGTTTGACAAATACGCCGATGAAACACCCGAATACAGAGCTAACCAGATGTTCGACGGTGAATATTCAAACCATCTTTACAGAGAGCTGCCCGAAGGCTTCGGTCTCTACGGATTCCCCCACACACCCGAGGGTCAGGCAGATTTCTTCTCATACGTCATCCCGAAGGTACGCAACCTTGACTACGTTGTCGGCTCATTTATTTACTGTTGGGAAGACAGCGGCGACTGCTATGTCTGCGGTCAGACAGATTGCCCCGTTGAAACAAAATGGGGTCTTATTGACGGCGAAGGAAACCCGAAGCCCTCATACTACGCTGTAAAAGAGGCATTTGCAGACTAATATATCAAATAAAAGGCGGATAAATATATGCACAAGAAATTAGCACTTACACCCCCTATGGGCTGGAACAGCTGGGACTGCTACGGTGCGGCAGTAAACGAAGAGCAGCTGCTCGCAAACGCAGACTATATGGCAGAGCATCTCAAGGACTACGGCTGGGAATACGTTGTATGCGACATTCAGTGGTCAGAGCCGACAGCCGACAGCTTTTATTATCACTATTTTGCTCCGCTGTGTATGGATGAATATTCACGTCTTATTCCATCGGTTGAGCGTTTCCCCTCGTCAGCAGACGGAAAAGGATTCAAGCCGATTGCCGATTATGTACACTCACTCGGTCTGAAATTCGGCATACATATTATGAGAGGTATTCCGAGACAGGCGGCACATCAGAACACGAAAATCAAGTGTGAAGGAGTTACCGCAAAAGATATCGCAAAGCCGACATCAATATGTTTATGGAACCCCGATATGTACGGTGTCGACCCTGATGCAAAGGGTGCTCAGGAATACTACGATTCAATCTTTGAGCTTTACGCTTCGTGGGGTGTGGATTACATAAAGTGTGACGATATTGCAAACACGGAAATGTATCCCGATAATCCCTATTCAGCAAGAAGAGAAATTGAAATGCTGCGAAAAGCAATTGATAAATGCGGCAGAGATATGGTGCTCAGCCTTTCTCCCGGCCCTGCACCTGTATGGGAGCACGAACATCTTGCGGCAAACGCAAATATGTGGCGCATGACAGGCGATTTCTGGGACGAGTGGAGCAAGCTTCACGCGATGTTTGAGCGTTGCTGCACCTGGCAGGAATATGTTCAGCCCGGTGCATGGCCCGATTGCGATATGCTACCGCTTGGCAGAATTCAGCTTACAGAAAAGCTGCCGCAGTACAGAAACCGTTACACACGCTTCACCCACGATGAGCAGATTACAATGATGACGCTGTGGGGCATCTTCCGCTCCCCTCTTATGATGGGCGGCGAAATGCGTGAGAACGACGAATTCACCCTTTCACTGCTGCAGAACAGAGAGCTTATTGATATGCTCAAAAACTCACACGGTGCAAGACAGTTCAGACGTGAGGAAACTGACGGCAAGGGTGAGATTGTATGGACATCAACGGGCAAAAGCTGCAAATACATTGCGCTTTTCAACACAGATGACAAAGAGAGAGAAATCGGCTTTGATATAACTGATATCTCAATCGGCGGTATAGACTACAGCGTGCACGATATGTGGGCACACGAGGAATATACCGTAACGCAGGATAAATTCTCCGCAAAAGTCAATTCTCACGGCGCAAGGCTTTTCAGAATCACCGTAAAATAAGCTGTTCACATATACCTGCGGTTGAGTTTCAAAGCCCAAGAATCAATTATGCGGTTATTACCTTTTGGCTTTGTGTCTGATATAATCAGAATGAAACCAACAAGCGGAGGTATAACAATGGATATACAGAAAGTCGGCATACAGATTGCCGCATTGAGAAAAGCAAAAGGAATTACGCAAAGTGAACTGGGCGAAAGAATCGGCGTATCTTTTCAGGCTGTAAGCAAATGGGAACGCGGCGAAACATTGCCTGACACAGCAATCCTGCCCGACCTTGCAAAAATACTTGAAACGACGGTTGATAATATTTTGCTTGGCGGAGAAAAAAGCATTGAATACAAGGGCAAGTTTTCTGTTGCGGATATGAAGAGCGGACTGAACTGTATCCGAAACGCAGGTGAATATCTGGGCAAGGACAATATTATTTACCGAGCGGCTATCACGGGAATCAACACACAGCTCAACACCGATATTGAGGAAGCCTTCACCGACGACTATGTGTTCGAAGCTTTTCTCGCAGAGGCAATAATACAGAACCTGATGGCAGGGCTGTACGTTGACATTAGCGATGTAAAAAACAGCTTCAGACACGAACATTTCAAAAACATTGTCACAGATTATTGCAGCAGATACGGTATAAAGTAAACTAACCGTACCGATGCACAAGCGAGGCACACAATGCAAACAATTAACCAATATAACACCGTTTATTCCGACCCGCCCGAAAGAATCCGTGAATCAGCAAGAGCAATCACGGTGCGTGACGGCAAAATACTGCTGACATACGAAACAAACACAGACGTTTATATGTCACCGGGCGGCGGTGTTGAAGCGGATGAAACACTCGAAGAATGCTGTATGCGTGAGCTCAGAGAAGAAGCGGGAATTGAAGTAAAGCCCGTTGAACGCTTTGTAACCGTTAACGAATACAGCTTTGAAACGCTTTATATCAGCAACTATTTCATCTGCGAAGCTGTCGGAACAGCAAAGCAGAGCCTTACACCAATCGAGATAGATCACGGTGTAACACCGAAATGGGTTGAAATTGAAAAAGCGATGGAAATATTTTCAACCTACCCCGAAAAAAGACCCGATATCCGAAGCCTTTATCTTAGAGAATACACGGTTATCGGACAGTATCTCAAGCACATATCAGAATAATAAACGAAGCCCGAAGGGACAGAAAACTGCTCCTTCGGGCTTTTGCCTGCTTGAAAAATTCAATCATCGCTTGAATACTATTCAAGAAACGGTTTATTGTATTGATGAAAGATTTGAGTTATTATGTGTACAGACCGGTCAAACAAAATCAAAGGTGATGAAAGCTATGACAATTTATCTTGGAGAAAACATAAAAAGATTAAGACGTGAAAGAGAGCTTACGCAGGAAACACTTGCCGAATTTCTCGGAGTAACCTTTCAGAGTGTCAGCAACTGGGAGCGCGGTGAAAGCTATCCCGATATCACGATGCTGCCCGAAATTGCAGGCTTTTTCAAGGTCAGCATTGACGAGCTGCTCGGAATAAACAAATCGGAAAACGAACACGAAATTGTTTCAAAAATTGCCGAGTACGATAACCTGACCGATGAAAAGCTGATGCAGGAAATCATAACGGATTTAAAGAAAAAATTCCCGAACGATTTCAGGGTGCTGATAAGATACCTCGGCTGTCTTGTAAGGTTCACAAAGGATTTATCAAGCGTTTCTTCCGAGGTAACTGCAATTTACAATAACATTCAGCAGAACTGCACGGATGACAGAATCAGAATCAAAGCAAAGCGTGCAATGATTGAGTTTTACCGCTCACAGCTCGACAACACAAAAAGCGGAATAAACTTTGATACCTGCGAAAAAATTATCAAAGAAATGCCCGATATGCGTGACAGCCGCGAAATGTTCTCATTCTTCTATCCGCTCAATCACCCTGAATATGACAAAAAAATATGGAGTGCTCTCGAGGAAAACGTCCTGCTGAGATTAACGCTTTTCACTCATATCTACTTCTTTAACAAAAACTGCACGGATGAATGGCAGATTGAAGCATCGGAAAAAGAGCTTGAGCTGCTTGAATTCATCTACAACGACGGTAATTACGGAAAGATGTGGAGAACGGTAATGAATCTTCACGGTCATATAGGCAGCAAATATTACGCTGTGGGTGACAACGAAAAAGCACTCGCCTATTTCAGAAAAAACGCTGAGCTTGCAATCGCATTTGACAGTATGGAGCGTATAACGACAATGCACTCGACAATATTTGACGGCAAGGAATTTGACAAACACACACTCGGCAGCACGTTTATCGCAAAGAGTAAAGTAAAAGAGCTGTGGACAAACACATATGAATTATCCGATGATTTCAAAAACAGCGACGGATTCAGAGAAATCATTTCAATGCTTGAATAAAGACCGCATATACACAAAAACACCGCACAAACTGTGCGTACTCTGAAGGACAGTTTTTTTAACTCAATAAAGTACGTTACCTGCCGACAGGAAAAGGACAGAGAACTTTTTACGTTCTCTGTCCTTTTTTTCTTGACAAGCACTGCATTTGTGGACACAGATGCTATTTGTCGATATGCTTCGCTACATTCAGCTCGATATATTTCGCTCGTTATATGAGCTCAATTCGATATAAATCCCTCGTTTGCGAAGCAAACATATCGAGCGTAGCATATCGAGTTGCGACAACATATCGAAAATCCCGCAAGGGATTTATATCGATGCGTAGTGTCCTTAAGGGCACTACGCTAACTGTGCGGTGTTTCTTTATCATTTATCAGACACAACGGTGATGTCAGCGCTATTATTAACATAATCACCGTTTTGGTAAACGAGCTGTGAATTCGCATTCACAACAGCGTTGTCGGGAACAGACAGCTCAACCTTCACACCTTCGGGGAGAGTAAGGTTGATAACGTAACCCTCTGATGTTTTCTCATACTTAAGAGTGATAAGACCTTTAACGCTCGGAACGGTACAGCTCATACTGTCGGAAAGGCTGTATTCGGGATCGATTTTAACTTTTTCATAGCCTGCTTCAAGCGGAGTGATGCCTGCAAAATGCTTGCTCATTATAACGAGAGGTCCGCCGCTCCACGCGTGATTTTTAGTGCCGCGCCACGAATCCCAGAATTCCCAGAGAGTAGAATAATCCTCACCCATCATATCCTTATATCTGTCCTTGATACGGTCTGCTGCCGCTTGGTATTCACCCATCTCACAAAGAGCTTCAAGAACATAATACTCCATATACGGGCTCGAATTCTTTGTGGTTGTGAGAACATTTTTTATAACATCATACTGCTCTTCATCTGCAAGACCCGACAAAACAGCAAGCGCATTTGCCCTGTCATCGGGTTTTCTGACGTCTTTGCTTTTATAGCCGTTTTCTGTCCAGAGAGATTCAAATCCTGCTGCTGCATCAGCTTTTCTTTCAGCGATAAAAGCAATGTCACCGTCTTTCTGCAGAAGCTCAGCCATCTGCTCAACAGCAGAAAGAGCATAGTAATACCAGGCGTTTTCAACAGCCGTCATATCGGCTTTTGAGCCCCAATCCGGCCAATCCCACGAGCCGCTGCGGTGAACGACAAGACCGTCTTCACCTATCTCCCAAAGCTTGAGATAATCAAGAGAAGCATCATAAACCTTTTCGACAAAAGCTGAATCACCCGTATATTCATAATAAGTCAGAAAGCCTACGATGCCTGCAAGCTGCTGAACGGGAAGCTCAAAATAATCGCCGCTGATGGGCACGACAGTCTGGAGCACCTTTGTGTCATCAATATGAGAGAGCATCGCCTCTACACCCTTCTGATACAGCAAATAGGAGTTGCTGTCCATAGAGTACATTGTCATAATCATTTCACTTGTGACGTCGCCCCACCACTGTGCCCTCTCTCTGTCGGGACAGTCCATAAAATTATCTCGCATCGTCACATAAAGAGTGCGCAGGGATTTCTGCCAAAGCGAATTCATAAACTCATCGTCGCACCTGAAATCGCCGCAGAATTGGCTGTCATAACCCGTTTCGCGATACATCAGCGAAACAACGGTAACACCTTTCGGTATTTTGTATGTGATATGCTCGCCGTTAAACCACCCTAAAGCTTCAAACTCCTGCTCGCCCTCCTTGGTTATGTAGGTTGTTGAGACCGCACCGATCAGGGTATTCTCCGTTGTGATGCGGATTTTCTTGCCTGCAGGAGCTATGATTTTAAGATAAGGGGTTAACTGCGCATTGTACGGAACATCCACTGTGATTTTTTCACCGAAAAGCTTTTTTACGGTATAGTTTTCGTAATCTTTTGAATTCTCATAGTCTTTAAGACCGTAATCCTTCAGGAACGGAATTCCTCTCGGGTAGAGCTTGCCGTAAGCACCCTCACCGCCGACAGCATATTCCGTTGCGTTTTCCCACGAAGAAACATCGTAACCTGCATTTATCCAATCGGGCTGATCTTTTCTTGCATCAAAATAAATGCTGTATTCGGGAAGCCTGTAATTGGGCGGATAAAGCGCACTGTCAACATAAGCACTGTTTCTTTTAACCTTCCAGCTTTTATCTGAAACTATGCTTATATCTTCGTTTATCGCTTCGAAAATGAAGCCCCCCTGACCGCTGCCGCTGTAAGAATAGCTTGTTTCATTATCCCAATACCACACCAGCGCAGCAATTGTATTTTCTCCCTGATTGAGGTAAGGCGCAATATCCGTGCTGTCATAATAACCTGCGTTTTTTTCGGGACCGCGTTTTGCACTTCCTTCAAACACCACGGTTTCACCGTTTATGTAAAGCCAGTATTTTGAATCGGCAGAGATATCGGCAACAAGCGATTCGGGCACCTTATCAATAACTATCCTTTTATTAAAACACATCCAGGTGTTTTCTTTGGTCAGATTTTCCTTATCCCAGATCCATTTTGCCGTCCAGTCTGTCTTTTCATCGGTGGAAATAACGCTGTATCCCGGAATACTGTCGGGAACGGTATATTCATTTATATAGGGCACCAATTCCTTGCTGCCGAATGAAAAGAGTGAAGAAACAAAAGCTGCAGCTATTGCAAGATAAGAAATAATTGTCTGTATAATTCTCATAAATGCCTCCCGACATAAAACACTTTTAAATTATGTTTTTATTCTATCAAAACAAGTCCGTAATTTCAACCGATATCTGTAACGTTGCATAGTTTTTGGAAAATCGCTATTGTTTTATTTCAAATCGTCTGTTATACTCACTATATAACAAATGAAAGGAATTCAAACAATGATAAGCATAATCAACAAAATCATATCACTTATTCTTGTACCGATTTATTTCTCCGTTTTATCTCCCACATACCCCATCATTTATTTGTTCAACCAGCCCAAAGAGCTTATTTCTCTTTCTGAAAACGGCATAGGCTCTGAGGATGATCCCGTTTACCTGACAGCTCACAGAGGTGTCAACGCGCTTGCACCCGAAAACTCGCTGCCCTCATTTGAAGAAGCTGTAAAAAACGGTTACTACTCTGCTGAGTGTGATATCCAGTTGACCAAGGACAACAGATGGGTAGTTATTCACAACGCTGAGGTTGACGGAAGATTCTGCGAATACGGCAAGATTGAAGACCTGACACTCAAAGAGCTCAAGACATTCAGCTACGACTGGGGTCCGAACGTATGGAAATATAAGGATTCACGCATACCCACACTTGAAGAATATCTTGACGTTTTTGTCGGCACGGAAACCAGACCGCAGATTGAAATCGGTATAGAAAACTATGATAAGCTTGACGCCATTGTCAACGCAATAACCCGGAGAGGACTTACCGACCAGGCAATTGTGCTCACATACAATCTCAAGCAGCTTCAGGCAATACACGACCTCAACCCCGATATTGAGCTGTGGTACCTTGTAGATGAGATGACACCCGAAGCTATATCCCAGGCAAAAGCAATCGGCGATAACGTATGGCTTTCGGCAAGCTACGACAAAAACACAGAAGAAAACATCAAGCTTGCAAAGAGCGAAAACATCAACTTCTCACTGTTCACTGTAAACACACTTGAAGAGGCAAAGGCACTCTACGATATGGGTGTAAGATACATAGAAACCGACATACTTTGCAACTGATCAGATAAAAACATAAAACCCCGTTCATTAGCCGAGTGTTCGTAAGGACACTCGGCAGTTTTATTCGCCATATGGTGAGTTGTATTGCTACGCAGTGTTATTGTGCTATGCACAGTGTTATCGTCCTTCGGACAGTTTTATGCGAATAAAACAACACTAAAACCGCAAGGGTTCAATATCACTTTTGATTTATCAAAAATATCACTGCAAATTTTTAATTTGCAATATCACTTATGCATACCGAAAAGAACTTGTTTTTGACTGACATAATCGCTCTCAAGGTATATAACTTACTATGAGTCGAAAGTGTCATTTTTATAAAAAGAAAATTGGGAGAACATTTCTTTACAAAATGTCTCCCAATGGTCTGTTATTTCTGTCCTCAGCAACCCCTTGCATTCACGAACGGGGTTTCTTTTTGCGCTGTTTTATTAATAATTAAAACTCGTAGTTGGGCTTAACCTTCTCGCCTGTTGTTGCAGACTTGACAATTGCAAGGCAGACCTCAACTGTTTTTGCGCCTTCTCTTGCATCTGTCAGAACGTCTTTATCGTTGAGAATTGCATCGGCAAAGACCTCAAACTCCTTGACTGCGTTGTGGTTATTGACCTCAATCTCAATTGTTTCGGGGTCTTTTGTAACCTGATTCTCATCAACGGTAAAGAGTGTGATTGTGGGAGAAGTGTTGTCACAGATAATTGTGCCCTTTGTGCCGTAAATAACGGTTCTCATTGTGTAATCACGCTTACAGCCGGTTGAAACGAAAACCTTACCTGCAAGATTATCGTCAAACTTCATAATCGCAATTGTTGCATCGTCATAAGTAACGTGCGGTAAGAGTTTGTGTGTGCCGTAGGCAAAAACCTCCTGCGGATCGCCTGCAAGCCATCTGAGCAGATCGACTGCGTGGCAGCCGCCGCCGATTACACCGTGACGCTGAGGATCACAACGCCAGGGCTCCTGAATGAGCATATAATCGTGAGCATACTCAGACTCAACAAAATACAGCTCGCCTATTGTTCCTGACTCAATAAGTTCCTTAGCCTTTTCAAAAGCAGGAGTAAATCTGCAAATCTGACCTACCATAAATTTAGCACCGGATTCCTCTGCTACCTTTACAATCTCTTCAATATCCTCTCTTGTCAGCGCAAGAGGCTTCTCGCAAAGCACGTGCTTGCCTGCACGAAGCAGATCGCAGGAAACTTTCTTATGCTGCTGGTCAGGGATTGCAACAGTAACCACGTCGATATCCTTATTGTTAACGATATCCATATAGTCGGTTACCCATTTTTCTTCGGGAATGTTATATCTTTCACCCGCAAAGCGAAGATTTTCTTCATTGCTGTCACAGATAATGGCTACTTCCGCACCCTCATAATTGAGCGCACCCTCAACGTGACTCATACCGAATTTCATACCGATGTTTGCAACCTGTAATTTCTTACCCACAGAAAACTCACCTTTCATTTTGTTTCTTGATATTTATAATATCTTCTGTTACAATTCTATTGATTTTTGAGCGATTTATCAAGTAAACTTTGTGTGAATTTTTCATCATTTTGTTGGGAGCAGTAAATATGGCAGATATTCACAACTTTATCAACAGGCAAGTACCCACCGTTCTGCACTGCGAAAAAGAATATGACCTGCAACCCGGAGAATGCTACGGTCCCATTATCCGCAACGTATATATAATCGAATGCTGCGTTGAAGGCTACGGCTCGGTAATAATTAACGAAAAAGAATTTGCCGTATCCCCGGGAGATTGCTACATTCTTTTTCCGGGTGATACCGTTACACACACAGCTGACTCGACAGACCCGAGAAAGGGATACTGGTGCGCTGTTGACGGATTGGACCTCGGCTTCATTTTCAGAGAAGCGGGAATTTCTTCCGACACACCGTTTGCACCATCTGAGCTTTTCACCGAACTGTGCGGTTGTGTAATAAAAATGGTTGACGAATGGGGACGCAGCGACGCAGGCAAAGCTTTGCGCGAAACAGCATGCATATATGAGTTTCTAGGAATACTGATGAAAAGCCGCAAAGCGACCGTATATGACAACCGCATAGAGCATGCAATAGGTTTGATGGAATCAAAATACCACGAGCCGCTCAGCATTGACCTGATTGCCCGTGAAGTAGGACTTGAGCGCAGCTATTTCTCCGTTTTATTCAAAGAAAAAACCACAGTTTCTCCGCATCAGTATCTGACAGCTCTGCGTGTTCACAAAGCCCGCGACATCATCGAAAAGGAAAACTGCAGTATAACACAGGCGGCAATTGCAGCAGGGCTTGACCCCTGCAATTTCGCACGTGTTTTCAAAAGAATAATCGGGCAGACACCAACCGAGTACTACAGAAAGAATAAAACAAAAGCTTGACAAAGTAAATCCAATGTGCTATATTGTCAAAAAATCAAAATGAGGTAAATTTATGAAAACATATCTGTTCTCAAAACTTGATATGGATATGAATTGGCTTGCACAGCATGATTATCAGTCATCGGGCAGGCTTATACCTCTATATTCATTTTGGGATAGATAATCATATATTTCCATATGTTTATAACGGTGTAAGTTGCTGCAGAAACTTACACCGTTTGTTTTTTATCTATAAGGAGAATTATTATGAAATTGTTTAAATTAATCAAAAAACTTTTCAAAAAGCAAACTGTAAAAACAGGTGATCATCTTGTAGATTTCTATAACCGTATTGATGAGGATTCCCGTCTTTTATCAAAGCACGGCAGAATTGAATTCCTTACAACTACAAAGTATGTTGAGAAATATCTGAAAGACGGTATGAAAATTATGGAAATCGGTGCAGCTACGGGCAGATACTCGCATTACTTTGCTCAAAAAGGTTTTGAGGTTGATGCGGTTGAGCTCATCGAGCATAACATCGAGGTTTTCAAAGCAAAAACACAGCCGAATGAAAAAATCAGCATCAGACAAGGCAACGCAATCAATCTGTCCGAATATCCCGACGAAAGCTATGACATGACACTTTTGCTCGGTCCGATGTATCATCTCTACACGGTTGAAGAGCAGAAAAAGGCACTGTCGGAAGCAATGCGAATCACCAAAAGCGGCGGCTATGTTTTTGTTGCTTACTGTATGGTTGACCCATCTGTTTTAACGGGAATTTTCAAAAACAATAAGGTAAAGCAAAGCATCGAAGACGGGCTTATTGACACCGAAACCTTTGAAACATTCTTTCCTCCGCACGGTGTTTTCAAGCTCTATACCAGAGATGAAATCTTTGAGCTGACTGAAGAACTGAATGCTCAAAGACTTCATTTTGTTGCGACTGACGGTTATGCCATGCATATGCGTGAAGTAATAGACCAAATGGATAACGAAACCTATGAACTGTATCTGAAATACCATTTCAAGACCTGCGAAAGACAGGATTTAATCGGTTTATCGCACCACACGCTTGACGTGTTGAGAAAGGAGTAAAAGTTATGATTACATACCCAAATTATGACAGAAGCATTTTATCAATCGCTTCGTCTGTTTTAAACCACTTTGGTGTTAAAGACTGTCAACATAAAACCTTACCCGAATTTGATAAATTACTCGAAAAAGACTATAAAAATATAATCGTAATGCTTTTTGACGGATTGGGCGTTTCGGCAATCAACGAACACCTGAACGAAAACGACTTTCTGAGAAAGCATTTTGTTTGTCCGATTTCGTCTGTATATCCCTCAACAACCGTTGCGGCAACAACAGCAATAGAAAGCGGATACTCTCCCGTCGAAACCGCCTGGCTCGGCTGGGATTTGTACTTTGATGAAATAGGCGAAAATGTTGCGGTGTTCCGCAATGCTTTACAGAAAAACGGTGAGCCTGCGGCAGACTTTAACGTTGCGTGGAGGTACATCCCTTACAAAAGAATATTTGAAAAAATTGAAGAGGTTAACGGAAAAGGCTCTGCCGTTTATGTATCTCCTTTTTCAAAGCATCACATAAAAAGTGTGCCTCATATCTGCAAAACCGTAAAACGGCTTTCGAGAAAAAGAAAAGCAAAATACATATACACCTATTGGCATCAGCCCGACACTGCAATGCACAGATACGGAGTTAAAGGCGAGCAGGCACACGAACAGATTCTGCATATTAACAGAGAAGTCGAAAAGCTTTGCAAAAGGCTTAAAAACTCTCTTGTTATCATCACCGCAGACCACGGACTGTGCGACGGTGTGAATGAATATCTTGAGGATTATCCCGAACTTTCCGCAATGCTGAAACATCCTCCGTCAATCGAGCCGAGAGCCCTGAGCTTTTTTGTGAAAGACGGTATGAAAGATGATTTCAGAAACGAGTTTAGCAGACTTTTCGGCGATGATTTTAAACTTTTAACAAAAGAAGAGGTCTTTGCGAATAATCTTTTCGGATTCGGAAAAACGCACGCAAGAGCATATGATTTTGTCGGTGATTTCCTTGCTGTTGCAACCGGTAATAAATCATTGTTCATAGAACGTGAAGACCGTGAATTTGTCGGTGTTCACGCAGGTCTTACCGAAGAAGAAATGACCGTACCTTTTATTGCAATAGAAACAAAGAAAAGGAGTAAGAAATGAATAAAACAAATCAAGAATTATATTATGAAAAAACTCCCGTTCTCGAAACAGAGCGACTGATTTTAAGACCGTTAACTCCCGAGGATGCAGAAACAGCATTTTTGTGGCACAGCGACCCGAGGGTTAACAAGTTTATGTCTTATCCCCTTTATACCGATATAAGCCAAACTTTTCGATGGATTAACGACATAGTCCCCACTGAAGAAGATTTTCATTGGGGAATCGTGCTGAAAGAAGGCAATATTCTTATCGGCAGCATCAGCATAGGACCGATGGGAAATAACGACAGTGCCTGGGGATTCGGCTATAACATAAGATATGAATACTGGAACAAAGGTTACACAACCGAAGCTACAAAGGAAATTATCAAATACTCTAACGAAATACACGGCATAAAGGATTTCACGGCAAGTCATGCGGTTGATAACCCTGCATCGGGCAGAGTTATGGAAAAGTGCGGCTTGAAATTTGAAAGCTACGGCGAACATTCCAAAAGCGACGGATCTGTGACTTATAAAGTAAAGAATTACAGAATGCATATTGATTGAGGTGTGATAAAAAAAAGCTGCCACACAATGTGACAGCTGTAAATTCAAAGGTATTTTTTCATATATTCAAGCATCTGCTCATCAGAAGTTTTCCTTACGTCAGGGTCGCTTGAAAGTCCGTGGTCTGAGTTTGGAAAAACATTAAATATATGTTCAACTCCGCATTCCGTAAGCTTAGCATCAAGTGCAACCGCATTATCAAACGGCACAACATCGTCTCGCTGACCGTGGTTAATTATGGTAGGTACTGTGTTTTCATCAACATAGTAAAGAGGTGAAACCTTTTTAATTGCATCGGTTGCTTCAAGACGTGTCTCATAGGTGATCTTCTGACCGCACGCCCACGAAAGAATCTGAGCAATTGCATCCTTGTCACCTATAGCATTGTCAAAGAAATACTTTTCCTCGGTAAGGTCAGTCGGACCGCAATCGCTTACAACTGCAACAGGAGTGATTGCCGAAACTTCGTCTCTGGAATAAGCATAAAGCATAGACATATGCGCACCTGCTGAGCCACCAGTCAGGAGCATTTTGTTGATATTGACTCCGTTTTCTTCACCAAGTTTTTTAATGCAATCAACCGCAAGTTGAACATCATCCATAAGGTCATTAAGATCAACATCATCACTAATATAACGATAATTTATTGCAGCATAAGCGTAATCGCCCTTGCCTGCAAATTTTTCGAGCGTACTTTCATAACCGTCCTTGTCACCGCCGATCCATGCACCGCCATGAATAAAAAGAACGAGACCGACCTCATCCGCATATTTGGGAATATACAGATCCAGAGTGTGTCGCTCATGAGTTCCGTAAGCGTAATCTTCATAAATAACGTTGTTCATCTTCACGGTGTTGATGCCCAAAAGATTTGCTATGCAAGTAATTACCGACATTAAAAATGCAACTATTCTCTTAAAGATAAGATCATCTCCTAAAATAAACTTCATTAATACAGTTGACGTTTCTCTGAGTTCGGTCACCTGTATTATATCAAACACATCATAAAGTGTCTATAAACAAAATCAAATTTATGAAAATACCGGAATCTTTGCAGTTTATATAGTAATATTTGTCAGCTTTTAAGGTTAAAGTTCCTTTTTCGATTGATACTCTTTCGGAGCTGATTTTTGTGCGGAGCTTTATGATAAAGCAAGCTTTGAAAAGAAGAAAATGATTGTGAACTGTCTGATTAAACGGGTTGAGGTCAGCAGAGGGTACAAGCTGAAAGTTGAGTTTAACATTGACTTTGAGCAGTTTATGGTGGGGTTGGATAAGGTGGCGTAAAAAAATAACTCCGGGTAGTTTAATGCTACTCGGAGTTATGAATTTATGTTAATGTTATTGATGGTTTTCTTTGTTTACCTCTTCAAGATAACCAGCTGTTATGACACCGGAGGGTAATGCTATAATAGCAATACCAAAAACAGATGAAATCATAGTAACAATTCTACCTATGGTTGTCACGGGGTAAATATCTCCATAACCTACTGTTGTTAGTGATATTGTTGCCCAATATATTGCATCAAAAAATGTTTCAAAAGATTCAGGTTCAACATTATAAATAACTAAAGCTGAGATTAAGACATACGCTACAGCCATTGTTGCAACAGCAGATAAGACCTTTTTCTGTTTTTTGAACACATTGGAAATTATATCAAAACTTTTGGAATATCTTAAAAATTTAAAAGCTCTAAAAACCTTTAATGTTCTTAATAACCTAAAGAGTTTTAACAATCTAAAGCTGCTATTTAACACTGTTAATGATGGTAAAATAGAAATCAAATCAATAACAGCCATCGGGGTAAGCGGATACACAAAGAATGAAGCAGCTGATTTTTTGAGTTTATAATCAGCAGTTAATAATCTCAAAAGATAATCTAAGATAAAAATGCTGACAGTAATATAATCAATCCATTGAAAAAACGCATTTGTTTCTTTAAACGCAAGAGGAATTATACTAACAACAATAGTTGTCATCATTATAAAATCATAAATGTTGCTTAGTTTGTTTTCGTTGCCAATAGGCTCAATAATACTGTATATTTTCTTTCTCACAACACACATCCATAAAAATTATTTTTCAAATTATAACATATGTATTTAGATATTTCAACAAACCAAAACAACCCATAAAACAAAAACACCCACTCTGAAAGTGGGCAAAAAAATATTACTTAGTGTCCGATGGTGGAGATGAGGGGGATCGAACCCCTTACCTCTTGAATGCCATTCAAGCGCTCTCCCGATACAGGCAGAAACGCACCCCCTGTTCTCCACTTCAAGCTTTAAAAAACTCTTCGATCACAAAACGGTACAGCTATAATACATACTGATATTTTCTGCATTATCAGTAAGTGCATAAAAGTTAAAAACTTTTTGCTTTTAAAGGCTTGTAAAATATCGGTTTTTTCTCACCGGCTTTAACCATTTCACGTGCAAGTAACTCTCTCATTTTTCTTAAGGCATCAAGGTATTCTTTATCATTTACAAGGTTACGTCTTTCGTCAGGATCATTTTTTAGGTCATATAAAAAATCATCATAATAAATCCGTGCGCTGTGTTTTATATTTCCCGGTCCGAGTGCTTTGGCAGAATACTTCCAATCCTTTGTGCGTACTGCCCTGCCGACTTGTGATTCACTGATTTGAATAAAAACACAATCTCTTTCAGGAGCATCTTGCCTATTAACAGGCAGAATATTTCCGGAATAGACTTTCGGTATCTCAATTTCTGCAAGACTCAGAAGTGTAGGGGGAATGTCGATAAGACTGACAAGACAATTCATAATCTCGCCTTTATCTACGGCACCGCCACCAAAAACAAGGGGTGTATGTATACTCGAATCGTGACAGCTGCGTTTATATTCGGCATTTCGTGTTTTAAAATGACAACCGTGGTCACTTGTGTAAACTATAACTGTATTATCATACAAACCTTTATCCTTCAAGGCTTTAACAAGCCTTCCGACATTTTCATCAAGGGAATGAATAGCAGCGATATAATCTGGATACTCTTCTTTGTAATTACCCTTAAGAAATGTTAAATCCTCCGGTAAAGGATAGTCACGAAAATCATCAACTTTATCTGTCGGTCCTTCAAAATGACCTCTGTCATTCTGGTGGTGTGGCTCAAGTTGTGAAACAAACATAAAGAAAGGCTTTTTGCCGCTATGGTTATTTACATATTCAACCGCAAAGTCATTTATACAATCCGCTCTGTAACCATTAAAATCAATCTGATTACCGTTACCGTCAAAAACATATCCGTCATAACCGTGCGAGGTAAACTCCAAAACATCCGACGCACGCCAATATTTATAGCCGCCTTGTCTTTCCTTAGGAACAGCTGTTTTTTCGCAATGAACACCGATGCCTGCATAACGGTCTGAAGCAAGATGCCATTTTCCGATATACGCTGTATCATAGCCATTTTCATTAAAATAATCAGCTAAAGTTTTTGTATCTTCTTTCAAAGCAATCCCGTTCCAATAGCAACGGTTTTCAGTTGCAAACTGACCTGTCTGCAAACAGGCGCGGGCAGGGCCGCAAACAGGCTGGCAAGTAAAAGAATTCTCAAACAGCACTCCTTCTTCTCCTAATCCCCAGACATTAGGCATAAGGTTGCTGTTCAGAGTGTCCCAGCGCTGTTGATCGGAAAAATATAGAATAATATTAGGCTTCATTTTTTTCTCCTTAATATTTATTAACATTGTCTGTATATCCGTCAGATGTATTACTGTAAAGATTGTAACACAAATACATCAGTGTTTCAATAAAGCTATACATAATAAAACTCCGTACACGTTTGTGTACGGAGTTTTTGGTGGAGACGGAGAGGATCGAACTCTTGACCTCTTGAATGCCATTCAAGCGCTCTCCCAATACACCTAAAAACGCACCCCCGCAATAGAAGAAAGCACTGTTAGGTTAAACTCATAACAGTGCTATATATTATTTTAATTCAGTATTCATTATATATCTTATATAGTAAATAGTAAATATCAATATGATTCTTCAATAGGCGGCAATATTTCTCCTATAAATATATTAAAACAATCATCGAAACTTCGATATTTATGCCACTGTCTTTTAGTTTTCAAATTACAATATACAAACTTTAAAGATGCTACCATATCAATAGTAGCTTTAAAAACAAATTCTTTTCCTGTCGCCACTTTTTTATCATCCATCCACCATGTGATCTCATAGAAATCTTCCGGAAAACTACCATCCACCTCAACCCAAATTTTATATTCATCACCAGGTCTAAACTTGGTTTTATCATATGGCAAAGTTAGTTTATCTGTTTTTGTTTCATCTCTATATCCACAACGTCCCAAAGAATCTTCTACTTTGACAAAGAAAGGAACATTATATTCTCGTTCTTTGCCAGCTTTAATATAGAAAAGTTTGTAACAATCTATAAAATCATGGGAATAGCATATTGCTTGTTCGGCTTCTCTGTATGATATTGGATTTCCATGATATAACTTGTTTCTGATATCTTTTAAAACTTTCATTCTACTTCTAACTTCATCTTGACCAGAAAAACTATTTTCGAGTATTTCTCTAAATAAGTCATTATAAAAACTATCCTTACAAAGAAAATATGAAATATCTTCCATTAGAATTGCATCGATTTTTCGCGGAAATCTATTGGGATTTTCAGTCATTCTATCTGTTATATTTCTTAAAATCTCACTTTTTATTAAATTTTCTCCGTTTTCAAATTTGTAATCAAAATAGTCTGAGCCATATTTATCCACAAATTTATCATTAATAATACGCCTTGACCAATGTTCCAAAGCTTCCAAAGTCTCTTTTGCGCTGTTTCTTATTTCAGTTTCTCCAAATCTAATCATAAAAATTCCTCGCAATCTTTTATCTAATATTACAAAAAACAATATCATAAATGAAGTGTTTTGACAAAACTTTTTATTATTTACTCAATGCTCAAAAATTCATATAAATATTATACCATGTATTCATTTTCTTTCAATATAATTATCATACATTCGACTAATCTCCTGTTATTCGGTAGAATAAAGCTACCAATTAACAGGAGGTTTTATTTATGAAATCATCATTTGAACAGAATGGCGGCACATACAGAACAGTTGGCGATTACAGAATACCGAACATCACATTACCCGCCGAAGCAAGCAAGTCACTCGGTATATGGGGAGTGAAACGAAAAGATTATCTTATGAAACACAAACGAGTTCAGTTCAATATTATGTTTATGAACGGCACATTGTGGGCTCATCTTGCAGAGATTGATGAACAAGCATCCGCTATGTTCTCTCGGCTGGTAGAACAGATGAAAGTTAATGAGTACATAACAGAAAAGCTTAAGGCAGATGATCAAATGGAATGGGTTGCCCAAATGAATAATATTGAGGCAAGGGCAAGAGAGATTGTTAATCACGAGATGATCTTCACAGCATAAACACTTTATATAAAGTTATCAGGTACAATAGAATTCAACTCCTATTGTACCTGATTTTTTTATTTCTGTTTTTCTGCGGGGTATTAGGGGCGTGAAAACCCTAACAATCGGATTTGTACACACAAATCCATTGCTCGCTAAGACAAATGCCATTTTATATTTATTGTTTATCATTCCATATTCTTACGAAATCGTAAGATAGTTTGTGTTGAAATAAGAACGGAAAACTTATATAATAAAAATGTATTCAGGCAACTAACATAGGCAGGTGAAATTATGAAACAGAGGATATTGCTCGTTGAGGATGATTCGTTTTTGCGTGACGGACTTACCGAAGTTTTGCAAGGCGAAGGTTATGAGGTTATCAGTGCTGATAACTGTATGAAAGCCCGTGAGCTGATGAAATTTTTCTCTTTCAATTTAATTATGTTTGATGTTATGCTCCCCGACGGCAACGGTCTTGAGCTTTGCACCGAGCTTCGTGCGGCAGGCAATAATGTTTCCGTTCTGTTTCTGACAGCTTGCGATGATGAGATTCAGATTGTGCGTGGACTTGATGCAGGTGCGGATGATTACGTCACAAAACCGTTCAAGCTCCGTGAACTGCTTTCAAGAATCCGTGCATTGCTCCGCAGAACATCGGCTGTCACGGTTTACAACAGTGATGATATAACAATCGACACTCTCAATATGTCTGTCAGAAAAAACGAAAAAAATATTTTCGTAACTCCCACGGAATTTCAGATTCTTTCCGTGCTTATCCGTAACAGCGGAATTATCGTTACCCGTTCACAGCTTCTGCAGAACATCTGGGACAGCGACGGAAACTACATTGACGACAACACTCTTTCAGTTCATATGAGCCGTCTGCGTGACAAAATCGGAAGCGGTCACATTATCACCGTAAGAGGTATCGGATACAGATGGGAGGATTCAAAATGATTACTTTCTTAATTTGTATAACTGTTGTTTTTGTTGTTGCAACAATAATTTTAATTGTATTGAACGCAAGAAAAAACAAGCAGATAAATAATCTCAAAGAAAACATTGAAAGCTTTGTTGAGGGCGGAGAAAAGACTGAATACAGCACTGCTGACAGCAATTTTGCAAGGCTTCAGAATGCCGTTGCCGAGCTTGAAAATCTGTTGCTTCTTGAAAAAAGCAACTCGGCATCGCAGGCAAAAAGCAACGCGGATTTTGTTGCGGATATTTCACATCAACTTAAAACTCCGCTTGCAGGACTTCGCCTTTACTGTGAAATGGAGCAGAGCTCAACACCAACCGCTTACACGGAAAAAGAACTCCAACTGATTGCGAAAATGGAAAGCCTTGTTTTTAATCTTTTAAGGCTTGAGAAAATTAAAAGCGATGCATATGAAATGAAATTTATTGAGCAAAGTCTTGATGAAATCGTTGGTGAAATTATCGGCAATTTTAAACCGTTGTTCCCTGAAAAAGAATTCATTATCAACGGCACAGCTGATTTCCGTTGCGACAAGGAATGGATGATTGAAGCAATCGGAAACATCATAAAAAATGCGTGTGAACATACCATAACCGATGTCAGAATTACTGTTTCCGTTTCACAAAACGAAGGCTCTGTCACGCTCATTATTGAAGATAACGGCGGCGGAGTGCCGAAAGAACAGCTCCCGCTTTTGTTCAACCGTTTTTACCGTGCAGATAATGCTTCCCCCGAAAGTGCAGGCATAGGTCTTGCAATTTCAAAGGCGATTTTTGAAAAGCATCACGCAACTGTTACTGCCGAAAACGGCAAAGACGGCTTGAAGATTACAGCGTGTTTTCCGATTATAAATGCAAATTTAAAAATGTAAAGTCCGAAGATTTTCTTCGGATTTTTTCTTATCTTACGAAATTGTAAGGTTATTGTCACCAAATTGAAAGATTAAGGTCTTATAATAAGGTCATCAAAGATGCAAAGGAGCAATTTTATGAATATCATCGAATGTGTAGATTTAAGAAAAGAATATTTAAGCGGTGAAAATATTGTTAATGCCGTTGACGGAATAACTGTTGCTTTTGAGCAGGGTGAATTCTGTGCGATCACCGGACCGAGCGGCTCGGGCAAATCAACACTTCTTCATGTTCTGAGCAGTCTTGAAAACCCCACAAGCGGCGATGTTATCTATAACGGCAAAAAGCTTTCGGGTTATAACGATAATCAGCTTTCCGTTCTTCGCCGCAGACGCTTCGGCTTCGTGTTTCAGGCTTATAACCTCGTTCAGGAACTGACAGGTTATGAAAACATTGTTCTGCCCGTAATGCTTGACCGCAAAAAGGTTGATGAAAAATATATAAAACGTGTTATTGATATGCTCGGCATTGAGGACAGACTTGAGCACCTGCCGTCTGCACTTTCAGGCGGTCAGCAGCAGCGAATCGCAATCGCCCGTGCACTCGCAAACAAACCCTCCATTCTCTTTGCCGATGAGCCTACAGGTAACCTCGACGGCAAAAGCGGCAGAGAAGTGCTTTCTCTGCTCAAATATGTCGGCAAGGAATTCGGCATCACACTTATTCTTGTTACTCACGATTTGCACGTTGCCGAACAGGCGGAAAGAATTATAACCATTGAAGACGGCAGGATTGTAAGAGATTCAAAGAATCTGTAAGTACCAGAAAGAGAATCTTAAAAGTGAGGAAGAAACAATGAAAAAACATAAAACCTTAACCGTCAACCGGCTGGCGGTAGGTAATCTCAAAACAAGAAAAAAGCAGTACACCTTAATGATAATCGGCATACTGCTTGCAATGATTTTTTCAAGCGGAACACTGTTCTTTATATCGTGCTTTCAAAGCTCAAGAGAAGAGCAGGCACGCCGTGAATCCGGAAATTTTTGGGGATATTTTTATCAGCCCAAGGACTATATAGATATTGAGCAAGGCAAAAAGGACGGTTATATAGAGCAATACGGCTACGGTCATATTATCGGCTACGGCTATACCGACGAAGAAAAGCAGGACAAAGGCACACCGATTGCGTGGCTGGATGAAGATGCAAAACAGCTTTACTACGTAACCGTACTTGAAGGCAGATACCCCGAAAACGAGGGTGAAATCGCCCTTGAAGCTGATGCTGCGATAAGGCTCGGAATTGAACCGAAGGCAGGTAATGAGATTACACTCTCCGTTCTTACGGCAGACGGTGAAGCATATTTACCGCAAGCTAACGAAAAAACATATAAGCTTGTAGGCATTCTCGAAGACAAGCGTGCCCATATTGAAAATTTTAACGGTATGGGACCCGAAAATGCTCCGATGGCTGCAGCATTTGTAAGCGAAAAAGAGCCACTTGGTGCAGGCGGTAAAGAAAACATAGCACTGTACTATAACCCCACCGAAGAAGCCATAGATGAATCAATAAAAAAGACTGATGAATTTGGCAACACCTACGATGTTTCACCCTTAAACGAATACTTTTTGTCAGACGTTTACGAAAAACTCAACCCGAAAGAAACTGTTTCAAGAAGTATGATTCACGTTGCTGAGTGGTACAGCTCAACACTTGCAATTTTCACCAGTGTTTCGGTTATTGCCGTGCTTGCTGTTGTGCTGTTGTTAGCCTCTTGTATGGGAATCATAAACGCATTTACAACCAACCTTCAGGAACGCCGCCGTCAGATAGGCTTGCTTCGTGCCGTGGGCACAACCAAGCGGCAAATTATAAATATTTTCGGCAGAGAGGCATTTATTATTACTCTCATCTGCGCACCCGTAAGCGTCGCGATTTCTTATTTCGCTGTTTGGCTATTTGCAGAATTAATGGGCGGCAGCTTTATCTTCCTGCCTGACCCGTTTGTTCTTATCGGCACAACGATTGTAAGTGTTGCCTGCGTTATGCTTTCTGCGCTTATTCCGCTTTATTTTGCTGCACGTGTTTCGCCGATGCAGGCAATACGAAATATAGATTTAAGCCGCAAAATGAAGCGCAAGAAAATCAAGCAGGAAAAGGTTTTCAATGCACCAAAGCTCCTTGCAAAGCGCAGTATCAAATTCTATAAGGCAAAGCAAATAGGTGTCAGCATTATTCTTGCACTCACGATTCTGCTCACCTGCTTCGGCTTTTCTATACTGAAAACAGAGCTTAACAATTCGGGTTGGGATGTTTATAACATCGGAGATTATAAAGTAACTCGTGGCGGTTATCCTATGTCGTCAAATTTTGTGAATATGCCGAATCTTACGGGCGGCATTACTTCTGCTGAACTTAATGAGCTTGCCTCGTTTCCGCTTTTCGGTTCAATGTACGGAAGTAAAAGCTACCTCTCATTTATAGAAACTGAGGAATATTCCGATTATATGGAGTTGCTCTCTCTTTCCTGGCAGGGAATTCGATATACCATAAATCACGATAACGGTCTGTCGGCGCTGTTAGAAGAAGAGAAAAGGGATGTTGAAACACTTAAAAAATATTGGTTTGTTGAAGGCGAAAACGAACAGTATACAGCACTTAAATCTGCCGCCAAAACAGAAAAAGAGCTGTTTCGGTCTGAGATTAAGGCTTTTGATGAAATATTATTTGATAAAAATCTTAAGCGATTTGAAATAATCGACGGCAAAATCAATATTGATAAGCTCAATTCGGGCGAAGAAATAATTCTTGTAGCACCCAGAAGAATAGGTTTTGATTTCATACTGAATAAAGACGGCTCTTTATATGTGTACGGAATTAATGATGTGGACAATTTACCCGATAGCTTTTACAGAGATAAAAGAGAGATTTTTGCTCTGACAACCCTTGATTACAAGGCGGGAGATAAACTCAAACTGAAAATGCTCAGCTCAGAAGCTACCAACTTCAGTTATACCGAAGAGGGCAAAGAAGAGTTTGGTAATGTTACAATAAATGAAAAAGAAGTCAAAATCGGAGCAATTGTTTCCCCATTTTCTTTTGGCGATTATATGAGCTGTCACGATGAACTCAACGTAGTTACCACCACTCAAGGTCTGGATGCGATAACAGGAATAAATCTGCCGTATGAGGAATTGCTGATCGACTCCAAAAGCGAAGTCACAGAAGAGACGGATGAGCTTGCAAGTGCCTTCCTTAACAGCCTTGTTTCGGGAACTAATTTCCGCTATTATTCGGGATTTGAGCAAAACCAAGATGCACGCGAAGGCATACAGACGCTGTTTATCTGTCTGCTTTCAATAGTTGTTCTCTTCTTCTCAATCTGCGCAAGCATTGTCAATAATTCACTTACCGCAAAGATAAGAGAGAGCAAGCGTGAAATAGGCACATTGCGAGCTGTCGGTGCATCCGCAAAAGAAATTACGCAATCGTATATTCGCCAGCTTCTTTCAATGTTTGTGTGGGGCTGCTCGACAGGCTTCGTCGGTTATATAATCGGTCATATCGCAATTGTTGCGTATTTCAAAGACCAGAGCCTTACCTTTGAAATGTGGCAGGCAATGCTGATTATCGCCGTCCTTTTCCTGATTTGTAGTATAAACCTTTACGCAAAAATCAAAAAGGAAATGAAGAACAGCATTGTTGAGAATATCAGGGAGTTATAATTTCTATGAAAAAAATATTCAGTTTAATTATGTGTTTGCTGTTTTGCTTTGTACCGCTGACCACAGCTTTCGCAGAGGAATTACCCTCACAGCCGAAAGTTATGGTTACGGATTATAAAACCGATGGTGAACTCAAAGCAGGTAACACGGCAAAAATTTCAATCACACTCACAAATAAAAGCAAAACCGATTATGTAAATAATATGAAGCTGACCTTCTCCGATTCAAGCGGAGATATTGTTCCTGTCGGTGTAGCGTCGGGTTATGTTGACAGACTTAATGCAAAAAGATCCGTAACGTGGGATCTTGATGTCAAGATTTCAGAAACTGCCGCAGACGGCAATCACGCTGTAAACATAATGTGTGAATTTGAAAGTGAAGCAGGCAGCGGCTCATCATCTGATGTAATCAATCTCAACGTAATCGGTAAAAAAGAAATTGAAACAACTACCGCACCGCAAGATACCTCTCAACCCCGACTTATGGTTACGGGTTATACCGTTGAAAATGATAGTATCATTCCCGGCGAAAGCAGAAATGTGAGCATCACAATCAAAAATACAAGTCCGTCAAAGGCGGTAAGCAACATAAAGCTTTCACTTGCCGATGAAAGCGGTGAACTCAAAACGGATGGAATGGGTACCGCTTATGTAAAAAGTATTTCAGCAAACGGCACTTATGTATGGACTGTCGGACTGACCGCCGTTCACACGGCAAAAACGGGCGAACATCCGCTGACTCTTTCAATGGAATACGAGGACTCAAATCATTCGGGTTATTCCGCAAGCGATACCATCAGAGTCAATATCAAACAGAGCGTGATGTTGAAATATGATTCCGCAAAGCTTCCGTCAAAATCAATTCAGGGCGAAACCGTAACCGTCAGTATAAATCTTATGAACACAGGCAAAAGCACAATTCATAATGCAATGATTGATGTTGACGTCAAAGGTCTTGACAGCGGCGGCACGGTTCTTGTCGGTGAAATTCTTCAGAGCGAAAGCAAAACGGGAAGCATTAATCTTCGTGTCAGCAATGAAATTCTCGGTAAGGTTGAAGGTGAAATTACAATAAGTTATGAAGATGATTTCGGCGAAATCTACACCGAAACAGTTGATGTATCAACAGTTATCGAAGAAAAAATTGTTATAGCCGATACCGAAGAAGAGGAAGAAAAGAAAAATCCTCTCTGGTGGCTGTTTATGCTCATCGGTGCAATCATCGGCGGCTCTCTCGGCTTCGGAATACCCCACGCAATCCGCTCAAACAAACAGCGTAAAGAGGATGAAAAGAGGCTGTGATAGGTTCTTAAAAAGCTTTTGACAAATTATTGTTATGTTGATAAAATTAAATTATAATCAGCTGCAAAATACAAAAGGAGAATTGCCATGCCGATATTTACAATAACTTTTTGTGCGTTGATTTTTATAATCTTCATACTTGATAACTTTATTATCATCCCCAAAACAGCAACAGTAACACTTAAAGAAAAACTGTGGTCGGGACACAACAAAGGCTACATAAACCACGCTTTACATCTGTCCGAAAAGAAAATCAAAAGAGGACAAGTATGGCGACTGGTGTCGTCATCGCTTCTCCATATAGGAATGTGGCACATCATTTCAAATATAACCGCAACACTCATTGTTGGATATGCTGTTGAATCACAGCTCGGTGCAGTTAAAACCGCACTCTGTTTTATCGGCTCTGCACTCATTTCAGGTTTGTATATGGCTTTTGTCTTTAAACTTCACGAGGGCGAAGGTGCATCAACGGGTATCTACGGTCTGATTGCAGTATTTGTTATGCTTGCCGTTAAAAACGGAACTGTTTTCTTTTCTCCCGTACCGACAATAGCATTGATTGTTTTAGCTATCTACACAGTCGGCGGAATGTTTATGGGCAAAGCAACCGCTTGGGAGCATATTTCCGGATTTGCAGGCGGTCTGCTGATGGGATTTATTTTGATATAAAAGGATATTTTCTATGAATACAGATTTAATCAAATCGGTTGTTGAAAACCAAATGAATACAACGGTAAACAAAATCCGTGCTGTCGGCAAGGGTGCAAGCGGAAGCGTTTATCTTGTAAAAATCACAACCAAGCCTTATGAAATTGCAGTTAAAACGAGCAAATTCTATGATGCAATTTGCAAAGAGAAGGATATGCTTGATTTTCTTTCTCCCAAGGTTTCATATAAAGTTCCGAAAACCTATTTCATCTACCGTGAAAATGACACCGTTTATCTCGGTATGGATTACATAAAAGGAATGAGCGGTAAGAGCAAATATCTTGCATTTGTTCCGTCACGGAAACGGCTCAGAAACAGCATTATTGATGCTCTTATGAATGCACAAAGCGTGCATAACGACAAGTTCGGCAAATACGACAATCCCGTTTATGACACTTGGGCGGAGTATTACAAAGATTATTTTGTTGATATTTATGCTTTTACGAAAGCGAAATTTGAGAAAAACGAGATTGAAGCCGAGATTATGGAAGCGGTTGAACTTATCAACAAGAATTTCGATGAAATATTCAGCGTTACCAACAACACCGCTTGCCTTTGTCACGGTGATTTCTGGATGCCGAATCTGATAATTGATTTTTGGAAATCTGAGCTTGCAGGTGCGGTTGACCCGTTTGATATGCTGTGGGCAGAACCCGAATATGAGATCTTCTGCCTGACACTCGGTTTTGGCGAAAAGCTGAAGCTCTATGATGAGTATAAAAAGAGAAATCCAACCTCAAAATACTGCGATTTAAAGGTCGAACTTTATGCTCTGTGCAACGAGCTGAATTGGTATATTCTCTTGGGTGAAATGGGACACGATTATCTGATGTTCCGTGCAAAAAGATTGATAAAGAAAATGAAAGAAATGGGATTGAGTTTATAACACGGGAGTGACTATTAGTAAAATCTTTATAATTAGTTGATTTAAAAAAGTCGAATCCATACAAGAAGATTTTCATCAACTTGTATGGATTTTGTCATTGCGATAATTTTTATTTCTTTACAACCGGCACCCATATTTCACTACGGTATTCGGGGCTACTCATATTTCCTTCGGTATAAGCTTCAATATCCATTTCATAGGTAGGCTCATAACCTGATGTCGGGAAGAATTCTGAAACAATTTTGTGCCACATATCCTGCATTGCATTCGGCATAGCACCCTTACATTCAAACACAGCCCACGTTCTTGCAGGAATACTGTTTTTTCTGAAACCTTCAGGAATTGCTGTGTTGCTATCGCAATTAGCTGCAATTGAATAATCAAATGTCTTTGCATCTTCAGAATGATTTCCGTAGCACACCCCGAAAATAAAAGTTCTGTCTATTGTTAATTCTGTCAGCATTTTTACTGTTCCGTCTTTGTGTGAACGAGTCCAAAAATCAGGAATGCTCTTGGCATTTTCAGAATTATCAACAGTATGTGTTTCCACTTTTTCGATAATGTCAAATGCATCTTTTTCAATGATTTTGTAGTCCATGATATTGCCTCCGATTAATGTGATTTTCACAGAAAGGCGAGAAAAGGATTTGAGTTTTGAGCCATCCTTTTTAGCTTCAGATGGAGTTATGCCGTGAAACTTTGTAAATGCTCTTGTGAAGCTTTCGGGACTTTCATAACCGTATTTCAATGCTATATCAATTACTTTTGTATCAGTTGCACACAGCTCATTACCGGCAAGTGTAAGACGTCTGCTTCTTATGTAATCACCAAGAGTAATTCCGCATAGTATACTGAAAATCCTTTGGAAATAAAAGCTCGAACAAGCCGCTTCTTTTGATATTAAATCAAAGTCTATTTCATCGGTAAGGCGTTCTTCAACATAATTTATTGCATTCTGTATACCTGTAACCCAATCCAAATTGCTCACCCCTTTGTGTGATTTCATTATAAAGATGACGACACAAAAATTCCTGACATTTTATGTTCACTGGTGTATGGATGTATTTTAGCACACACTAATATTTCTGACAAGCGATACAAGTTTTTAAAAAGTCTATTGACAAACAAATGTTCCATGTGGTATAGTATGTTAAAATTATTTTTGACAATTGAATAACGATGTAATTGATTGTGGATATGAATCCGCCTAAGGCCGGCGATATGCTAAGAGAAAATTATCGCACTCCTCACCTTTGTTGATACTGTACGTGGCGAATGCTTCCGGTGATGCGTGATTAGAAAACAGTATGCCTTTGAGATTATTTTAAGATTTCAAAGCCGTTACATAAGACATCATTTGTAAAAGCGAGAGCGATGCTCCCGCCGATTGATGCTGTCTGTGTGACGGCTTTTTTGTTTTGCTCAAATTAATTTCAGAACTGTAAAAAATGCAGAAATCAAATTGGAGAGTGTTTGATTTATAGCTGCATCGTTTAAAAGTTTCCGTCGGATGAAACGTTCTTTTTACAGTTGTTCAGTTATGAAAAATCTTTCAAAAAAGCCGCCTTTTGAAAAATGTTTTTTGGAAAGGAGGTTTATGTTTTGAAAACAGGTTTGAAGAAATCTCAAAAGACAACCGAGATATTTTTTGATGAAGCAAGTCCGATTATCATAGTGTCGACCTACAACACGGATTTAAAAAATCGTCTGTCGGCATATTCCGAAAAACATCCGGACTTGTGTAAGTTGGTTGACGATTCCGAAGACGGAAGACTGATGTTTGAGATTGAGAAAGGAAGATTTTATTTCAGACTCACAGAACCGTATAGTAAAGAACGACGCTCTGCTGCAAGTGAGTTTGCGAAGAAACAAAAACATAAGTTGAGAAATCACAACAGCAAAAAATAAATGGCATCTGTCTTAACGAGCAATGGATTTGTATATTCAAATCCGCTTGCCAAGACTTTTTGATGCTGTGTCATCAGTCTTAGCAAGCACTGAATTTGTAGCCACAGATGCTTGTTTCGACTTTTCAAGTCTCAACAAGCACTGAATCTGTACGGCCAAATTCGCTTGTCAGGGATAGTTCCCTGAAACCCTTAAAGAAAAATTAAAACAAAGGAAGGATTATTTTTGTGAAAGTATTTGAAAATAAAGTAACAATGGACAATGTAAAAATTAATTTGATTAAACCGATGACTAACTCTCCGTTCACCGTCAAGGAGGATGAAGATATGCAGAAGCTTCGTGAGAGCATTAGTCAGTTCGGTTTACTCAGCCCGATTGTCATAAGACAACTACCCGACACAAACGAATATGAGATTGTATGTGGCAACCGCCGCTTGCAAATTCTTAACGAGCTCGGTTACGAAGCTGCACCCGTTCTCATCAACAACTTATCTGATGATGAAGCGTTGGTTGCGATGATTGACTCTAACCTTTGCCACCGTGAACATATCCTGCCGAGCGAAAAAGGCATCGCCTACAAATTGAAACTCGATGCAATGAAACGACAAGGTTACCGAACCGATTTGGATGAGCCGACTTCTGCAACAGTGTTGCAGAAGTTAAAGGGTGAAACATCAATTCAAAAGTTATCCGAACAAAGCGGTGACAGTCGAGAAACAATCCGACACTATATCCGTCTGACATATCTTATCTCTGAACTACTTAGCCTCGTTGACGAAAGCAGAATTGCAATGCGACCTGCGGTTGAGCTTTCGTATCTAACACCCGAAGAACAGCAAATGGTTTATGCGATGTATGACAGCGATGAGGTAACACCATCATTTCCGCAAGCGCAACGTTTGCGAAGATTATCTGAAGAAGGTGAGCTTGATAACGATACAGTGTTCAACATAATGTCTGAACTAAAAGCAAATCAGAAAGATACTATAAGAGGTATTCTATGCAACCTAACTTATACGGGAGTACTTCGTAGTGGTGATTCCCGTTCGGAGGTTATACCTGAACTGCAGATAATACCGCCTGAACAGTTTGAAAGAGCATTGATGATTATGAAAGAGCGTTCGGACAGGAAGAAAGAAAATCCTACAGTACCCCTTAATACAAAAGGTAAGTCACTTTTATCCGGTAATATTTACTGTGGGCATTGCGGTTCAAGGCTGAATCTAACAACAAGCGGAAGATACCGTAAAAGAAAAGACGGCTCTGTTGATACAACAAAACGAATCAGATATGCTTGCTACGGCAAAAGCAGAAAGCAAACAGAATGTGACGGTCAGTCGGGTTACACTCTGCATATTCTTGATGATTTGATTGATGAGATTGTCCGTGACATTTTCAGCAAAATGAAAGGTGTATCGAAAAATGATGTTATTATGTCACGATACGCTAACGAGCTTGAAGCAAGAAAAGCAAGGTACTCTATGTTAAAGACAGCTTACAGCAAAGAGTTTGAAAATCTCACCATTCTGAAATCCGAAGTTGTTAAATCAATCAAGGGTGAGAGTTCTTTTTCGGCTGATACTCTATCGGAACTGATTGCAGAATCTGAAAAAGAGTGCGGCAGACTTTTTGATTTATGTGGTGATGCTGAAAAGGATGTTGCAGACGGTGAAAGTGTTCTCAAAAACTTATCCGACAGCTTTGATGAACTGATTTCTTGGGCAGAGCTTTATGACGAAGCAAGCTTTGAAAAGAAGAAAATGATTGTAAACTGCCTGATTAAACGGGTGGAAGTTTACAGAGGATATAAGTTGAAAGTTGAGTTTAATATTGACTTTGAGCAGTTCATAGCGGGAATAGATAAGGTGGCGTAAATATAGGAAACTCCGAGTAATAGAATTCTACTCGGAGTTTTTCATTATTAAAAGTTAATTTTATTTTTCACCAAATTCATCATCGTTTGCATGTCTTAAAACATATTTCCCCATTAGAGTTTTTTGTTTACGAGTACAAACAGAGGATATGTTACCATGCTGTTTTTTATAATCCAATCCAAGATGTTCGCACAAAGATTTAATTCCATCAAAAGCGCCTACAAAAGACAAATCATTTGCATCATATACATTGATTTGCTTCTTTCTACGTTCGCATTCGGGACAATTTTTTCTGTTGCTTACCTTATACTGCCACTTGTGACCGCAGACAGAACAAATCCAATGTATTTTCTTTGATTGACTATTATAGTGAATCTCATTTGGCTTACAATTGTTTAACTCATAATCCCATTCTTTAGCAAGTTCTGGATTTTGCGATAAGAGATCGTTAAAACCTTCTAATACTTTTTTCCCGGCACAAATTGGACAACCTTCGCCTCGAATATGTTTTAATATTGACTTAGTGTAACTATGTCCTTTTTCACACTTCCAATATACAACCCTTTCGCCACCACCGAATATTTCGGACGGTTCAACATCGTTTTTTTCATAGTCCCAATATTTGAGTAATTCAGGGTGTTTTGTTGCTAAATCATTGCCCTCATATTTTAAAAGATTGCGATGCTTAGAACATACGCTTCCCTCAGCAATTTTGCTTGGCAATGCTAAATATGATCTATTGCATATTCTACATTTCCAATAAAACCGTTGACCGGTTCCAAGTGTGACCATTTCTGGAGTTATAGATCCGTTTTTTTCATAATCCCACCTGCTAACCAAATCGGGTCTTACAGCAGCAATGCTATTTTCTTTACGCAAGATAACATATTGATTTTTAATAAAAATGACATCTCTTGAGCAATCCACATCGACAGAAATATCAATATTTAAGGATTTGAGAATATTCTCGATAAGATGAGTTAAGTTGTTAAAAGTGGTTCGCTCATGAATATAAAAGTCTGCATTTTCCTTTTCTTCTGCATATTTGTATTCCTTTACAACAAATAAAGTAATGCCAATAGATTCGAAGAATGCCTTTTTAAGCATATCTTTTTCTGTCTTTTTCTTGTGTGAGAAATAACCGTTATATTCAATGCCAATATTTTTGGATGGAATGAATATGTCAATTTCTCGTCCGTCGAATATATATCTGTTTACAGTATCAGGAAAGGCTTGCTTGAGGTAAAAATAAATCGCTTGTTCAGGAAACGATGTTTGACTTTGCTGTGCACAAATAGGGCAGCCCTGCCTATTGCTACGTTGCTTGATTGACATCAAATAATCATCATGACCAAGTGGGCAAGCCCAATATACTTTTTTATTCGAATGTGCTGTAACCTCGGTCGGCTTAATTGTGTTTTTCTTACTCCACTCAGCCGCCAAATCAGGGGAAATTGTTTGCAAATCGTTATGACCGGCGCGGGCTTTTTGCCCTGCACAATAAGGGCAACCAACACCTTTTCGAGTTCGATTGTTTATATACGACTCATATTCACCGCCACATTTTTTACATATCCACCATACCTTCTTGTTGCTTGCAAACGTAACAGTTGCAGGGGTAAGTTCTCCATTTCTTTTATAATTCCATTCAGTTGCAACTTGGGGATAAAAAGTAGCAAGATCGTTATATCCTTTTAGTACTTTTTTGCCTGCACAATAAGAGCATCCGCTTCCTCTGTTTCGATTGCTAATTGTTGCTTGCCACTCATGTCCTTTGCTACACTTCCACCATACTTTTTTATGGCTACCAGGTGTTACATCCATAGGTGTTAAACCGTCGTTTTTTTCAAAATTCCATTCATTTGCTAAATCGGGGTTGAGTGTCTGTAAATCATTATAACCTTTTAAAACGTTATTACCTGCACAATATGGGCATCCACACCCATTATTTCTTTCCTTTATTGATGCTTGCCATTCGTGTTCTTTTTGACATTTCCACCACACTTTTTTATTACTTCCAAAGGTTAATGTTTCAGGGTCAAAATCCAGTTCATTATTCTTTTCCCAGTTCCATTCTGCCATCAGTTCGGCATTATCAATTATATATTTCTTCTCTGCCATAACTTAGGCTCACCTTACTTCAATTAACTACTATGTTATTTATTATACCATATACATATGAATATTTCAACAAACCCAAAGTAGTAACCCAACGAAAACAAAAACACCCACTTTAAAAGTGGGCAAAAAAATATTACTTAGTGTCCGATGGTGGAGATGAGGGGGATCGAACCCCTTACCTCTTGAATGCCATTCAAGCGCTCTCCCAAGTGAGCTACACCCCCATGTTTGAGGACACTAAGTAATTGATTTATT
This sequence comes from Clostridia bacterium, assembly GCA_017625095.1. GTDB lineage: Bacteria > Bacillota > Clostridia > Oscillospirales > Acutalibacteraceae > UBA8612. Next base: position 32,410 of record JAGALQ010000027.1, on the reverse strand, counting down.
AAGTTTTTTGCGGGGTGCGTTTCTGAGTGCTTTTGGCTCCCAGCTGAGCTACGCCCCCATAAAAGGGCACACTGAGTAATTTATTTATTAAGTTTTTCGCGGGGTGCGTTTCTGAGTGCTTTGGGCTCCCAAGTGAGCTATACCCCCATATTCACTTTTGCAAGTGTGCTTAATGCTCGAATATAATAACACACTATGCAAAAGAAATCAAGAGGGATTTTAAGTATTTTTCAAATTTGAAATCAAATGATAATATCAGCACCGAAATAAATCAGCACAGCTGCACCAAGCAAAATTCTGTAATAGCCGAACACAGTAAAGCTTTTTTTGCTGACGTATTTAATGAGCCAACGCACGGTTATGAGCGACACGGCAAAAGCTGTAGCGGCACCAGAAACAAGTATTGCCGCCTCCCCTGCCGTAACATTAAAGCCGAAGCGGATAACTTCAATTAAGCTCATACCGAGCATTACGGGCACAGCCATAAAAAACGTAAACTCAGCCGCCGCAACCCTCGGAACGCCGATAAGCAGCGCACCGATAACCGTTGCGCCCGAGCGTGACGTGCCGGGAATTATTGAAAGCACCTGAAACAGACCGATTATAAAAGCATCACGAAACGATATTTCTTCAAGCGTTTCTACCCTTAAAGTTTTGCCCCTGAGCCTTGATTCAACAAAGATAAAAACAAGGCCGTAAAATATGAGCGCAAAGGCAATAACCTGAGGTGTATGAAGATAAGAATCGACAAAGTCACCAGCCGTCAAAGTAACAACTGCACCCGGAACACAAGCAACAGCCACCTTCAGCCAGACAGAAACAGTCTGCTTTTTTATTCTCAATCCACTATTAAATTCAATCGGAAGCATCCTGCGAAAATACAAAACAGTAACAGCCAGAATTGCACCGAGCTGAATTACAATAAAGAACATTCTTTTAAATTCATCGCTTGCATCAAGGGTGAGAAACTCATCAACAAGCAGCATATGACCCGTGCTGCTGACGGGTAACCACTCCGTTACACCCTCAATAATACCGAGAAACACTGACTTAAGCACTTCAGAAAGCATAAAAACACCTCCCCTTCTGAAAATGATATGCAGAAAGGGAGGTAAATATCAATTATACGGTAAATTCGCCGACAAGCTTATTTGCGGATTTGTTATTCCAGAAACCGCGTGCGGTAATTTCGGCAATATATTCGCCCTTTTCAAGCTCTTCGATCTTCTGACTGATTGTTTCAGGCATATCGTTGAGATAGTATCTTGACCAAAAGCAGACCTGCTTGACGATTGCTCTGTCAGACTTGCGTCGGATGGTAACTTTATAGTCGTTGATACGGTCTTCATCAATCTTTGCCTGGTCAAATTCAACAGTAACGCTGTCGCCTTCCACCTTGAACTCAAGCTTTGCGCCATCTGCAAAATAGGGTTTTACATCGGTGAGATAACGAGCATCGGTATACTTGAAGCTGTCAGGCTCCCACGGTGTTTCGATAAGCCACTCGTAGCCGAAGAAACGCTCTGTAATAACGTCATAAGGCTTGATAAGAACTCTGCCTGCTGCATCAGCTTCAACGATAATATACTGTGCGGCATTCTTCTCGTTGGGCGGAACCGTGCCGTAGACCTTGTCAAACTCATCAAGCTCAAAATACTTGAAGCTGCCTGTACCGACGCAGGTAAAATGCTGCTGATGAATTGAACGGGGATCATTTACGGGTGCGTGTGAGTGACCCGAGAAATCGATAATCTGCGGATAATTCATAAGAATATCGGTTATTTCGTCCTCACCCCAGTAAACGTTGCCGTAAACCGTGCCCTGAATGTGCGGATGCTGGAAGAAGAAAATCGGCTTGAAGGGATCATCCTTTGCGGCAATATCAAGCTCCTTCTTGATCCACTCGCGCTTTTCATCGCTGAACTTACAGCCGCGTGTTGTGGTGACGCTGATAAAGTGGAAGCCGTTGATAACAACATGGTTGTCGGGCTTCTGCTTCATAATTCTGTCAAGTCTTTCAAGGGCGCCTTCTTCGCCACCTTCCGAAAAGTACTCGTGGCTTGCCATTGTGAGCATCCATTTTGTTTCGGGCCTTACGCAGGTATCGAGAGTTTTTCTGAAATCCTCAAACTGATCGTCACTGCCGCTGTCCGTAAAATCGCCGACAACGTAAAGAGCATCGAGCTTATTATATTCCTGGCTTGCCGCATAATCGTAAGCAAGAGCAATGCCTCTTTCATAATTTTTCAGCCTTGAAGGATCTTCACGGTTGTAGTGAATATCACTTGAGGCAACAAATCTGAGTATAGGTTTGAAATCGTGCATAATCACACTCTCCTGTCTGACTTTTTTCTCCGTCAATTTTACCACATAAAATTATAAAAGGTCAACACACAGAACAAATTTTACCGACGAGCCTTCATTATTCTTGACAAGCATTTAATAAAAGTAATATAATATTCTATTATAAAATCCGACGATAGTATCGTCACGAAAGGATGAAAAAACAATGAAAAAAACGCGCAGATTTTCTGCACTTATAATGGCTCTTGTGATGCTGTTCACCTGTGCAGCATCATTTTCGGCAAATGCTCAGTCGGTTTCGGATGTTATATGGAACGAGTATTATGCCGCGGCTACAGAGCAGATTGAAGCAGCCGTTATGCTCACACCCGGCAGCAACGAAAGCGAAAGATACGTTTCGTGGTACAGCAAAGCAGATAAGGGCGAGGTTGTGCTGTTTGATTCACTCGGCCGTGAAATCGGGAAATTCAGCACCACTGCGAAAGCCACACCTCAGGGTGATTACCGCCTCGGTGCAGTTATCAGCGGTCTCAAGGGTCCTGCAACATACGCATATTACTGCAAATCGGGTGATTGGAAGAGCAAAACATACACTTTTTCAGTTGACGGCGACAAGTCATTCACCGCAATGTATATGACAGATATTCATATATCCGGTGACAAATATGAAGAAAACAGCATCCGCGACACAGCAGGCAAATTCAATAAAACACTTACAGCAGGTGTCACAAAGGCATTTGCAGGCGGAAAGACAGTTGACCTCATCCTCTCTGCAGGCGACCAGGCCAGCGACGGATTACGCGACGAATATACCGGTCTTTGTGCGCCCGAATATATCAAATCAATCCCCTTTGCAACAGTTATCGGTAACCACGACCGTAAGAGTGTTGATTACAGATATTTCACATTCCAGCCCAACACGGCAAAAATGAACCTCAAATCATACGTCGGTACAGATTACTGGTTTGTAAAGGGCGATGTACTGTTCTTTATGATTGACAGCAACAACATAAGTATGGCTGACCACCGCAGATTTGTAAAGGCAGCTGTAGAAGCCAACCCTGATGTAAAATGGAGAGTTGCCGTATTCCACCACGACCTTTACAGCGGCAGAATCCCCAGCCGCGAGAGTGAAAACGAGCTTCTTCGCATTATGTGGGCACCCATCGCCGACGAATTCGGCTTTGATCTTTGCCTTCTCGGACACAGCCACTACTACACAATATCCAACGTAATGTACAACAACAAGACCGTTACCGCAACAGAAAACGGCGGCACGGTAAAAAATGCAGAGGGCACGGTATATATGGTATCCGGCTCAATCAACAACCCCCGCAACGACGATAATATTGAGCTGAGCGAAAACATCGGTCACGCATACCTGACCGAAGACACAATATACAATCTTATCGATTTCACTAACGAATCAATAGTAATCAGATCTTACACCGTAGAAGACGGTGAAGAAATAGGCAGCATAACAATTGAAAAGACAAGCAACGAAGGCGGCCACACATACAAAACACCTGCCAAGTGGTACTACCCGATTATTGACGTAATCAGCTTCATTGCAGGCTTCTTCAACAACATCGGCAGATATTATGACAACACACAGCTCGGTTTTGATATTCCGCTGTTTGAAGGTCTTTTCGGTTAGAGTGACGGGAGCAATCCGAACTATGCCTTAAAGCGATTCTTTTCAACGCTTTTCGGCGTTTCGGGATTGAAAGGCGTCAGCCTTCCTGCTCCCTCAATCGCCAAAAATCATTTTAAAATCTTCAGCTTTCAGGTCGTAGATTTTTTATCGTGAAGATTTTTGGCTTATCAAGGCACAAAGCGGAGCAAATCCTTAACGGATTTGCGAGTATTTTAACAAAGATAAGGCGAAAATCATCCGATAAAAAACACAGTTCGGATTACTTCCGCCGCTCTAAGGAGATAATATGAAAAAACAGCTTAAATTCAACAACGGTAAATTCAGAGTTCTCTGCTTCGGCGATCTGCACGAATCAAACGAATTTAATACAGAGAATGATCAGGCAAAATTCAACGATATGCAGCTGCTTATGAAGACAGCGGTAGAAAGGCTCAAGCCCGACCTTGCAGTATTTATGGGCGATATGTACTGCAGTAACGATATGCCCGACGAAATGATCGCAAAAATCGTCAAGCCGATTACCGATGCCGGCATACCCTTTGCCGCTGTGCTTGGCAACCACGAGCACGACCGTGACGAAGGCCCTGTAGTAAACGCACTGCTCACAAATCCACACTCACTCTGCTTCAACGATGACCCTGAAATCACAGGTAACCTTAACTACAACCTCACCATTCAGGCAAGCGACAGCGACAAGACCGTTGCAAACCTCTGGTTTATAGATTCAAACAACGTATGCCCCAGCGCAAATGTTTCAATTTACGATTGGGTACATAAAGACCAGATTGAATGGTATGAGCGCAAAGCCGCTGAGCTCAAAGAGCAAAACGGCGGCGAACCCGTACCTGCAGTGCTGTTCCAGCACATCCCCGTTGCAGAAGAAAGTCAGGCACTCAGAGAAGCTAAGCCCTGGGAATTTTACCAGTCGGTAAAAGGACACGGTTTCAGAAGCAACAAGAGATTTGTCGGTAACGAAAAGGTCGTTGCAGGATATGTCGGTGAAGACCCATGTGTGCCGCAGTATCACGAGGGTCAGTTTGAAAGCTGGAAGAAAACCGGTGACGTTGTTGCCGCATTCTTCGGTCACGACCATCTCAACGACTTCACCTGCATTGTTGACGGCATTATGATGGGTCAGTGCAAAACTGCAGGCTTCAGATGTTACACTGACGGCTGTCAGAGCAGCGTAAGAGTTGTGGATATATTCGAGGATAACCCGAGAAATGTCAGAACAAAGGTATTCAAATTCAAGGATTTCGGTCTCAAATGCACCTGCCTCGGACCGATAAAGCGCACGATTAACGACAAGCAGAGCATCGCACTTACAATTGCATCAAGAGTTGCAATGGGTGCAGCCGCAGTCGGCACGGTTGCGGTTGCAGCAACCAAGCTCAAAGGCAAAAACAAATAAAACTAAACGGAATATAATTTTCAAGCAGTCGCCATTGGTGGCTGCTTGTTTTTTTATAATTTACCGAGCATAAAAAAACCTCCGCACTGAATCAGTACGGAGGCAATAGTTATTCAGTATTAAACTCAGTATTAATTAATACTTGATGTCTGAGAATGTTGCGCTTGTTGTAGCTGCACCTGTACCGGTGATGTTAACGATAAGAGCCTTGAGGGCAAGCTTAGCGTCGAATGCATATGAGTACTCGATGTTTGTGATCTTGCCTTCTTCAACAGTAACCTCAACCTTGATATCCTTGTAGTTGACAGTTGTGCTGTTAACCTTGATAGCTGTTGTGAAGCCTGCGATACCTTCAACTACTTCTTCGTGTGTGATGAAGTCGTTTGTGAATCTTGAGAAGGGAGTTGCGCCTGTCTTCTTGGGATCTGTAGCGTTAGCAAGTGTGAATGTGTACTTGCCTTCAGAAGCCTTGAATGAACCAAGGTCAGAAGCCTTGAGAGAAGCTGCCTTTACCTTGTAATCATCGTCAAAATCTTCTGCGGGAACATTAGCCTTCTTTGTGCCGATACCGAGGAAGTCACCGACAACAGAGTCAAGGCTTGCGTTCTTATCGATACCCTGAATGATGCTGTTAAGTGTATCTGTTGCGCCACCGACATCGATGTTCTTTGTGTACTTACACTCTCTGTTTGCTGCGTACTTACCGCTCTTTGCGATCTTTGCTGTTTCAGCATTGAAGAACTCTGCGAACTCTTCAGCTGTCATTTCAGCTGCAGCTGTTGTCTCTTCAACTGTTGTTTCTTCAACTGTTGTTTCTTCTGTAACAGCCTCTACGTCTGCAAGTGTTGTCTCTTCATCTTCGATAACAACGTCTTCAACTGCATCTGTAACTTCGGGAGCTGTTGTGGTTTCGGGTTCTTCCTTGCCGCCGCAAGCTGCAAGAGAGAAAACAAGTGCGAGTGCCATGAGAAGTGCTAATAACTTTTTCATAATTTTATTTCCTTTCGTTTTTAAAATTATTTGCTATTAATATGAGAAATCTGAATAGCTGACTGTTGTGTAGATGTTACCTGTAACAACCTTAACCTTAGCAATTGTGTACTTAACGTTTGTGAGGTAAGCATCAGAATCGATTACATAGTCAACAGATTTGAATTCCTTTGTATCAGCAGCAATCTTTGCCTTAACGGTAGCGGACTTAACTGTGATATCAATTGTTTCAACAGCAGCGCCTGCATCCTCAAGACCTGCTCTCATCTCGTTGATGTCCTTGTAATCGTTTGTAAACTTGTTAAGAGAGCTCTTATCCTTAAGGGGGTTTTTCTCGTTCTTAACAGTGATTGTTACTTCATAGTACTTACCGTCTGAAGAAAGCTCACATTTTGCATCCTTAACATCAGACTCCGAAAGTGTGCTTGCCTTAAGAGCATCGCTCTTCTTGCCCTTTGCAGCGGAGATTGTCTCTGTTCCCTCACCAAGGAAATCGCCGACTGTATCACGGACTAAATCTATCTTGGCAAGTGCGCCCATTTTAAGGTCATTGAGTTCAGTTGTAACTGTCTTCTTGAAACCGGGCTTTGCATCAACTGCATTCTTTGTTGCCTCGTTGTAGAGAGCAATGATGTCAGCCTTAGCTGTAGGAGCAGCTGTTGTCTCTTCGACTGTTGTTTCTTCAACCGTTGTTTCCTCAACTGTTGTTTCTTCTGTAGCAACCTCTGCGTCAGCAATTGTTGTCTCATCGGACTCAACAATGACGTCTTCTGCTGCATCAGTTATTTCGGGAGCTGTGGTTTCAGGTTCTTCTTTGTCGCCGCATGCAGCAAATGAAAATACCATAGCAGCTGCAAGAACAATTGCGACAAGTGAAAGAATCACTTTTTTCATCTGGATTTCCCTCTCATTTCTTTTTATTATTGGGGTAGACTTTAAGTCTCCTGATACACTATACCAAAAAAAGATGCCGTTAGTCAACCTTATTTTTATAATATTCGTGTATTTTACGTAAAATCATTTCAGAAACTGACACACCAGAACAGGCAAAAACACTGCCGGCAAGCTGTTCATTACCTTGATATTGGTAATTTTCATCATATTAAGGGCAATTGCAACAATCAACAGCGAGCCTACGCAGGTCATCTCACCGACCGTATAATCATTGAGAAACGGCGCAACAACACCTGCAAGAAGAGTGATGGAGCCCTGATAAACAAACACGGGCACACAGCTCAGCAGCACACCGAAGCCGAGTGTTGAAGCCAGAACAATTGATGAAACGCCGTCGATGACAGACTTTGTTGCAAGTGTACTGTAATCACCCGAAATGCCGCTGTCAAGTGAGCCGACAATAGCCATTGCGCCCACACAGTAGAGCAGAGTTGCCGCAACAAACCCTTGGGCAAAATTTGATTTTCCGTCAGATTTTTTGCTGAATTTTTTCTCGATTTTAGCTGCAAAATTATTCAGATGCTTATCAAGATCAATCGCACTGCCGATAATTGTGCCGACAGCCATTGAAATAACGGCAACAAGTGTGTTTTCACCTTCAAGACAGCCGTCAATTCCTATAAAGAGCACACACAGACCCAGAGCCTTCATAACGGCATCGCTCACTCTTTCAGGCAAACCCTTTTTTAGGAGCAGACCGAGTCCGCTGCCGACAAGCACAAGTGCAACATTGATAAACGAGCCTGTCAGCGAAAGTAAAGTTTCCATAAACACTCACCTCCAAAACAGGTGGTATTATACCACTACCAAAAAGAAGTTACAAGAACTAAAAATAATTTTATTCATAAAATGGCAAAGGGAGGTTTTACTATGCTTGTGACAAAAGAATATAACCGCACCAACGCACTCAGGTATGCAAGGCGATGGGCACTTGACCGCAATCCCCTTTTCTTCAGCTTCAACGGAATCGGCGGTGATTGCACAAATTTTGCTTCACAGATCTTATTCGCAGGCGGCTGCGTTATGAATTATCGGCCGACATACGGATGGTATTATATTTCTTCAAACGACAGAACTCCTTCGTGGAGCGGTGTCAGCTTCTTTTATGATTTTCTGATAAACAACAAGGAGCAGGGACCTTTCGCACACGAAGTTCAACCCGATGAAATCGAACCCGGTGATATGATTCAGCTCGGAAACGAAAACGGAGAATACTACCACACACTGATTGTGACAAAAAAAGATGATGACGGTGAAATCTATATTGCCGCTCACTCCGACGATTATCTTGACAGACCGCTGAGAGAATACGACTATGCACGCATAAGATACCTGCATATTGACGGCATAAGGTTTGAAACGCAGATACGCGATGCATGCTTTGAAACTCTCATAGACGGCGGAATTGAACCTTTTGAATAAATATTGTGTAAAAATCCTTGCAAATCATAGCAATATATTATAAAATGTAAAAAATAATATATAATGGGAAACTACGGCAGCTGAATTTCACTTGTGCTGCCGTTACATACACATACCATTAACCGTTAAGCATTACCTCAAGCTTTATAAGCTCTTTGAGGTAGTCACTTGTTTTCTTCAGATATGCCGCCGATTCGCTGTCGGTAAGCAGGTATTTGCCCGCACGTCTTACGGCACGCACAAAGCGTCGGTCAAGCTTTGTACGCTTGGCACACAGCGGACAGGCTGCAGTTGCGCGAGGGTCATAAATAACGCGGATATGCTCGTTGCCGTCTTCATCCGTATCAACAAGCGGAAACAGCGGATAGATTCTGCAGGCAAGCGGTCGCTTATAGCGTTCACATCTGCCTGAGCATCTGAGCAACGGCACTTCACCGTCTGTTATATCAAAGCCTTCCGTACCCTTAAAAAGCTCTTTTTCATAAGGAAAAAGCTCCATACTGTCTCCGCACTCATCGGTACAGCAGACGGCATTACAAACAAGACCGCAATCTGTTTTTCCGAGCGGAGTGTTTTTTTCAAGCAGAGCATAAGCTTCTCTGAGCGCTTTATTTTCAATTTTCATAATATTTTCAACTCCTTATCATCTATTAATGATTTTAAAATTATTTAAAATAAATGTCAATACAATTCACCTTAGAGTGACGGGAGCAATCCGCCACTTTAACCAAGGAGGACAAGATGAAAACAATTAAACTTCGCACAACACTCAACAGATTCTGCACGTTCTTCAAAAAAGACGACCCGGCAGTACCGGCAGAGCTTTTCACGGCTGAGGCTGTAAAGCCTGACCTCTCTTCCGTGTGCATTCCCCTGCCCTCACGCAAGAAGGATTACACCTGCCACGCAGTCAATGCCGACGGCACAATGTGGCTCGGCTCAAAGGGCGGCGTAACACGCTGGTGTCCGACAGAAGAAGCAGATGAAGATAAGGCTATGCACTTCACAGCCAACCGTTATCTTTATGACAACAACGTAATATCAATCATCAGTGACGGTGATAAAGGTGTCTGGGTGCAGACCGAAACAGGTGTTGTTCATATTGAAATGAAGCCCGTTTCTCCCAGAGAAAAGGCAGAAATGCTCCTTAAGGAATCAATTGATACCGTCAGCAGAAGAGGTATGATGGCTCAGAAAGAGCTTAAGGTCGCAAGAGATTTCAGCTCAAAAGTACCTTACGGACACTGCGATAACGACGGCGGTTTCACATCATGGTTCTCTGTAGGTATGCTTTTCCGCTACGCCACACTCAGACGTGAGCTCGGTGACGATGCACCCGAAACAATTGAAGCACGCGATTTTGCCATAAAGACCTGCGAAGCCTGCCTGCTTCTCCTTTATATTTCAAAAAGAGGCAACGGTTTCCCCTCAAGAAGCTATCTCGCACACGATGAGCCTGTTCCGGATGATGGACTTTTCTACAGAATCAGCGGCGATAAGGCAACCTGTATCGAAACCTCTTTTTCAAAGAAAAAGGGCATTGCAAACCTTGAAATTGATGCAAGCTCACCGATTCCCGAAAGACTGCGTCACCTTTTCACTGACGAAGGTTACACCGAAGAGGGTATGATTTACAAGGGTGACACAAGCAGCGACGAGGTAACCGCTCACTTTATGCAGATGCTTTTCGCGCATATGTTCCTCGCAGAAGCAGATCCTGACCTTGATGAGCTTATCAAGCAGTCCGCAACACTGCTTATGACACACATTGTCGAGGGCGGATATCAGCTTGTTGAGTGCGACGGCAAACCCACAACCTGGGCTAAGTGGAACCTCGACTACTTCAACACCTTTATGGGTTGGACGGATGCCTGTCTTAACTCCGCAGAGCTTCTGGCTTACCTCAAAACAACATACTACATCACAGGCGATCAGAAGTGGCAGGATGAATATGAGAAGCTCATCGGTATGGGCTATGCAGACCTGACACTCAAGCACTATGACAGAGCTTTCCAGACCTCTCTCTTTGAGGGCAACGATATTGCCGCAGAGCTTATGTACGGTGACAATATGCTTGCCGTTTCATCATTCTGGATGCTTGCAACCCTCGAAAAAGATGAGAAGCTGCTCGATATATACTCACGCGCATTCAACACATGGAGAGGCACCGTATGCCGCGAAAACAACCCCGGCTACGAATATCCCTTTGCACTCAGCGTAGGCTGTGAGGGACTTGACCTTGAGCAGAATGCAAAATGGTTTGAAAGATTTAACGTCAGCCGACTTGCATCAGGTATCACAATTGATACAAGACACGACGTTGCAAGAAAGCACCGCTGGTGCTACGACTATGTCGAAACATCATTCAAGCTGCAGCCCGACGAGCACTTTATTGCAAAGTACGACCGTAATCCCTGGGAATTCAAGGATGAGGATTCAGGCGGAGTTTATGTTGTCGAAAGCTGTTACGTTTATACATTTGCCTACTGGATAGGCACATACTACGGATTTATTGAGGAATAAGGAGGAGAAGGAAATGGCAAGAGTACATCTTATCGGTAACGCACACCTTGATCCCATCTGGCTGTGGCGTTGGCAGGAGGGCTGCAACGAAGTTATGCAGACATTCCGCTCAGCACTTGACAGACTTAACGAATATGACGATTTTGTTTTCACCTGCTCCTCTGCAGCATACTATCAGTGGGTCGAAGAGCTTGACCCCGATATGTTCAAGGAAATTCAGCAGAGAGTTGAAGAAGGTCGCTGGTGCATTGTAAACGGCTGGTGGGTACAGCCCGACTGCAATATGCCCAGCGGTGAGAGCTTTGCAAGACAGGCTCTTTACAGCCAGCTTTATTACTACGAAAAATTCGGCACAATATGCAAAACAGGCTACAACGTTGACTCATTCGGTCACAACGCTATGATGCCTCAGCTTCTCCGTCAGGGAGGTATGTGCGCATACGTTATGATGCGCCCCGGCAAACACGAGAATGCCGAGATTCCGCAGAACGCTTTCTGGTGGGAGAGCCCCGACGGCTCACGTGTGCTCACATATCACATACCCGAAGGCTACGGACACAGCGGCCCCGAACATCTCAAGAAAAAGATTGCCGAATATGCTGAGGTTTCCGAGAGCACCGGTCACGGCATGATGCTCTTCTACGGTATCGGTAACCACGGCGGCGGACCTTCCAGAGGAGATATCGAATACCTTATGGAAGAAATGAAGAAAGAAGAATTCTGCGAACTTGAATTCTCAAATCCTGACGATTATTTCAGAGAGATGCTCATCACACCTCTTGATATTCCCGTATGGACAGACGACCTTCAGCACCACGCAAGCGGCTGCTACTCTGCAACCTCACTTGTAAAACAGCTTAACCGCAGATGCGAAAACCGCCTTGCTGCAGCTGAAAAATTCAACACCATCGCTTCCCTTACAGCAGGCGCAACACCTGCAACGAAGGATTTTGCAGCAGCATGGAAAAACGTCTGCTTCAACCAGTTCCACGATATCCTTTGCGGATGTTCCATTATGGAAGCATACGAGGATGTAAAGGAGAGCAGCGGCTATGCTCTTGATGTTGCATCCAAGATTTACAACACTGCTCTTATAAAAATTGCAAGACAGATTGACACATGGGTTGACGGTGTATCCGACCCCGTATGCACAGAGGTGCGCAACCTCGGCGCAAGGCAGGATTTCCCCAGACCTATCGTTGTGTTCAATCCCCTTTCGTTTGATATTGATATGCCCGTACGCACATATCACCCCAGCGAAAGAGTAACAGACAGCGACGGTAACGACGTTCTGTTCCAGAATGTACGCTCCTCACGCTCAAACGACAGCCATCTTGACACACTGTTTATGGCTAAGGTTCCCGCTATGGGTTACAGCACATACTGGCTTTACTTCGATGCCGAAGAAAAAGAGCAGACTTCAGCTCTCACCTGTGGCGACGGCGACACCGTATTTATGGAAAACGAGCTTGTACGTGTTGAATTTGACAAGACAAGCGGCGGTATTTCCAAGCTCCTTGATAAGGCAAGCGGCGTTGATTATGCTGCAAACGGTGCACTTGCAGTACCCACCGTTATTGACGACCACAAGACTGACACATGGGCACACAACGTTTTCAGATTCCACGATATCAAGGGCACAATGGATGTTCAGTCCGTTGAGCTTGTTGAGCAGGGTCCGCTTCGTGCAAGTGTCAGAATAAAGTACACATTCAACACCTCAACTCTCACACAGGAATTCTGCCTGACAGAGGGTAAGAAGGTAATCAGAGTCAAGTGCAAAGCCAACTGGAGCGAGCAGTTCACAATGCTCAAGCTGCCCTTCGATATCGGCGGCACAAACGAGATTTCAACCTATGAAATCCCCTGCGGCTACATCAAGCGCCCCTGCAACGGTGAAGAAGAGCCGACACAGCAGTGGGCAGACATCACATCCACAGTTGACGGTAAGCGAGCAGGTCTTGCAGTTATAAACGACAGCAAGTACAGCTACGATTGCCCCGGCACAATGCTCCGACTCACAGCAATCAGAAACGTTATTTTTGCCGATCACTACTCACCCAGACCTGCTGCAGACTTCAACTTCACAGACGAAGGTATGCAGAGATTTGAATACGCAATCTTCCTGCACGAGGGTGAGGTTGAAAACACAGAGATTATGAAGCTTGCCGCAAAGTTCAACTGCAGACCCGTTACTGTCAGCGAAAGCTACCACAAGGGCACAGGCAGAGCACAGAAAGACAGCTTCCTTAAAATCACTGCAGACAACGTTATCGCAACAGCATTCAAGTTCTGCGAAGACGGTTCGGGCGATGTTATAATCAGATGCTTTGAGACTCAGGGCAAGAAAACACGCACATACATTATGTGCGATATGATTGATGCCGCATTTACGGTTGATTTTCTGCCTCACGAAATCAAGACATTCCGCATCAATGCAGATGGCGTTGCAGATGAAGTAAACTTCCTTGAAGGTATTGCAAAATAAAACCTGAATGAAGGTGTCACGATGAAAATTTACACTTCCGCTCAGATGAAACGAATCGAGGCCGATGCCAACGAAAAAGGCTACGCATACCTCGATATGATGAACCGTGCAGGTATCGCCTGCGCTGTTGAAACCGAAAAGGCTTTTCTCACACTGAATGAAAAGGTTACCGTTATTTGCGGTAAAGGTAAAAACGGCGGTGACGGCTTTGTTGCCGCCGAATACCTGAACGCAAAGGGATACGACGTTAAAGTCGTACTTGCCTGCGGTAAACCCGTTGCAGACGATGCGATAACAATGTTCGACAGAATGAACGGCATTACCGTCATTGACCGACAGACAGAAAAAGAAGAATCCGAAAAAGCAATCAGCAGAGCCGATGTTATTATCGACAGTGTTTTCGGATTCGGCTTTAAGGGTGAACCCGACAGTGTTACGGCAGAGCTTTTTGCCGCAGTAAACGCGTCAAAGGCAAAAAAGGTTGCAATAGACCTGCCCAGCGGCGCAGAATGCGACACCGGTAAAGTAAACGGTGAATGCATAAAAGCCGACCTTACCCTTGCGATAAGCTGCCGCAAACCTGCTCACGTGCTCAAACCATCCGTTTCTTACTGCGGAAAGGTAAAGACGGTTGATATCGGTCTTGATGCAGATGCTGTACAGGAAGAATTTTTTGTAATTTCAAAAAAGAACAAACCCGCATTGGCAACGCGTAATCCCCTCTCTCACAAAGGAGATTACGGAAAACTGCTCAATATCTGCGGCAGTAAAAAATATCCGGGCGCGGCATACTTTGCCGCAAGCGGTGCAGTCAGAATCGGTACGGGGCTTGTAACCTGCGCTTTCCCTGACAGCGCTTATTCCGCCATTGCTTCAAAGCTCAACGAGCCGATAATGATGCCTCTCCCCTGCTGTGAGGACGGTTTTCTTGCGAGAGGATCGTTGGACGCACTGCTGCCTGCCGCAGAAAAATCAGACTGCGTACTGTTTGGCTGCGGCATAGGTCAGACTCTCGGCACAGCAAGCGTAGCGGAGGAATTACTAAAACAGACCAAATGCCCGGTTGTTATTGATGCCGACGGCATAAATCTCATATCCGCGAATATAAATATGCTGGAGACAGTAAGAGACAGAGCAATCATAACACCGCATCCCGGCGAAATGGCAAGGCTCTTAAGACTCAGCATTGAACAGGTTGAATCAAACCGCATACTGCTGACGAAGGCAATTGCCAAGCAATTCGGTATTACCGTTGTGCTCAAAGGTGCAAACACTGTAGTTTCAGACGGTGAACACACTTATGTCAACCGTACGGGTAACGCAGGAATGGCACGCGGCGGCTGCGGCGATCTGCTTGCAGGTATGATAGCAGGTCTTGTTGCGCAGGGGTATGACCTTATGCAGGCGTCTGTTATGGGTGTATACATTCACGGTGCAGCAGGTGACCTTGCAGCTGCGAGATTTTCGCAGGCAGGTATGACACCGACAGATATGATAAAGCTTTTACCCTCACTGCTCTCCGACTACGAATAACAGCGGAGAGGATTGACGCTATTTGAAAAAGGTTGCAGCTCTGATGGTAACGGTATTAACTGTTTTTCTTTGCTCGTGCCGTACTGTCGAAAAGCCCGAAAAAATCTGCGTCAACCGCATTTTCAGTTCACAGGCAGAAATACAATATAATTCAACAGCGTACACAGCCGATTTCACGAGCGATGAAAACGGCTGCAGCGCTGTTTTTTCTTTGCCCGAAAAGATAAGCGGATTGGGAATCGCCGTAAACAGCGGCGGAATAACATATTCGCTTGATTCACTCACTTTCACTGCAAAAAGCACACCTGAACAGACGTTACCGATTGAAGCAATCTGCCTTGCTATATCGTCAATACCCGAAACAGCAACAAAAGCCGAAAAAGTCTACACGCTTTGCGGCAGAACAAAGTTCGGCAATTATGTTATGAATATTGATGCCGAAACCTTTACCCCAACATTTATCGAATATGACGAAGCGGGAATTACTGTCAGATTCATAAACTCGGCATAAAATAATAAAGAACAAATAATATAACGCAAAAACGCTCCCCGATGTTTAAGTGCACCGCTTATTGGCAAAAATAAAAACACAACAAAAGCGGCGCAGCTTGAATTTACAGCGCTCATATAAATCGGAGAGTGAGTTTATGAATGTAAAACGAGGAGAAATATACTATGCTGACCTGAGTCCCGTCGTCGGCTCTGAGCAAGGCGGAATACGTCCCGTACTTATTGTGCAGAACGATGTCGGCAACAAATACAGTCCGACGGTTATTGCCGCCGCCATAACAAGCCAGAAATATAAAACGGGGTTACCTACCCACATTCGTGTCAACGCTGACGGCTGCGGACTTGCAAAAGACTCCATTGTGCTGCTTGAGCAGGTACGTACAATTGACAAACGCAGACTTAAAGAAAAGATGGGCAACCTCAACGCTGTTGATATGAGCCGTATTAACAAAGCACTGAGTGTAAGTTTCGGTCTTGACAGCAGCACAATAAGCATATAATTGCCCTGCCGTTCTGCATTTTTTATGTTGCGGAACGGTTTTTTCAATTATTTTTGTATTAGGTATTGAAATTCGTATAATTTTAGTATAAAATGTACAAGGATGTCCTAAAAAACATCGTTTTTTACCAACTTTTTTGGAGGTTTTGTATGAATTATTCATTAACTTCAGCTCAAGCAAAAGAACTTATTGCCGGAAAACTTTCTCACTTCTTCGGTGTTACGCCTGATGAAGCAACATATGAACACTACTACAAAGCAGTAGCTATGGTAATCCGCGATATGCTCACCAAGGGCAGAGCAGAATTTGTTCAGGAAGCAAGAGCTACAGATACAAAGAACGTTTATTACCTTTCTATGGAATTTCTTATGGGTCGTTCACTCAAGAACAACCTTTTCAACCTCAATCTCACAGACACTGTCGAAAAGGCACTCGCATCATTCGGCATAAAGCTCGATAAGCTTTACGATTACGAGCCCGATGCAGGTCTGGGCAACGGCGGTCTCGGCAGACTTGCAGCCTGCTACCTCGACGGTCTTGCAACACAGGGTTATAACGGCATGGGTTACTCCATCCTCTACGAATACGGTATTTTCAAGCAGAAAATTATTGACGGCTGGCAGACAGAGCTGCCCGATTTCTGGCTTCCCGGCGGCAAAGCCTGGCTTATCGAGCGTCCTCAGAGCGCACAGGAAATCAGATTTGAGGGTTGGGTAGAAGACTTCTGGGATACTCACTACCACCACGTCGAGCTCAAGGACTACACGCCCATCAAGGCTGTACCATATGACCTTTTCGTACCGGGTAAGGACGGCAAGGCTATCAGCGTGCTCCGTTTGTGGTCTGCCAAAGCACCCGGACTTGATATGGAAAACTTCAATCAGGGCAACTACCTCAAGGCTGTTGAGCAGAACGCTATGGCAGAGGTTATCAGCAAGGTGCTCTACCCCTCCGACAACCATCCCGAAGGCAAGAGTCTCAGACTCAAGCAGCAGTATTTCCTTGTTTCCGCTTCAATTCAGGATATCGTTGCACGTCACCTTCGCACATACGGCACAATCGACAATTTCGCAGAGAAAAATGCCGTTCATATCAACGACACACATCCCACACTCGCAATTCCCGAGCTTATGAGAATATTCCTCGATGAATGCGGCTACGGTTGGGACGATGCATGGAGAATCGTAAGCAACACTGTCGCTTACACTAACCATACGGTTATGAAGGAAGCTCTCGAGTGCTGGAGCGAAGAGCTTTTCAAGCGCCTTCTTCCCAGAATCTATCAGATTACAAAGGAAATTGATAACCGATACAGAGGCTACGCCTGGTCAATCACTCAGGATGCAGACTATGTTGAGCGCACAGCAGTTATTGCCAACGGCTCTGTACGTATGGCTAACCTCTGTGTTGTTGCAGGTCACAGCGTAAACGGTGTTTCCGCACTCCACAGCCAGATTCTTAAGGACAGCGTATTCAACGACTACTACCGTCACACACCCGAGAAGTTCACAAACGTTACAAACGGTATTGCTCACCGCCGTTGGCTCAACCAGTCCAACCCCGAGCTTACAAAGCTTCTCACATCTCTCATCGGGGACGGCTTCACCTATAATGCTGACGAGCTTATCAACCTTCGCGACTACAAAGACGACAAGAAGGTGCTCGATTCACTTGAAAAAATCAAGTTTGCAAACAAAGAGCGCTTTGCAAAGCTTATCAAGCAGAAACAGTGCGTAACACTTGACCCCAACTCTATCTTTGACGTACAGGTCAAGCGACTCCACGAGTATAAGCGTCAGCACCTTAACGCACTTCAGATCGTTTCAAAATACCTTGCCATCAAGGAAAATCCCGACGGCGAATTCACACCGCACACCTATATCTTTGCTGCCAAAGCCGCACCCGGCTATGTGGTTGCAAAGAGAATCATCAACTTCATCTGCGAGCTCGGCAAGCTTATCGACAGCGATCCCGATGTAAGAGGCAGACTCAAGGTTGTATTTGTTGAAGATTACAACGTTACAATGGCTGAGGCACTTATGCCCGCAGCAGATGTCAGCGAGCAGATTTCACTTGCCGGCACAGAAGCCAGCGGCACAGGCAATATGAAGCTTATGCTCAACGGTGCAATCACACTCGGCACAATGGACGGCGCAAACATCGAAATCCACGAGGCTGTAGGCGAAGAAAACATTGTTATCTTCGGTATGAAAACACCCGAAGTAAACGCACTCAAGCCCGGCTACAATCCTCACACCTACTACGAAAACAACGCTGAAATCCATAAGGTTATCGATTTCATCAACAAGGGCATCAACGGTAAGATGTTCCCCGACGTCAGTGCATCAATCATTTATCACGATCCCTATATGGTACTGGCTGACTTTGCTGATTACCGTCAGGCTCAGCAAAAAATTGAGCAGCTCTGGAAAGACCGTGACACCTGGAACAGGATGTCACTTATGAACATCTCCGGTGCAGGCAGATTTGCAGCTGACAGAGCAATCAACGAGTATGCCGCAAACATCTGGCACACTCAGCCTGCAGTATCCCCTGCCGCAAAGCCCGAAAAGAAAGCCCCTGCCAAAACTAAAAAGGAAAAGGCTCCTGCCAAGGCAAAAGCCGAAAAAACAGCCGAGAAGAAAACAACTAAAAAAGCTCCGGCTAAAAAAAGCAAATAAAATCTTGACAAAGGGTTATAATAAGTCTAAAATTAAATAGCTGAAGCAAAACCGCTTCAAATTTCTCTTCAAAGGAGGCAAACTGTTTTGGACAGTAAAGACAGCATACCTTTATGTTGCCCGACTTTTAAAACAAAACAGCATCCGTTCTGCGCCCGAAGCACAGCCGCGATTGGCCTCCGCACACACACCGTGTGACAGAGAAGCCAATTAGTTTTGCATTGCCCTTTCTGCGTAGAACGACTATGCAGAAAGGGTATTTTTTATGGATGAAATGAATTTTGAACAGCTCTTTGAGCTGTTATCCGACGGCAAGTTCGGCACGCTCAAATCCGAACTGAGCGAAATGAACGAAGTTGATATAGCGGAATTCTTCGGCAGCCTTGAACCGAAACAGCAGCTGCTTGTGTTCCGCATACTTCCCAAGGACATTTCTGCTGAGGTTTTTGCTTACCTCGAGCCTGACGATCAGATGAACATCGTTAACTCTATTACCGACCGAGAGCTCAGCGAGCTTGTTGACGAGCTTTTCCTCGACGATACGGTTGACTTTCTTGAGGAAGTGCCTGCTAACGTTGTAACGCGTGTTCTCAAAATTGCAGACAAAGAAACACGTCAGCTCATAAACAGATTCCTGCGCTACCCCGAAAACAGCGCAGGCAGCATTATGACCATCGAAATGGTTCAGCTGCACGATAACTTCACTGTAGCACAGGCAATTGAAAACATCCGCAAAACAGGTATCGACAAAGAAACTATCTACACCTGTTACTGCATTGATAAAGCACGTCACCTGCTCGGCACAATAGGATTGAGCGACCTTATTTTCAACGATGACAGCACTCTGCTGTCCGACATTATGGTGGAGGACGCTTCACTTATCAGCGTCAACACACTCGATGACCAGGAATACGTCGCTGATATCGTACGCAAGTACGACCTGTTGAGCGTACCTGTTACCGACAACGAAAACAGGCTTGTCGGTATTATCACAATTGACGACGTTGTTGACGTTATGGAAGAAGAGGTCACGGAAGACTTCGAAAAGATGGCTGCCATGACACCATCAGATGACGAATACCTGAAAACAGGCGTATTCAAGCTTGCCAGAAACCGTATTCTCTGGTTGCTTATTCTTATGATTTCGGGCACATTCACCGGTATGATAATTGAAGGATATGAAACTCTTCTTTCGGGTTTTGTTGCGCTGACGGCGTCAATGCCTATGCTTATGGGCACGGGCGGTAACGCAGGCAGTCAGGCTTCCACGCTTATCATCCGCGGCCTTGCCGTTGGTGAAATTGAAATCAAGGACTACTTTAAAATTGTACTGAAAGAAATCCGTGTTGCAGCAATCTGCGGTATAGCTTTGGCGTTGGCGAACGTTGTACGAATGTACTTTTTCAGTGAAGGCACGCTTGCTGTCTATCTTGTTGTTTCACTTGCGATGTTTATTGCGATTGTTGTCGCAAAGCTCATCGGCTGTTCACTGCCGATATTTGCAAAGCTTGTAAAAATCGACCCCGCACTTATGACAGGTCCGATGATTGCAACACTTGTTGACATCGTAACACTTGTTATTTATTTTGCACTTGCAAACGCATTTCTGATTTAAGGAGCTTTTTATGCACTATATCCCCTACAATTCAAGGCTCAGCTTTCATAAAAACATCTTCGGTGCAATCCGCGAGGGCTGCACCGTTTGTTTGCGTGTAATACTGCCGCGTAAGATGCAGTGCAGCGGTGTGCGCCTTGTATGGCACCGTGACGGCGAAAATGAAAACAGAATTTCTTTTGAATGGGACGGTATGCAGGGAGATAACGAAGAATGGTGGAAGGTATACTTCACCCCAGAATCGCCCGGACTATACTGGTATCATTTCGAATACGATATCCCCTTCGGCAAAGGTCAGATTTATCAGACCTCAAACGGAATCGGAAAATTCTGCAACGACGGCACGGACTGGCAGTTGACAGTGTATTCTAAAAAATTCAGGACACCCGACAGACTCAAGGGCGGTGTTATATATCAGATTTTCCCTGACAGATTCAACCGTGCGGAAACTGAGCTGAAAGATATTCCCGACGACAGAATACTGCGCAGTGACTGGGGTGCACAGCCTAAATGGGAGCCCGACGCAAACGGCAAAGTGCTCAACAACGACTACTTCTGCGGCAATCTGAAAGGCATTGAAGAAAAGCTTGATTATATCGCCTCACTCGGTGTCAGCTGCATTTATCT
Source organism: Clostridia bacterium (assembly GCA_017625095.1). Lineage (GTDB taxonomy): Bacteria > Bacillota > Clostridia > Oscillospirales > Acutalibacteraceae > UBA8612. The sequence continues at coordinate 11,195 of JAGALQ010000027.1, read as the reverse complement.
CAATCCGATTTTTGAGGCGCACTCAAATCACCGTTACAACACAGCTGACTATCTTAAGATCGATCCGCTGCTCGGTACGGAAGAAGACTTTATAAGCCTCTGCAAAGCTGCAGCACAAAAAGGAATTGACATAATACTCGACGGTGTTTTCAACCACACAGGTGACGACAGCATATATTTCAATAAGAAAAACAGATACCCTTCAATCGGCGCATATAATTCCATACAATCCCCCTATTACTCCTGGTATTCATTCCGCAGATGGAATGACGACTACGAAAGCTGGTGGGATTTTGATACACTTCCCAATGTCAATGAAGACAGTGAAAGCTACTGCAACTTCATTTTCGGCGAAAACGGTGTTATCCGCAAGTGGCTCAGACTCGGAGCATACGGTTGGAGGCTTGACGTTGCGGATGAGCTGCCCGACGATTTCCTTGACAAGCTCAATACTTGCGTAAAGAGTGAGAAGGAAGATGCGCTTATCATCGGCGAAGTATGGGAGGATGCAACAAATAAGCTCGCTTATCACAAAAGAAGAAGATACCTTCTCGGCGGTCAGCTTGATTCCGTTATGAATTACCCGTTTGCCGATGCAATAATGTATTTTATGCGCACAGGCATTGCAGGCGGCTTTATGGACAAGATACTCACTATTCTTGAAAATTATCCGCCGCAGTGTATACCCGTGCTGATGAATCACATAGGCACACACGACACGGTGCGCGCGATAACGGCAATGGTCGCAGAGAGCTGCGAGGGTCGCGACAGACGCTGGCAGGCAAACCGCACGCTGACCGAAAATCAGCTTGAAATCGGCACACAAATGCTCAAAACAGCTGCTGCGATTCAGTTCACACTGCCCGGTATACCGAGCATATACTACGGCGATGAGGCAGGTCTTAACGGTTATAAAGACCCGTTCAACCGCGGCTGTTACCCCTGGGGCAAAGAAAACAGCGAGCTTATTGGCTGGTACAGAGAGCTCGGCAAAATCAGAAAAGAAAACTCTTCGCTGTATGACGGCAGTTTTCATCCGGTATCAGAGGCTGCAGGCTGCATTGCATACGTCAGAAGCACTGACGGAAACCGCATAATGCTGATTGCTAACCGTAACGTTCACCCGATAACCTATTATCTGCCGGATGACTGGCACGGTGCAAGACTGTTGCTGGGCGGCACAGGTATAAGCTATACAGATGTTGAAATCCCTGCATACGGTGCAGTTATTTTAAGTAATTGACAATATTATTTTTTTGTGAGATAATAGTAACATTAAAATGGAGGTTAAAGAATTATGAAAAAATCAATCAAAGTTCTCAGTTTAATCCTCAGTGTTCTTATGCTCGCACAGCTCAGCGTTACTGTTTTCGCTGCCGATGCAGAGTACACAATTGTATCCCCTTATGACAAGGTTGTCTGGGAAGGCGACGATGCATGGGGCGCATACAAGGGCACACTTCACACGCACACAACCTACAGCGATGCTGAGCTTGATCTTCCCATAATGATCAAGGGTTATTATAATCGCGGCTTCGACTTTGTTGCAAACGCTGACCACGGCGTAACAGGCGTTGAATGGAACAAAGAGCCTGCACGTCCCATTCTCTATATGTACCAGTACATACTCGGCAACAAAGTCAATCACCTTACAGACGACGAATACAACGGCATCATCAGCGGTACATATCCGCTCGAGAACGGTCAGCCCAGAGGCACAGGTATGACTTGTGTTACAGGTGCTAACGAGCTCGGTTATATCACACTTACAAAGAGCCATGTCAACGGCTACTTCCTTCCTGCCGATGTCGGTAACTGCTGGGACGGCGGCGAAAACGGTTACGAAGAAGCTATTAAGTTTATCGATGACAACGGCGGTCTTTCTCACATCAACCATCCCGGTGACTGGCTCCAGTCCAACGATAAGCCCGAAGCAGTAAGCGACCCCGCAAACGTCAAATATTTCGGCGACCTCATCCTCAAGTATGATTCCTGCCTCGGCACAGAGGTTTTCAACGAGAGAAACGGCACAACAGGCTACGACAGAATCCTCTGGGATAACCTTCTTATGTACTGCCTCCCCTACGGCAAAAACGTTCTCGGCTACAGCAACACAGACGCTCACTGGCTTGAAACAATTGACACATCCTTCATGGTATTTATGATGGAAGAAAACACCATGGAGCAGGTCAAAGAGACAATGCAGAGCGGTGCATTCTTCTCAGTTACAAGAATCATTCGTGCAAACGACAAAATCGGTCCTGAAGAAGAAATCAGAGCTGACAACCAGGATATCCCCTATCCGATGTTCTCAAACGTTATCACAGACGGCCACAAGATCAGCGTTGATTACTCCGACGCAGACCATATTCAGTGGATTGCAAACGGTGAAGTTATCGCAGAGCAGGCTGTAAACGGTAACGGCTCGTACACACTCGACCTTGATACACTCGAAGGTGCAGAGAACTACAAATACGTCCGTGCAGAGATTCGCGGTGAAGGCGGCATGTGTCTGACTCAAGCTTTTGTCATCGATAACGGCAGCGAGCCTCTTGTATGGGAAGATGACTCCGTAAATATGTCAATCGTTGACAGAATCCTTGCTTGGTTCAGAGACACAAGACTCTACGTTCTCTTCCAGGAGATTGCAAGAGCAATAGCTGATATCTAATTTCAAACCGCTGTTCTTAACGAACAGCGGTTTTTTACTTGCAAGAAAGCAATATATGTATTATAATTAATTATTAAGCAAAACAAAAAGGAGAAAAGCTATGGCTGAATACAAAACAGAATCACTCGGCAGCGGAGTTTATGCCGTGCTCAGTGACATACATACATTCGGCACAGATGCTTTTCTTCTGTACGATTTTGCCAAGGCTAAGCGCAAAGAAAGAATTTGCGACCTTTGCAGCGGTTGCGGCATAATTCCCCTGCTGATGCTCAGAGAAGAAAAACAGCACCCCGTAACAGCGGTTGAAATTCAGCCTGATGCCTGCGAGCTGATACAAAAAGGAATTGAACTCAGCTCACTTGAGGGCAAGCTGAACGTCATCAACAAAGATCTCAAAGAGCTGAAAGAAGATATTGAGGTAGGTGCATTCGACCTGATTACGGTCAATCCCCCTTACTTCCCTGTTGGCAGCGGTTATGACTGCGAGGATGAGCCGCACAGACTTATACGCAGCGAAGTCGGCTGCACGCTTGATGATATTGTCGCACAATCGGCGTGGCTTCTCCGCTCGGGAGGCAGGATATGTATGTGTCACCGTCCCGAAAGGCTTGCAGACATCATATGCTCAATGAGAGCAAATAAAATCGAGCCGAAGAGACTGAGGTTTGTTGCGAAAAATGAAAACACCGCACCGTGGCTTGTGCTGATTGAAGGCAAGAAGGATGCAAAGCCATCGCTTTCAACCGAAAAGACACTTTATATGAACGACGAAAAAGAACTTGAAAGGATATACGGCGGATATGCCGAGTGATAAAATGACAGGAACACTTTTTGTAGTCGGCACCCCGATAGGTAACCTCTCGGATATGTCGCCAAGAGCAATTGAAGCACTTGAGACCTGTGATTTCATTGCCGCAGAGGACACGAGAGTAACGCTTAAGCTCCTGAACCGATTTGAAATCAAAAAGCCGATGATAAGCTACCACGAGCACAACCGTATGGAGCGAGGAGAGCATATTGCACAGCGCATTGCCGCAGGCGAAAACTGCTGTCTTGTTACAGATGCAGGTATGCCTGCCGTATCAGACCCCGGTGAAGACCTCGTAAGACTCTGCCACGAAATGAACATCCCCGTCGCATCCGTGCCCGGTCCGTGTGCATTTGTTACGGCGCTTGCAATATCAGGTATGAGCGCAAAGCGATTCACATTTGAAGGCTTCTTAAGCGTAAACAAGGTCAGCCGCAGAGAGCACCTTGCGCAGATAAAAAACGAAAAGCGCACAATGTGCTTTTACGAAGCTCCGCATAAGCTCCCTGCCACACTCAAGGATATGGCTCAAGCGCTCGGAGACCGAAAAATAGCAATTGTACGCGAGATAACAAAAATTCACGAAGAGGTAATACACACCACACTTGTAAAAGCGGCTGAAAAATATGCTGACGGACACCTCAAGGGTGAAATCGTAATAATCATAGAAGGTGCACCCGAAGAGGAAGAAACACCGTCAACACTTGAAGAAGCCGTTGAATTCGCACGAAATCAGCTCGAAAAAGGCGTTTCGGCAAGTGAGGCAGCAAAGTTAGCCGCCAAAGCCACAGGCTTCAAAAAAGGCGAAATTTACAAAGCTTTGATAGATTAAGGAGAAAGCAAATATGATTGAAAGCATTAAAGAATTCTGGTATCTTTATCTGCTGATTGCGGTATTGGTTGTTGTAACTTTGTTTGTCTGGAAAAAGGCAATTACAGCATCTGCAAAACACAGCAAACAGTTTAATGAAAATCTTGCAAAAGCAAAGCGCGCCAAAGAGCTGCGCGAAGCGTACGGCAATCTTACAGCCGAAATTATTGAGAAAGCACCCGCTGCCGATCTGTTTGAGGGAATTGCGGCAAAGCTTGAGTACACCTGCCAGAAAACAGAAGACACAAACAGCTTCTATGAATCAATGACAGGCGGCGAAAAAAACGTTTATGCGCTTTATTACCTTATCACTGACGCTGCCGAAGGTAACCTTTCAAAGTTTTTCAAATCAAGCTACAGACCGCTTACAAGCGATGCCGTTGCAGCGGCAAAAGAAATACTTGATGAAAAAACACACGGCATTATCAATATGATGTTCAGATGCTATGATGAGAATAACGAGGATTATTCCGTTATACCACACGAAATTGACAGACTCAACGGAGAATACCGCGATGCCACAGCAAGCACCGATCTTTTTGCTGCAGGCGGCAACTACATAAAAAATAATCCGAACGAATTTTTAAAATAAAAATAACACAAAACAAAAAAGGTACGGTTCATACGAGCCGTACCTTAATTTTTTATGTTATTAATTATTCAGCTTCACAGCAGGAGCAGGAAACGTAATTTTCTTCGTCGTTAGCTGCCTCTTTCTTAGCCTTGATCTTTGTGATAGCTACGTATACACCTGCAGCAACAGCAGCGATGCCGAGAATAATACCAATGATTTTGAGAGCCTTCTTACACTTCATTTTAAAGTTCCTCCTTTTAATACTGATTGTATATTGAGTATACTCTCAATACAAAATATTGTCAATACTTTTTGCAAAAAAATACAACCGACCTCTGTCTCCCGACAAAGCCGAGGGACACAGGTCGGCTGTAGTCAGCCTGCGAGACCGACGCGAAAAAGCATCGGTCTCAATAAAGCTGCTTTAAGCCTTGTTTGCCTTAACGGTAAGAGCAGACTTCTTTCTTGCGGCATTGTTCTTGTGGATGATGCCCTTTGCTGTAGCCTGGTCGATCTTCTTGATCGCAGCCTTTACAAGGACGTCCTTATCAGCAGAATTAGCCTCGATTGCAGCGTTAGCCTTCTTGATTGCTGTCTTGAGTGCAGAGTTAGCAGACTTGTTACGAGCTGCCTTTGTCTTATTGACAAGAACTCTCTTCTTTGCGGATTTGATGTTCGGCATTTGAGTACACCTCCTTTTTACTATCACACAGATATGTATATTAACATTTTTCCAAACAAATTGCAAGTTATTTTTAAAGAAAAGTGTAAAAATATATATAAATATCAAATACTGATAATATTTAAACGAAAAAAGGAGTAAAAAATATGAATCTTCGCACAGATCTTGCGATTGAACAAAGCGAAATACACGCAGACAAAGGCTTAAAAGGCATTGAACACACAGTAAAAAAAGCTGACGGTGTAACGGTTACGGAAATAAAGATAACCGACAAAGACGGCGAAACTGCACTCAGACGAAAAAAAGGCAGATATATCACCGTTGAGATTCCGCAGTTTTCCAGGAACACACGTCACTTTGAAAGCGGCACAAAAGCGGTTGCCCGCGGAATAAAATCGCTGCTTCCCGAAAACGGAACCATACTGATTGCAGGGCTCGGAAACGAAAACATCACGCCTGACGCGCTCGGTCCGCGATGTGCTTCACTTGTATTTTCAACACGACATATCAGCAAGGAGATACAGAAAAGCATCGGCTTTGATTCGCTCAGGTCTGTTGCGCGGATTACCCCGGGAGTGCTCGGTCAGAACGGAATTGAAACAGGAGAAATAATCGCAGGTATAGTAAAAGAAATCTCCCCTGCCGCATTAATAACGGTTGATGCCCTTGCATCAAGAAGGCTTTCAAGGCTCGGCTGTACGGTGCAGATATGCAACACCGGAATCACACCCGGCTCGGGAGTCGGAAACTCGAGAGCGGAAATCAGCGAAACCACAATGGGAGTGCCCGTTATTGCAGTAGGAGTGCCAACGGTTGTTGACGCAACGACACTCGCCTATGACCTGACGGGTGCCTCGGTAAAACCGGAAGACGAAAAAGCGAGCGAAAATATGATGGTGACTCCACGCGAAATCGACCTGATTATTGACCGATCGGCAAAGCTGATTGCAACCGCAATAAACAGCGCTTTACAGCCTGAACTGAGCGCACAGGATATTTCGGAACTGATTTCATAATAAAACCGTAACTTACGTCATATAATTCAACAGCGAATTATTTGTGCGGAGGACAAAAGATTGAAAAACAGATTCGACACTATATATAATGCGGTTACCTTACTGACTGCGGTTTTTACGGTTGCAGCAATTGCCTTTATCACATCATCTGCTCCGTATGCCGCAATAGTCGGTTTTATAGGTCGGAATCTGAGCACATCAGCATCAGCAAAGGTGTATATGAATAACCTTTTATCCGACGGAAAAGATAAAAATATCCTTACGTCCGACCGCACGGTTTACACCGCAAATCCTTTAGATGAACTGACGAGAACTCCTGAAGATATAAAACAGTTAATTGAAACAGCTAAAGCAAATTCTGCAGATGATAAAAAAGACGGCAATATAATCAGTAAACCGTATATGCAAAACTCCGTGAGCAAAAAAGTCGGAAACGTACTTGTCAGAAACAATACGACCACACAGCAATCGCTTGACCTGGAGCGGATTTTGCAAGACAAGCCCGAAATTAATATCACTGATAAATCAAAGCCTGCTGTGCTGATTTTTCACACACATACAACCGAAAGCTATGAAATGCTCGACCGCGGATGGTACGCGCAGGATTATATAACACGCAGTAATTCAGCTGAACGCAACATGGTAAGAGTAGGCAAGGAAATAAAGCAGCAACTCGAAAAAGCAGGCTACAGCGTTATTCACGACACTGAGATTCACGACGCGAAATATACCGGCGCATACGCTCACTCCAGAAAAAGCGTTGAAGATTATCTGAAGAAACATCCCGAAATTCAGATTGTTCTTGACGTGCACCGCGATGCAATAGAGCAGGATGACGGCACAAGAATAAAGCCAACCGCAAACATTCTGGGCAAAGATGCCGCACAAATAATGATTATAAGCGGCTGCGAAGAAGGCAAGGTTACGGATTTTCCCGGCTGGAAAAAGAACCTGACGTTTGCGTTGGAGCTTCAGAGTGTTTGCGAAGAGATGTACCCGGGACTTATGCGACCGGTCTATTTCTGTCAGCGCAAATACAATATGGACCTTTCCCAAAACAACCTGCTCGTCGAAATGGGAAGCAGCGCAAACACACTTGAAGAAGCCGCATACTCGGGCAGACTGCTCGGCAGCGCACTTGTAAAGCTCTTAAACTCAACACAAAGCAAAGGATGATACGAACTGAAAAACACATTGAGATATTACTATATAGCCGTTTTTATGATATGCCTTGCGATGATTTTGACCTGCGGAATGCTGAGAGTAGAAGAAGTCAATTCCGCTATTCTTTTCGGCAAGGAAACAAAAACAATTCAGCTCAACGCTGAAAGAATCGGCGCTGAGCTGAGAAGAATTTTTTAAATTACTTTTTCTTTTCGTCACGCTCGTGGATAACAAAGCGTGTGGGCGTACCTTCAAGACCGAAAATCTCGCGGATCTGGTTGTCGAGGTAACGCTGATAGCTGTAGTGGAAAAGATCCTTGCGGTTGACAAAGCAAACAAACGTCGGCGGACGGGTTGAAGCCTGAGTCATATAGTAAATCTTGAGTCTTCTGCCCTTGTCCGTAGGCGGCTGTACTCTTGCGGTTGCATCGGCAAGCACCTGATTGAGCTTACCTGTCTGGATACGCATTGCATTCTGTTCATCAACAAAGTTGATAAGCTCGAACAGTCTGTCAATTCGCTGACCTGTCTTTGCGGATATAAATATAATCGGAGCATAGGACATGAACGAGAAATCGTTCATCAGCTTTTTACGGTAAGCGTCCATTGTCTTGCCGTCTTTTTCAACTATATCCCACTTATTGACAGCAATAATACAAGCTTTGCCCATTTCGTGAGCGATACCTGCAACCTTTGAATCCTGCTCGGTAAAGCCCTCTTTGGCATCAATCATAATAACGCAGACGGTTGCACGCTCAACAGCCATTTTGGCACGCAGAACCGAATATTTTTCGATTGCATCCTCAACCTTGCTCTTGCGGCGAAGACCTGCAGTGTCAATAAGAACATATCTGCCGTGCTTGTTTTCGATGAGAGTATCGGTAGCGTCACGCGTTGTGCCCGCAATGTCAGAAACAATTGCACGCTCCTCACCCGAAACACTGTTGACAAGGGAGGATTTGCCGACATTGGGTTTGCCGATGATAGCAACCTTTATTGTGTTGTCGTCCTCTTCCTCTTCGGGTTCTTCCGGAACGTGCTCAAGCACAGCATCAAGCAGGTCACCCGTACCGTGACCGTGTACGGAAGAAACAGCAATCGGATCACCGAGACCGAGGTTATAAAACTCATAAAACTCAAGCGGAGGTTCACCGATTGAGTCACACTTATTTACACAGAGAACAACAGGTTTACCGCTCTTCTGAAGCATTGCCGCAACCTCTTCATCAGCCGCAACAACGCCTGTGCGTACGTCGCACACAAGCACAATTACGTCTGCACTGTCAATTGCAAGCTGTGCCTGACGGCGCATCTGAGAAAGAATAATATCATCGGAATACGGCTCGATACCGCCTGTGTCAATGAGAATCATATTTCTGCTGACCCACTCACACTCGCCGTAGATTCTGTCGCGTGTGACACCGGGAGTATCGTCAACAATAGACAGCCTTTTACCGCAAAGCTTATTGAAAAGCGTTGACTTACCGACGTTAGGTCTGCCGACAACGGCAACTATAGGTTTTGCCATTATTACCACTCTCCTCCTAAAAATTTTTCAAGCAGCCCGTATCCGTCGGCAACGCAGGACGTCACGGCTACACCAAGTTTTCCGGACAGCTGTGTGACCGTTATATCGTCAAGGAATACCTCCTCGCCGTCGCGCAGAGCGGAATCGGGAATCAGAAGCTCATCACCGAGGTCAACACCCTCAAGCTGTGAGAGTATATCCTGCCCCGTGAGAAGACCTGCAACGGTTACACTTTCGCCGAAAAATCTGTTCTTTATTTCAATTACATTGATTTCTAAATTATTATACCTTTTTTCTGTAAGAATTGCCAGCTCTTTTATCAGCGGATATGCCGCAGTGCCGGTTATAGCAGTAATTTTACGCGGATTTTCAAGAATATAATCACAGCTTTCAAGCGCAGAAAGGTATTCATCCTTGAGAAGTCGCCACATTCCGACACCGTTTTCAAGCTGGGGATAGTCGCCGTAGTAATCCGCCTGCGGAATCTCTCTGCCTGCACAAAGATAAAATTCGTCAGCCGCAAACGCGATTGTTTCACCCTTGAAGTACTTGAAATGTGCGTTGAAATCATCAACCGTGTCGATAACGGCAGATGCTGTGTCGGGATTATATGCATCGAGTTTAAACAGCCCGTCACGGTGTTTTGTCAGACCGACAGGCACACAGGCAATACTCTGCACCGCAGGGTAAAGCTTACCAAGCTCCGACAGACTGAATTCAAGCTCCTTACCGTCATTTATACCGGGACACAGGACAAGCTGTGTGTTGAGCTTGATGCCTGCATCAGCCAAACGGTTAAGATAACGCAGCGACGTACCCGAATTCGGATTTTTCATCATCTGAACACGAAGCTCGGGATTCATTGTATGCACCGAAACATTGACGGGGCTTATATGCATTTCAATAATGCGGTCAATATCACGGTCGGTAAGGTTTGTGAGCGTTACATAGTTACCGAAAAGGAAGGAAAGACGCGAATCATCATCCTTGAAATAAAGGCTTTCGCGCATACCCTTGGGCATCTGATCAATAAAGCAGAATATGCATTTATTCTTACAGGAATGATGCTTATCCATAAGATAAGTTTCAAAGCAGAGGCCAAGGTCATCGTACTCGCCTTTTTTTATTTTTACGGTGTGTCTCTTACCTTTTTCGTTCTCAATTTCAAGTTTGAGCTTGCAGGCACTTGTGTAAAAGCGATAATCGAGCACATCATTGATTTCGTGTGAGTTAACGGCAACAAGAGTGTCACCCGCAGATATTTTTTTGTGACATATCGAATCCTTTTCAACGTCTTTGATTTTAACTGACACCTTATCACCTGCCTTACTTATAAATAAAAACATCTGAGTTTTTGACAATCCTCAGTCTTTTGCTACGCAAAATCCAGCTCCTTTCAAAAGGAGCTTTTGACAAAGCAATTTTCAGCACTGTTAATTAATCGTTTACCTCCTTTTTAAAGGAGGTGGCATTGCGAAGCAATGACGGAGGATTGAAATGTGATATAACAATAGACCTTTTCCTATGTTAATTCAACTGTTCAGTCTCAAATCGCGGTAATACAAATCTTCACGTATTTTAAATCCTTGTTTTTCCCAAAAAGCATTTCCGTTCTCATTGGTTTTGAAAACAACTAAAAACACTTTGTTTATACCCTCAGTTTTTATAGCTTCTACTGCCTCATTGACCAATGAAGTACCTATGCCGTTCCCGCGAAACCTTTCAGCAACACAGGTGTGGTGTATATAACCTCTGTAGCCATCGTGCCCTGCCATTACCGTTCCGATAATTTCACCGTTTTCAACAGCAACAAAACTCGTGTTAGGATTACGCAAAATAAATTTTTCAATATACTCTCTCGAATCATCGGGATTAACACCG
>JAGALQ010000026.1 GCA_017625095.1 Clostridia bacterium | reverse complement strand
CCCTTAATTCTTTTATTTCTTTTTCATATTGCTTGATGTGTCTGTATTTTCCGGGCATAAAAATTCCTCCTATGATAGTTATCTTAATTCTACCATAGGAGGGTGTTTTTTTCATTGTACGTTTTTTACGGTCCTGTGCAACAGTGGAGAGGGGCTTTTTTCAGGGGTGAAAAATTCTTTATTGCTTATGGTATTCTAACTCAGAATAAGCCGAAGAAAAAAAGGAGGATCTTGTTGATAAGGAAGCCGAAAATCTTGCTGAAGATGTTGAGCTCGATTAAGTAGCCGCTCATTGCCTCTTCTGCAAGAAGGAGAACCTGTGAATCGTACTCTTCCTTACCTTCGTGAAGGGTGATAAGACGACCGCCGCGGTTGTAATCCTGACCGTAGGAGTTGAATGTGCAACCGGGTGTGTTGACAATGTCAACGCCCTGCTCGGTCTCAACTGTGAATGTGTTTACGTGGTCGTGACCGGAGAAAACAGCAACTGTTTTCTGCTCTGCAAGAGCGTCAAACTGACCGAAGTTTGTAACACCGGGGCAGGGAGGCTCTGTGAGCATACCGTCTTTGATAGCGGAGAGATCAGCGAATGTAAGGTCGTATTCCTTGCCGTTGCAGAACTTGCTTTCAATGCTGACAGCAACCTCTGACTTTTCCTTATAGAAAATGTCCATAATCTCGCCGACGATGATGTGCTGGAATGCCATTGAGGGAATTACATTGCCGCCGTTGTTTGCTGTGTATGCGTTGTTGGTTGCTTTGAACCACTCGATCTGGTCGGGGTATACACACTCGTAACCTTCGTTGCCGTTTTCATCCTTGTAGCCGCTTGTACCTGAATCAAACATATAGAGGTTGTAAGCGACCTTGAGGGGATCTGAAGAGGACATAATGGGAAGGTTGTGTGTAGCTACGCCTGAAAGTTCGGGAACCTGATCGTAAGCAAGGCAGTACTGCTCGCCGTACTTCTGGTAGTAGCTGAGGAGAATAGCGTTGTGGTTGATCTGTTCTTCTTTTTCGCCGTACTCTCTGTCGTGGTTACCGAAAACGAGAGTGAAGTATGTTTCGTTTTTAACGAAAATATCTACGATTTCAGCAACAGCCTGCTCCTGCTCGCCGTCACCGTCAACGGTGTTGTCACCGCCGAGAATAACGAGGTCGGGCTCATACTTCTTGAGAGCGTGATCAATGAACTGAAGCATCTCAGTGTGAGCCGGATATTCATCCTGGCAGTCTGTGAGGTGGAGGATTTTGAACTCACCGTTTTTGTCAAAGCTGAGAACGGAAGAGTTGTCACCTGATGCAAATGCTGTTGCAACGCAGGCAAAAACAATTGCGAGTGCGAGAAGAACTGATATTACTTTCTTCATTTTTTGTTTTCCTTTCTGATATTAATTTATATGGAAGTGTCACACTTCCACATTTATCTTATCTATTCTAACATATTAATATATAAATTTCAAAGGGATAAGAGAAAGCTTTTTTGCATTTTGCTTACAAATTTTCACCTTTGTTTTTGTGCGAATTGTCCATATAAGAAGGAGCAAGACCTGCTGTCTTGCTCCTCACGGTTTATTTTATTATGCCGGGATATTCGCTTTCGCTTATTATTGTGATGCCGAAATCGGCTGTCTGCGCCTTTTTGAGCAGACCTGTTTTGTAGTTAACCGTTATATTGGCAAAAGTCATTTCCGTCACATTTGCGCCGCCCGGAGCTGCGGGAATATCAAGCTCGATGCTCTCACCGGGTGCAAGCTTTACAGCTTTGTTATTCATCGGAATCCGTAACGGGTTATAATCACAGGAGATACTCTTGATATAAAGTGTGTCTGTCTTTGATATGTTGGTTATTTTTGCTTTGCCTTCAAAATATCCGTTGCTGTTATATGTGAGGAAGCTGCTGTTAGTAGAGGTGAAACTGAACGTGATTTTATCGTTAGGTGCCATACTCTCCATAAATTGCGGGAATTCGTATGACGAGTAAGCGTCTTCAATTCCTTCGGTCATAAGCTGTGTTACGATGAAGTCGAATGATCGCGGATCCCATTCAGCCTGACCGTGCAGGCTGTTTTTGATTATCCATGTTCTTTCGGGATAATATGCGGTTGAAAGGTCTATTGCGCGGTCGGGTGAAACGGAATAAACACCTGCGTTTTTCTGAATATAACCGTCGTCAAATTTTTCGCCGAGCGGTGCGCAGGTTGCGCCGCAGGAGTATTTGAGGTTGACAATTCCGTCTGAATTGTTGTTGCCGCCTATAATCATCGGTATGCCGTAGCCGCTTTTGATTGTAATTTTTGCGCCGTTTGCCTCGGCTTTCTCAAGTGTTGCTCGAATGTCTGACATGAAGCCGTAGTGCAGTGCGTTTGTTTTTTCAATTACTGCTGCGCTTTCGGTGGGGTCAAGCCAATGCTCCTGAAGCTCGGTCAGCTTTTCGGTGGGCAGCATATCCCAGAAAGCAATGCCGTAAATAACTTCGGGCAGTATGAGGTCGCGTCTGCCGTAGTCAAATGCAAACTCGATAAAATCCATGGGAAGTATGGAAAATATAGGGCTCAGATCAAGCTCCGTATGAAGTATCTGTGAGAGAAGAGGAGCGAGCGGTGTGACATTGATGCTTATGTTTTCAATTCCGAAAACACCGGATACGAGGTCAGTGCCCTCAAGTGCAGGCGTGTCAAACACAAGGTTGTTGATGAATCCGTCATCTGCGTGGTTGTAAAGGTAAGCGCCGAGTATGAGTGCACCCTGGCTGATTGAGTAAACATTTACTTTTTCAGCGCCTGTCAGCTCCATAACATCAATAATATATTCGCGTAAAAGCTCGGAGTTGTCGATGTGGCTCATACGCCAGTCGTATGTGAAATTGAAAACCTTATCGTCACCTATAATGTCGCCGACACACTCCATATCAAGAAATTCGGAGCCTGTGTAGGGTACATAGCTGAGCATACCGTTTTCGGTGAATGCCTTGAGCGAGGTGTTAGCTGCGCCCATAACAATCGGGCCGACATTTGCCTGCTTTGATGTGCCGTCGGGGTTGAGTGCCATATCATCAACAATGTCGATAATCAGCGGTGCAAGTGACTGTGCAAGTCTTTGTGTTTTGCCGAAAAGAACAGTGTCAAACAAACCGATAATAATCTTACCGATGTTTCTGCCGAGGTATCCGAGAATGCCGTCAATGCTTGGGGGAAATACGGGCTCAACGCTGCCGTCGCTGTTATGAGCGGCAAGCGTGGTTGCACCGAAGCCCGATACATAAATAACGGGCAGCATATCGTATTTCTTGCCTTCCATTGCATCAGGCTGCTCTGCGGATACACATACCGAGCCGAGAATAAGAAAAACGGCTGTAAAAATCGAAATCAGCCTTACTGATATGTTTTTGCGTTTCATGGATATTTACTCCTTGTCTGTAAAATGCATTACGACTAATATGTTACCATATTATTTTTCTGAATTCAACTTATTTTTTCGTTGACCGCAGGGATAAAATGGGTTAGAATACAAAATATAAGGAAAAAAGGGGAGACTAAAAAATGAAAACCTATCAGAAAGTCCTTACCGGAATCGGTTCTGCGGCGCTTGCTGTTGCAGCCGCTTCTCCGTTTATTGCGGGCGAGGTTTTATGGCTGGGTGTGCTCACCAAAAAGGGCAGTGATAAGCTGAGCAAAATTTTTGGCGAAGAGCCTGTCAAGCCGAGTGTCAAGCCTGCATTTGACATTTGCGATGGTGCGGGCGAATGGTTTGATACAACTCCTCACGAAGACGTGACAACCGTAAATGCGGTCGGCGATAAGCCTACAGCTGTGCTTTTCCGTAACGGTGACAGCCACAAGTGGGCAATAATCTGTCACGGCTATACTGCAGGTCCGGGCGCAATGGCGCGCTATGCAAGGGAATACTACAAAAAAGGCTACAACCTTATAATGCCGTATATGCGCGGCAATGAAAAGGGCATAAAATCGCCCAAGGGCGTAGTTGCTTACACAATGGGTTATCTCGATAAGCTCGACCTTGTTGCGTGGATTGACTATGCGGTTGAGCTTGACCCCGAGGCACAGATTGTGCTCCACGGTGAATCAATGGGAGCGGCAACGGTTATGATGACCGTCGGCGAAAATCTGCCCGACAACGTTAAATGTGCAATTGAGGATTGCGGCTACACAAGCGTGTGGGATGAGTTTTCACACCAGATTGTAAAGATGTTCCATCTGCCTGTTTTTCCGTATCTTTATGCTTCACAGTTTTGCATCAAGCGTCATATTGATCTCGACTTCAAGAAGGCTTCAAGTGTAGAGGCACTTAAAAAATCCAAAACACCTATGCTTTTCATACACGGTGAGGCGGATGAATTTGTTCCGTTTGAGATGGTGCATAAGAATTACGAAGCTTTCAGCGGTGAAAAGGATATTCTCACGATTCCCGAAGCCGACCACGCACTTTCGGTAGATACCGACCCTGTAAAATACTTCAATAAGGTCTGGGAGTTTGTAGGCAAATATATCAGCGAATAAAGAAAAGAGCAGTTCAGACGAACTGCTCTTTTTAGTTAGCTTTTATCAGTTTCTGGGCTTTCTGTCACCGCGGCGGAAATCCTTACGGGGTGCGGGACGGCGGGGTGCATCGGAGATTGTGTTTTCGGGAACCATACCCTCAATCTCGATGAGTGCATCTCTTCTGGAGAGGTTGAGTCTGCCCTGGTCGTCAATTTCGAGAACCTTGACAATAACTTCGTCGCCTACGCCGACAACGTCTTCAACCTTCTCTGTACGCTTTACGTCAAGACGGCTGATGTGTACAAGACCTTCCTTACCGGGAGCGATTTCTACGAAAGCACCGAAGTCCATAATGCGTGTAACAACACCGTTGTAGAATGAACCGGGCTCGGGATCGTTAGCAATTGTGTTGACCATAAGAAGTGCACGCTCTGCATCTGCCATATCGATTGCACAGATGAAGATTGAACCATCCTCTTCAACGTCAACCTTACAGTTGCACTCTGCACAGATCTTCTGGATAACCTTGCCCTGCTTACCGATAACCTCGCTGATCTTCTCAACGGGAATCTTTGTTGTAAGCATCTTGGGAGCGTACTTGGAGAGCTCCTTACGGGGCTCGGGAATGCACTTGAGCATTACATCGTCAAGAATTTCGCATCTTGCTGTGTATGTCTTATCGAGTGCTTCGCGGATGATAGCGGGTGTAAGACCGTGTACCTTGAGGTCCATCTGGATAGCTGTGATACCCTTCTTGGAGCCTGCTACCTTGAAGTCCATATCGCCGAAGAAGTCTTCAAGACCCTGGATATCAACCATTGTCATGAAGCGGTCACCCTCGGTAACAAGACCGCAGGAGATACCTGCTACGGGAGCCTTTATCGGAACGCCTGCTGCCATAAGTGAAAGTGTTGAGCCGCAGACAGATGCCTGTGATGTTGAACCGTTGGAGGAGAGAACCTCGGAAACAAGACGGATGCAGTAGGGGAACTCCTCAACGCTGGGAATTACGGGAACAAGAGCCTTCTCTGCAAGTGCACCGTGACCGATCTCACGTCTGCCGGGACCTCTGGAGGGCTTTGTCTCGCCGACAGAGTATGCAGGGAAGTTGTAGTGGTGCATATATCTCTTCTCTGTTTCGTTGTCGATACCGTCGAGAAGCTGAACGTCGCTCATGGGGCCGAGTGTTGTTACTGTGAGAACCTGAGTCTGTCCTCTTGTGAACATACCTGTGCCGTGTGCTCTGTCGAGAAGGTCAACCTCTGCTGCGAGGGGACGGATCTCGTTGATGCCTCTGCCGTCAACACGCTTGCCGTCGTCAAGAAGCCAGCGGCGTACAACGTACTTCTGTGTCTTGTAAAGGCAGTCGTCAATCTTTGCGATATCGTCGGGATATACTTCGTCGAACTTCTCGTGAACCGCATCATAGATGGGCTTGAGTCTTTCGTCGCGGATACGCTTGTCATCTGTGTCAAGAGCAACGCGGATATCTTCGATTGCGAAATCCTTGATTGCTTCGAACATTTCGGGAGCGGGATCGTTTGAGGGGAACTCAATCTTTTCCTTGCCGCACTCTGCCTTGATAGAGTTGATGAACTCAACAATTTTCTGGTTCTCAGCGTGTGCGAACATAATGCCGTCATACATATCGTCGTTGGAAACTTCGTTTGCAGCGGCTTCGATCATAGCAACAAGATCAGATGTGGAAGCGACTGTTACATACATCTCGCTCTTTTCCTTCTGCTCTGCTGTGGGGTTGATGATGTACTGACCGTCGATCATACCGACAACAACGCCTGATATGGGACCGTCCCACGGAATCTCTGAAATGGAGATTGCGATTGAAACACCGAGCATAGCTGTGATCTCGGGTGAGCAATCGGGGTCAACAGACATTACTGTTGCAACAACACCGACATCGTTTCTCATATCCTTGGGGAAGAGAGGACGGATAGGTCTGTCGATAACACGGGAAGCAAGAGTAGCCTTTTCGCTTGCTCTGCCTTCACGGCGCTGGAATGAGCCGGGGATTCTGCCTACTGAGTAGAGCTTCTCTTCGAAATCAACGGAGAGGGGGAAGAAATCAACGCCTTCACGGGGCTTTGCAGCCATTGTAGCTGTGCAAAGTACGTTTGTCTCGCCGTAGCGGACAAGGCAGGCGCCGCCTGCAAGCTCAGCCATTTTGCCGATTTCTACGACAAAGGGACGGCCTGCAATTTCTGTCTTAAAGGTTTTGAATGTGTCAAAAGTTCTTAAAGTCATTTTGCTTTACCTCTTTCTTTTTTTGTTGGGCGGCTTATAAAATTCAAAGTGAAAAGACAGTATAGTGATTTTTTGTCAGCGAAGTTTCAAAGACGCAGGTGATACTTTGTGTATTACCGAGTATTTTGGAACAAGATGCCGGAAAAAGGACAAACTGTATTTTGTGCTGTGAGTTTTTTAAGGTGCCCGTTATTTTTCCGGAAAGCGCTCTGACTTTTAGCAATAAATAAAATGCTTGAATTTTCACTCAAACCCTTTATTTACCGCTAAAGCCTGTCGGCGGCTTTCCGGTGCTTTTCAAAATTGCAGGGCGGCAACCGCACGGGAAGCCGCCCTATTAGCGCGTGGATTATTTACGAAGACCAAGTCTTGCAACGATTGAACGGTAACGCTCAATGTCAACCTTCTGAAGGTATGCAAGAAGGTTACGTCTGTGACCAACCATCTTGAGGAGGCCACGGCGAGAGTGATGATCCTTATGGTGCTCCTTAAGATGAGCTGTAAGGTCATTGATTCTCTTTGTGAGAACAGCAATCTGTACCTCGGGTGAACCTGTGTCGCCCTCGTGGATAGCGTACTCAGCGATGATTGCACTCTTTTCTGCGTTTGTCATTTGTTTTCACCTCATTTAAAATATTTATTCGCCACCCCAGAACAGGGCAGGTGAGAACCTCGTTGAGGTTTACTCCCTGAACCGAGAGAGGGAACATACAAAACGGATTATAACACAGCGAGCTGAAATTGTAAAGCTTTTTTTACTGTATTATCTGCACAAAATATGGCGGAAATACATCCGCCATACTGTCTTTTATGCGTTGTAACTGTCTTTAAGACCCTGCTCGTCATAAAGGAATACGCTTTCGAGCATAATATTGATACCTGTTTCGATTGACTTGAGATCGAGGTTGTCGCCTGTGTCAAGTCTTGTGTGATAGTATCTTGCGGGTGCGGGGTCCATAGCGGCGAGTGTTGCGCCCTTGAAGCCTGCCTTGCATATTGCTGCAGCGTCGGATGCGCCGAGGAAGATTGCCTTGTAGGGAAGGTCAAGACCTGCGTTGAGTGAAGCCTGCTTGAGCAGTGCGCATACCTGCGGGTCTGACTTGACTGTGAATGTCATATCGCGGCTGTAGATTGCATAGAAATCGTAATCGCGGAGCGTGTCAACGCCGACGAAAACTGTTTCCATGTCTTCAAGCTCTTTTTTGTGCTCTTTTGCAAAAGCTTTTGCGCCTCTGAGACCTGCTTCTTCTGCGCCTGTAAGAACTGTCCAGACCTCGACGTCTTCAAAGCGGATGTCATTGTCCTTGAGGTACTTCATAACTGCGATTGAAGCAACGGAGCCTGTGAGGTTGTCGTTTGCACCCTCAACGGGAAGCTTGTAGTTGAGGAAGAAGATTGCAGCGACAAAAAGGATACACCATGCGAGCATTACCCAGCGGAGAATGTCAACAAGCAGACCGTCAAATCCGCCTGTTACTACGCTGTAAATCTCTGCGACAAGTGCGATAACGATGCCGGCTACTGCACCGCCGATAACTGTTGTGATAAGGGGCGGACCGCCGAGGTATGTGTAGCGCCACTCGTATGATGAGTCAACGTGACCGGATACGATGATGCGCTTTTTTGCTGTGCCCTTTGCGTTGTATTTTGCAACAACGTTGTGCGATGTGCGCTTGGGGAAGAACGGGTCGAGTGTTTCACCGTAGAAAAGGAACTCTGTTACAATGAAGAAAAGGCAGATAAGGCTGAGTGCAAGCGGAATGATCGGCAGCCATTTCGGAGTTTCGGGAATAAAAGTGGCTGCAAAGAAGCCTGCGTTTGCGATTATCATAATGATTGAGCAGAGTCTTACCCAACCGAGGAATGCCTTGGGATGGAGTGAAAACGGCTCGATTTTTACGTCGTCTGCGTACTTTTTAAGTTCGGCTGCAAATCTCTCCTGTGCTTTCTTTTCGGCTTCCTCACCCGGTGCACGGGGGCCGATTGTTTTACAGACGTCTTTGATCTGTCTTGCGGTGTAGTTTGCGTATTCGCGCAGTTTGGGAGCATAATTCGGAATGCTCTCTGATGCTTTCATTTCTTAAAAATTCCCCTTTCGTGTAAAATAAACGTAAAGCCAATAAAAGTATATCAAATTTACGGGAGAATGCAAGACGCTATTGCCAAAAAAGTGCAACTTTTTTCTCGGATAACACAATCGGCTTGAAAAAAATATTGATATGTGTTATATTGACTGTAAATATAATATTTTATTAAAGCGGGGTTAAATATGAAAAGAACAGTTGCACTTATTCTTTCCGTGCTGATGATTGCACTCACATTCTGTGCCTGCGGTACGAACGAAAATAAAAATCTTGCCGAGGTCCGTCTCGGTCTGGTTGATAACAACTTGCCTTACGATGAGATTTTTTACGGTGTTGACCTTCACCTTCCCGAACACGGATACAAGCTTGTTTATGAATTTTTTGACAGTGCTGACAAGGCTGAACAGGCGCTTGTAAACGGTGATGTCGATTTTACCTGTGTTACGGAAAGCGGCGATTTTGAACTCAACGGTAATACTGAACTTGTAAATCTCGGTGCTGCTTACTACTTTCCGTACGCTCTCTTCCTTATCAGCTGCGAAGAAGAGGAGGAGATTAAGGATGGTGCAAGCATCGCTATCCCATCCGACCCCGACGGTATGGCACGTGCACTTCTGCTCCTCGACTATAACGGATATATTACGCTCAAAGAGGGGGCAGACCTTACGGCAACTCCTGATGATATAGAGAAGAGTGACCGCGGCTTCAAAGTTCAGCCTGTCGATCCCGATAAGGTTATAGGCTCCGATGCGGATATGATAATAACCGATTCTGTCAGAGCTGTAGATGCAGGTTACGATTTCCTTATTGATTCGATTTTTATTGAAGAAATGGATTCAATTGCCGCAGAAAAGCATTCTACGGTTATTCTAACAACATCTGCAAATGCTGCCGGTGAAAAGATGAAACTTGTTGACGAGTTCCTCTTTACACGCCGTATGTTCAACTCTATTGACGGCTGCTCCGGCAATATGGTTGTGCCTGCATTTATTCCAAGATGACGGTAGGCGTTGCGATGAGCGGCGGAGTTGACAGCTCCGTTGCGGCGCTGCTTGTACGGCAGGAGGGCTTCGATACACTCGGTGTTACAATGCGTGCTTTTGAGGGTGCACCCGTCAGGGATGAGGAAGATGCCGCCGCTGTTGCGGCAAAACTCGGTTTTGGGCACATAACGGTTGATTTGTGTGACGAATTCCGTCGCACTGTTATGGAATATTTTGCAGAAAGCTATATCGCGGGAGAAACTCCGAATCCCTGCGTATACTGTAATAAAGTGATCAAATTCGGTGCTCTTTATAACAGCGTCAGAGAGTATGGATGTGAAATGATAGCTACGGGTCACTATGCCCGTATAAACAAAAACGATCCGTCAGGCAGAATTCTGCTTGAACGTGCGGCTTTTAAAGAGAAGGATCAGAGCTATGTGCTGTGGCAGCTCTCTCAGGCTCAGCTTGCAGGCGCAATGTTTCCGCTCGGCGGTTACACAAAGCAGCAGGTGCGTGATATAGCGGCAGAAAACGGCTTTGTTTCTTCCGACAGACCGGACAGTCAGGATATCTGCTTTGTGCCGGATGGTTGCTACCGTGAATTTATTGAAAGCTTTACGGGCAAAAAGTTTATGCCGGGCGAATTTGTCGGCACTGACGGTAAAGTGTGGGGCACACATAAAGGGCTTATCGGCTACACTGTGGGTCAGCGCAAAGGCCTTGGCATAAGTGCACCTGCACCGCTGTTTGTAGTACGTAAAAGTGTGCAGGAAAACAGGGTTTATCTCGGTTCGGGCGATGAGCTGTTTTCAAAGCGTGCCGATGCAAGAGAAATTAATCTTATCGCAGTTGAGAGGATTGAAAGCTCGCTGCGTGTTACTGCAAAAACAAGATACAGTCAGAAAGAGGTGGATGCAACTGTTTTTCAGACGGGCGAAAGCACGCTTACGGTTGAATTTGACGAGCCTCAGCGAGCTGTCACTCCGGGTCAGTCGCTTGTGCTTTACAGCGGCGATACGGTTGTGGGCGGCGGCATAATTTGTTGATGAAAGGCTGTGCTTAAATGAATAAAAACTGCGCGGTTATCCTTGCGGCAGGCGAGGGTACACGTATGAAAACATCAAAGTCAAAGGTGCTGGCTCAGGTGCTTTTTGTTCCGATGATAGACTGGGTTATATCTGCTGTCAGGGCTTCGGGTGTTGAAGACATATGTGCCGTTACGGGCCACCTGAGTGAGGCGGTCTGCGCGCATCTGGGCGATACGTGTGAAACCGTGTTTCAGCCTCAGCGTCTGGGTACGGGTCACGCTGTTGCTCAGGCAAAGAATTTTATTGCTTCTCACATTGGTGGCAACGTGCTTGTGCTCAACGGTGATGCACCGCTTATCGACGCAAAGACAATCATCGATGCACTGGCGTTTCATGTTTCAAACGGCAACTCGGCAACCGTTATTTCCGCAACTGTCAACGATCCGACGGGTTACGGCAGAATGGTCAGAGGTGACGGCGGTCTGCTTGAGCGTATTGTCGAGCAACGCGATGCAACGGATGATGAAAAGAAGATAAACGAGGTCAATTCGGGCGCATATTGGTTCAGATGTGATGCTCTTCTTGGCGCACTTGATGATGTTGCAGCAATGGGCAGAGAGAAAAAAGAAATCTATCTGACCGATGCGATAGAAATTCTTCTCAACAACGGCAAACGTGCCGATGCTTTCACGGCTGAAAGTGCCGATGTTATACTCGGTGCAAACGACCGTTATCAGCTGATGAAGCTTAATGAGATTGCACGTGAGCGTATACTTAAAGAAAATATGCTCTCCGGTGTTGACATACCCTGTACTGATGGTGTTATAATATCACCGCAGGCGGTCATCGGTACGGATACGCAGATTATGCCCGGCACGATTATAACCGGTGCGACTGTTATCGGAAGCGGTTGCATTATCGGACCTGACACAAAGCTTGATTCGTGCACGGTAGGTGATGGCAGCGTTATCGATTCAAGCCGGTGCAAAAACTGCACGGTAGGAAATAATGTAACTATAGGTCCGTTTGCTCATCTGCGACCGGGTTGTGTTATTTCGGACGGTGTCCACGCAGGCAATTTTGTGGAGGTAAAAAATTCTA
The DNA here is from genome assembly GCA_017625095.1 of Clostridia bacterium. Classification (GTDB taxonomy): domain Bacteria; phylum Bacillota; class Clostridia; order Oscillospirales; family Acutalibacteraceae; genus UBA8612. Next base: position 66,357 of record JAGALQ010000026.1, on the reverse strand, counting down.
CTGTCGGTAAAAAAACGAAAATCAGCCATCTTACTTATATCGGCGACAGCGATATAGGTGAGGGTGTCAATATCGGCTGCGGCTGCGCTACCGCCAACTATGACGGCACGCGTAAATTCCGCACAACCGTAGGTAATAAGGCGTTTATAGGTTGTCATACCTGCCTTGTTGCTCCCGTAACGGTGGGCGAGCATGCCTACACCGCTGCAGGTTCGGTTGTGACTCAGGATGTTCCTGACGGCACAATGGCTATCGCAAGATCAAGACAATCAATTAAAAGAAAGGTAAGGAAGTACAATGAAGACTAAGAGAATTATTGCAATTGTTCTTGCTGCTGTGATGCTTTTTGCGTTTACGGCTTGTAAGAAAAATGAACCTGACATCCCAAAGGCAGGCGAGCTTTATGCCGGAATGAACAGTATTTTTGAAGACGGTAACCTCAAAGTTTACTATCTCAAAAATCCCGAGTCGTTTATTAAAGCGGCTCAGGCGGAATACGGACTCAGTGAGGCTGATGCGCAGGCTTTCCTCGATAACGACGAAAATTGGACGTTCTATAATCTCAACGTTAAAATTTCAAACAAAACAAAAGACTCTTTCACATTTATCAGTTTTTCAGACAGCGAAACTCCCGACGGTGTGTGGCTCAGCACTGAACCGATAAACGGTGAACTTTCATTGCCTGCCGGTGAGTCACAGGCCTATCCCGCAAGCATACTTGTCAACAGTGACAAAGTTAACATAAATCAGATGTATTCGGCTGTTGCAAATCTTGATCTTGAGCTTTTTTACTGTAAAACACCTGAGAATGATGATGTTGATATCACCGAGAGTGATTGCGACAAGCTGAAGGTTAGCAATAAGATTATTGCTCCCGAGGATGATAAGGTCAAGGCTGAAAGCCAGATAAGTGTAAAGCGCACAAATATTGAGGATGCGGCCGACTTCCTTGAGTCGTTCAAGTCAAACAGCGCTGCCTTCAAGAACGAATCCAAGCTTTACGGAATGGATAGTGAAACAGCAGCAGAGGCTATTGCTGAAAACAGCGGCTGGGCTTGCTACACACTCAATATTGAAATTGTCAACAAAACAGACACAGACCTTACGGTATACACTGTCAATGCAGAAGATAACGGAAAGTCAGGCGTCTGGGTCTGCAGCGTTTCACAGTACGGTGAATACGGTATGCCTGCAAACGATACGCAGATTCTTCCTGTAACAGTGCTTGTTGACACAGCAGAGCTTGGTGGTAAAACAGCTCAGGATGCTATTGCTGCAATGGATCTTTCCCTCGAATACATTGCCGGTGAAATTATTGATGATTTCGGTAACGAAAGCATTCTTCCCACAAAGACGGTTTCTGTTGAATAATTATACATTTTGAAAAACAGCTGCATCATCAGATGCGGCTGTTTTTGCTGTAACGCGTTGAATTGGGAGAAATGCCACGAACTTGTACTGGCATTTACTTTTTTCGGCGGTAAATACAGAAATTACACATAAAAGTGACTGTTTTTTTGGCGTATAAATATAGACTTTTAAAGAGTGGTATGTTATAATTCAAGAGTATGCATTTATAGAATAAGACCTATGCATATCGTACCGAAAAGGTGCGGTGCTGCCGCAGCAAACGGGCTGCACGGTCTTATCCACTCTACGACAAAGGAGGAAAAGTCGAATGCTTAAAAAAATCAGCAAACTCCCTTTTAAGGGCACACCTGAGCAGGAAGCACAGCTCAAGGCTCTTATCGAAGAGAATAAGCACGATTCCAGCATGCTCATGCACGTTATGCAGCAGGCACAGGCAATCTACGGTTATCTTCCCTTCGAGGTTCAGGTAATGATCGCAGAGGGTATGGACATCCCGCTTGAAAAGGTTTACGGTGTTTCTACTTTCTATGCTCAGTTCTCACTTTCACCCAAGGGCAAGTACAATATCTCAGTCTGTCTCGGTACTGCTTGTTATGTTAAGGGTGCACAGGCTGTTCTTGATGAAATTTCAAAGCAGCTCGGTATCGCAGCAGGTGAGTGCACAGAGGACGGTGTCTTCTCACTCGAAGCAAGCCGTTGTATCGGTGCCTGCGGTCTTGCTCCCGTTATGAACATCAACGATGATGTTTACGGCAAGCTCACACCTGATCAGGTTGCAGGTATCCTTGCAAAGTACAAGGACTGATAAATTATGCGTGAGCTTTCACTCAATATTCTCGACATTGCGCAGAACTCAATAACTGCAGGCGCAAGCCTTATCAGCATTGAGGTTGCGGAGGATACCGCCAAGAAGGAGCTGCTTATCAGCATTTCCGACAACGGCTGCGGTATGACACAGGAGCAGGTCAGCAACGTGCTTGATCCTTTCTTCACAACGCGTACAACACGCAAGGTCGGTATGGGCATACCGCTTTTTAAGCTCGCAGCAGAGCAGACGGGCGGCAGCCTCAGAATCGAAAGCGAAAAAGGTAAGGGCACAACAACTTCGGCATTGTTCAGAACGGACAGTATCGACTTCACACCGCTCGGCGATGTGACATCAACCGTTGTAATCCTTATCTCAATGAACACAGACAGAGATTTCATCTACAGACGCAGCATTGACAGTGAGAGCTTTGAGCTTTCAACGGCTGAGATGAGAGAGATACTCGGCGGAGTTCCTCTCAATGAGCCGGAAGTTGTTGAATGGATGAAAGACTATATCAACGAACAAACCAATATCCTACTCGGAGGTGTAACCTAATGAAATCACTTGCAGAACTTCAGGCAATCAAAGAGCGTACACTCAAGAATATGTCAGCAAGAAACGACAGTGAAGACGCAACAAGGATTGTTGTCGGTATGGCTACCTGCGGTATCGCAGCCGGCGCACGTCCCGTAATGAACGCTTTCACAGAGGAAATTGCACGCCGTTCACTCAAGGGTGTCACAGTTTCACAGACAGGCTGCATCGGTATGTGCCAGTATGAGCCCATCGTCGAGGTATTCGTACCCGGTCAGGAAAAGGTCACATACGTTCAGATGTCAGCAGAGAAGGTAGCAAGAGTTGTCAATGACCACATCGTCAACGGCAATATTGTTACAGAATACACAGTCGGCGCTGTTGCCAAATAACAAGGAGGAGACAAAATGTATCGTTCCCACGTTCTTGTCTGCGGCGGTACGGGCTGTACTTCATCTCACAGCAATGAGATAATTGAAAAGCTCGAAAGCGAAATCGCAGCAAAGGGACTTCAGGATGAGATAAAGGTCATCAAGACAGGTTGCTTCGGCCTTTGTGCTCTCGGTCCCATTATGATCGTTTATCCCGAGGGATGCTTCTACAGCGAAGTTAAGGTAGAAGACGTTCCCGAAATCGTAGAAGAACACCTTCTCAAGGGCCGTATGGTCACACGTCTTCTTTATGAAGAGACCGTACAGGAGGACACTGTCAAGTCCCTTGAGCAGACAAAGTTCTATGCAAAGCAGAAGAGAATTGCTCTTCGCAACTGCGGTGTCATCGACCCCGAAAATATCGATGAGTATATCGCACACGACGGTTACCAGGCTCTTGAAAAGTGCCTTAACCAGCTCTCCACAGACGAGGTTATCAACATCGTTAAGGATTCCGGCCTTCGCGGCAGAGGCGGCGGCGGTTTCCCGACAGGCCTCAAGTGGAGCTTTGCAGCAAAGAACGCTGCAGACCAGAAGTATGTAGTATGTAACGCTGACGAAGGTGACCCCGGTGCATTCATGGACCGTTCAATCCTTGAAGGCGATCCTCACTGCATCATTGAAGCAATGGCAATCTGCGGTTACGCAATCGGCGCATCCGAAGGCTACGTTTATGTTCGTGCAGAGTATCCCATTGCTGTTAAGAGACTTCAGCTTGCTATCGACCAGGCTAAGGAATACGGTCTTCTCGGCAAGAACATCTTTGATTCAGGCTTTGACTTTGATCTTCACATCCGTCTTGGTGCGGGCGCATTCGTCTGCGGTGAAGAGACAGCTCTTATGACCTCAATCGAAGGTAACCGCGGTGAGCCCCGTCCCCGTCCGCCCTTCCCGGCTGTAAAGGGTCTGTTCGGCAAACCCACAAACAACAACAACGTTGAAACCTACGCAAACATTCCTCAGATCATCCTCAACGGTGCTGACTGGTTCAAGTCAATGGGTACAGAGAAGTCCACCGGTACAAAGGTATTCGCTCTGGGCGGTAAGATCACAAACACAGGTCTTGTTGAAGTTCCTATGGGCACAACTCTCCGCGAGGTTATCGAGGATATCGGCGGCGGCATTCCCAACGGCAAGAAGTTCAAGGCTGCTCAGACAGGCGGACCTTCCGGCGGATGTATCCCTGCTCACCTTATGGACACAGCAATCGACTTTGACAACCTCACAGCTATCGGCTGTATGATGGGTTCAGGCGGTCTCATCGTTATGGATGAGGACAACTGTATGGTTGATATCGCTAAGTTCTTCCTCGACTTCACGGTTGATGAGTCCTGCGGTAAGTGTTCACCCTGCCGTATCGGCACAAAGCGTATGATGGAAATGCTTGAGAAGATCACAGAGGGTAAGGCTACTCTTGAGGATCTTGACAAGCTTGAAGAGCTCGCTCTTTATATCAAGCAGAATTCACTCTGCGGTCTTGGTCAGACTGCTCCCAACCCCGTTCTTGCAACACTCAAGTTCTTCAGACACGAGTATGAAGCACACGTTGTTGACAAGGTCTGCCCCGCAGGTGTATGCAAGGGTCTTGTACGCTACTATATCGACGCTGAGAAGTGTATCGGCTGCGGTATGTGCGCAAGAGCTTGTCCTGCAGACGCAATCGCAAGAACAGATTATATTGCACCCGGTCACAAGCTTGCTTCCTTCGCAATCAATCCCGAGAAGTGCGTCAAGTGCGGTGCATGTATGGATTCCTGCAAGAAGATTCAGGCTATCTATAAGAAATAACGAAAGGAGTGTGCCACATAATGGAAATGGTAAATATCAAAATCAACGGCATGCCCTTAAGTGTGCCTAACGGTATATCAATTCTCGAAGCTGCACGTTATGCAGGCATCGAGATTCCCACCCTCTGCTACCTCAAGGATATCAACGAGATCGGTGCTTGCCGTATCTGTATGGTAGAGGTAAAGGGTGCAAGAAGCCTTGTTACCGCTTGCGTTTACCCTGTAAACGAAGGTATGGAGGTCTTCACAAACACAGAGAAGGTAAGACAGTCACGTAAGATGACTCTTGAGCTTATCCTCTCCACTCACAGAAAAGATTGTCTCTCATGTATCCGCTCCGGCAACTGTGAGCTTCAGAAGCTCTGTAAGGAGTTCGGCGTTGACGATGAGCACGCTTTCGACGGTGAGATGCCCGCATTCGAGTTTGACGATTCCGCAGCTCACATGGTAAGAGATAACAGCAAGTGTATCCTCTGCCGCCGCTGTGTTGCAGCTTGTAACCAGCAGAAGGTCAGCGTAATCGGCGCAAATGCACGTGGCTTTGACACACACATCAGCTCTGCATTCGATAAGGATCTTGCTGATGTTTCCTGTATCTCCTGCGGTCAGTGTATTGTTAACTGCCCGACAGGTGCTATCTACGAGAAGGATGACACTGCAGCAGTATTTGCAGCTATCAACGATCCCGAGAAGTTTGTTGTTGTCAACACCGCTCCCTCAATCAGAGTTACTCTCGGTGAGTGCTTCGGTATGAGCATCGGTTCAAACGTTCAGGGCAAGATGGTTGCTGCTCTTCGCAGACTCGGCTTCGATAAGGTATTCGATACCGATTTCGCTGCTGACCTTACAATTATGGAAGAGGGTTACGAGCTTCTTGACAGAGTCAAGAACGGCGGCACACTTCCGATGATCACATCCTGCTCACCCGGATGGATCAAGTACTGCGAGCATTACTATCCCGAAAACCTCAACAACCTTTCAACCTGTAAGTCACCCCAGCAGATGTTCGGTGCTATCACCAAGACATGGTATGCACAGAAGATGGGTATTGATCCCAAGGATATCGTTGTTGTCGGCATAATGCCCTGTACAGCAAAGAAGTTCGAGACCAAGCGTGACCATCAGGCAGCTTCCGGCTACCCGGATGTTGACTATGCACTCACAACACGTGAGCTTGCACGTATGATCGAAACTGCAGGTATCTACTTCAATCACCTTCCCGACGAAGAGTTCGACAATCCGCTCGGTGAAGGCACAGGCGCGGCTGTTATCTTCGGCGCAACAGGCGGCGTTATGGAAGCAGCACTCCGTACAGCTGTTGAAGTTCTCACAGGCGAAGAGCTTGAGAGCGTTGACTTCACAGAGGTCAGAGGCCAGGGTATCAAGGAAGCAACTTACAAGGTTGCAGGTATGGATATCAAGGTTGCTGTTGCCAGCGGTGCTGCAGCAGCTCACGAGATCATGGAAAAGGTTAAGGCAGGCACTGCTGATTACCAGTTCATCGAGATCATGGGTTGCCCCGGCGGTTGCGTAAATGGCGGCGGTCAGCCGATTCAGTCCGCAGTTGTTCACAACTTCGTTGACCTCAAGGGCAGACGTGCAGCAGCTCTCTATGAGGCTGACAAGAACCTTCCCAAGAGAAAGTCACACGAGAGTGAGGCAATCAAGAGAATTTATGCTGAGTTCCTTGGCGAGCCCAACAGCCACAAGGCACATGAGGTTCTCCACACAAGCTACGTAGCAAGACCCAAGTATAAATAAGCTCAAATAATTAAAACTGCAAGCTTTCTTTTACGGTCAGCTTGCAGTTTTTACTTTGTACCAAATGCATGAAAAAAGCTGACAGTTCAACTGTCAGCTTTTTTGTTTGTTACTGTGCTGTTGTCTGCGGTTTTGCGGTTGTTGAGGTTGCCGGCTTCTTTGTTGTTTCAGCTTTCTTCGTAGTAGAATGCTTCTTTGTTGTTGACGGCTTTTGCTCAGCGGTTGTCTGCTCTTCCGGTTTGCTTAATTCTGTCGGATACCAGAGTGTAGCGCTGCTGCCTGCAACCTTGGCTTTGAATGCAAGCCATAATGTGTTATCTGCCTGATCAATATAGAAGTCAACCGGCATTGCTTTTGCACCTGTCGGATAGCGGTAAGCCGGACTTGTTTTATCGTGAACAATGTGAAGCTTGTCGTCAGCTGTCAATGTCACACCGTTGCGTGCAAATTCGCGGTATTTCTTTGTGGCTTGAGCTTCTGCATCGCTTAAAGAGTAAACGGTAAAGCTGACCTGCTCCGGTGCTGCTACGGCTTTTTCAGCGTAGATTGAAATTATAATCGAAGCGTTGGATTCACACTGAGCAAGTGCCAGGAACTCAGTTTCGCCGACGCTGTTATGGTCTTCGTCTATGACGTTGCCGTTTTTATCGAGAATTTTTATCGCAACATTAGCGGTGTTTTCCTTTGATCTGAATCCGTAATATCCGCTCTGTAACGGACGGAACTCAATCTGTGTAGCCTGATCGCCGTTAATCCTTACTTTGTATGAAGCGGTTTTTGTCATAACGGGCAGCGCGGGTGCTTCAGTTGTTGTAACCGTTGTTTCCTGTGTCGGTAACAGTTGTAACAGACGATCCTTACCAAAGAACAAGACAGCAGCAATTGCGGCGATAACTAAGATTATGCCGATGACGATAATTGCAACGGTGCCGCCTGAGCTCTTCTTCTCTTTCTTTGCGGATTTTTCTGCAGCTTCAGGTGCCGGTGCAGCAGCCATAGCGGCATCTGCCTTCTTTGCAATTCTTTCAAGGAAATCTTTAAGTTCAACGTCTGCGCGGTTATCTGTGTCAATGAAATTCTGCATTTCGCGGAAGTTGGTTCTGACGAAAAGAAGTTCGTCTATACTTCTCGCTCTGACGTCAATCATAAGCAGACCGAGGAATACGGATGCGTTGTCACAATCTTTTTTGATGTTGGTGAGGAGAGCCTGAGCGGGAGCAAACTGACCGTCAAGAATAAGCTCGAAAGCTCTGGAGAGCTTCATATTGTTTTCGTCGCTGACGGAGAAACGGAATATGCTCTTGAGTCTTGACCATTCAGGGCTGTCATTTAATGAAAACTTCGGCTGTGTAGCTTTTGCTGAAACCGGTTTAACAGGAGGTGTGCTGATGGTAGAATCGGATTCTTCATTGTCGCTGCAAATATCTTCCATCAAAGAATCGTCATCATCATCTTCGTCATCATCGTCCAGAAGCTCTTCTGCTTCTTCGTCTTCCCAAAGGTTATCATCTTCCTGAAGTTCTTCTACAGCTTTTTCCTCTTCCTGAGACTCTTCTGCAGTTACTTCCTCTTCCTGAGGCTCTTCTGTAGCTTCTTCCTCTTCCTGAGGTTCTTCTGCAGTTACTTCCTCTTCCTGAGACTCTTCTGTAGCTTCTTCCTCTGCCTGAGGCTTTTCTGTAGCCTCTTCCTCTTCCTGAGGTTCTTCTACAGCTTCATCCTCTTCCTGAGGCTTTTCTGTAGCCTCTTCCTCTTCTTGAGGTTCTTCTACAGCTTCATCCTCTTCCTGAGGCTCTTCTGCAGTTGCATCCTCTTCCTGAGGTTCTTCTGTAGCTTCATCCTCTTCTTGAGGCTCTTCTGTAGCTTCATCCTCTTTCTGAGGTTCTTCTGCAGTTTCATCCTCTTCCTGAGGCTCTTCTGTAGCTTCATCCTCTTCCTGAGGTTCTTCTGCAGCTTCTTCCTCTTCCTGAGGCTCTTCTGCAGCTTCTTCCTCTGCTTGAAGCTCTTCTGCAGCTTCCGCTGCTTCTGCGTCAAGGAAAACGAGGTTTTCTGTCTGTTCAGGGGTTTCTTCAGGTTCTTCGGGTTCTCCGGACAATAAACGTTCGAGTGTGTAATCGAAAAAGTCGTTATATGTATTGTCGTTGAATACTGCTTCTCTCTGGCTGAGAAGTGCAATATGGAAAAGCTGAAGCAGGGGGAACTGATTGAGGAGCGGATCTTCTTTAACTGTTGCGGCAGCTGTTGTCATAAATGAACGGTAGCTGTCTACAAGAAGATACATTGTTGTGTTTTTGCTTGCTCCGATAATATGAGCAATGTCGTCAATGCTCAGCTCACAGTACATTCTAAGATAGAGCACGAGCAGGTAAAACGAATCAACAGGCTCAAAATACTCAAGCAATGCATCCGAAGCTTCTGCAGCTTCGGGAGAAACGAAAGTGTTGAACTGTTCACAGGAGGTGAAAAAAGACTCCAGAACATTTTTGTCATAATAGTTGGGAGTAGGTATGCTTAATCTTTTTAAAGATAAAGCAGCTGCGGTTTTGTATACAGTGCTTTCATCAGCTTTGTCCGAAGATGCTATAGCAGTGAATGTTTCATTCAGAATGTTTACAGCTTCGTCTGTTGATTTGAAGATACCTGCAAGCATGTTGTACAGCTTCTTAGCGGTTCGATTGTAAATGTAGGTAAATTCATTATTGCTGAGTGGCATATCAGTGATACCTCCGTTTTATAACACTGCAGAAAATACTTCTACCGCATTTTACTGTGTTTATGAAATTATAACACAAGATATAGCTTCTGTCTATAGTATCAATGCCTATGTTTTGATAAAATTAACATTATTTGGTAAGTTTTTTAAATAAAAAAACGACCCTGCCGCATTCGGTAAGGTCGTTATGGTGGACGTTAACGGACTTGAACCGCTGACCACTCGCACGTCAAGCGAGTGCTCTACCAACTGAGCTAAACGTCCACAACGTTGGTTATTATAACTTATCGCTTCTGATTTGTCAATACCATTAAATAAAGTTTTTGCGGTTTTGTAATTTTTTTCTTTACTGAAACAGGAATATAATATATAATGATTTTATTATATATTGAAGGGATAAGTCTATGATAAACATAAGACCTTACCGTGAAACGGATAAATATTTTGTTCAGCGTGTCTGTCTGCAGACAGTTAACGATGATATCGTTTTTGAAGGGCTGAACAGAGTCAATGCGGAGCTGTTTCTGACACTTTATAACGATTATTATACAGAGCAGGAGCCGCAGAACTGCTTTGTCTGCACCAATGAAAACGATGAGGCGGTAGGCTACATTATCTGTTCGGATAACGTTAAGCGCTGGCGCAAGGTGTTTATGAAGGAGTACTTTCCGAGAATCCGCCACCGCAAGCTCAGCGAAAAGCTTATGGGTATCGGCGAGATTGCGGCTCACAGCCTTTTTGCCTGCAGATATCCTGCACATCTTCATATCGATATTCTAAAGGATTACAGAGGCAACGGCACAGGCACAAGGCTGATGGATGCGCTTGTTGCTCACCTTAAAGAAAACGGCGTGCGCGGTGTGCAGCTGTGTGTTGACGGTGAGAATGTGCGCGGCATCAATTTTTATAAGCGTTACGGCTTTAAAACCCTGTTCAACTTTATAAAGGGCAGAGCGATGGGTTTCAGGATACTTTAATTTGCCGATAGCTATTGATTTTTTTTTCGTTTTAGTATATACTTTTATTCGCTGTTAATTTGCCGGTGTGTTGGAATTGGCAGACGAGGCGGACTCAAAATCCGTTGGTAGCGATACCGTGCGGGTTCGACCCCCGCCACCGGCACCAGAAAAAGCCCACATTTGTCTGTGACAAATGTGGGCTTTTTCAATGAAATAAATCCCTTACGGAATTTGTGAAATAACGCTTCGCGTTATGAAATAGCTGTCGCTATGAAATACGCTGCGGCGTATGAGGGATTTATTTTATTTCACATTTTGCCGCTAAGGCAAAATATTTCATTCAATATGTTATATTATTTGCAGAGGTGATCGTTATGAAAGAGAATAAACTTGTTGAATTATCTATGGAGTTTGCCGTTAAGATAATAAAACTCTGTGAAACGATCAAAGGACATAATTCCCTTGTTAATCAGTTAGAATGATCTGCAACCTCCATCGGTGCCAATATTCACGAGGCTAATTATGCCCATGGAAAACCTGATTTTATAGCCAAGTTGCAAATCGCCTTAAAAGAGTGTTACAAACTGAATATTGGTTGGAGTTGTTTGTTAAATCCGATATTCTGAATAGAGAAACGTCAGTTGACCTTTATAATCAGTGCGGTACAATCCGCCGTATATTGATTGCTTCCATCAACACCGCAAAGGAGAATATAAAATGAACTATTTATTATTAGAGCGTACAAACGACAAAGACATACCGTATATTTTAAACATCTATAAGCTTCCGTCTGTTTCGCGGTTTGTCAGCATTGATGAAGAAAATTATTGGAGATATGTAACCGATGCTGATAATGTACGGTTTTACAAAGTATATAAGGACGATTCATTGGTTGCCGTTGTACATCTTGAATCCGACAGACGAATTTTGTATATGAGTGTTGTTGTTTTTCCGGATTATCAGAGAAGCGGTATTGCTGCTGAAATTCTCAAAGATATAATTGCAGGAAAACTCGGGCTTGATTTTGAGAGTATCCGGGTTTCAATTGATGAGAAGAATACGGCTTCACTCAGGCTGTTTGAAAAAATGGGATTTGTTTGTACAGGTAAAGACGAAGAGCTTATGGATTATGAGTATATAAAAAGCTGAAGACCGCATTTGTCGGACAGACAAATGCGGCTTTTTTGACGTTTGGATATTTACTCGTTTTTATAGTCCTCGATAATCTTGCCGTCCTGGATGCGGATAACGCGCTGTGCTTCGTCAGCAATACCGTTATCGTGGGTGATGAGTATTACCGTGCGTCCTTCCTCGTGAAGCTCGTGGAGGATTCGCATAACTTCTTTGCCTGAGGCTGTATCGAGGTTGCCTGTCGGCTCGTCGGCAAGGATTACGGGAGGTTTAGCCGCAACGGCTCTTGCAATCGCAACACGCTGCTGCTGACCGCCTGACATCTGGCTGGGCAGATGATTCATTCGCTTTTCAAGGCCTACTCGCTTGAGCGCGTTTGTGCTCAGTTCCTTGCGCTGTGCCGCCTTGACACCTCTGTATACAAGCGGAAGCTCAACGTTAGCCTGTGCCGTAAGGCTGGGGATGAGGTTGAAACCCTGAAAAATGAAACCGATTTCCTGGTTGCGGATTGCAGACAGGTCATCATCCTTCATTGTTGAAACGTCAACGCCGTCGAGCATATATGAGCCGCTTGTGCAGACATCAAGCAGACCGAGCATATTCATAAGCGTTGATTTGCCCGAACCTGACTGACCGACAATTGCGATAAATTCGCCGCGGTCAATTGTCAGCGAAACACCGTCAAGCGCATGCACCTCGTTTTCACCGGGGTTATAAATTTTATATACGTCTTTTATTTCTATAAGGTGTGCCATCGGGGATACTCCTTTTGTTACTTATAACTGTATTTTAAACGCAGACTAATATTAAGTCAAGAGAAATAAGTCGGGTTGAAAATATATCAACTCTATGATACAATTAAAACAAATAAATATTGAAAAAGGTGACAAAAAATGAAAAAAAGTATTATTTTCAGAGCTTTAGCTTTTGCTCTTGCGGCTGTAATCGGTGTCTGTGCTTTTGCAGGCTGTTCAGACGGCAAAAATTCGCCTGACGATGTTCAACCGTCTGTAAACGCAGAGCACACAAAGGTTAAGTTCGAAATTGAAATTGCAGGCAAGGATGCAGGCAGCTTCACAATGGAGCTTTATCCCGAACATGCACCAATCACTGTTGCAAATTTCATTAAGCTTGTGGAAGATAAGTATTATGACGGCCTCAAGTTCCACCGTATTGTTGACGGCTTTATGGCTCAGGGTGGTGAAAATCCTGACAAGCCTGCTGAAACAATCAAAGGTGAGTTTGCACAGAACGGTGTTGAAAACAACCTTAAGCACGACAGAGGTGTTGTTTCAATGGCACGCACACCGATTCCGGATTCTGCAAGCAGCCAGTTCTTTATCTGCTATTCAAGAGAAAAGACACAGCACCTTGACGGTCAGTATGCTGCATTCGGCAAAGTTATTGAGGGTATGGAGGTTGTTGATTCATTCCTTGAGATTGAGCGTACCTTCGGTAATGACGGCGCAATGTCAGCACCTGTTGAGGATATAGTTATCTCAACAGCTTATATTGTTAAATAAGGTGAATTTATGGAAGAAAAACGTGTTGTGACTCAGGAAGAAGAACCAAAAGTCTTGCCTATGAAATGGTACAATTTCAGGGTTAAGTTTATGATGGTTCTCGGAGGCGTTTCAAATATTATTTTAGGCATTGTTTCTGTATCGACTCTTATGTATTTTATTCCGGTTGATATGGGCTTAATCGGCTTTGAAGAGTATCTGTACTCAGGCAACAAAGTGTTTGATATTGTTTATGGCGTTTTGTTTATACTTCTGGGTGTTGCAAACTTTATTGTGCGTTCTCGTATGAAGAGATTCACTTCCGATGCACTGAAAAAATATTATGCGCTTATTATTGCGGAGCAGGCAATCTTCTGTGTTTATGATATTGTTTTTGCCTTTATCACAAACACAAAGCTCGATGTACTCGATACGGTAGTGTTCGGTCTTGCAACTGCAGCTGTATGTGTTTCACTTGAAATTTATTATTTCAATAAGCGTAAAGCTCTGTTTGTGAATTAGTCGTCATCCTGAACGTAAGTGAAGGATCTTAAAATATGCGTAAGATTCTTCGTCGCTTTGCTCCTCAGAATGACAGGAAGGAAAAGCGATATGTCATCCTGAGCGTAAGCGAAGGATCTTAAAGTAAACACAAGATTCTTCGTCGTTTCACTCCTCAGAATGACAGAAAGAAAAGTGCTATGTCATCCTGAACGCAAGTGAAGGATCTTAAAGTAAACACAAGATTCTTCGTCGTTTCACGCCTCAGAATGACAGAAGGAAAAGTGATATGTCATCCTGAGCGTAAGCGAAGGATCTTAAAGTAAATTAAGATTCTTCGTCGTTTCACTCCTCAGAATGACAGGAGGAAAAGCGATATGTCATCCTGAACGCAAGTGAAGGATCTTAAAGTAAACACAAGATTCTTCGTCGCTTTGCTCCTCAGAACGACAGAAAGAAAAGTGCATGTCATCCTGAACGTAAGTGAAGGATCTGTACGTAAGAATAAAAAAGAAATTTGTTTTAGAGGTGATAGCTTGCAGTACTATGTGTATATGATTACTAATTGGAATAACAAAGTATTATACACAGGTGTAACAAACAATCTTGAAAGACGATTATTTGAGCATAAAAACGGTACAGTAAAAGGCTTCACAAAAAAATATAACGTTTATAAATTAGTGTGGTTCGATTGTACAAGTGATGTGCATTCTGCAATAGAAAAAGAAAAGCAAATTAAAGGATGGACAAGAGCAAAGAAAAATGCACTTATTGAAAGTGTCAATCCCGAATGGAAAGATTTGTCAGAAAATTGGTAAGTCGTCATCCTGAACGTAAGTGAAGGATCTTAAAATATGGTAAGATTCTTCGTCGTTTCACTCCTCAGAATGACAGGAAGAAAAATGCTATGTCATTCTGAACGAAGTGAAGGATCTTAAACTATACTTAAGATTCTTCGTCGCTTTGCTCCTCAGAATGACAGGAGGACAAAAAAACAAGGCTGTGGGCATTAAAGCTCACAGCCTTTAATTATTTTTTTATATACAATTCAATTGCCTTGCGGTAGTTTTCTTTCTGTAACTCTGACGGTGTGCAGGGGCGGGAGTTGCAAGGGATATTCGGCTGTGTGCCGTCAGAGAGCGGAATAGGCATATCGTGATCGTTTTCGAATTTTACTCTGTCTTCTTCCTTATGGAAATCGGGTATATCGTACGGCTGATTGCCGTTTAAAATGCTGCGGTGTGCGAGTATTGCGACAGAAGCCATCGTTGTTGCAAAGTATACGTCAAAGGGCGGCTTCTTGCCTGTGCGGATACACTCGAGAAATTCGCGGGTTACAAAGAAATCGCCTCCGCCGTGGCCTGCATTCTTTGAAAGCTCGGCATCCTCTTCACTCTGCTCAGGGTCGTAGCAGTTTGTTTCCTGCATACCCTCGGGTATCTGCCAATTATTATAGCGCAGCATTATTTTTTCGCCCATACCTCTTATGTTTTCAATCTGACCGTTTGCGCCGCAGATTCGGTATGAGTTGCTGTGTGCGCCGAATGCGGCACAGCCTGTTACCTTGAATACGGAGCCGTCGTTGTTAAGAGTGGTGATGATTGCGGCGGCATCGCTGACGTATCTTGCGGCAGAGCAGTCTGACGGGATTTCGTTTGACGCAGCCATTGCTGTAACTCTTACGGGCACAGAGCCTGTTGCATACATAATCGGTGCAAGTGAATGGGTGATATAGTATGCGCGGGGAAGATAGTTGCGCCAGTGGTTTTCGTGTGGTGCGAGTGATGCTGCCGCTTCGCCGTCGTACATATTGAACGGGTGATTGTATTCACCCTCTGCGTAAAGGATTCTGCCGAGTGTGCCGCCGTCGCACACGCGTTTCATCTCCTTGTTAAACAGCATAAACGGATAGTTTTCGGCGAGCATGTAAACAGCTTTGCTTTTTTCGGCGGCTCTTACAAGCTCAACGCCCTGAGCCATTGTGCCGTTTGACGTGCATTCGCTGAGCACGTGCAGACCTTTTTCAAGGCAGCGTATTGCGTAGGGTGTATGCTCTGCAAAATAGTTGGCAAGAACGACAGCATCCATCGGATGCTCGATAAACTTGTCAAAATCGTTATAGAGTGCGATTCCTTCAAGGGCGTCTTTACGCTCGTTGATAACTGTTTCATCGCGTTCGCATACGGCAACTATTTCAGCACCGTTTGCCGTGAGGTTGTCGATGAAGCTTTCGCCGCGCCTGAGTCCGAATATACCTATGTGGATTTTTTCCATTTTTATCACCTTTAAAAACTGCCCGATCTCCGATTATCAAAAACAGAGATCGGGCAAAAATCAGATCAGAAATTATTCTTTAACATTGTCAAGCCAGCCGAGCTTGTGCATTGCAAGTGCACCGCCGACGGATGCGACGATACCGATGAAGAGCAGTGTGCTTGCGCCTGTGCCGCCCATACCGGGGATGAGGAGTGTGGCTACCATAACAATAATCGGGAAGAAAGAGATTCTCCAGTGCTTGATGAAGTAGCCTGCACCGAGTGCGCCGAAAAGTGCGGGGAGCACCATCTTGAATGCGGGCTGAAGCAGGGGGCTGTTTGTGAACGAATCAAGGAAGGGAGCGAAAGCGATAATACCGATTGCGAGAACTGCTGTTGTAACGATTGATGATGTTGCAATAGCAATTGTTGAAATAACTTCGCCCTCTTCGGAGTTAGCCTTGACCTTTGCACCCTCCATTGCGTTGATTGCGCAGGGGAGCTTGAGGTTTGCGATGTTACCTGTAACGAATGAGAGGTATGTGCCGCCTGCACCGAGCATAGGTGTGTAGACAAGTACTTCTACAACGGCAACGGTCCAGTAAGTCGGGATGAGCTTGAGCAGACCCTGAAGAATGAATTTGATATCAGGTGAAACATCAAGATAGAGGCAGATTGCAACGGGGAACATAAGAAGTGCGCAAAGCGCTGTAACGGATGAGATTCTGCCCCAGGAATGGACGCGGTCAATATAAGGTTTGTTATTGTTCTTAGCCATTTCTTAACCCCTCCATTCAATTAATGCAATGCCGTTGGGAAGGACATTGTAAAGTACGATTGCGGCTATCATTGCAACTATCATACCGATAGGCATAATAAAGGGCTCAAGCCAGGTGAGTTTGAGCTTCTTTACGATTAACTCAAGAACGATTGAGAAAATAACGGCAACAGCAAGTGTGCAGACTGAAAGTACGCCTGCGCCGTCAAGCTCTTCGGGTGTTTTTGTGCTGCCTTGACCTGCAATTGCACGGGCGATGAAAGCACCGATAAGACCGATGAAGATTGCGGGTGTTGCAAACTTGTTGATAAACTCGCCGATTGTTCTTTTCTTTTTGCCGTCAGCAGGTGTATCTTCTGCAGGCTTCTCCTTGTTGCTTGCTGCCATAAACTTCTTATGAAGCGGCTTTGCAAGGAAGGGGAGAATTATAAGTGAGAAGCAGATGCCGAGCGTCATAACCCAGGCGATACCTGCGTAAACTGTGGGGTCTGTAACTGCGTTTGCAATACCGCCCTCGTGACCGAAGGCCTCCATTGCTGCCTCAGCTGCCGTTGTTTCGTACATCAGGTTACCGATAACGGAAAGACGTACCCACGGAATAACAAGACCGAGTGCAGGTGCAAGAGCAATAACCGTAGCGAGTACGGAAAGCGCAGAGGGAATTGTGAAGAGTGCGCTTGATGTGACTGCATTGCGCAGCTTTGATTTGTCAAGACCCAGCTTTTTGCCCTGCTTCCATGCTTTGACAAGGAAGAAGACTGACTGAGCAAGGACGAAAAGGATGACAGCACCGGCTATGAGATATAAGCCGAGGCTACCGTTGTTGAATGTACCATCCATTCAGTTTCACCAACCTTAATTTTTATTTGGACTTCAATTTATAATATATTAAATAATCCGATATGTCAATAATTATCACTTAACGAATTCCTTGTACTGGTAGCATTTTACGTAGTCTACAACAAACTCTGCAGGCCAGTTTTCTTCCGGTGTTTTGCTGATTTCGCCTGTGCCGTGTCTGTCAGACCACTGAATACCGTTGTCGCCTGCAAATTCGCACGAGAGAATCAGATATTCGGGGTTCTGCGAAACGCCGCCCGTTGAGAGTCTGCCTGTTTCAACACCGTTGATGTAGAAGATATATTCTGTCGGGCTCCATTCAAGACCGTAGGTGTTGAACTCGTTATAGGGGTCACCTTCGACGAAAATCTTGCCGATTGAATCACCCTTCTTGTCTGCACCGTAGCCGTCATAGACGATGCCGCTGATGACAGCGTCGTTGCCCCACCAGTTATCTTTGTAGTACATTGATTCGAAGATATCGACCTCTGTGCCGTCCTTGCCTGTGCCGTCAACATCCTCAACGTTGTGGTTCATCATCCAGAATGCGCTCCACATACCTGTTGCGGCAGGCAGCTTACAGCGCACCTCAAAGTAGCCGTAGCACTGCTCGTAAAGGTCTGCTGTACGCAGGCAGGCTGTGTACCAGCCGGGCTTATACTCTTTGAAGTTTATCTCGTCTTTCCACTGCTCGTAATATCTGTTTTCAAGCGGTTTGTCAAGATACTGAGCGGAGATTATGAGGTTGCCCTCTTTTACTCTTGCCATATCTTCGTGCCAGTAGCCACCCTTGCGCTCCGTTTCCCACCAGGGAAAATTCCACTTTGTTCTGTCTATTTCAGTGCCGTCAAAGTTGTCTTCCCATACGGGCTCGTCTGTGAATTTGCTCATATCAACGGTTTTGCTGTCGTCGGGAATTTTGCCCAGGTCAAGTGGTTTGAGCAGTGCAGGGCTGATAAGTGTGACGATGGCAATCAGAATCCTTACACCTGCTTTTAAAATATTTCTGATCATATTGCTTTACCTCCTGAATGTATGTGTACCGGCTTCAACCGTGTGTGAGCTGCCGCAGATAATTACCGTTGCTTTTTTCGGTACCGTTACCTTGAGCTCCTGCTTGTTCCAGCTTACGCTTATATCTCTGTGCGTTGCCTTTGCCCAATCGAGTGTGGTGAGGAAATCAGGCTCGATAACAAGGCCTTTTTCGTCAATTTTAATGCCGGCAACGTGCCTGTAAAACCAGTGATCAACCTCACCGTACATATGGTGGTTGAGCGAGTTTTTCATCTCCCAGTCTTCACACAGTGTTGTCATACCGCTGTTTATCCAGTAAGCGTAGCTCGGATATGTCGGCTCGGTTACCATTTTGTACAGTGTGTCGCCGTAGCCGTTGTCACTGAGTGCGGAGAATATGTATTTTGCGCCGAGGATTCCGCAGTCGATGTGCCAGCCGTTTTCTTCAATCAACTTTGCAAGCTTTGCCGCCTTCAGCGGCATTTCGTCAGGTTCATACATTCCGAAATAAATTCCGCAGGCAAGGCAGGTCTGCTTCTTTTCAAGCTCCTCATCGTCGAGATATTTCTGCCGCCAGGCTTGTCTTATTCTGTCTGAAAGCTCTTTGTACGGTGCAGGGTCTTCGCCCATTATTACGGCGCATTCTGACATTGTTTTTGCAAGGTCGGAGTAATCTGCCGTGCTTGTAACTTCATTCGGGCAGCGGTCGGTGTGCTCAGGTGCGCACCAGTCTGTAAGACCGATATAAAGTATTCCGTTATCCTGTACTGTATCAAGGTAGGAGATATAACGCTTCATATTCTCCCACATCTGTTTTATTGCGCTGTCATCGCCCGTCAGCTGATAAATCTGCCACGGGATGTTGATTATCGCACCGTCCCATGCAGGACCTATATACCAGTCATACCAGCTGGCTGTCGGTATTATTGCAGGTAATGAGCCGTCGTGTCGCTGCGCATCCTTGAAATCGTTCAGCCATTTTTTATATGCCTTCACCATCTCGAAATTGTGCATTGCTTGTTGGCAGGAAAGCTGCGCATCTCCCGTCCATCCGTTCTGTTCTCTGTGCGGACAGTCTGTCGGCAAGCCCATAAAGTTTGTAAGCGTTGCAAGACGTGTTGCGGCGTGGATTTTGTTGAGCATTTCATCCGAGCATTCAAACGTGCCTATGCTCTGTAAATCCGTATGCACAACTTTGGCCTTAATCTCAAAATCATTCGGTGCGTTAACAGCCTTTACATAGCGGAAGCCGTGATAAACAAACCTCGGCTCCCATTCTTCCGTGCCCTCACCCTTCAGAATGTATTTGTCCGTGTGGTGCTGATAATGAGTGAATGAGTTTATATTTTCGTTGTTTATATCTTTGCCGTCAGGTGTCAGCTGCTCGGCATAGATAAGCTGAATCTCGGTGTCTTTTGCGCCGATTGTTCTGATTTTTACCCAGCCCGAAACATCCTCGCCGAAATCGTATATTCCGCCGCCGATATGATTTCCCTCAAGTGTGCGGATAACCTTTATCGGCACCCAGTCGGCAGGCTCGATTTTTCCGCCGGGACCTGCGCAGACGTTGGCGTTAATCCAACCGCCGTCATCAAAACCCTGTGCATTCCATCCGGGGATTTCAAGCCTTGCATCGTAGGTTTCACCTTCACGGATGTGGTTGTATGTAACGGGTCCGTTTTCAGTTTTCCAGCTGCTGTCGGATACAATGCAGTCGCTTGTGCCGTCGGCATATTCAACGTCAAGCTGCATTATCATTTTGATGTTATTGCGCCACGTTGCCGCCTGATAGTGCCAGATTTTGCCTACATCGTTATACCAGCCGTTGCCTGCAAACACACCGAGCACGTTTTCGCCCTGAATTAAAAAGTCGGTCACATCGTAAGTAAGATAAAGCGTGCGTGAATCAAACTTGGTAAACGGGGTTGAAAGCACCTCATCGGTAATATTGGTGCCGTTTATTGTGTATTCACCGTAGCCGAGTGCAACAGTGTGCATAACAGCCTTTTTGACCGCTTTTTCAATGTTGATGCTCTTGCGGAAAAGTCTGCTGCCGTCGTCACGCTTTGTGCCTTTTGATATCCATTTTGCTTTTTCGAACATAAGGTGACTCTCCTTGAAAAATGAATTGATTTATCAATTCAAATCATGTTGTGATGCAACAAATCATGGCTTTAGCCAAATCATGCTCAAGCAAATCATTTTAAGCGTATTTTTATGATTTGCCTTACGGCATGATTTGATTTCTTTCAAAATCATGATTTGCAAAAGTTTTGCATGATTTGCGTTTTTAAAAACGCATTTATATATAATTACAGTTTAGCAACCGCATAATAAAAAAGCAACAGAAATATAAAAACAGCGTAACGAAAATTACGCTGTTTTTTTGTTGAATATTAAATTTATCTCTGAACTCTGCCCGAAGCGTTGCCGCCTGCAAGCTTTTCAACCTCGTCAACTGTGACGAAGTTGTAGTCGCCCTCGATTGAGTGCTTGAGTGCTGAAGCTGCAACAGCAAACTCAACGGCAGCCTGAGTATCCTTACCGCTGAGAAGTGCGTATATAAGACCGCCGCCGAAGCTGTCGCCGCCGCCTACACGGTCGATAATGTGCAGGTGATATACCTTTGAGAAACAGTATTCGTCGCTCGCAACGTCATAGAGCATTGCGCTCCAATCGTTGTCAAACGCGCTCTTGCTCTCACGCAGAGTGATTGCAACCTTTTCAAAGCCGAATTTGTCGGCAAGCTGACGGGCGACGGATTTGTAACCCTCTTTGTTGAGCTCGCCTGCGGTGATGTCGGTATTTTCTGCCTCAATGCCGAAAACATCCTTTGCATCCTCTTCGTTGGAGATGCATACATCAACGTATTTGCAAAGCTCTGTCATAGCTGCTCTTGCTTCGTCGCGTGTCCAGAGCTTGCCGCGGTAGTTGAGGTCACAGCTTATTTTTACGCCGTGTGCCTTTGCCGCAACACAAGCCTGCTTGCAGATTTCAACAAGGTCGCCGCCGAGTGCGGGTGTGATGCCCGTGAAGTGGAACCACTCTGCACCGTCAAAAATCTTATCCCAGTCAAAATCCTCTGACTTTGCTTCGGCAATTGCGCTGTGCGCTCTGTCATAAATGCAGACACTGCCGCGCTGTGAAGCGCCCTTCTCGAGGAAGTAAATGCCGACTCTGTCGCCGCCGCGTGTGATATCACAGGTGTTGACACCGTATTTGCGAAGTGAATTTACAGCCATCTGACCGATTGCGTGTTTGGGGAGCTTTGTGACGTAGTGAGCATCAAAGCCGTAGTTTGCAAGCGATACGGCAACGTTTGCCTCACCGCCGCCGAAGGTAGCTTCAAAGGAATCTGCCTGCACAAAGCGAAGATAGTCGTATGGCTGAAGGCGGAGCATAAGCTCGCCGAAGGTTACTACCTTTTTCATTTTGCTCTTGCCTCCCTGACAATCTGTACGGATTTTGCGCAAAGCTCGGTAATCTCGTCCCACTTGCCGTTATCGATAAGGTCTGCGGTTACCATATAAGAGCCGCCGCAAGCCGCAATAACGGGGCAGGAAACATATTCGCCGAGATTCTTCAGTGAAATGCCGCCAGTGGGCATAACCTTGAACATCGGGAACGGAGCGCTCATCGCCTTGATTTTTGCAAGTCCGCCGCTCTGCTCTGCAGGGAAGAACTTGAGCACTTCAAGACCTAACTTGTATGCTGCGTGATAATCTGTCGGTGTGGTACAGCCTGCGTAAATTTCAATGCCCTTTTCCCGACAGTACTTTACGATTTCGATATCAAGACCGGGTGTAACGATGAATTTTGCGCCTGCTTCGATTGCCTCGTCAACCTGAGCGGTTGTGAGTACCGTGCCTGCACCGACGAGCATATCGGGCTGAGCCTGACTCATAAGGCGGATTGCTGTTGCGGCGCCTGCAGCGCGGAATGTGACCTCCGCAACGGGCACACCGCCCTTGCAGAGAGCTGCCGCAAGGTCTGCCGCATCTCTTTCGGGATTGTTGAGCTTAATTACCGGCACAACACCGATTGATGAAATTCTTTCTGAAATTGCGTTCATTTTATTTACTCCTTTATACACCTGAATATGCTGAGAAGCCGCCGTCTACGGGGATGACAACACCCGTGATGAAGCTTGCGGCATCGTTGTTAAGAAGGAAGAGAAGGCTGCCGTCAAGCTCTTCGCTCTTGCCAAATCTGCCCATAGGTGTTGCGGCAAGGATTTTACCTGTGCGTGCTGTAGGTGAGCCGTCAGGATTCCAGAGAAGTGCGGCATTCTGCTTTGTTGAGAAGAAGCCGGGTGCGATTGCGTTGACCCTGATGCCGACTCTGCTGAAATGTACTGCAAGCCACTGTGTGAAGTTGGAAATCGCAGCCTTTGCGCCCGAATATGCGGGGATTTTTGTAAGTGGCGTGTAAGCGTTCATGCTGCTGATGTTGATTATGTTGCATCCCTCACGACCGACCATATGGCGTGCAAATGCCTGAGAGGGAATAAGTGTGCCAAGGAAGTTGAGGTTGAAAACGAAGCCTACGCCTGCGCTGTCAAGGTCGAAAAAGCTCTTTGTGTCGGCATCAATATCGCCGAGCTCAAAGTATTCTTTATCTGTTGTTGCCTTGGGATTGTTGCCGCCTGCACCGTTGATGAGGATGTCGCACTTGCCCATCTCTTTTTCAACAATGTCAGCGACCTCGTAGCAGATTTCCTTGTTAAGTACGTCGCACTTATAAGCTTTGGCTTCGCCGCCCTCTGCTCTTATCTGTGCCGCAACCTCTTCAGCTGCAGCATCGTTGAGGTCAAGCAGAGCTACCTTTGCGCCTGCGCGTGCAAGTGTTTTTGAAAAAGCGCTGCAGAGTACACCGCCTGCGCCTGTAACAACGGCAACCTTGCCGCTGAGATCTGTGTTGAGAACATTCTTCTGCATTTTTCTCGCTCCTTTATTTTACTGCCTTTTCGCAGGCTTCAAAAAGTCCGTTGATATAAGCTGCACCGAGTGCACGGTCATAAAGTCCGTAGCCGGGTTTGCCTGTTTCACCCCAGATCATTCTGCCGTGGTCGGGTCTGACGTAGCCGTCAAAGCCTGTTTCGGCAAGTGCCTTTGTGATTTCGTACATATCAAGGCTGCCGCAGGATGAAAGGTGACCGCTCTCCTCAAAGCTGCCATCCTCCATAATGAGTATGTTTCTCATGTGCATAAACGCTATGCGGTCCATTTCGCTGTATTTACGTACCATTTTAACAACATCGTTTGTTGCTGCGCAACCGAGTGAGCCTGTGCAAAGGCAGAGGCTGTTGGCAGGGGAGTCAACGATGCTGAGCATACGGTCGAGGTTTTCTTCGTTTGTGATGATTCTCGGCAGACCGAAAATCGGATAGGGCGGGTCATCGGGATGAATTGCCATTCTCACGTCACATTCCTCAGCAACGGGAATAACTTTTTTGAGGAATTTCTCAAGGTTTGCCCAGAGTCCTTCCTCGCCGATTTCACCGTAAGCGGAGATGAGCTCTCTTACCTCATCCTGAGTGTAGCTTGAATCCCAGCCGGGCAGATGGATATCATCCTTGAGAGGGTCAAGCCCCTTCATCTGCTCCCAATACATAACAAGGCTTGTTGAGCCGTCTGCGGCAGCCTTGTCGAGCTGAGTGCGTGTCCAGTCAAATACGGGCATAAAGTTGTAGGTTACGCACTTTACGCCGTACTTTGCACAGCGGCGGATATTTTCGCAGTAAACCTCAAGCAGCTCGTCAACGTTTCCTCTGCCGAGCTTGATGTTTTCGTGCACGGGAATTGACTCAACAACGTCAAAAACAAGTCCGTTATCTTCGCACTGCTTCGCCATTTTTGCAATGGATTCTTCAGGCCATACTTCGCCGGGCTTTACGTCGTAAACTGCGCTGACTATTGATTTCATATTGGGTATCTGACGGATATACTGAAGCGAAATCGGATCAGATTCGCCGTACCAACGGAATGAAAGTTTCATTTATTTTCTCCTGTTCAGTTCTTTTTCTTGATTTTGTTGAGCTTTTTGTTTATGTCAAGAAGCTGTTCTTTTGTGACGCTTAAGTTGATCATACCCATCATATTGGAAGCTCTGAGCAGAGAGAAGCCGCCGATCATCTTCATAAGGTCGGGTGTGATCTTGAAGCCTGAAACAGAAAATCCTCCGCTGCCGCTTTCTTTGGACTTGGATTTTGCTTTGAGCTGCTTCATAAGCATAATACCGACAGAAACCATTACAAGCTTGCCCTTGAAGGTTTTCATAACCTCGCCGATGGGTGTGTTGAGCGAGAGTCTGCCCTCGGGCTCTGTAACGTCAAACCAGTTGAGCACAGCACCCTTTTCGCGCAGCAGATAATCCTCATTGAACTTGTCAACCTTGCGGATTACGCTCTCGTCCTTATATTCGCCTGCAACAGCGGTGAGTGTTGTTTCACCTGCGTTTGGTACATCAAAATAGAAGAAGTGGTCAGCCGCAGTCTTCTTGCCGAGTGATTTGCCGTTTGCAAAAAGCTCAACCTCAGGCTGATTTGAGTAAACGGTGACCTTTGTTGTGTCCTCAACACGGTCGATATATCTCTTGCCGCAAAGGTGAACGAAGGGTTTATCCGAAAGCCATGCCTTGTATGCGTAGAAGGAATCTTTTTTGTACTTACGGTCAAAGGTTACAAGACCCTTGTGGTTCTGTCCGTTTTCGCCGCCCTCTGCTCTTGCGTCAGCACCGAAGTCAAACATATTCCACACGTGTGTTGCCCAGATGTAGGGGCGTGAGAAAAGCTGCTTGATAAGCTCTTCGTGGTAGAATGCCTGATACTCTTCGGAGTAGTCGCCCTGTGAGGGGTTGGAGTTGTGCCAGTTGAGGGCTTCACAGCCGTATTCACTCATACCGATCGGGATGTCGGGATACTTTGCGTGGAATTTATCAAACCACGGGCCGTTCATTGTTGTATCGCCGCCGTACCAGCCGAAATAGTGGTTGTATGAAACAAGGTCGGGGATTTTAATATAAGATGCATCAATGCCGCACATTGAAACAACAGCGATTGTTGTAAGACGGGTTTTATCCATCTTGTGAACAAGGTCGTTGAGAATCTTGTGGTTTTCGATAAGGTCGGGATCTTCTGCACCGCCCATTGTTATTTCGTTTGAAAGTCCCCAGAAGAAAATTGAAGCGTGGTTGTAATTCTGTGCAACAAGCTCTGTCATCTGTGAGATTGTGTTTTCTCTGCCGTCGGGCAGGTGCTTTGAGATGTAGGGGATTTCTGCCCAGATAACAAGACCCTTTTCGTCGCAAAGGTCATAGAAATACTGATCGTGCTGATAGTGGGCAAGACGGATTGTGTTTGCACCTACTTCAAGAATAAGCTCAATATCCTCCTCGTGATGTTCGGGAAGAATGGCATTGCCCAGACCGAGTCTGTCCTGATGGCGGGATACGCCTCTGAGCGGATAGCTTTCACCGTTGAGGAAGAAACCTTTTTCGGGGTCAACCTTGAACGTGCGGCAGCCGAAGCGTGCGCTTACGTTGTCGAGTACGGTGTCGCCCTCGAGCAGTTCAACGGTTGCAGTGTAGAGATACGGGTCTTTTTTACCGTTCCAGAGGTGAACACCCTTGATGTCAAGGTCTTCGTCTGTGTCGTCTGTTGTTTTGCTTGCAACAACGTTACCGTCTGCATCGGTGACAGTGTAGCGGAATGTATGAGAATCTTTTTTATTTGTGACAAAAACTTTAATATCAATTTCAGCGTCGCTGCCCTTGACCTCGGGTGTGACCTTTATGCCGGGTGCACCGTAATAATCGAGGTCGAAGTGTGAACTGCTTACGCCGATTACGTTGACATCACGGTAAAGACCGCCATAGAAGGTGAAGTCAGCCATCTGCGGATAAACACGGTCGTTGGGTGAGTTGTCAACAGCAATTACGATAAGGTTTGTGTCCTTGAGGTTATCTGTCATATCGACGCGCCAGGTTGAATAACCGCCGTCGTGTGATTTGATTTTACTGCCGTTCACATAAACTTCGGCAGAGGAGTTTGCGCCCTTGATTTCGAGATAAACTCTATCCGTCTGAGGCAGATCGGCTCTTGATACCTGCTTTGCATAGTAGCAGGTGCCTCTGTGGTAATCGTTGCCGCCGTCCTGTCCGTCGGTTGCGTTCCAGGAATGGGGCAGATTGACGCTCTCCCAATCTGCGGGTAATGCAGAGGGTACGTTTGCGGCATCCTTCGAAAAGAACCAACCGCTGTTGAAACCGAGTATATTTCTCATAGCATAATCCTCCTGTAAATGTATGAAAAGCAAACACTTCTCCATTTAATAATTATTAAATAAAATTATATAGCTTTTATTATATTAAGTCAATAAAAAGCGTTAAAGAAAACCGAATCAACTTTAATTTAACCGTTGAGCACAAGAGTATGCAGATACTGTTTCTTTTCAGGCGTTATCCTATAGCTTTCGCGTGCCTTCTGAATTGCCTTATTGTGTATCCTGCTGTCGAGCTTTTGTTGCGTCAGATACGTCAGCGCACAGTCGTATTGTTTGACAAGTGCTGTTGCAAAATACCACGCAACCATCATAATTATGTAATATTCATCGCTTTTTACAGCGGCAATTTTTTCCATAATCTGCGGCTCAAAGTGTTCATCAAGAAAATAGAGCATAAGCGTTTCAACCGCAAAGCGCACCGTGTAGCAGTGCTGTGATTCCATCCACTCAAAGCATTTTTCTTTCAACTCGGGCAGGTGCTTTTTCAGGGCTTTAGGTCGCAGCATATCGCAGGTTGCCCAGTTGTCGATATACGGCAAAAAGCGTTCAAGCTCTGCCATACATTCGTCATACTCTTTGATCTGCTCGATAAGAAATGCGTGCAGATTATGCTCTTCATAGTATCTGTGAGGCAGAGATGAGAGAAATTCACTTGCCTGAACGGAACCGTAAATTTCTTTTGCGAATTTTCTCAGCTCGGGTGTTCTTATACCTATTACGGCATCTTTGTTTATTGTCGGCATAAGCCTGCTGTGAAAATCACGGTAGGATAAATCCTGCATTTCAAAAAGCTGTCTGACAATTGTATCCATTTTTTTACCTCGTCTGTTGATAATTATGATTTTAACATATCTGAGCGGATTTTTAAACGGATGATGATGTAAAAAGATTTTTATTTGAGGCTGAACAGAAAATACGGCAGGGGAATTGACTAAGCTGATTTTTTTGTGCTAAAATGCAAATATATTAACAAAGGAGGAATTTCCATAATGAAACGTATCTTTAAGGTTACTGCTTTGCTTCTTTCACTTATGATTGCTTTTCAGTGCGTCTTTTCTTCCGCTGCTGCGTTTGACGATAAGTCAATGACGCAGGAAGAGTGGAATGATCGCTATGCTCAGCTCAGGGATGAGAACACACTGCCTACACTCTGTGTCGGTGCTGACGAAACACAGCTCAACATCTGCTGGCACGCTGATGCAAAAACTGCACAGCCTAAGGTAAGGCTTGCAAAGAATGCCGATATGAGCGGTTATGTTGAGTTTACAGGTGAAAATACACCTGCAGAAACTCAGGAGCAGGTTGTATGCCGCGTCACAATGACAGGCATTGAGAAAAACACAACCTACTACTATCAGTGGCTCGGTGACAACGGCTGGAGCGAAGCTTATAAATACGAGTCAAAGGGCTTTGACAGCTACAAGATGATGCTTATCGGCGATATCCAGATAGGCGGTCAGAGCACGGATAACCCCGAAGAACAGTCAAGAATCGGTTATGTCTGGCAGAGTGTGCTCGATGAGGCTCTGACAAAGAATCCCGATATCAGCTTCCTTCTTTCACCCGGTGACAACACGTCAACAGGTAAGGCGGCAGATGAGTGGCAGACGCTTCTTATGCCCGAATATACACGCAGCCTGCCTCTTGCCCTTGCAATCGGCAATCACGACAAGAAGGGTATGATGTACGAATACTATACCCATATGCCCAACGAATTCTTCGGTCAGTATTTCACGGGTCTTGACAGAGATTTCTGGTTCCGTTACGGCGATGTGCTCTATCTTGTTTTTGATGCCTGCTCGGGTTCGGCTGCAGACCACAGAGCAATGGCTGCAGAAGCTGTTGAGGCAAATCCCGACGCAAAGTGGCGCATCGGTGTTATGCATCAGGGACTTTATGCACCCGGTATTGCAATGCTTGAACCCGAAACAAATATGCTTCTCAATGCTGTTTTCCAGCCTATTTACGAGATGTATGACCTTGACATTGTCTTCACGGGTCACACCCATATGCAGGGCCGTTCAAACTTCATCAGCGACGGTGTAGTTGTCGGTATGGCTGAAAGCGGAAAGACCTATAAAGACCCCAACGGTATAATCTACCTCAACACAAACGCCTGCTGTGACCAGGGCTCGATGGAAGATATGTATCTCTGGCCTTATACTGCCTATGCTTTTGAGGATGCAGACGTCACTACATATTCAACTGTTGAATTTACCGATACAACAATGTCTGTCAAGACATTCAGAGGCGACAACAGCGAGCTGCTTGACAGCATCACAATCGAAAAGACAAAGGGCTTTGACGATAACCCCGTTTCGGTATTCTTCCGCACCCTGCTCTACAAAGTGGTAGAATTCCTCGGTCTTGTATATATGAAGATAGATGAGGTTGTTGTTTCAATCCGCGGCGGTCATTTCTGATATTTCAAAAAATAAATTAACGCAGACTCTTCGTGGCTTATGCCGCTGAAGGGTCTGCGTTTTTTTGTTGCTTATTTGTCCGAACCGAATTCGTCAGCGTAGCCGATGACGTTTTCCTGACGTCTTTCTGCAAGCTCGCTGTACATTTCGTCACGCCTTTGTTTGGATATCGGCCAGAGGAATTTGGGCACGATGCGAAGTATGCCCGTAAGTGTGGGCACGATTGTGCAAAGTGCGAACTCCCAGAACTTTGTTCTGTCGTTCTGTGTGCCGATTTCAAGACCCTGAACATAGCCGATTTTTTTCATAATCAGGCTTGTTACCGAGCCGAGAAGTGCGCTCTGCATCTTGAGGATAAGTCCCTTGGCAACGCCTGTTGTTGCCTCCATACGGTAGCCGTTTTTCCATTCGCAATAGTCCATTGCTTCGTTCCACAGGTCTGCCGTGATAACCTTTGAGATACCCCAGGACCACTTACCGAACCATTCTTTAAGACCGAAAGCAATGCACATGGGCACTGTCTGATAGAACATCTTTTTGCCCTTCGTCATACCGAAGAGGAACACGCCGATTGAAAGTGCGCTGTTGTAGATGTCGTTGAAAATCCACAGCGATTTTGAGGAGAAACGTTTCCTCAGCGGCTCAACAAACATATAGCTGATACTGCCGTTGATACCTGATGGTATATTGAGAATTGTTATCAGCGAATAGCTGCCGAGAACATCGATAAAGTAGTTGGTTTCGCTCTTGCTGATTGAGAAGTTGCCCAGGAATTCGGACAGACACATCAGCAGCACGGGGTAGTTTGAAACGATTGCCTTGAGTCCTTCTTTGACACTTGGCTTTTCAAGAGACTGAGGCACTCGTTCCTTTGATTTGAGGAAGAACCAGAACGTGCAAAGTGAGGATATAACAGCTGTCGCCGTACCCATTACCATAAATACGCTGCTCAATTTCCACGTTACAACCTTGTTGTTTACAAGGTCAATCAGCACACCCATTATGTAACGGGGCATATCTTCGCCCATATATCCCGTCAGCAGTTCTGCCAGCGTGATAAGCCGTATTCGCTCGGCAGGGTTTGGCGTGATGGTGGACATATAGCCGCTTTTTGCTACTGCCGTGAATGTGCCTGCGGTTTCGTTTATGATAAGGAAAAAATAGTAGTAGAAAAGCTTTGGCAGATAGGTGCCGTTTGTGCCTGGGAAAAAGAGCGGTATAAGCCAGGTGAATATACCCATTATTGTGAGCGGCAGCTGCATACCGACAAGGAACGGGCGGAATTTGCCGATTCTTGTGCGTGTGCTGTCAACAATAACGGAGATAAACGTGTCGTTGATTACATCCCATACCGTTGCCGCAATATTCATAACCGCGTTGACGGTGAAGTCGATGTTGACAACGTCCCAGATGTATCTTTCGGAAAAAGAGTTGATGTTGAATGAGTTTGACCAGTCGTTGAGCAGGTATGCCGTGGTTTCCTTTACGCCGACATAGTTTCTGCCTTTGTAGTAGGAAACTTTTTCTTCTTTAACTGTTTTTGTCTGGTTTTCGGACACGCTTTCACCTCCTTATTTCTCTGCTGTGTCGCCGACATAAACCGTGCATTCATCCGTGAATGTTTCGCCGAGATAGCTGAGCGTTACGGTGATTGTGACGGGTTTGTCGCTTGCACTTATGCCTTTTACGTAGCCCATTTCGTCGACGGTTGCAACGCTCGGGTCGGATGAACTGAATGTTACCGTGTATTCACTGTCGTTTTCTATAACTGCATTGACGGAAAGCATAATTTCGCCGTCGGGTTCAACCGTTGCCGAGCTCTGTGCAAAGCGGATGCCTGCGTAAGAGTATTCGTATCGCTCACTTGTTTTGTACTCAAATTCGATCTGTCTGTTCGAAAAAACAGCGAGCTTGTCTTTGAAAGTTACGTCGGCGCCGATGAGGTAGGTTTTATCAAAAGTCAGGGT
The DNA here is from genome assembly GCA_017625095.1 of Clostridia bacterium. Taxonomy (GTDB): domain Bacteria; phylum Bacillota; class Clostridia; order Oscillospirales; family Acutalibacteraceae; genus UBA8612. The sequence continues at coordinate 35,303 of JAGALQ010000026.1, read as the reverse complement.
GTCAATTTCGTCTGTGAGTCGGTTTATTTTGGCGCGGATTATGTTTTTCTGAAGGCTGATGTCGCTGCTGTTTACGGTGCATACGTCAGCTATATCCGATGAGAACTTTTCGCTTATCTGAGCCGAATATTCTGCTTCGGGCTTGAGACAAACGGTTATGAAATAGTAGTCAGCATCAATTAATTCGCCTGTGTCGGAGTTGTAGACGGGGTTGCCGTCTGCATCGGCTTTACCGACGGAGAAAGTAACGGAATCAATGCTGTCTTCCGATAAATCAATTACAGGAAGAGCGGCGTTGACAGTGCCGAAAACACCTTTCCGGTCTTCGGGATAATAGCCGTCAACGGTGGGAAGGATTTTATTTTTTGCGTATATGAGCAGGTTGCGGTCAGCTTCAAGGCTGTTTGTGCCGTCGCTTACGGTAACAGTGCTGTCATCAACGGAAACGTCGGTGTAGATGTCAGCCTTTATAAATCTGTCGCCCGCTGCTTTTTCGCTCAGTGTTTTAAGGTAGCTGAGAAGCATTTCGGGTTCGTCTTTAAGGTCGGTCTTGCTTTGGGTTTCGTATTCGACAGTGGCGGAATTTCCCGCGTCAACAGAACGCACTGTCATAACGAGCACAACCGCACAGGCGGCAAGAGCAATAACGCTGACCAATCCGAAGAGGAGAAACTGTTTCTTTTTGCCGGATTTTTTATCAGCCAAGCTTCTCACCCTCTTTCTCTTTTTCTGTTTCAAAAACAGGTAAAGGCAGGTCGTCATATGTGATTTCGCCTGCTTTTATTTTTTTGCGTATCTTTACACGCTCAAGATCAATCGGATCAATATCGGGCTGAACGTTTTTTCTGGCAAGAAGGAGATTGAGCACAAATATAAATACAAAAACACCTGCCAGAACAAATGCGCCTGCACCGCCCGAAGCTGTGATAAACGTGCCGAGAGCAGCTTTTGGCATAATGAGGCTTACAACACCCGCTGCGATGCTCAGTGCAAAGCCTGCCGCAGAAAAAGCACAGCAAGCCTTTGCGGATTTTGTTATATTGAGGAATGTGAGGACGAGTGCGACAAAGACCCCCAATCCCATCAGAAAAGCGAGCAAAAACAGCGCCGCATCCGCCACAAATGCTGTGAACAGCTCAGGCAGATAATCTTTAAGGTTTATCAGCACGTTGAGCTCTCCGCCCGAAACAAGCTGATAAACACCGAATGCGCTGAGTGTGATTTTTGATGAAATCATAGGCAATTGAGCACGCAGTGTTGCAAAAGGAATGAATATAACACCTATTGCCGCAAGCATTGCTACTATGCGCAGTATCTGCAAAGGTCCGCCGATAAAGGCTGATTTTGCCTTGGCTTTGAGGATTCTGAACGAAGCAAATTCAAGCTCGCACTGTTTTGCATCCTGCGACAGGAGCTTTTCCTGTTGGCTGTAAAAAATGTTTACTCCGCAGTGCTTGCAATCGGGAGCAAGCTCAAATCTGCCGATTTCACCGCCGCAATTGGGACACTTCATAGCCTCACCTCTTCTGTAATGTTTATAGTATAAAATCAATATATCATTAATTTTCTTATTTTTCAAGTGAACAGTATATGTGTTTGCAGTTGAAAAAAGAATAATTTTATGAGTCAGGTATATAATCCGCTTTTTTGCAGATAACTGTGTAAAAGGATGTGATTGATTTGCCTGAAAAAATAGGCAGACAGACAGTTTTTCTTAAAAGCTCTCCCTGCGTTATTTCGTCGGCAGGTGTTGTCGGTAAGCGCGAGGGCGACGGTCCGCTCGGCGGTGAGTTTGACCGTGTGTTTGAAGACGGAAGAATGAATGAGGATTCTTGGGAAAAGGCTGAAAGCGACCTGCACCGATGCGCTGTGGAAACGGCAATCTCAAAAGCAGGGCTTTCAGCATCGGATATTGATATTATACTTGCAGGTGACCTTCTGGGTCAGAGCATGGGAACAACCTTCGGAATAAGAGAGCTGAACATTCCGTTTCTCGGGCTTTACGGTGCGTGCTCAACAATGGCGCTTTCGCTTGCAACAACAGCACTGTTTGTGGATTCGGGTGCTGTCAACACTGCTGTTGCGTCAACGTCATCGCATTTCTGTTCTGCAGAAAAACAGTTCCGCCTGCCGCTTGAATACGGCGGTCAGAGACCTCCTCAGGCGCAGTGGACGGCAACAGCAGCGGGTGCGGCGGTGATTGGCAAGGCGAAGGGCAATGTTACCGTGAGCAGCCTGACCTACGGCAAAATCTGCGACCTCGGTATAACCGATGCAAACAATATGGGGGCGGCAATGGCACCTGCCGCGGCAGATACAATAGCTGTGCACCTGCGTGAAACAGGTCGCACACCTGCGGATTATGACTGTATTGTCACGGGTGACCTTGGTGCTGTCGGTACGGAGCTTTTACGCAGGCTGCTCAGCGTTGAACACGGTATTGACATTTCGCAAAATCACAGCGACTGCGGTCTTATGCTTTATGATATGGATGAGCGTGACATCAATTCTGGTGCATCGGGCTGCGGCTGCAGTGCTTCAATAATCTGCACGCACTTTATGCGAAGGCTGAGCTCGGGGGAACTCAACAGAATTTTATTTGTCGGCACGGGTGCTTTGTTGTCGCAGCTTTCTCCGCTTCAGGGTGAAAGCATACCGTCAATTGCCCATGCCGTTGTATTGGATGGAGGTAGAAAGAGTGCTCACGGTTGTTTGTAAATGTATCAGAAGATTGGGCAGGGCGGAAAGAATTATAAGAATTCTCAGCGCAATCAGACTGACTGTATTTGCAGCAGCGATGATTTATGCTGCTGCAACCGCGGTTTCAATAATAAAACGAAACTGTTGCCGATAAGGCGAAAGCGTGGCGTTGCCGCGCTTATTTTTTTTGAAAATATTATTGCATCTTCATTTTCTTTGTGCTATATTTTCGTTGTTAAGTTCCATTCATGAAACGGAGGCAAATCACAATGATAAGAATAGGAATTTACGGCTACGGCAACCTCGGCAGAGGTGTTGAAAATGCCATTAAGCAAAACGACGATATGGAGCTTGTTGCGGTTTTCTCACGCCGTGACCCTGCAAGTGTTAAAATCAACACTCCCGGTGTTGCTGTGTATAGGGCAGAGGATGCAGAGAAAATGACTGACAAGATTGATGTTATGATAATCTGCGGCGGCAGTGCAACCGACCTGCCTGTGCAGACTCCGGCGCTTGCAAAGCTTTTCAACGTTGTTGACAGCTTTGATACTCACGCAAAAATTCCCGAGCATTTCGACAGGGTTGATGCAGCGGCAAAGGAATCCGGCAAAACTGCTATGATTTCTGTCGGCTGGGATCCGGGTATGTTCTCGCTCAACCGCCTTTATGGTAGTGCAATTCTTCCCGACGGTAAGGATTACACCTTCTGGGGCAAGGGTGTCAGCCAAGGCCATTCCGATGCAATCCGCCGTGTTGACGGTGTAGCTGACGGCAAGCAGTATACCGTTCCCGTTCAGGCGGCTCTTGATGCTGTCAGAAGCGGCTCTGCTCCCGAGCTTACAACAAGAGAAAAGCACACGAGAGAGTGCTTTGTTGTAGCTGAGGACGGTGCAGACAAGGCAAGGATTGAGCAGGAAATCAAGTCAATGCCCAACTATTTTGCTGATTATGATACAACCGTCAATTTCATTTCTCAGCAGGAGCTCAACGAAAACCACGCAGGCATTCCTCACGGTGGTTTCGTTATCCGCAGCGGCAAGACAGGTGCAGACCTCGAGCATACACATATTATTGAATACAGCCTCAAGCTCGATTCAAACCCCGAGTTTACGGCAAGCGTTCTTGTCTGCTTTGCTCGTGCGGCGGCAAGAATGAACGCAGAGGGTATGAGCGGATGTAAAACCGTTTTTGATGTTCCTCCCGCATACCTCAGCGCAAAATCAGGCGCAGAGCTGAGAAAAAATCTCCTTTAATAACAAAACGCAGCCTTTCAGCTACGAAAGACTGCGTTTTTTGCTTTATATAGGTTTAGTGACAAAGGCTTTGCCGAGCTTCGTCGGTATTGCCGCCGCACATTTTTCTGCTTTTTCTTTTGTGTCGAAAATACCGAAAACTGTCGGTCCGCTGCCGCTCATACAGCAGGCAAGTGAGCCGTGATTGCGCATAGTTGCCTTGATTTCGGCTCTCTGCGGAACTTCGATAAATTGCTCAAAGACATTGCCGACATTTTTGGTGATGCCGTCAAAATCTGAATTTGCTGCCGCGTGAATCATTGCGTTGCAATCGGGGTGTCGGATGCTTTCGGCTGTGTCGAATGCTTCAAATGCTTCTTTTGTTGAAACACCGGCATCAGGCTTTACAAGCACGATGAAACAGTCCCTGAGTGGCGGTAATTCGGCAAGCACCTGACCTATATCCTGTGCGAGCATCGTGCCGCCGCAGATGCAGAAAGGAACGTCTGCACCGAGCTTTACACCGATTGCGCAAAGCTCACGCGTGCCAAGCTTTGTACCGCACAGCTCGTTGAGAGCCTTGAGCACTGCTGCCGCATCCGTGCTTCCGCCTGCAAGACCTGCTTCAAACGGAATACGCTTTGTAAGAGAAATATCTGCACCGCAGTTAATTGACGTTGCTTCAAAGAATTTTTCTGCTGCACGGTAGGCAATATTTTTGCTGTCTGTCGGCAGTGCCGGTTCACTGCAGGTGAGGTTGATTATGCCGTCGTCACGCAGTGTGACCTCAACGGTGTCGCAAAGGTCAACGCTCTGCATAACCATACAAAGGCTGTGGTAACCGTTGGGCAGTCGGCATATTATATCGAGCAGAAGATTGATTTTAGCAGGGGCTTCAAGTGTAAGTTTTTTGCCTTGCATTTTCTTTACCTTCTTTACTTTTCTATTTTTACCTGTACGGGTTTACGGTCTTTGAAATACGTTACGTATTCAAAGCCGCAGCTTTCGGCAATTTGATAGCCGTCGTCAATGTTTGCGCCTACGTGCTGTGTGAAGTGTGCATCAGAGCCGAGTGTGAGCAGCTCACCGCCAAGCTCTCTGTAGCGGCGCACATAGTTATCCGTCGGCATTGTTTTGCCTATTGGCTGTCTGAGACCGCTTGTGTTGATTTCAAGTGCTTTTCCGTTTGAGATAAGCACCTTGAAAATCTCATCTGTTATGTCGTCATAGCGGCGTAAATCCGTGTTGAATCTGCCTGACTGAACGATATAGCGCATCGGGTAAGTGAGATGTGCCAGTGTGTCAAATCCGTTCCATTTGGCAAGGATGAGCTCCTCCTCAAAATATTTGTCGAGCAGGCTGTATACATCATCCTGTGTGAGCGTTTTATAGTCAAGCTCGCAGAAATCGGGTGTCTTACGCAGGTTGTGTATTGAGCCGATAACAAAATCATATTTGTATCGGTTGAGCGACTTTTCGGTGAGCTCGGGCTCGTATGTCGGCTGACCCATTTCTATACCGACGAGCACACGTATTTTATCTGCAAATATTTCTTTAGCGCAGGTTACGTCCTCATAGCTTGTCTGCTGACGTGTGCCGAGGTTCTGTTGCTCGTAAAAATCAACGTCAAAATGGTCTGTGAAAGCGATTGTCGCAAGCCCTGCGTCGACTGCTGCGCTGCACATCTGCTCGGCTGTGAAGTTGCCGTCAAATGAGCTTAACGTATGCATATGAAGGTCTGTTCTGTTTTTATATATTGCCATTGGTATCACCTCTGATTAATTAAGCACAGACATTATATCACAATAAAAAAAGCTTGTATAGTAAAAATTTACCGTACAAGCTTTTAGTTTTATATTGATTTGTTTTTGAGCTCAACAATAAACGTTGAACCTTCGCCGAGCTTGCTCTCAACCTTGATTTTACCTTTGCAAAGCACGATTATGCGGTAAACGATTGAAAGTCCGAGTCCGAGACCTGTTTTTGATGAGTCTGTTGCACCCTGGTAGTATTTGTCAAATATGCGCTGCACCATCTCGTCGGACATACCTTCACCGTTGTCGGCAATGATTGCTGTTATTATGTCATCCTCTTGCTTGAGGCTTACTTCAATTGTACCGCCCTCGGGTGTGAATTTGATTGCGTTGTTGATAAGATTGAGCCAGAGGTGCTGCATCAGGTCCTCATCGCCGTTGTAAGTTACCTCGTCAATATGACCGACAACGTTGATGTTCTTTTCGCTCCACTGGTTTGAAAGCATTATTACACAGCGACGAAGCTGTTCATCAAGTGAATACGGCTTTGTGTCGGCAAGAATCTTCTGCGATTCAAGCTGAGAGAGCAGGAATGTGTTGCTGGAGAGCTTTGAGAGTCGCTCAGCCTCCTGTGCGATTATCTGCAGATACTGTCTGCGTTCTTCTTCGGTCAGGTTGTTGCTGTCGTCAAGAAGAAGCTGTGCAAAGCCGCTGATAGAAGCGATGGGTGTTTTGAATTCGTGTGAATAGCTGTTCACAAAATCCGAGCGGAGCATATGCACTCTTTTAAGCTCTTCACTCAGACGGTTGATATCTATTGCCAGACTTCTGAAAACAGTGTATTTGCCGACCTTGAGCTTGTGACCGTACTGGCCGTGGGCAAGCCTTTCGATTGAGTTATATATCTTTTCAAGGTGGCGTTTTGTTGCACTGTATTCGAGCAGGATAAATATACCGAGGATAACTATCAACAGTGCCACGAATCCTGCAAGTCTTATAGGATCAAAATTCGGTGTGTTCTCAAGATATTTGTCGGCCTGATCCATAACAATCGTTGTGAAGCCGCTGATGCCGAACATAATAAATGTCTGTAGCACAAACCAACGCGACAGACCTCTGTTAAGCTGAATGTCGTTGACGTTGGGGGTTATCTGATTTTTGCGCTTTTTCTTTTTGCTCATTTTGTAATCTCAACCTTGTAGCCGAAGCCTTTTATTGTGATTATTTCGATTTCCTCACAGCCGACGAGCTTGTTTCTCAGACGGTTGATGTGGGTTTTGATTGTGTCCTCCGTGCATTCGGAGTCAATGCCCCAGATTTCGTCAAGAAGCTGTTTTTTTGTAAAAATCTTGCCCGGGTATGAGAGGAATTTGTACAGCAGGTCAAACTCCTTGCGTGAGAAGGGGATTACTTCACCGTCATAGGATGCAACGTGCTCTGCTTCATCTATGGAGAGCTTGCCGATTTTTATCTGACGCTCTGTTGCGATTCTCGCTCTGCGAAGCAGCGCGTTGACTCTGAGCAGCAGCTCGTCATAATCGACGGGCTTTGTGACATAATCGTCTGAGCCGAGGTTGAAGCCTTCGCGCTTGTCCTGAAAGGTCTGCTTTGCGGTGAGAAGAAGCACAGGTGTGTTGAAGCCCTCACTGCGTACTCGCTGAAGAAGCTCAAAGCCATCCATATTCGGCATCATAATGTCGCTTATTATCAGGTCGATATGGCGGGAATAAAACACATCAAGTGCGTCAAGTCCGTCATCTGCACATACAACCTCAAAGTAGGGCTTGAGTCTGGTTGCGGTGAGAAGCTGAGTGTTTTTATTGTCTTCGACGATAAGAATAACTGCCATTTTTATCACCTTTAGTATAAAATAATACAAATATATAATACCACTTCTGATACGATATTGCAACAGTTTGTTTACTATGTTGTTACAAAGTATTTACAATTGTGTTACGAAATTGTAATACAATCCTTTTGCAACCGCAGGTGTGGCAGAAGCTTGTGTTTGCACACATTAAGGCAATTTGATGTCCGACAAATGCCTTTCTATATTCCCTTTTGTGTAGCCCGTCAGGGCAGAAGCAAAAATAACCGCAGTTTTAAGCTGCGGTTGTTTTTTTTGTGCCGATTTTGGTCAGGTTTATCGCAAAAAAATATCGGCAAACTTCTTCCACAAAGGCAGAAAATATGTTATATTGAAAAAAGAATGTTAATCGGAGGTTAATCTTATGGATAAAAATAAGCTTGTTCAAATACGTGAATGGATCCGTTCGGAGCTTGAGTGCTGTGCGGATTTCTGGCTGAAAAACGGTATGGATAAGGAGCACGGCGGTGTATACACCTGTCTTGACCGTGAGGGAAAGGTTTTTTCAACGGATAAGAGCGTCTGGATGCAGGGCCGTTGCGGCTGGATTTATGCCTGGCTTTGTCACGCATACGGTGTTAAAGAAGAGTGGCTTGCCGCTTCAAAAAGCTGTCTTGATTTTCTCGAGGATCACTGTGTCAACCGTGATGCAGGCGGCAGACTCTATTTCACCGTCACCGAAGACGGTCAGCCTATCAGACAGAGAAGATACTGCTTCTCTGAAGCTTTTTACTGCATTGCAAATGCAGAGTATTACGGCATAACAGGCGAGAAGGAACATCTTGAACGTGCGCTCAGAGCTTATGAGATGTACTGGAATCTCAATCACGGTATGCCCGACCCGACAGGTATGGGTCCCAAGACCGTACCCGAAACACGCAGCGGCAGAGCGCTCGGCATTCCGATGATTCTGCTCAACGTCACATCTGTGCTCAAGCGTGTCAACCCCGAAAATGCAGAGCTTTACGATTCAAGAGCTGCTGAATGTGTAAACGATATTCTTAAGTATCACTTCAAGCCTGAGCTCGGCTGTACACTTGAGAATGTTGCACCTGACGGCACAGCAAGACTCAACTATACAGACGGCAGAATGGTAAACCCCGGTCACGATATTGAGTGCAGCTGGTTCCTTATGGAGCGTGCCAACGATACCGGTGATAAAGAGCTGCACAAGAAGGCTGTCGAGATATTCGACCTTGCTTTTAATGCAGGCTGGGATAAGGAATACGGCGGCATTCTCTACTTCCTGGATTGTCTCGGTAATCCTCCCGAGGCTTATGAGCACGATATGAAGCTCTGGTGGCCGCACAATGAGGCACTTATTGCATCACTTATGATTTACCGCGATACGGGCGATGAGAAATATCTTGATATCTTCTGTCAGGTGCTCGATTACTGCAAAACTTATTTTGCCGATCAGCCTTACGGTGAGTGGTACGGCTACCTTCGCCGCGACGGCAAGCCGACACAGCCCGCCTGTAAGGGCAGCACATTCAAAGGCCCGTTCCACGTGCCGAGATGTCTTTCACTTGTCGACCTGATGATAGGCGAGATACTCGGCGAATAAGCGCGCATAAAATAAAAAAAGCCGCCCATGGCGGTGGCGATAACACTGTAAAATTGAAATAACCCTTGACTGATGTTTCTTTACACTTCAGTCAAGGGTTATTTCTGTGAATTCTTAGTATCTAACATCTTTGTTTACCTCACTTTCTTAGATTTTTCCAACCTTCATTTTTACACTTAGTCCTTCTATACCATTACACTCATTTATTTATTTCTTTCTTTCTCTTGTAAGCAAGATACCTTGATGTTTACGGTGGACTTTAATTCAGCTTTTTTATGAAGGCTGTGTCTGCGGCTCTCCTGAAGTTTTTGTTTTTTTCTGCCGTTGATTTTTGTTTCGGATCAGAAGTTTTTGTTTTTTTAGGTGAGCCTAAGAGATTTTACTTGTACATCGGTACCACCTCGTTTTGTATTTGGGGTTGTTACCTGTTCATTGGTATCACCTCTCTGTGTCTATAATATAGCACAGGAATTACGGTTTTGCAAGATGTAATTTTGTACAAAGTTAACTAAAAAGATTTATGCACAACGCAGAAATGCAGCACAATCACGAAAACTGTATTGACATATGGAATTGCTCTGTGTTATGATATATTTGTTGGGGTGTCTGAGGGCACCTTTATTTTTATTATAATATACTAACACATCTATAAATTAACCACCTGCAGTTAAGCTTTATCTGCAGGTGGTTTTTCAGGTTATTTGCTTTCTTTTGTCTTTGATTTTGTTCTCAATGCTTTTCTCTCCTTGGTTATTGCCTTGTCAAACGTTGCAAGAACGCCGGGAAGAATGAAAACAATCAGGATTATTGCAGAGAAAACGCCGATTGAAATTGTGCGGCATATCTGGGCAACTGTCGGGTCGCTGTAGAATGAAGAGATAATTGCGGTTACAAGCACCATAATCAGACCCGAGGTCATAATCGTGTGAATTGAACCCTTGTATGCTGCGGCAAGAGCTTCTCTTGAGGGCATTTTTTTGCGGTTTTCTCTGTAATAGTTGGTCAGCAGAATTCCGTAGTCGATCGTTGCGCCCATCAATATACATTCAACAATCAGCAGTGCAAGGAAATATATGCTGAATCCCTGCCAGCCGATAACGGTTATCGTGATAAAGACACCGCACTGAACAAGAAGCACGAGAATTGCCGGGATTATCAGCGAGCGGAATGAAATTGCCACGATGATGAAAATAGCAAGTGCTGTCAGTATTGTTATAAATAAAAGCTCGCGGCTGAATGTGTGCGACATCTCATATGCCATGGGAGAGTTACCGATAAGGTAAAGCGTGTTGTCCATGCTGTCGGTTGCCGTTGCCGAAATCTTATCGAGTAAAGCTGTTGTTGAAACATCTTCAATCGGGTAAGAGGTCTGGAGAATCATACGTGAATGCTCGGGACCTTTAAGCATATCAACACCTTCCGAAAGCGCCGTGCCTGCGCCTGCAAGCTGTGACTTGACGTCTTCACCTATAACCTGTGAGAATGAGGGGTCATTGACAAGGTCGTTTGAAAGGTGGTCGAAAAGCTTTTCGATGGTGAGCGTCCATTCGGTGTTGAAATTTGTGTCGCTTGAAATGAAGAGATAAATCAGCTCAACGGTTGCTTTGTCAAGCATACCTTCTCCTGCAAGAGATGTGAGCAGAGATGTCATTTCAGTGCTGTTTATTTTTTTGCCGCTTACAACCGCACTTACCATAGTCTGTGCGCTGCCGAGCTTCGATTTCATTTCGGGCTCAATCATTGTCGCGTATTCGGGCCTGTCGAGCACACCGCTGTTAAGGCAGTCAAGAAGATTCTTGACCGATACGCTCCACTTGCTTGTGTCGCCGTACTGTGTTATGTGAAGAAGATAGAGCTGTCTGAGCTGTGTGACGTCCATACCGATAAGCTCTGCAAGCTCGTCGGGTGTATATTCCGTGCCCTCAACCGTGCCGTTGATTATCTTCTGAGCAAGGGGCAGCTGCTGCATATTCTCCTCTGACATCATAGCTGAGAAGCTGCCTGAGTTTTCAACAACGTAGTTGATTACCTGCTGAAGTGTAAGCTCACGCGATGCACCGTTAAAAATGTCTGCAGGTGTATCTTCGTCCGAATAGGCGGTATAGAGCAGGCGCATCTGTGAAGCTTCGATGCCGAGCATATCTGCCATTTCTTCAAAACCTCTCGGCTTGGTAACTTCCTTTTTATCCGTATAGGTTTTGAGCATATTTATCTGCTCCATTGTTTTTTCGTCAAACATTGAAGCGTACATTTCGTTTTTGGATACATCGTTTATGATGTAATCGGCAAATGCTGCCATTGACATTCTGCCGCAGTCAACGCCGCCCTTTTCGCTGAAGTAAAGCAGCATCATACTCTCTGCGGTTTCTTCATCCATAGAGAAGAATGCTGCAATTTCCTTTGCGCTGAGCGGCTTTGTTAGAGCCTCGGCATCGCCGAATGGTCTGAGCTGATTGAGCTGAGCCTTCATATCGTCAGTGATAAATCCGCTGAAAGCGCTGTTGTTTGCGATATCCTCTGTAAGGAAGCTGATGAAGTCACCCATCGTGACATCCTGTATCTTACCGTTGTGGTAGCTGTAATATATGAGTCGGAGCATTGATTCGTCAAGCTCCATTCCCTGTGTCATGCTTACGCCGAATGCAGTGCTCAGGCTGTCGATTGAGCGGATCATTTCGGACGAGGTGTATTCCTTTGCCAGAAGGTTAGGATATCCGAGAATCTGATTGATCTTCGGGTCTGATTCAAGCTCCTGTGCCATCTGTGCAACGGTTTCTTCATCGTCGTTATCATATATCATAACAACCATATTTGATTGCGGGAATACTTCTGCAATCGGGTCTGCCATTTCAAGGCTGTAAGCAGTCTGCGTACGGCTCTGCATTATGCCGAAGGCAATAAACAGTCCGACAAACAGCACGGTGAAAACATAGCGGAATTTGTGGCTGAACCTTGAGAGAGCACCGGTCGGGAGTGAGAGCTCTTTTTTTGAGGTCTTTGTGATTAATTTGTCGCAAAGCAGAATCAGTGCGGGAAGAACGGTAAACACGCATATCATGCTGATGAATACGCCCTTTGCAAGTACAACACCGATATCGAAACCGATTTTGAACTGCATAAACACAAGCATAAGCAATCCGACAATTGTTGTGAACGCACTGCCTGCAACGGAAGAGAATGCGTTTGCTATTGCTTTTTTCATTGCCTCAAGCTTGTCATGGCAAAGCGCTTTTTCCTGGCGGTAGCGGTTCATCATGATAATGGAATAGTCCATTGAGAGAATCAGCTGCATTATCGCGGAAATGGCCTGCGTTACGTTTGAAACAGAGCCGAGAACGATGTTTGTGCCTGCGTTAATTATAACCGCGATACCTATCGTGACGAGGAAAAGTACAGGCTCAAACCAGGAGCCGCACATCAGGAAAAGAATGACGATAACAATGCCGACGGCAAGAAGAATCAGCCACATCGGCAATTCTATATCCGACATATCATCGTTTTTGAATTCGATGTTATAATCATTAAACTGTGTTGCAAGTGCACTTTCAATCGCCTTTTCTTCATCAGAGCCGTAGGCGAACGATGTGTTGACAACATAGAGCGAATAACCGTCTTTGTTATAGTCGCTGCTGCTGTTGTGGGTTACGCTGCTTACGTTTTCGATGCTTTTCAGCTTTTGGAGAAGCTCTGCCTTGCCGTTTTCATCAAGGTCCTTTGCCATTACACGTATGGTCTGCCCCATATCCATGGCAGGAAATTCCTCGTTCATAATGTCCATGCCGTGCTTCATTGCCGAGCTGTCAGGCAGGTATTTTGTCAGGTCAGCATTTATGCCGACTTTAAGTGACAGACCTGCACACACAATGCACAGCACAACTGCCGCAATAAGCACGATGTATCGCTTGGATACGATAAAGCCTGCGATCCTTTTCATCGTTTTACTCCTATCACATATATACTAAAAAAACGCTGTAGGTAAAATTAAAGTAACAAACTCATTATAATACAAATCAGTCTGATGTCAATGCTGCATAAGAAAAATCAACATAATATATAAAATTTGTCGTGTGAATGAGAGCGTATTTGACTATTGATATATATTAAAGAAACAGGAGATCCGAAGATCTCCTCCATTAAACAGGTTAAAGAAACATACAGGTACCTGCAAAGCACAGACCTATACTAATCCACTGTGCTTTTGCGATTTTCTCTTTGAAAAATATTTTACCCGCAAAGGCTGAAAAAATTATACTGCCTCCGGTAACGCAGGGATAGAGAACCGTTGCCGGCAGATTCTGTGCGCCGATAAGCTGCAGCATATATGACACACCGCCTACAACTGCGGATGCAAGGGCCAGCGGCAGGATGCTTGCAGGCTGCGGAAGCTTATCATTTGTTTTCAGTTTTGTAAAGATAAGTGCAACACTGCTCATTATAAATTTCGCAATGCCCGACAGCATAACAAATTGAGTTGTGTCGACAGGAGAATGAATCGTGTCAACCTGATGCGCTTTTGATATGATGCTGACCATACCGTTGAGCAGAAAAACGGCAACACAGAGAATTATCTGGAGCGATGTCGGCTTTTTTGTGCCGCTGTTTGAGAAGGCTACGGCAGCTATGATTACTGCAAGACCTGCAATTCTTATAATTCTGAGCGGCTCATCAAGGGCGATAAGACCGTAGATATACGGCAGAATCATACCGCCTGTCATAAGAAACAGTGTGTATATTGCCATATTTCCGCTACGCAGAATACGAAAGCCAATAAGGCTGTATGTGAGCGCAAATGCCGCCATAGCAAAAGCCATAATCATAGAAAATGATGAAAAAGTAAATCTGAACCCGCCGAGTGCAAAGAAAACAACAGCTGTGAAAAGACCGTTCAGGGCATTGAAGCTTAAGCCTGCGGTGATTCCCACACCTGATTTTTTCTGATAAAGCTTTGAAAAGGCGAAGTCAACCGCAAGAAGCAATGTTGCGCCCAATATAAACAAATAATCCATAATCATTTTCCTCCGCAGGAGATTTTAGCAGATTCGGCAGTGCATTTCAATTGCTTATTTACAAAATAAACAATAAAGTTTATAATAAATCGGCAGGTGATGATATATGAAAAAAATCAGATTCGGAATTGTCGGCACGGGCACTATTGCGCACCGCTTTGCAAACGCAATTGTAAACGTTGAGGGTGCAGAGCTTGCGGCGGTTGCCTCCAGAACGGCAGAGAATGCCGAAAAATTCGGCAATGAATTCAATATTCCCAACCGTTTTGACAGCTATGAAAAAATGGCACAGTCTGATGTGATTGATGCCGCTTATATTGCCGTGCCTCATTCGGGGCATATCGGTTTCTCTTGTCTGATGATGAATAACGGCAAACACGTGCTCTGCGAAAAGCCGATGGCGGTCAATCTCCGAGAGGCAGAGGAAATGTTTGCGTGTGCAAGGGCAAACGGCGTTATGCTTATGGAGGCGATGTGGGCGCGCCTTGTGCCCGGCACGCTGAAAATGCTCGATATTGTCGGTTCAGGTGAGCTTGGCGACATCCTCGGTGTCGAGGGCAAATTCTGTTACACAATGGATGAGGACGAAATGGACCATCACGTCTTCAAGCCCGAAAACGGCGGTGGCTCATTGCTCGACGTCGGTGTTTACGGTCTGAATTTTGCAAGCTGGTATCTCGGCAAGGATGTTGAAACGATAAGTGCACATTGCGCGGTATATAACGGTGTTGACAGCCACACTTGCGTGCTTATGAAATACAGCAGCTCGGCAATTGCGGATATATCCTCCGCTACACTTCTGCGTAAGCCGAATGAAGGTTTTGTTTACGGCAGTAAGGGATACGCTTACCTTCCTCGCTTTTATGCGCCTCAGGAGATTGAGCTTGTTTTCAACGACGGCAGAAGAGAGAAGATTTCCGTGCCGTATGCAGGCAACGGCTTTGAGGAGCAGATTGCTCATTTCTGCCGGTGTGTTTGTGACAGACTTGACGAAAGCCCTGTTGTTACATCTGAACAAACGCTCTATATTACCGCACAGATGGATGAGATAAGAAGAAAATTAGGTATAGTTTATCCTCAGGATGAACTTGAAATATGTAAAGTTGAATAACTTTACAACGATGTTTTTTTAATGATGTCTGACACATAAATCACACGTTTATAAGCGGTTTCACTTAATTCTGTAACGCTGATTATTGTTGATTTATAGCGGTTTTAAAGCCGGATATATGTAAAAAATGAGTTCGTATGCCGTATAAATGTGTTTTGGGCTAAAAGAACAGAATGCTGTAAAGCTTAACAACTTGACAAATTTAAAGCAATCTGCGTTGCAGGTTGCTTTTTTACCGCTTATAACTCTTGAATAACCGAATGCTAAAGACGTATTGCGTTTTGCGATACGGTGAATTATGATGAATCTGCAAGGAGGGATAGCATGAAATTCAGGTTATTTATTGACCGCGGCCGTGAAGAGGAGGTGATAGTTTATGCTCATGAAAAAAGCAGGCTTGTCAGCTCGATCGAAAAGCTTGTTTCGGATAATACGGAGCTGATCGGATATAACGGCAAAACAGCTGTCAGAATTAATTTATGCGAGGTTTACTGTTTTGTCACTGAAAGAAATAAGGTGTATGCCGTGACAGAAAAGGAAAAGCTGCAGATGAAACTTCGTCTTTATCAGCTTGAGGAAATCGCGGATGAAAATTTTGTAAAAATCAATCAGTCATGCATTGCAAATATCAGGATGATAGGGCGGTTTGATGCATCGGTATCGGGAACAATGCGTGTAGTATTCAAAAACGGGTATACAGATTACGTTTCAAGACGGCAAATGAAAACAGTTAAAGAAAGGTTAGGGTTATAAGTTATGAACAGGTATTTGAAAGATTTTTTGTACAGAGGGCTTATTTTCGGCGGCTTCGGTCCGATTGTAGTGGCAATTGTTTTTATGTGTATTTCGTTGGCTGATAGGGGTTTTTCTCTTACAGCAAGTCAGATTTTGCTTGCAACAGTGTCCTCATATTTGCTCGCATTCATCCAGGCAGGCGTTACCGTGTTTAATCAGATTGAGCATTGGAGCACAGTTAAATCCTTACTTTGTCATTTTGTAACGCTGTATGCGGCATATTCCGTATGCTACGTTGTGAATTCGTGGATTCCGTTTGAGCCTATGGTGCTTGTCATATTCTCTGCTGTTTTTGTTTTGCTGTTCTTTGTAATATGGGGCATCGTCTATTTATCGGTCAGGGCAACAAGCAAAAGACTTAATTCACAGCTCAAAGGTTGAAATTGACGGTGGTTAAGTGTTATAATGTCTGTGTAAACTTAAAAAATCGAATTTTTCGGAGAGCTTAGATGAAGAATATATTAAAACTGCTGTGGCTTGTGCCGTTTTGTCTGCTGGCAATCGGTCTTGCATCCTGTGGCGGTAATACAACAGATGAGGTACAGACACAAATGAATAACACTTATGTTCAGATTTCAGCCGCAGAGGCAAAGGCTCTGATGGACAGCGAAAAGGATTACGTGATAATCGATGCACGCACGCAGGAGGAATACGACGCAGGTCATATTCCGGGTGCTGTGCTCATACCTGAGTATGAGATTGCGGACAGAGCAGAGAGTAAACTGCCGGACAAGAATCAGCTGATACTTGTCTACTGCAGAAGCGGCAGACGCAGCAAAATTGCTTCGCAGGCACTCGTTGATCTGGGTTATACAAACGTCAAAGAATTCGGCGGAATAATTGACTGGGAATATGAAACCGTAAAATGAAAAGGAAGGTGGGCAGCCACCTTCCTTTTTTAGTCTGTTACAAGTGTTTGCTGCTGTTTGCAATATGTCGGGGTTGTGGTATAATACCCACCGGAGGCGAATTTTTATGGCAGAAATATTAGAAGTTGTAATGATTATCTGTTTCGGTGCATCGTGGCCGTTCAATGTGGTTAAATCATATAAGGCACGCACAGCAAAGGGCAAAAGTCCTGCATTTTTGTGTCTGATTATATTCGGCTACATAGCAGGCATAACAGCAAAGTTTATGAATGAAGCGTATATGTCGGCAATTGGTGAAAAGTGGTATGTGCTTTTCTTCTATTTTCTCAACCTTGTTATGGTCAGTGCCGATCTGGTGCTTTATTTTCGGAACAGACGTCTTGACAGGAGAAATGAAAAATGAAGCTTTTATCAATTGGCAACAGTTTTTCAACCGATGCGCACCGTTTTCTTCACACTCTTGCGGTGCAGAATTCCCTTGAGCTTGACACCGCAAACCTTTTTATCGGCGGCTGCAGCCTTCAGACCCATTGGCAGAATGTCTGTGAGGACAACGCTTACTATGATTATGAACTAAACGGTAATGAGACTGAAGCAAAAATCAGTATAAAATCGGCTCTGGATAGCCAAAAATGGGATGTCATAACCCTTCAGCAGGCGAGTGCCGACAGCGGAATTTACAGCACGTATCAGCCTTATCTTTCTTCTCTTGCTGCTTTTGTGCGTGAGCATCAGCCGCGGGCAAAGCTGTATTTTCATCAGACCTGGAGCTATGAAAACGGCTCGGAGCATCCGGGCTTTTTAAACTATGAGCGTGACAGCCGCAGAATGTTTGAGAGCATAGTTTCCGCATCCGAAAAAGCGGCTGAAAGTATAGGGGCAGACCTTATACGTACAGGCACTGTTATTCAGTATCTGCGTGAAAATACAAAGGTTTTCGGTTATGAAAACGGCGGAATATCACTTTGCCGCGATACGTTCCATCTTTCCGAAACCTACGGCAGATATGCTGCGGCAGCAACCTGGCTGAGCACACTCACGGGCGAAAAACTTACCGCCAAAGAGTTGGACGGTATGGATATAAAACTGCTTGAGATTATTATGCAAGCGATTAGCGGAGGTATAAAAAATGCGTAAAAATTTCGGTGCAATGACAAGTGTTTATCCTATGCCTGTTTTTATCGTTGCGGCTTACGATGAAAACGGCAAACCAAACTGTATGAATGCTGCATGGGGCGGAATATATGAGGAAAAGCAGATTATGCTCTGCCTTTCGCACTCGCACAAAACAACAAAAAATATTAAGCTCAGCGGTGCTTTCACGGTCAGCATTGCGGATGCAAAGCATGTTGTTGAAGCGGATTATGTCGGCGTTTCTTCAGGCAATAATGAACCCGACAAAATAGCCAAGGCAGGTTTTACAACCGTTAAGTCTGAGTTTGTGAATGCTCCCGTAATCAACGAGCTGCCGATGACGGTTGAATGCAAGCTGATTAAATTTAACGAAGACGGAATCTGCATCGGCGAGATAGTAAACGTCAGTGCGGATGAATCGGTGCTCGGTGAGGACGGTAAGATTGACCTGTCAAAGCTCGGCGCAATCACATTCGATCCTGTGCATCACAGCTATATCACCCTTGGTGAAAAGGTCGGCAATGCCTTTGCTGACGGCAAGACTCTGAAGTAAGCAGAGTGCGTCGGATTTTGATAAAAATAAGAAAATTGGGGTGCTTGAAAAATCGGGCACAACATCTTGGTGTAAAGTAGGCTGGCTTTACAGTTGGATAACGATAAATAACCCAGATTTTTATTGCAAAATATACCGATATCAAGCCTAAAAATATGCTGCTTATAGTCAAAATAACCAAAAACACAAGATGTAGTCCGCAAAAAAATCCATTTTGTCTTATGTGGTGCGCAGATTTTGATTAAAACAATTTCTTTCCTGAGAATATCTTTGCGTAAGGTAAACTTTGGGTTGCATTTTTGTGGAAAATCACCCCGTTTTTTCCGTTGACAGTTTTTTCCTTTTTGTGTATCATATCTTCAAAGATTTTGTATACTATTGTTCTGCGCCATATGCGGGACACAATTCGGGCTTAGCTGCGGCACCTGATCTCAACTTCGCTTCAGCCCGGATAATATTATATGAAATTGTAAATAAAAAAGAAACGGAGGCTTGATTATGAAAATCAAGGTCAAAACCACATTCCGTAGAGCATTCTCGCTTTTGCTTTGCATGGTTATGCTTTTCGGAATAGCACCCTTCTCAGGCATGGTTGCTAGTGCAAGCGATAGGACCTACACAATTACTTGCTATCAGTCAAGTGACAGCGATGTTATTTTGTGGGAAGAAAGCTACGCAGAAGGCGACACAATAGTTAAACCCGCCAATGTACAGAACCCTGAAAGAACGGGTTACAAATTTGACTACTGGTCAGACCCTATCCCCGAAACAATGCCGGGTCGCAACATTTCAACAACAGCTCAGTGGAAGGTATTACAGTTTACTATTACATTTGAAGAAACCGGTGATAGTGTGATCCCCTCTATCACGCAGGACTATAACTCACCAATCACAAAACCTGCTGACCCCACAAGAGCGGGTTACAAATTTGTCGGTTGGGATATAGAGGATAATGCAGAATATGGATATAAGTTCCCCACAACTATGCCTGCAAAGAATATAACAATTAAAGCAAAGTGGGAAATCAGTAAGAATAAGATTGTCTTTGATACCGTAGGCGGTACTTATATTGAGCCCATTGAGAAGGATTTCGGTGAGGCTATTGATCCGCCCGCAAATCCCGAAAAAACAGGTTATACTTTCATTGGTTGGAAACCTGAACTTCCCTCAACAATGCCTGCCGGTGGTATGTATGTTACTGCACAGTGGCAGATTAATAAGTATACAATCCAATTTGAAACCAAAGGCGGCACAGCAATCCCTACCATTACTCAGGATTATGATACAATAATTGTTAAGCCTGAAGCTCCTACGAAAAAGGGTTACACATTCAAGGGTTGGAGTGAACCGATTCCCGACAAAATGCCTGCAATACCCGGAGGAACTAAGATAATCGAAGCCGTGTGGGTTCCTAATAAAATTGATATTACCTATGATCCCAACGGCGGTTATATCGAAAATATTGATACAGCAGATCCTACAGATACTACCGAAAATCCTATCACAGTAAAATATACTTATGGTTTGCCTTTCACTCATATTGAGCACGTGGAGATACACCCTGAAAATCCTGTAAGAAACGGCTATACCTTCGGTGGTTGGTTTGATAAAGATGGTAATAGTCCTGAAGAAGTACCCTCTGAACCGACAACATACTATGCTAGTTGGATAGAAGGCACAGGCGAATGTGTTTATAGGGTAACTATCCATAAAATGGAAGTAGATGGTTCTTATAAGATGGTAAGCGAGAACCGTTTCTCCGGTGCAGTAGGAGAAACCGTTAGTGCTGAATATACCATTCCTACAGGTTTTTCACTTGACTTAGATAAAACAGACGAAGATAAGTGCGCTTCTGTCATCTCAGGCACACTCACAGAGGAAAACAAAACCACTCCTCTTCAGCTTAATGTTTATCTCAAGAGAAACGAATACACCATTACATTAAATGGTGGCGGTGGTATATTCAATAATGATGAAAATTTGAAAACATTTACCATCAAAGCTCGTTACGGTGCAGTTGTCGACGTTACCGCTACCCTCAAAAATGTAGGTTATACATTTGACAGTTGGATTGAAGACGGTACAGGCAAGCCTGCAACTATCCCCACCCTTATGCCCGCTGATGACACAAGCTTCACAGCTAAGTGGATTGCAAACGGCGACACACCGTATAAAGTTATCGTTACTTATAAAGACGTTACTAACAATAACAAAACTGAAACTAAGGAATATCCCTTCACCGGTACAACAGGAAGCAAGGTTAAGATTTATCTTGATTCTACTGCCGCTGAGCCGGGTGTTATCAAGCACAACGTCAGCGATTTCTATATTGAGCACTACAAGGTAGATAGATCTGCAGCTGCAATGGCAAATCAGGTTCTTGAGGCTACTATTGCTGCTGACGGCAAGACAGAGCTTAAGCTTACCTATATCCCCGTAAATTATAACGTAACATTTACGGTTGCAGGTAAGGTTATAGAGACAAAAGAGGTACAGTACTACAGCTATGCAAAAGACATTGAGCCTACTGAAACTATAATAAAAGAACGTTTTGATGAAGCATTGCCCGGCTACAGTTTTGTAGGTTGGGAGCCTGAGCTTGGTAGAGTTACAGGCGATATTGAATACAAGGCTAAGTACAAAAGCAATTCCTACAATGTAGAATTCAAGTACGCTAAGGTTGTATATGATGATGCCGGCAATAAATTCAGCTCAACAAGTATAACACCTGATGCCGGTCAGGAGATTGATTCCTTCTATCAGGATTTCAACACAGAATTCAAAGTTCCCAACTATCCTAAAAAGACAGGTTACACATGTGTTGGCTGGTATGACGCTACAGGCAGACGCTATAACCCCGGCCAAAATGTTAAAGTGCCTGAAGGCGGAATTGTTCTTACCGCAGAATACACAGCAAATCTGTATACCATTACTTTTGATAAGAATCTTGTCGGTGCAAGCTACGAGGATAAAGAGTTCTCCGGTTCTATTGAGGTTCTTTGTGATGATGAGATTGCTCTTCCCGCACTTCCCGTAAAGGAAGGTTGCAAGTGCCTCGGCTGGTATGCTGACGGTGATTTACGCGACGCAGGCTACAAGTTCAAAATGCCCGCCGGTAACATAACTATTAAAGCAAATTGGAATATCGGTAAGTACAATATCGTCTACAGAGATGGCGACAAAGTCCTTACCGATCTCACAAAGAAAGATATCTCTTGCGGTGATAAGATCACAGCTCCCAAGTATCCTTCAGAAGATTATGTCGGTAATAAGACATTCATCGGCTGGAGAGAGAAGGGCGAGACAGAGCTCTTCGTACATGACGAGATGCCCGGTTACAGCCTTACTCTTGAAGCAGTATGGGGCTACACAGTTACTTTCGTAGATGACAATAATGCAATTATTAAGAAAGTTGCTTTTGAGCCCGGTGCAAAGATTGTTGCACCTGAAATTCCCTACAGAGCAGGCACCGTAGCTAACGGTTGGATCGGTCTCCCCGATAAAATGCCTAATCAAGATCTGGTTATCAAAGCTTCTCGTATATATATCGAATACACAATCACATACAAGGTTGACGGTAAGGTTTACGAGCAGCAGACATGCCAGTATGGGCAGACAATCCCGGGTGTTGATGCTCCCAGAAAGTGGTTCAAGAAGTTTGTCGGTTGGAGTGAACTTCCCGATACAATGCCCGCATACGATATCGAAGTCAATGCAGAATGGACAGATTCCGATTTTGTTAAGGGTATCAAAGCTTTCTTCGGCGGTATTGCAAAGCTCTTTGAAATTATTCTCGGATTTATTGAGTAATCTCAACACATAAATATTTCAGGGCTGCCCCAAACGGGACAGCCCTGATTTTTTGTTTATTTATTGAGTAACAATTCTGTTGATTCCGAACAGATTTTTGAAGAATGAGATTATTTTTTGAAAGAAGCCCGAATTAACGCTGACCTCTTCTATGTCGGAGATTTCGGCATCTGATTTATCCTGATAGGCTATGCCGTTTCCATCGGTGAGCTTAACCTCAACTGTTTTTGCTCCGCTTTCGAAGCTGACGCGGAAGGTGTTGCCTTCACCTTTTCTGATACCGTCAACATACCATATGAGAACAGCGTTTTCGGGTATTGCAGCTGTGCCGCTTACAGTTGCGGTAAGCTCAAGTGTTTCGCCGTAGTTAATTGTTCTTGAGCCGCTGTTATTTTTGATAGCGAGCGTTATATCGACTGTTCTTACATAGCCGCAGTGACATCTGTTTGAGTTGACAAAAGTATGGCTTTGTTCGTCAGTTATCAGTGTGCAGCCGCATTCTTTCCAATGCTTTGCCGAATTATACTTTTCTGTGTAACGGTGTTCTTTTACGGGAACGGTTTTTTGAATAACCGTCACATCATTGCAACGTGAACAGTGCTGACCCTCGGTAAGTCCCGTTTTTGTGCAGGTCGCTTCAACTGCTTTGTCAGTAATTATATCGTGCCCGAGTGTCGGCGTTTCTTTCTGTGCAACCGTAACATCATTGCAGCGTGAACAGTGCTGACCCTCGGTAAGACCTGTTTTAGTACAGGTTGCTTTAACTGCTTTGTCAGTAATTATATCGTGCCCGAGTGTCGGCGTTTCTTTTTGTGCGACCGTAACATCATCGCAGCGTGAACAGTGCTGACCCTCGGTAAGTCCCGTTTTTGTGCAGGTCGCTTCAACTGCTTTGTCAGTAATTATATCGTGCCCGAGTGTCGGCGTATCTTTCTGTGCAACCGTCGCATCATCGCAACGTGAACAGTGCTGACCTTCGGCAAGACCCGTTTGTGTGCAGGTTGCTTCAACCGCTTTGTCGATAACAATATCGTGCCCGAGCGATGAGATGTTTTCACTATAACCGCGAGTGCATACACAGGTGAAAGTTTTGATGCCGTCATTCAGGCAAGTTGGCTGTTTGATAATTTCCGGGCTGTATATATGCTCGTGATTAAAATGAATATCAGCCTTGTTTAATGAATATTCATCAGATTCAATGCCGACAACCGAAATTTTGTTCCACTCATCCTGAGTGCCCATATAATAAACGTCGGCAAGACTCTCACACTCTCTGAAGGCATCATATTCTATTGCCGTTACGCTCGATGGAATTGTTATGCTCTTTAAGCTTTTGCAGAGTCGGAATGAAGAGTTACCAATGCTTGTCACTCCGTCCTCAATTAAAACGCTTGTCAGGCTGTTGCAATTCCAGAATGCGGCATTGCCGATGCTTGTTACCGAAGCGGGAATTGTTATGCTGCCGAGTTTGCAGCAGCAATAGAACGCACTTGAGTTTATTTTTGTAACACTGCCAGGTATTGTTACATCAGTCAGATAGCAACAATTATAGAATGCATTATTACCGATAACCTTTACACTGTCAGGTATTATTACGGTGTTAAGGTGCTTACAACTGTCAAACGCGTAGGTGCCTATATTTGTTACACTATTCGGAACAGCGTAGGCAGGCCGTGTGCTTCCGGCAGGGTATTTGATGAGAACGGTTTTATCTTTTGTGAAAAGTGTACCGTATTCGTCAGCTGAATATGAGAGGTTATCCAAGCTCACTTTTATATCCGAAAGAGAGCTGCAAAAAGCAAACGCACATGTACCGATGTTTTTTACTCCTTTCGGAACTGTTATAGTCTTCAGGCTTTCACAGTTACGGAACGCATAGGCATCAATATCGGTTACGCTGTCAGGGATTTTTATGTCTGACAGCTTGCTGCAATAAGCAAAAGCTTCATACCCTATGTTTTTCACGCCGTAGGGAACAGTTACGTTGGTAAGAAATCCGGCATAAGCAAACGCTGTTTTTCCTATTGTCGTAACGCTTTCAGGGATTATATAATCTGTCCTCGGGTTTCCTGACGGATAGCAAATGAGAACAGTTTTATCCTTGTTGAACAGCACTCTGTGTTCATCGCTCGAGAAGAAAGGATTGTCGGAGTGAACGGTTATGCTTGAAACTTTCGGGCTTTTGAAAAAATATCCGAGAGAAGCGTTGTTGACAATTTCTTTAAAGCTTTTGCCGATCGTTACGCTTTCAAGCTCCGGATAAAACTGAAAGGAAAAGCTTGTTATTTCATCACCAATTATAATTGATTTGATGACAGCACCGTTCCACGGCCGTGACGTTGCTTTTCCGCTTCCGCTGATTGTAAGCGTTCCCGTCAATTCATCAAGCTCCCAGACAGCATCAGCTCCGCAAGAGCCGCTTTTTGTTGCTTTGACTCTTACGGCGAAAGGATTCAGTCCGGGCGTGTCAACACCGACAGCTTCGGCAACGGGTTCACTGACCAAAAACGTAACCGCAACAATCATAACTGATATAATTTTTCTGATTGCTTTTTCCATAGCATAACCTCTGAACTTTACTATTAAAGCGGCCTGCATCTGCAAAGCCGCTTTTGCTGTAAATATTTGTTTTGATGCTGAATGATTATCTGAAGTTTACATAACCGAATACAAGTAAGACCGCCATAAGTATATAAAAGAAGGGGAGCACTGTAAGGTTGCCGCCAAAGGCAATGAGAAACTCTTTGAACGATTTTGATTTTTCCCGGTTTTCTTTTATTGTTTTCGGGCGAGCAAAAGCCACAAGGTCGAACAGTACGTAACCGACACAGTAGAATATCCAGGTTTCCCAGAGCGTATAGCCTCTGATTGCCTGAATTGCAAGTATAACCGCACCGAGAATAATCAGAAAAGCACGGATAAACTTGATGCCCTTGTAGTCGAAATAGCGCTCCAGACCGTCGTGCTGGGCGATTACGTAATACATCGTAAAGCAGCAGATAATGCCTGCCATTGTGGTTGAGCCGAGCATAATGAGTGCGAGCGGGGCGACCATATAGCAGGGCCTTTCAAGAACTTCAACAAGGTTCATATCAACCTCACCGAAGGCGCGTGTGATTTTGTTGCCGTTTTTGCGGTAGGGGATGATAAAGAGGAAGATTGTGAAAATTATAATTGCGCAGAATACCCACGAAAGCACGGTGTCAACCTTTTCGGGGAGCATATACCACAGCTTGCCTGCGGCTTCTGCCTGCTCAAGATTTCCGGCAGCAATAGGCCAGCCGAGCACAAAAGCGCAAGCTATACCGAAACCGTTGAAGCAGCCCTGAGTGAATTCCATTATCTTCCATCCGTCAATAACGTCGTATTCATCAAGCTTGCCGAACATACGTTTGCCGTTTTTTAACGGATGCAACTGCTTGTCATAGAATGTGATTGCAACAACCCAACCTACAGAGCCTGCAAGTGCACCGCCGATCCACATAATTATGCCGAAGATATCACGGCGGATAGCCATCATTATAAGAAGACTTGCTACGATTACGAGGTTGCGACCCCATTCCTCACGGCTTTCTTTAGAAAAGCAGACCTTTGGCATTTTGCCGTTTGCAGGGTCATAGGGTGTGTTGAAAATTCGGTAACCGATTTCCTGAAGCAGAGGTACAAGAGCAAAGAAAATCACAAAATCGTACCATTTGTAAACTTTACCGCTCATTGCGGAGAAGCTGACACCTAAGAAACCTGCGCCGAGACCGCTCCAGATAGAGCCTTTGAACGCAAGCGCGAGATAACCTAAAGACGGATTATAGCGGTCTGAATCGTGGCTGAGAACAAGTCCCATCGTTGAGCCGTAGGGTTCCATACCGCCGTAGAAGTAACCGAGCGCGCAGGCACCTGCAAAGAGAAATACATTTTCCATAAGAAGCTCGGAGCCTGTATACCACACACAGAGTATACCCATAATTGCGCCTGGCAGCATTGCGCCTTTTTCTCCGCCTATTGCAGAGCCGCGAATGCCCCAGCCAAAACACATGGCAAGCACACTTATGGCAATAAAAGCCAATGCGTTCTGAGTTTCCATACAAAATCCCCTTTCTCTGTCCTGATTATTTGTTTTCGACCTTTACAAGTGCATAGCCTATTTTCTTTTTGCTGACTGTATAAACAATATGCAGCATATCGCCTTCGGCAAAGATTGAGGGGTAAGAAAATTCAACGCCGTCAGCGTGCTCTGTTTCTTCAAGCACAATTTTTATCGGGTAAGTTGCGCCGTTATCGTCTGAAAGGAACAGACAGAGCGGTGTGCGCTTTCCCCAGTTTTCGCCGACAGGGTTGCAAACAAGACCCAGTATGCCGCAATCCATAAGCGTTGCGCCGATACCGCTGTTGTTGTTGGGCATATCGGTGGGACGGGCGACGGACCAGCTTCTGCCGAAATCCGTTGACTCACTGCGATAAATCCAATGCAGATTTGTGCGAGCAAGCATATATACTCTGCCGTCGTGTGCAGGATCTTCCCATATTGCAGGTTGGATAAGACCCTCACCTTCGTCGGGAAGTTCTTCTTTGCGGTTACATACCGTGCCGTCGGGCAGCTCGAAAGCAACGGGTGCCGAGAGCTTCCACGTTGCGCCGTTATCTTCGCTGTAATCGGTCCATGATTCCCAGCGGTCAGCCAGATCTTCGGTTGACCCGGGTGCAAGAAGAGCACCGTTTGAAAGTCTTATCATCTGGTTCTTTACAGGTCCTCTGCCGCCGACATCACCCGGAACAAGCTCAACCGGTTCGGTCCACGTTTTGCCTTCATCATCAGAAACAACTTTCATTGAGCGCCAATGGCTCTCATCAATGCCGCTTTTGTAGATAAGGGTCAATACACCGTTTTCACAAAAAAGGGTCGGATTCCAGTCTGCCACGCCGTCGTCAGGTGTTACTGCAATCGGTGTGCTCCATTCAACGTCGCGTATTGAGAACCAGATCCGTACGTTAGGATTTTTTTCTTTTGTTCCGAAAAACCAGGCGGCAGCAGGCTTGCCGTTGCATATTGTGACAGTGGCTGCGTGGCATTCGCCGGGTTCGTTATTGATACCTTGATTTTTGAGATATTCCTGATATAGAAGTTCAGCTTTGATCATAGTTGACACCTCCTGCAAGTGCTGTAATTAACTGATTTAATTCTGTTAACGGTATTGCGTTAAGCCGAATAAACGGTTATGTCATAAGTATAGCTAAACTGCTTTCTTATGTCAATAAACACTTGTTTAATCAGGTTGATTTGCACGGCATATGTGTGGTATAATTCCGAAAAGAAACTTTGCTTTGCGGGTGATTTATTATGAGTAAAAAGCCGAATATTCTGTTTATCGTTACCGATGATCAACGCTTTGATACAATTCACGCGCTCGGTAATGATGAGATAATAACACCGAATCTCGATAAGCTCAGCGAAAGGGGTACAGCCTTTGTCCGTGCACATATCGCGGGTGGTACCTGCGGCGCTGTTTGTATGCCCAGCCGTGCAATGATTCTTTCAGGCAGAAATCCGTTTCACCTTGAAGAGCTCGGCGGCAATATTCCCGAAGAGCACAAGACACTTGCCGAAACGTTTAAAAATAACGGTTATGAAACAATAGGTCTCGGAAAATGGCATAATGGTTGCCCGGCCTATGCAAGAAGCTTTACTCAGGGTGCTAAAATATTTTTCGGCGGAATGTGGGACCATTGGAACGTGCCCACGTGCCGCTATGACCCGACAGGCAAATACGATAACGTTATAAATTTCGTGGTCGATTTCTATAAAGATAACCGCCCTCAGCCGCAGCATTGCGATGAGTTTGATCCCGGCAAGCATTCGAGCACTTTGCTTACGGATTCTGCAATTGAGCTTCTTAAGAAAAACGCAGGCAAAGAAAAGCCGTTCTTTATGTATCTTGCTTATCTTGCACCGCACGACCCGAGGACAATGCCAGACAGTTTTCGCGAGATGTACGATGAAGAGAAAATCACACTTCCGCCCAACTCTCAGGAGATTATTGACACAAACTATCCTCTTATGGTGCACCGTGATGAGGCTCTTGCCGCTTATCCCAGAGATGAAAGAGAAATCAGGCGTCATATCGCAGAGTATTTCGCAATGATAACTCATCTTGATTATGAAATCGGCAGGCTTCTTGAAGCTCTTCGTCAGTCAGGCGAGGAAGACAATACAATTGTTGTGTTCACAGGCGACAACGGCCTTGCCGTAGGTCAGCACGGTTGGTTGGGCAAGGAGGATATTTACGAGCACGGTATTCGTATCCCTCTGATTATGGCCGGCCCCGGAATTGCAAAGAATAAGCGCAACGATGCCTATGTTTATCTTTATGATATTTTTCCGACTCTGTGTGAAAAGGTAGGAATTGAGATTCCTCAATCGGTTGACGGCAAAAGCTTTGCCGACCTTCTTGACGGTGAGCACGGAGAGAGCTTCCGTGATGAGCTTTATCTGATATTTGATCAGTTTGTCCGCGGTGTCAAGGATGAGCGTTACAAGCTCATTGAATACCGCAACGGTGACAAAGACGAGGATAAGTGGACTTTTCTTTACGATATTAAAAACGACCCGTGGGAGACAAAGAATCTCGCACAGGATGAAACATACAGCGGCAAGGTTGCCGAAATGCGTGAAAAAATTATCAGTCACCGCGACGAATGGGAGGAGCAATCTCATCCGTGGGGTGTGGATTTCTGGAAAAGATTTTAAGATATTTGCACAACCTGCGGAGGCAGTTCAAAGGCTGTGGAGCCGGCTTTTTAGTCGGTTTCGCAGCCTTTAAATAATCTTAAATGCGAAAATCCCCTTAATACTGCCTATAATAAAGGTGAGAAAAGAAATGTGATGTCATCACAGAAAGGTGCCGAAGGATATGATATAATGAGGCCACAAAGAAAAAAGGAGGATTTAAAAATGTCAGCTGTCAATATCAACAAAAACAATTTTCAAAGTGAAGTATTAAATTACGAAGGAAAAGTCCTGCTGGATTTTTGGGCTCCTTGGTGCGGTCCCTGCCGTATGGTAGTGCCGATCGTGGAAGAAATCGCCGATGAGCGTCCCGATATCAAGGTTGGAAAGATCAACGTGGATGAAGAGACGGAACTGGCAAGTCAGTTCGGTATCATGAGCATTCCGACTCTGCTGGTAATCGAAAACGGCAAGATCATAAATCAGGCAATGGGAGCAAGATCAAAGGAAGCAATTCTCAGTATGCTGTAAGAAAACGAAAAATGGTATGTTTTGATTTTTAAGATTCTTATAAAAACCATTTGTTCCGTTCTGCTTGATGACATTAAAAGGATGTGCTGAAACAATGGCATCTTGAGGATACAGATTATGAACTGATAGGGATTGAATAAGGCAGGTATGCAAAATGTCCGCCGTGCGTGTTGCATCGGCGGACAACGTTTACTGATCGCTTAGTTCTTCTAACCTGGATTTGTCTGCAAGTTCTATCGTGCCACGGGAGAGCTTGACCATTCCCTCATTCTGAAAATATTTCAGCATTCGGGTGATGACCTCTCGGTGAGAGCCAAGATGGTTGGCAATGGCCTCGTGCGTAATTTTCAGTGTGTCGCTGTCTTCAATTGCGGATTCTTCCAAGAGAAAGGCGGCAACGCGCTTGTCAAGGCTTTTCCACATGATCTGTTCAATCAGCCACATAACGTCGGAAAAGCGGGAGGCCATCAGCTCGTTTGTGTAGTTTGCCACGGGCGCGGACTCTGTCATAATGTTTTGATAGATTTCAACGGGAATGATCCAAAGGTTGGTGTCCTTTTCTGCCTCAATGGTGATATCAAACTGAATGGAACGCATCATACAGGATGCAGAAAACAGACACATATCCCGGTCAAACAAACGGTAGATTGTGATCTCCCGTCCCTCATCCGAGAGAATATAGGCGCGAAGCTGACCGGATTTTATGAGCAAAAGTCCTGTGCAGTCGTTACCGCCATTGTGGATCACCGTTCCTTTTTTTACTGTGCGGGTGATCAGTGTGCTGAGGAGCAGGTCTTTTTGATCAGAGTTTAATTTATTCCATATGGGAAAATAGTTTTGAAATTCCATATAATCCATCCTATCCTTATCTGTTAGTAAGTACGGAGCAGATAAGGGATATTCTTTTTTATTATTATACACAATTTGCCTTATAAATTCAATACGAAAAAGGCAAACGCCTTGAATAGTTCACAGCTCGTCGGTGCAGCAATGCTGCTGTACCGATTATATATACATATATCTTTCAGGGTACCGGAGGCGGTGTCATTTTTATGTGATGTCATCACGGAAGGATAATGATAAATTCGGTATACTATAATCAGAAAAAGAAAAAGGAGTGCGTGAATATGAAAAATAATAATCGCGTTTACGATATGATCATCATAGGCGGCGGCCCTGCAGGTTATACCGCAGCTCTTTATGCTGCAAGAGCAGGCTTTGACACACTTGTTCTGGAACGCCTTTCAGCAGGCGGTCAGATGGCTTTGACTCATCAGATTGACAATTATCCCGGCTTTGAGGAAGGAATTGACGGTTTCTCTCTTGCTGATAAGATGAAAAAGCAGGCTGAGCGCTTCGGAGCAAAGAGCAAGTCAGCAGAGGTTGTTCGTGTGGACCTTACCGCAGAGCTAAAACTGATCGAAACGGCAAGCGAGACATTCTTCGGTAAGACGGTGGTACTTGCTACCGGAGCAAATCCGAGAGAGCTTGGCGTGGAGAAGGAAGAGGAACTGGTCGGACGCGGAGTCGCTTACTGCGCTGCCTGCGACGGTATGTTTTACCGTGGTAAAACAGTTGTTGTGGTAGGCGGCGGAAATACCGCAGCCGCTGATGCTTTGCTTCTCAGTCGGATAGCCGAAAAGGTAATTTTGGTTCATCGCCGAGACACCCTTCGGGCAACTAAAATTTATCATGAGCCGTTGACGAAAGCGGAGAATGTGGAGTTTAGATGGAACAGCACGGTAATAGAATTGCTTCACGAAGCAAAGATCACCGGTGTTCGACTTGCAGACGTTAATACCGGTGAGGAAAGCACGGTTGATTGCGACGGCGTGTTTGTAAGTGTGGGAAGAAAGCCGGCAACTGAGTTTCTCATAGATCAGGTCGAGCTTGACGGAAACGGATATGTTGCCGCCGGCGAAGATACGAAAACAAATATTCCCGGCGTATATGCCGTAGGCGATATGAGAACAAAGGAACTGCGCCAGATCGTGACGGCGGTTGCAGACGGTGCTGTTGCAGTTCACGAGGCGGAGAAATATCTGGCGGGAGGCGCTTGATCATACAAGCAAAACTTTTAAAAAACGGTCTCACCGGTTCTTCGCTGAAAACAGTTAACTGAACTGCTTTCAATACGCTCAGACCCTATGGGGTTCAAGTTTCTATATATAACAGAAGAATTGACATCCACCATCAGGTGGATGTCAATTTTTGTCTGACTACTCAACCTTTGATACAAATTTTGGGGAGGTTGCAATTTTAGGGAGCAGGTTGCAAATTGTGATAGCAGGTTTCAAATGCTGCAAGTCCGTCGTTAGTGGTAAATATAGTATGAGATTTACACAAAGAAAAAACAACAGTTTTCAGGCTGTTGCTTTTGAGGTTTCAGTTCGATAAATTGGAATTTGATGCTTCGCCAAACTGAAAGTTTATGTACTGTGCATGATTACATAACCATTATTAATGTTCCTATTCCAATCAGAATACATCCTACCAATGACTTGATTGTAAACTCTTCGTGCAAAAATACAAACGCCAACACTAAGGTAATTACTACACTTAATTTATCTATCGGTACAACTTTTGATGCATCACCAATCTGCAATGCTTTGTAGTAACACAGCCATGATGCACCTGTTGCCAATCCTGACAAAATCAAGAACATCCAGCTCTTTCTGCTAATTTCTGTTATACCGTTTTGTGCATTCGTGAGGAATACCATTCCCCATGACATAGCAACTACAACAACAGTTCTTATAGCTGTTGCAAGATTCGAGTTGACCCCTTCTATACCGACCTTGGCCAGTATAGAAGTAAGTGCTGCAAAAATTGCAGACAGTAATGCGAATACAAACCACATACAATGTTACCTCCACAAATTCTTATTTGTCGAAATAATTATACCACTCGTACAAAACAAAAAGCAACAGTTCATTTTCAGGCTGTTGCTTGTGTAGTTGTTATCTTTTTTTATACATAACCAATTCAGGATTTTCGCCATTTTCTTCATAGGTGCAGACAAGGATAAATTCCATATTTGCCACGATGCCGAAGCATCTGTCACCACCGAATTCACACTCAAGCTGATTGCCGAGATAGGTTGCGTTATCATCAAGGAATTTTACTGTCTGACCATTCGGAAGACGGTATTCGAGATTAATATATCCGCCCACAAGTGCGTTAAGCTTTTCAACCTTGGGCATTCCGTCGATATGTAAATCATTAAACTCGCTGATGAGTTGTTGTTTGAATTCTTCAAACTTTTCTGCACCGTCGAGGTATTTATACTTCTTCCAATAATCAAGTTTCGGTAGCATATCCTTCATATATGCCCGTACCTGCTCGGGTGTAAACTGCTCATTTGCCATATGTCCGACACAGACATCAATCAAATCGTCCATATCGTGATACATATATTCACCGTCAGCATAACACCATTTGCAGTAATCTTCATTGAAAATGCCGTCTTTCTCTTTGCTGATGTTTCCGTCTTTAAGTGGCATACCACAACATTGACAGATAAGCTGTCTTGGAGAGCCTAAAAGTGTATTGATAGATACATCAAATAGTTTTGACAACAGCTTCAATGTTTCTGTGTTAGGTGTTGTTTCACCATTTTCCCAACGAGACACTGCCTGACGGGTAACAAAAATCTTTTCAGCAAGTTCATCCTGTGACATACCTTTTTTCGTTCTCAGTTCGAGAATAATATCTTTAGTTTCCATATTGTTATCACCTCAGTGTTATTCTATCACTGAATGTTATATTGAACAAGCAACTATCAGTTGCTGTCAGTTCGATAAATTGGAATTTGTTTACTTACTTAAATATGAATATCTTGCAATTAAAGTTTGCTCAATATTATCATCTGTTGTATCTGCAAACAGAGTTCTCTCATAAGTATAGTTTTCGTGTTCCAGACAGGTTTCAAGCATAAAAAGGAATATACCCATATCTATCTTGTTGTAATATCTTACTTTATCAGCAGGCATAATTCCTCTCTTACCCGGTTTCTTATACCTGTATATCATCAATTCATTATCAGTATTTTCAACAATCCACGGTTGAGTATTACAAGCACTTGGCGTGAAACGAACAATCTCTGCAATTTCTAATGTATTACCATTCCATATTTCACTCAAAGGTTTTCTTTTTGACTTGAACATATCCTTTCGGAACTTGTCTACGGGCATTTTTGCAATGGAAATCATGATAACATAATCAAGACCGTTCACTTGTATATCTTTTGGTTTACCGATACCAAACCATAAAGCCCCAATATCCTGTGATGCAAGATACAAATCAATCTGTTCGCCCATATACCCGATATTTCGCAAATATTCATCCTTTGTTTCACTGTAAAACAAAATGCAGTATTGTCCACCTCGCTTGCAGGTGGTCTCACTTTCTGGCACAATGCAAATTTCTGTCTTAATTTCAGCATTGAGCGGTTTTACAGTTTTAATAAAATCTTTTAATTCTTGGATTTCATCACCCGTAAGTGTATCCGTATCTTTGAAAATATGAAATGATTTACGTTTGAAAATTTGCTTATAATAATCCATACATACTCTCCGTTAAATTCTTATTTATCGAACCAATTATACCACCCATACCAAGAGAAGTGCAATAGTTTTTAGTGTTGTTGCAGGTTGTCATGGGTGGTGTTTTTTATACTCCGTACACCTTTTATTTATACTCCGTAAACGATTACCCATACTCCGTAAACGATTACAAATATTGCGGTGACACAAAAAATGAAAAAAGCACTCATTTTCAGAGTGCTTGTAGGTATAAAAAAGACCGAAACCCCGCGTTCAAGGGATTTCGGTTGTATTACCTAAGGTGTACTTTGTTCAGTCATACCAAACATATAAATCATTGCTAAAAGCAACTGCTAAAGTTGCTCCGAAAAGATAATTATCTTCATTGTCACCGTGGTAAAACATAGCGTATTTATACGGTGAAATACTGCTTGCATCAATAACAAACCCTGCAGTAATTCTATCCTTTGCCCAAGGCTTGTTCTCCTGATTAAGAAAAAGAGTTTTAATATCATTAAAGCTCTTAAAATCCTTTGTTGACATAATGTTTATTCCGTTTTCAGGTGAATTGAAAATAAGATATTCGTCATTTTCTTTTATAACACAGACATTCTCTCCACAATCGGCAGAACCTTGAAATTGCCAATTTATTAAATCTATTGATGTGCTGTATGAAACACCGTTCTGCTTGAAAAAGCATATAAACTTATTATCGTCCTGAAGAATGTATGGGTCTATCATTCTTCCCATTTCACTTTCAGGAACATCACCCTTGACCTTTAAAATTTCAGGCTTTGCCCAATTCATTAAATCCTTACTTTTCATTGTAAAAATACGGGAGTTTTCATTACCGTAAATCTGTACGTTTTCTCTCGGATAGGTCTGCACACAAAGATAATACTCACTGTTATATTTAATAACATTACCCGGTGAAGAATAGTTTTTCAGATTATTCTTTTCTGTTAATATTTTCGGTTCAGTCCAAGTTTTAAAATCTTTGCTTTGACTCACAGCCACATAAAAATACTGCCTTTCAGGAGTGTTCTCTACCAAAGTGAAAAACAAATATATAATACCATTTTCAATATAAGCAGCAGGGTCACGATATG
>JAGALQ010000005.1 GCA_017625095.1 Clostridia bacterium | reverse complement strand
TTCTTCACTTCCGCTCAGAATGACAAAAGCTCCCTTTGAAGGGAGCCGGATTTGCCGCAAGGCAAAGACTGAGGGTTGCGAAATATTTCACACAATCCTCCGTCACGGCTTCGCCGCGCCACCTCCTTTCAAAAGGAGGTTTTTATATTGTCATCCTGAACGTCGTAGGGGCGACCATCGGTCGCCCAAAAAAGTAATATGTATAATAAATAATGTCATCCTGAACGAAGTGAAGGATCTTAAAAATCTGAATATAAGATTCTTCGCTGTCGCTCAGAATGACAAAAGCTCCCTTTGAAGGGAGCCGGATTTGCCGCAAGGCAAAGACTGAGGGTTGCGAAATATTTCACACAATCCTCCGTCACGGCTTCGCCGCGCCACCTCCTTTCCAAAGGAGGTTTTTATATTGTCATCCTGAACATCGTAAGGGCGACCATCGGTCGTCCGAAAAAGTAATATGTATATTTTTATCCGAGTATTTCTTTTGCTCTTGTGAGTGCGCTGTCGATATTCGGGCAGATGTTTTCTTCACCGATATCTTTATACATTCCCGATTTCTTGAGCACCTTCATCGGCTGCTTGTTGACGTGCGACATAATAAGCACGGTGTTGTTTTTCTTGCACGCTTTGATGATTGATTCAAAGCTGTGTATACCTGTAGCATCAATTGCAGGCACGCTTCTCATTCTCAGCACAAGCACCTTTTTCTTAGAGCTTTTGATAACGTCAGCAATCTTGTTTGATGCACCGAAGAATATCGGGCCTGTAATTTCGTATACCATCGCACCCTCGGGAATTACCTTGAGGTTAACGTTGTCGCTGTCGGTGTTTTCGTCAATCTCTTTCCAGCCGTATGCGTCGGTTACATCTGACATACGCTTCATAAACATAACGGTTGAAAGCACACTGCCAACGCAAATTGCCACAACAAGGTCAAATACGACTGTCAGCACAAAGGTAACAATAAGCACAAGCGTATCACTCTTGGGGCTGTGCTTTATGATTGCAACAAACTCGCGCCACTCGCTCATATTGTATGCAACAATGAAGAGTATAGCGGCGATTGTCGGCATCGGGATAAGGGAAGCGTAGGGCATAAGCACAAGCAGCACAGCAAGCAGCACAACAGCGTGAACCATACCTGCTATCGGTGTTCTGCCGCCGTTTTTGATGTTTGCCGCCGTTCTTGCAATTGCGCCCGTTGCGGGAATTCCGCCGAAAAGTGCGGAGCAGATGTTACCTGCACCCTGCGCAATAAGCTCCATATTGGAGTTGTGTCGGCTGCCTATCATACCGTCCGCAACAACGCAGGAGAGGAGCGACTCAACAGCAGCAAGCACTGCGATTGTAAGCGCATCGGGGATTATTGCCCTGACTGTGTCAAGTGAAAACTCAGGCACGCTGAGCCTGGGTGCGGCAGAGGAGATTGTGTAAAGGTCGCCGATTGTGTTGACGTTCATATCGAAAATCTTAACAAGTGCGGCGCACACGATAATTGCGATGATTGAAGCGGGAATTTTCTTGAGGAATTTCGGCACAACAATCAGTATTGCGAGCGAAACCGCACCGATTACAAGTGCCTGCCAGTTGAAAGAACCGAAACAGCTGACAACTTCTTTTACTTTGTCAATTGTTTCAATAGGTGAGTTTTTGAATGTAAGACCGAAAAAGTCCTTGAGCTGACCGATCACAATTGTAATTGCAATACCTGTTGTGAAGCCCGTTGTTATGGTGTAGGGGATGAATTTGATAAGGCTGCCGAGCTTGAACAAGCCCATAAGTATGAGCAGAATACCTGCAATAACGGTTGCGAGCACAAGACCCGAGAATCCGTTCTGCGCAACAATGCCTGCAACGATTGATGCGAATGCCGCCGTCGGTCCTGCAATCTGTACACGGCTGCCGCCTAAAAACGATATTACAAAGCCTGCGACAATTGCGGTATAAAGACCCTGCTCAGGTCCTACACCAGATGCAAGGGCAAGCGCAATTGACAGCGGCAGTGCGATAATAGCAACAATAACACCTGCTGTCAGGTCCTTGATAAGTTGCTGTCTTGAGTATTTTTTCAGGCTCGAAAAAAGCTTCGGTTTAAGTTCTTTCATATTTATGTCCCCTCAGATTTCTTTATTGCGGTTTTAGATTATATTCTCTTTTTTCGCCTGTTTCAAGCAATTTTGAAGGATAAAAATAAATTCTATGTTTAATCTATCAAACTCGGGTTTTAAACAGAATTTTTGTGTATTTTGCGATAACAAAAAAGAGCAGACACTGCCGATATGCAGTGCCTGCCGTAAGTTTATCTTCTGTAAAGGTAGTTGAGCTTTTGCCAGCGCTTTTTATCGATTGAGTTTATCTGGTCAGCCGTCACGCGGTATTGCCAGTTGCCGTCAGCCTTGCCGGGAATGTTGAGCCTTGTATCAGAACCGTAGCCGAGCAGATCCTGAATGGGTAATATAACCGTATCTGCGTGGGATGCAAATATCGTTCGGATGATGCTCTGATAGCCGTTGTTCCAATCGGGTGAATCATAACCGCAGTATTCAAGCATACCCTTGCGTGTTTCTTCGGAAAGCTCCCATACGTAGCCGAGGAGTGTGTTGTTGTCGTGCGTGCCTGTGTATGCAATGCAGTTGTCGGTGTAGTTGTGCGGCTGGTGAGGATTGTCGCTGTCGGAAAGGAAGCCGAACTGGAATACTCTCATTCCGGGGAAGCCGCTGTACTCAACAAGGTCAATAACCTCTTGTGTAATGTCGCCGAGATCCTCTGCGATAATCAGCTTTTCGCCCGCAACTTCCTTTGCCATATCGACAAATTTTTCGCCCGGACCTTTAATCCACTTGCCGTTCTTTGCCGTTGTTGCGTTGCCGTCAACGCTCCAGTAGCTTTCAATGCCTCTGAAGTGGTCAATGCGCACGGCATCAAACATTGTCAGGTTGTGGCTGAGTCTTGCACGCCACCACTTGAAACCGTCTGCCTCCATCTTCTGCCAGTCATAAATCGGATTGCCCCAGAGCTGACCTTCCTCGGCAAAATAATCGGGCGGCACACCTGCCACACAAGATGGCTTGTTTTCTTCGTCGAGAAGAAACTGCTCCTTGTTTGCCCATACGTCACAGCTGTCGAATGATACGTAAATCGGAATATCGCCGATTATCTGTATGCCCTTATTGTTGGCATAAGCCTTTATGTCAGCCCACTGTGTGAAGAACTCATACTGGATGAATTTCCACATGAACAGAACATCATTGCTGTATTCATCTGTTTCCCATTCTGTCCAGGGCTTTTCGTTGTTTGCTTTCTTGAGTGCCATAAATCGGCAGAACTGTTCAAGATAAATGTTTTCACTGATAAAGGCTTCAATTTTATCTTTAAGAGTTTTGTCGGCACGCAGAGCAGCTTTCATAAGCACATCTGTGCGTGTGTGGTAAAGTCTTACGTATTCGCTGCTGTAAGGTGTCTGCTGACGGCAGGATTCGATCTCATCTTTTGTGAGAAGTCCCTGCTCATAAAGTGTGGGCAGATCGACAAAATAGGGGTTGCCGCCAAAGGCTGAATATGACTTGTAGGGTGAGTTGCACTCATCAACAAGGCAGAAGGGGAGCACCTGCCACATTGAAAATCCGCATTCGGAAAGAAAATCGACAAATTGCTTTGCCTCTTTGCCGAAGCTGCCTATTGAGTAGTCACCCGGGAGCGAGGAAATGTGCAGAAGCACACCGCTCTTTCTTGTTTTAGTTTCTATGGTAATCAACTCCGTAGAAATATAATTAATTCAAATTAAAAGTCCCGTAAGGTAAATACCGTACGGGATTTACTGTTTTTACTCTTCGATTGCTTCTTTGAGTCTTTCCAGACCAAGATCAATCTCTTCTCTTGTGATGTTGAGAGGAGGAAGCAGGCGTACAAGGGTCTTTGCAGTTAGGCAGATGACACCGTTTGCAATGCCTTTTTTGACTACGTCGGCACCTGTTTTGCCTTCAACCTCAATGCCTATCATCATACCCATACCGCGAATGGATTTAACGTTTTTGAAGGATGATACCTTTTCGCGGATGTATTCGCCGTTGGCTCTTACATTCTCAAAAAACGCTTCGTTGTTAACCTTGTCGAGCACATAGCTTGCACCTGCGCAGACAATCGGGTTGCCGCCGAAGGTTGAGCCGTGTGTTCCTGCGCTCATAACGCCGCCGAGAGCTTCGGTGCAAAGGCAGGCACCAATCGGAAGACCGCCGCCGAGTCCCTTTGCAAGTGTTACAACATCGGGTTTGATGCCGTAATTCTCGTGAGCGAGGAGCTTGCCCGTTCTGCCGATACCTGTTTGTACTTCGTCGATGATTACAAGCAGGTCTTTTTCTTTTGCAAGGGCACAGACCTCGTTCACAAAGTCCTTATCGAGCGGAATAACGCCGCCTTCGCCCTGAATCATTTCCATCATAACGGCGCAGGTTTTGTCGCTGATTGCCGCTTTGATTTGTTCAATATCCTTTTCGCAGTAAACAAAGCCGCCGTTATAGGGGGCAAAACAATCGGGATGAAGTGCATCCTGACCTGTAGCTGTAAGAGTTGACATTGTCCTGCCGTGGAATGAGCTGAGAAGCGTGATAATTTCGTATCTGCCTTCGCCGTATTTATCAAAGCTGTATTTGCGCGCAACCTTGATTGCACACTCGTTTGCCTCAGCACCTGAGTTGCCGAGAAAAACTTTTGAAAAGCCTGTAGCCTTTGTGAGTTTATCGGTAAAAGAGGCAGTTGCATCTGTGTAGTAAAGGTTGCTGATGTGGCTGAGCTTGTGAGCCTGAGCGGCAACTGCGTCTGCCCAACCGTCGTCTGCATAGCCAAGGCAGTTTACGCCGATACCTGATGTGAAGTCAATGTATTCTCTGCCGTCAAAATCCTTTGCAACGGCACCCTTACCGCTTGCAATACCGAGGTCATAACGACCGTAGGTGGGCATTGCAGAGGCGTTGTTCATTTCTTTAATCTGTTCAAAGTTCATATTTGTTTTCCTTTTTATAAGCGATTACCTTTATTATCTGAACATTGTGCCGATACCTGCATCGGTAAGAAGCTCAATGAGAATGGAATGTTCAATTCTGCCGTCCATAATAATTGCGTGCTTGACACCTCGTCTTACGGCCTCA
Source organism: Clostridia bacterium (assembly GCA_017625095.1). GTDB lineage: Bacteria > Bacillota > Clostridia > Oscillospirales > Acutalibacteraceae > UBA8612. The sequence goes on along the minus strand of JAGALQ010000005.1, from coordinate 50,843 downwards.
ACACAGCAGTCAACCTTCGGTATCATACCGCCCTTGATGACATTCTGCATCTTGAGCGCGGGCACTTCGCTGACGTTGAGCTCTTTGATAAGTGTGCTCTCATCATCTTTGTCGCGGAGAAGACCGGTTATGTCAGTCATAAGGATGAGGTTTTCTGCGCCGAGCACTGCCGCGATGCGTGATGCTGCAAGGTCAGCGTTTACGTTGTATGCGTGATCACCGCCGGCAACGGAAGAGATAACGGGAATGTAGCCGCTGTTGAGCACGTCGAGAACGGGCTGGATATTGATATCAGTGATGTCACCGACATAGCCGATATCCTTTTCACGGTGTTTAACAGCTTTTATCATACCGCCGTCAATACCGCAAAGACCGATTGCCTTGCCGCCCTTTTTCTCAAGCAGAGCAACAAGATCCTTGTTCACCTTGCCTGCGAGCACCATCTGCACAATTTCCATTGTCTCTTCGTCCGTGTATCGGAGTCCGTCAACAAACTTGCTCTCTTTATTGATTTTTTTGAGCATATCGTTGATTTCGGGACCGCCGCCGTGAACAAGAACAACCTTGATGCCGACAAGTGAGAGGAGAACGATATCCTCCATAACAGCTTGCTTGAGGTCTTCGTTGATCATTGCGTTGCCGCCGTATTTGATAACAACGATTTTGTTGTAATACTTCTGGATGTAGGGGAGAGCCTGCACCAGAATCTGTGAACGGTCAAAATTTGAAATATCCATGTATTACCTCTTATGAACGGTAGTCACCGTTGATTTTTACGTAGTCATATGTAAGGTCACAGCCCCAGGCTGTTGCCTGTGCATCACCGTCAGAGAGAGTGATGTCTATAATGATTTCGTTTTCGAGAAGAATTGTCTTTGCAATATCCTCATCAAACTCAATGCCTGCACCGTTTCTGCAAACGGCAATTGTGCCTTTACAGCTCTTGAAATCAACGTCAACGCCGTTGATATTGAGGTCAGCGCCTGAGTAACCGATTGCGCAAAGCACTCTGCCCCAGTTAGCGTCGGCACCGAACATTGCTGCTTTGAGCAGTGATGAATTGATAACTGATTTTGCAACGGTCTTTGCCGTGGGAATATCCTTAGCACCCTTTACGCAGCATTCGATAAGTTTTGTTGCACCCTCACCGTCACGTGCGATTTCACGTGAAAGGTAACGCAGCGCCTCAAAAAGAGCTGCCTTGAAGGTTTCGAAATCTTCACCGTCTGATGTGATTTCGCTGTTGCCTGCAAGACCTGATGCGAGGATTGAGCACATATCGTTTGTTGATGTGTCACCGTCGACGGATACCATATTGAAGGTGTCGCAGACAACGGCATTGAGAGCCTTCTTAAGCATATCTGCGCTTATTGCGGCATCTGTTGTGAGGAAGCAGAGCATAGTTGCCATATTTGGCATAATCATACCGCTGCCCTTTGCCATACCGCCGATATGGCAGACCTTGCCGTCAAGCTCAAACTTAACGCACACTTCCTTTTCGTGTGTGTCGGTTGTCATAATTGCAATTGCTGCGCTGTGTCCGCCGTCACGGCTTAAGCCCTCAGCAAGCACATCAATATGGCTTGCAATCGGCTCAATGTTGATTGACGGACCGATAACACCTGTTGAAGCGACGACAACGTCTTTTGCACTGATGTTAAGAGCACCGGCAGCGAGAGAGCACATTGCCTCTGCCTTTTCAATGCCGTCTGCGGCGCAGGTGTTAGCAATGCCTGAGTTGCAGATGATTGCCTGAGCTGTGCCGTTTTCAAGGTTGGCGGCAGTAACTCTGTTGGGTGCACCCTTTACAAGGTTGCTTGTGTGCATTGCTGCAGCCGTGCAGGGCTTCTCGCAATAGACAAGAGCAAGGTCGTGCTTTGACTTATTTTTTCTGATACCGCAGTGGACCGAGTTTGCAACGAATCCGAGCGGTGTTGTAACTGTTCCTTTAATAAATTCCATTTATTTGTTACTCCTTGAGTAGCGTTTGATTAATTAAAATGCAGGGGGAACTAAATTAAGTCCGGCATTTTCTTCAAGACCCATAATAAGGTTCATATTCTGAATTGCCTGACCTGCTGCACCCTTGACCATATTGTCGATTGTTGAAACAACGATAAGTGTGCCGGTGCGGCTGTCGATGTGAAGCGAGATGTCGCACATATTTGTGAATTTGACGTTTCTCAGGTTTGCTGTTGCACCGTCTGCGAGTACACGGACAAACTGCTCGTCAGCATACTTCTTTTCGTATGCTTCACGCACCTGCTCTTTGGTTACACCGTCTTTGAGCTTTAAGTACATTGTGGAAACAATGCCTCTGTTTACGGGCAGCAGGTGAGGGACAAAGGTGACCTTTATCTTCTTGCCGCCGAGCTTTGAAAGAGTCTGCTCAATTTCGGGTGTGTGGCGATGCATACCAACCTTGTAAGGTGAAAAAGCCTCGTTACAGTCTGGGTAGTGTGTTGTCTGGCTGAGACCTCTGCCAGCACCTGTTACGCCTGACTTTGAGTCGATGATAACGCTGTCCGTTTGAACAAGGCCGTTGATAATTGCGGGAGCAAGACCGAGAGCTGCTGATGTGGGATAACAGCCGGGGTTTGCGATTACGCTTACACCCTCTGCCTTTTCTCTGAAAAGCTCGGGCACGCAGTAAACTGCTTCCTTATGTATTTCGGGTTTGTCAAACGGCTTCTGATACCATTCGGTGTATTCCTCTTCACTCTCAAGGCGGAAGTCTGCACCCAGGTCGATGAATTTTCTGCCCTTTTCAAGACATTCTGCTGCAAGCGGCTCCGAAAGACCGTGAGGCAGGCAGGCGAAAACAACATCGCTCAGGTCAACAGCCTCGCTCTGATTGATGCAGACCTTGTCGCAAAGACCGAGGAATGAGGGGTAGATATCGGAAAGTTTCTGACCCTCAAAGCTCTTTGAGCAAAGGGCAGTCAGCTCAACATCGGGATGGTTGAGGAGAAGGCGTACAAGCTCAGCGCCTGCATAGCCTGTTGCGCCGATAACGGCTGCTTTTATTTTCATAGTGTATCTTCCTTAAGAGATTATTTCTTGATTCTGTTGTTTACGCAGGTTTCGAGCTTGATTGCCTCGTAAACGTCTTCGCCGAACAGCTCGCAAACGTTCTGATATTTTTCAAGGGGCAGTGTTTCGAGTGTCAGCTTTTCTTTGATGCAAAGCGCAACAAGCTCACCTGTTGCCTTGTAAGCATCACGGAAGGGGAGCCCCTTGCCTACAAGATAGTCAGCACAGTCGGTTGCGTTGATGAAGCCTTCTGCTGCTGCGCGGCGCATATTTTCGGGTATTACACGCATTGTTTCGATCATAGGGTCAAGTGCTGTCATACACATCTTGACTGTGTCGATTGCGTCGAAAATAGCCTCTTTATCTTCCTGCATATCCTTGTTGTATGCAAGCGGAAGTCCCTTCATCGCTGTGAGAAGAGCCATCAGGTCACCGAATACTCTGCCTGATTTGCCTCTGATAAGCTCTGCGATATCGGGGTTCTTTTTCTGCGGCATAATGCTTGAGCCTGTTGAGAAAGCGTCGTCAAGCTCAACGAATTTGAATTCCCATGAGCACCAGAGGATAATCTCTTCACAAAGGCGTGAGAGGTGCACCATAAGGATTGAAAGTGCGGAAGCGATTTCAAGGCAGAAGTCTCTGTCTGATACGCCGTCAAGTGTGTTTTCAACAACGCCGTCAAAGCCGAGAAGCTGAGCGGTCATTGCGCGGTTTATCGGGTATGTTGTGCCGGCGAGAGCACCGCTGCCAAGAGGAGAGTAGTTCATTCTTGCCTTTGCATCAGCAAGTCTGCCCATATCGCGCTCAAGCATACTGACGTATGCTGAAAGCTGCATACAGAAGGTGATGGGCTGTGCACGCTGAAGGTGGGTGTAGCCGGGCATAATCGTGTTTTCGTTTTCGTGTGCCTTGTTGAATATTGTGTCTGTAAGGTGACGGAGCATATCCATAACCTCTTCACACTCTTTGCGGAGTGTGAGGCGGATATCGGTGGCAACCTGGTCGTTACGGCTGCGACCTGTGTGCAGACGCTTGCCTGCATCGCCTATGCGTGCGGTGAGAGTCTGCTCGATAAATGTGTGGATATCCTCTGCGTCGGGGTCGATAAGAAGCTCGCCGTTAGCGATATCTTCTTTTATCTGCTTGAGACCGTTGATGATTTTTTCGCAATCTTCAACGGGGATGATGCCCTGTGTGCCGAGCATAACGGCATGGGCAATTGAGCCGTCGATGTCCTCGCGGTACATACGGCTGTCGAATTTTATGGAAGAATTGAAATCGTTGGTTCTTTTATCAGCTTCTTTTGCGAAGCGTCCTGCCCAGAGTTTCATATTGATTTATCCTGCCTTTTAGGTAACCGCTGATTAAATCGGGTTGCGATTATCAGCGAGAGAATTTTTTGTCAGAGAGGTCAAAAAGCGCAGGCAATACTTTGTGTATTAACGAGCATTTTTGGCGTTTCTGAAGAGAAAGTAGCCGCTGAGAATTGTGACTTCGATTTAATTGGCGGTTACTTTATTAAACAACATTCGGGCGGAGGGATACTCCGCCCTTATCTGTATTGATTTTCTTACTTGTTGCGCTCTGCCTCAAGGATTGCACGAACCTTGATCGGAAGACCGAAGAGGTTGATGAAGCCTGCAGAATCCTTCTGATCGTAAACTTCGTCAGCGTCGAATGTTGCGAAGTCCTCGCTGTAGAGTGTGTAGGGTGATGTAACGCCTGCGTTGATCATATTGCCCTTGTAGAGCTTGAGCTTAACGTCACCTGTAACGGTCTCCTGAGTCTTGTCAACGAATGAGCTGAGAGCCTCACGAAGGGGAGTGTACCACTGGCCGAAGTAAACAAGCTCTGCAAAACGGAGAGCAACCATCTCTTTGTAGTGCTGAGTGTCACGGTCGAGAGTGATTGTTTCAAGAACCTGATGAGCCTTGTAGAGGATTGAGCCTGCGGGATTCTCATAAACACCACGGGACTTCATACCGACAAGTCTGTTCTCGACAAGGTCGCAAAGACCGATGCCGTTTGCACCGCCGATCTCGTTGAGCTTTGTGATCATCTCAACGCCGCCCATCTTAACACCGTCAAGAGCTACGGGGACACCCTTCTCGAAGGAGAGTGTGATGTATGTGGGCTTGTCGGGTGCTGCTTCGGGAGCTACGCCCATCTCAAGGAAGCCTTCCTTGAGGTACTGCGGCTCGTTTGCGGGATCCTCAAGGTCGAGACCCTCGTGTGAAAGGTGCCAGAGGTTCTTATCCTTTGAGTAGTTTGTTTCACGGTTAATCTTGAGGGGGATGTTGTGTGCTTCTGCATACTCGATCTCTTCCTCACGGGACTTGATATCCCAGATTCTCCAGGGAGCGATAATCTGCATCTCAGGAGCGAATGCCTTGATAGCAAGCTCGAAACGAACCTGATCGTTGCCCTTTCCTGTGCAGCCGTGGCAGATAGCATCTGCGCCTTCAGCCTTAGCAATCTCAACAATTCTCTTTGCGATAACGGGACGTGCAAAGGATGTGCCGAGGAGGTAATCCTTCTCGTAAACTGCGCCTGCCTTGAGTGTGGGGAAGATGTACTCGTTTACGAACTCTTCCTGAAGGTTCTCGATGTAGAGCTTGGAAGCACCTGTAGCGATTGCCTTCTCCTCAAGACCGTCAAGTTCTGTGCCCTGACCGACGTCACCGGATACTGCGATAACTTCGCAGTTGTTGTAGTTTTCTTTGAGCCAGGGGATGATGATGGATGTATCAAGACCGCCTGAGTAGGCAAGAACGACTTTTTTAATTTCTTTCATTGTAGTTTCCTCTTTTCGGTAAATTTAATTTTTATTCATACGATGTGTATTATTATACAGCAAATATACAGAAAATCAACTGTGTTATTGCATAAACATACACTAATTTATTGGTTTTTTTGCGTAATTATGCATAAATATGTGAGTTTTACTGCTTGCCGGTTGAGCCGAAGCCGCCTGCACCGCGCTCAGTTTCGTCAAACTCGGTGACCTCAACGGCAGGAGCCGTGCATACGGGCATCACGACAAGCTGGGCAATTCTCTCACCGGGCTGGATTGTGTAGCTCTCTTCATACTGGTTGATAAGACCTACGCAGATTTCGCCGCGGTAGTCGCTGTCAACAACGCCTACGCAGTTTGCCGGGGCAAGACCGTGCTTTATTGCAAGACCGCTGCGTGCGAAGATCATTGCGGCATAGCCTGCATCCTCAAGTGCAATTGCAAGACCTGTCGGAATGAGAGCGTGACCGCCTTTATCAAGCGTAATCGGCTCGTCTATGCACGCACAAAGGTCAAGGCCTGCACTGCCGACTGTTGCGCGCTGCGGAATTTTTGCATTTTCGCGCAGCTTTTTGAATTTGATTTCGGTTATCATCAGAAAATCACCTTTTCTTCATTCTGCTTGAGCACAAGTGCGAGGAATTCGTCAACTTTCATTGCACCGATATCGCCTTCGCCGCGCTTACGTACACCGACTGTGCCTTCTTCGATTTCCTTATCGCCCATAACGAGCATATAGGGAATCTTCTCAAGCTGTGCCTCACGCAGTTTGTAGCCGAGCTTTTCGCTGCGGTAGTCACCGCTGACTCTCAGGCCTGCTGCCTGGAACTTCTTTACAACTTCAGCTGCGGCATCGTGATGTCTGTCGGCTATCGGAATAACTCTTACCTGCTCGGGAGCAAGCCATACGGGGAATGCACCTGCATACTTCTCGATAAGAAGAGCAAGTGTACGCTCATAACAGCCGATAGAAGTACGGTGGATGATGTAGGGATTCTTCTTTGTACCGTCTGCATCAACATATTCCATACCGAATTTCTCTGCAAGCATCTGGTCGATCTGGATTGTAATGAGTGTATCTTCCTTGCCGTGAACGTTCTTGATCTGAATGTCAAGCTTCGGACCATAGAAAGCAGCTTCGCCGATACCGATTTTGTACGGGATTTCAAGGTGGTCAAGAATCTTTGCCATAATACCCTGAGCTTCATCCCACTGCTCAACCGTACCGATGTACTTATCTTTATCGTCGGGATCCCACTGTGAGAAACGGTAAGAAACGTCCTCGTAAAGGCCGAGAGTTTTGAGCATATAGATTGCAAGCTCAAGACAGCCTTTAAACTCGTCTTCAAGCTGCTCGGGAAGGCACATAAGGTGACCTTCGGAAATTGTGAACTGACGTACACGGATAAGACCGTGCATCTCGCCGCTGGATTCGTTTCTGAAAAGTGTTGATGTTTCGTTGTATCTTAAAGGCAGATCACGGTAGGAGCGTGCTCTGTTGAGGTATGCCTGGTACTGGAAAGGACAGGTCATAGGACGGAGTGCAAATACCTCATCATCCTTTTCCTCGTCACCGAGTACGAACATACCGTCCTGATAATGATCCCAATGACCTGAAACCTTGTAAAGATCGCTTTTAGCCATATAGGGAGTTTTTGTGAGAAGCCAGCCCCTCTTCTGCTCCTCGTCCTCAACAAAACGCTGAAGCAGCTGAATGATTCTTGCACCCTTGGGGAGAAGAATCGGCAGACCCTGGCCGATAATATCTGAGGTTGTGAAGAGCTCAAGCTCACGGCCGAGCTTATTGTGGTCACGCTTCTTAGCTTCTTCGATTGCCTCAAGATGAGCGTCAAGGTCAGCCTGCTTTGTGAAAGCTGTACCGTAAATACGCTGAAGCATTTTGTTCTTGGAGTCGCCTCTCCAGTAAGCACCTGTTGAGGATGTGAGCTTGAATGCTTTTACTCTTGAAGTGTCGGGAATGTGAGGACCTGCGCAAAGCTCGTCAAATTCACCCTGCTTGAAGAAAGAGATGTTCTCGCCCTTGTCAGCGTGCTCTTTGATAAGCTCAACCTTATAGATTTCGTCTCTCTCCTCCATCATTGCGATTGCATCTGCGGGAGAAAGCTCGTATCTTTCGAGTGCAAGACCTTCTTTGACGATTTTCTTCATCTCAGCCTCGATTTTTTCGAGAACTTCGGGTGTGAAGGAAACATCACAGTCAAAGTCATAATAGAAGCCGTTATCTATTGCCGGGCCGATTGCAAGCTTTGCCTGGGGGAAAAGTCTTTTTACAGCCTGAGCAAGAATGTGAGAAGCTGTGTGACGGAAAGCCTTCTTGCCTTCTTCATCATCAAATGTGAGGATTTCTACCTGAGCGTCTGCATCAAGAGCTGTGCGAAGGTCGCAGACCTCACCGTTGACTCTTGCAACACAGGCAGCCTTGTAAAGACCCATACCGAGACCCTTGGCAATTTCGGCAACGGTAGTGTTCTTTTCATACTCCTTAACAACATTGTCTTTGAGTGTTACTTTGATCATTGTTTTCTCATCCTTTCTGAAAAATAAAAAACTCCACCCTGTAACGCCACCAAATCGTAGGGAAGTATTTGTTTCTCGAGTAAAATTCTCCGTATCTTTGACAAAAGCCTCGCAAGGCGACAGCCTTGCTGCGTTTTTGGCTTTGATACAAAAAATTTTATACTCTTACGAAACTGCGAAGCACTTTAAAATGAAATTTCAAGATACAAGAAAAGGAAAACTTCTTCGATAATACTTGCGTATATCGGGGAAGTTTGACGCATTATTGTGTTTGAAATCACTTTTTTAAAGAAATGCTTCCTTACGATTTGGTGGCGTAAAGTACAGGGTGAAGTATGCTTTTGCTATACTCCACGGTTCCACCCGTGTTGCGTAATAAATTACGCCGCTCATTAGCTTTAACGCAGCTTGTACGGCACAGCTTATTTGATGTTAATCAACTTCGCAGGCACTCTGCAGTGGTCGTCATTGCGGTTGAATATCTGCTTCACAGCACAGGGCAGACTCTCTGAAAACAACGCTTGCAATGCACATTCTGCTTCAACGTTTTAATGTATTTAATATAACAAAGAAAAATATATCACTTTTATAATATAATGTCAAGAGTTTATCAGCTTTTGAAAACTCTTATTACCTGCTTGCGGCAATCAATTTCGGTGATTTTGTATGCACCGCCGTATTCACCGTCAAGTGTCCACGGGATTTCTTCAGCAAGGCTCTCAATAACGAAGTGTGAGCCCTTTGTGAGCGTGAACATATCCTCGTTGTAAGTGTGGTCGATAAGCAGCTCTTTTGCGCGGCTTGTCCACATCTTCACGCCGTGAGGCATTTTTGCAAGGTTAAGCTCCAACATACCGTCGTCAAAAGATATGTCTTCGGGCTTGTATTTGATAATACCGCCGATGTTGAGCGAGCTTGAAATTGCGCCGAAGGCATACTCGCCCTCATAAACCGTGCCGTCACATTCAATTCTCATCGGAATAGGCTTGAATCCTTTAAGCTCCTTAAGACCTTCAACAACGTATGCGGAGTAGCCGAAAACATTTTTGAATTTCTGTGAGGTGTTGTATGAGCACTTTGTGAAGACACCGAATGATGCGGTATAGCAGAAATATCTGCCGTTATTTATCTGACCCATATCGAGATATTGCGGCTCGATGTTACATATAAGGTCGATTGCTTTTTTTGATGCTATGGGGATGCCGAGACTGTTGGCAAAATCGTTTGTTGTGCCGCTGGGGATATATCCGAGAGGCACGTCGATGCCGGAGTCAAGAATACCGTTGACGGTTTCGTTAAACGTGCCGTCACCGCCGCGGCAGACAATAAGGTCGTATTTGTCTGCAAACTGTTTTGCGTATTCTGTAGCGTCACCGCGTTTTTGTGTTGTATAAACCGTTGTTTCAAAGCCTGCTTTTGTGAAATCGTCTGCAATATGAAGCAGCTGATTACGTACAGTGTATCTGCCTGAGCAGGGGTTGACTATAACAAGAACTTTTTTCTTTTGATTACTCATCTTAGCACATCCTTGGAGTGATTCAGTTATTTATTACCGTAAGCTCTTTAGGTGTTGAGGTGAGGTTTTCGCATCCGTCTGCTGTTATGAGCAGCATATCTTCAATACGGACACCAAACTTATCGGGAATATAAATTCCGGGTTCAACAGTGATAATGTTGCCCGCGCGAAGAACGTATTCGCTTCTTGGTGTGATGTGGGGGTCTTCGTGTATCTCAATGCCTACACCGTGACCTGTTGAATGACCGAAAAACTGACCGTATCCGGCTTCGCTGATGACTCTTCTTGCTGTTGCGTCAAGGTCTTTTGCAACAACACCCTGAGCAGCCTTTTCGATTGCGGCCATCTGTGCGTCAAGCACAACGGAATAAACTTCGGTCATTTCATCGCTGGCTTCGCCGATTGCTACGGTACGTGTCATATCGCTGTGGTATCCGTTTACGACCGCACCGAAATCCATTGTTACAAAGTCGCCGAATTCGATTCTCTTGTCAGAGGGGACACCGTGAGGCATGGACGAGTTTTTACCGCTGACAACAATTGTGTCAAACGATACCTTTTCTGCTCCGTTTCTGAGCATATGGAAATCGAGTGCGAGGGCAACTTCTTTTTCCGTCATACCGGGTTTTATGTATCTGACAGCGTTGTCGTATGCTGCCTGTGCAATTGCCTGTGCAGCCTTGATGCATTTGATCTCTTCAGCCTTTTTTGTGCAACGCAGATAACGGATGTATTTATCGAATCTGCTGTCAAAAACTGCTTTGAAATCGTCAGCTTTGAACATCCTGCTGTATTCACGCAGACCGCTTACCGTTACGTGGTTGGCTTCAATTGCAACGTTACCGCAGTTGAACTTTTTGAGATATTTTGGTATCTGCACTTTGGCATCTGTCATCAGCACAACGTCACAGCAGTCAATCTGAGCCTGTGCGGCTTCAATGTAACGGCTGTCAGTCAGGAAGACATTACCGTTTTTGGAAACTATAAGGTAGCCCGAATCAGAAGCAAATCCTGTGAAATACTGACGTGCGGCAGCGCTTTCGATAATACCGCCGTCGATATCCTTGGGAAGTAACTTTGTAAGTTCGTATAAATCCATAAGATCATTCTCCGTTTTTTCTGCGTTCAAATTCAGCAAGCAGTTCTTTTTCGCCTGCTCTTGCTTTTTTGAAGTAGAATTTAAAAATTTTTTCGTCCTGAGCTCTGTCGGTGAAAACTGCAACTGCGCCTGCGATGTTGGCAGAGAACATATCTGTCTTCAGCTGGTCGCCGACCATTGCAAGCGAATTTATAGGCAGACCGAGTTTATCTGCTGCACGCAGCAATCCGTCGGGTTTAGGCTTTTTTGCGCTGTATATATAGTGCCTGATGCCGAGCCTTTTTGCCGTGATAAAAACACGCGGAAGAATAGCGTTTGAAACAATTGCAAGCGGAATGCCCGCACTGTTCATTTTGTTTACCCATTCCTTTACACCGGGGAGTGGGGTGAGTGTTTCATCATATATCAGTGTGTTGTCAATATCAAGCAACAGTCCTGAAACACCCATCTTTTCAAGGTCAGCGGTTGTAATGTCGCAGACACTTGCAAAGCGGTATTTAGGCATATAGCGGTCATCAAGCATAATCTTATCCTTAAATATCAAGTGTTGTTTAAAGAAAAAAGACGGGCTTTGTTGCCCGTCTTTCGGTTCTTACTTATACTTGCGCTTACGAGCAGCCTCTGACTTCTTCTTTCTCTTTACAGAAGGCTTTTCATAGTGTTCTCTTTTACGAACTTCCTGAATAACACCGTCTCTGGAGGTCTGTCTCTTAAACCTTCTGAGTGCGCTGTCCAAGGATTCGTTTTCTTTAACTTCTACTTTACTCATTGACTATTCCCTCCCTCCGCAATTTGCAGGGGCAAATTTCTCATTGTATAGACAGCATTATACAACAGACACTTGCGGCTTGTCAACAAGTTTTTTAGAGAATAGAATAAAAATTTTTAATTATATCTGTTTGAAGCCGATTTTTTTCATACACTTGCTGAGTGTACGCTGTGCAAGGTTAGAGGCGCGCTCTGCACCCTTTGCCATACATTCGTTAAGATATGCAGTGTCTGCGATAAGCTTTTTGTAGTTTTCCTGCAGGGGACGAAGCTCTTCGATAACAGCTTCACCGACGGCTGCCTTGAAGTCGCCGTAGCCCTTGCCTGCAAATTCATTCTCGATTTCTTCGTAACTCTTGCCGGTGCAGCAGGAGTATATTGTCATAAGGTTGTTTATACCGTCTTTGCCGTCTGCATAGCGCACGCATGCCTCAGAGTCCGTAACTGCACTTTTGAACTTCTTCATAATAACGTTCGGCTCGTCAAGCACCGAAACTGATGCTTTCGGATTGGGGTCGGACTTGGACATCTTTGATGTCGGGTCCTGAAGCGAAGTGATCTTAGCACCCTTTTTGCCTATAAACGGTTCGGGCATTGTGAATGTGTTGCCGTGAATGCCGTTGAAACGCTCTGCAATATTTCTTGTCAGCTCAAGGTGCTGCTTCTGGTCTGCACCGATGGGTACGAAATTTGCCTGATAGAGCAGGATGTCTGCTGCCATAAGTGTCGGGTATGAGAACAGACCGACGTTTATATTGTCGGCGTGCTTCTGACTCTTGTCCTTGAACTGAGTCATTCTTGAAGCCTCACCGAACTGTGTGTAGCAGTTGAGAAGCCATGCGAGCTGTGAGTGCTGTGGCACGTGACTCTGCATAAATACAATGCTCTTTTCGGGATCAAGACCGTTTGCAAGAAGGAGAGCGAACATTTCCGTTGACTGTTTTCTGAGCATTGCGGGCTCCTGACGTACTGTGATTGCGTGAAGGTCGGCAACGCCGAAAAGGCAGTCGTAATCTTCACTCATTGCTTTCCAGTTTTTAAGGGCACCGAAATAGTTGCCTATTGTGGGTACGGCTGTAGGCTGTATAAGACTTAATACGCGGGGCTTACGCTCCGGAGCTTTGTTTTCCATTTTATTTATCTCCGTAAAAATTAATATTCTTTTGCAATATCCGCAAGGATGTTTACACCCTTGACGATTGCTTCGTCACTCGGTGTTGAGAAGTTCATTCTGAAACACTGAGTTGTTGCGGTCATATCACCGAGGAAGGCTGAACCGGGAACAATTGTTACCTTGTTGTCGAGAGCCTTTTTGCAGTACTCTGCCATCGGGATATTGTCATTCAGCTTGCACCATACGAACAGGCCGCCTTCGGGACGTGTGTACGTGACGTAATCGAGAAGCTTTTCTTCTACAAGGTCACACATAAGGTTGAGCTTTGAGCGGTACAGATCTCTGATTTTGTTGATATGCTCATCAATGTCGTATCGCTTCATCCACTCGTCAACAAGCACCTGTGAGAATACGGGTGTGTGAACGTCAGATACCTGCTTGCCGACAGTCATTTTTGCAACAACGGGCTTGGGTGCTACGCAGTAGCCTACACGCACACCGGGAGCAAGAATCTTTGAAAATGAGCCTGCATAAATAACAATGCCGTCCTTGTCAAGACTCTTGATCTGGGGCACGTCTTCGCCTGTTACACGAAGCTCGCCGTAGGGGTTATCCTCAAGAATCATAACGCCGTATTTCTTGGCAAGCTCGTAAACAGCCTTGCGCTTTTCAAAGCTCATTGTAATACCCGAGGGATTCTGGAAGTTGGGAATTGTATAGATGAATCTTACGTTTTTCTCTGTCTTAAGTGCTTCTTCAAGCTTGGCTATGTTGATACCGTCGCTCTCAACCTCTACACCGCAGAGATTTGCGCCGAATGAACGGAAAGCGTTGAGTGAGCCGACAAATGAAGGCTCTTCGCATATAACTGTATCGCCGGGGTTGACGAGCACTTTTGTTGCAAGGTACATTGTCTGCTGTGAGCCTGATGTAACTATCAGTTCGTCATCCTCAGTGCCGATGCCGTATCTCTTCTTGCTGAATTCACGGAGTGTTTCACGAAGCGGAGCATAACCCTCAGTGATACCGTACTGGAGCACAGCGACAGGATTTTTTGCAAAGATATCGCTTGCGATTTGAGCAATTTCAGCTGCCGGGAATGATTCGGGAGAGGGGTTGCCTGCTGAAAAAGGAATAATACCGGGCACACCGTTGTATTTGAAGAATTCTCTGATAAGTGAGGGCTGCAGGGTTGATATACAGTCCGCGAAATTGTATTCCATTGATTTTACACTTCTTTCGTTAAAGTTTCCCATAATAGTGTAATTATAGACTATATATCTTTCCTTTTCAAGTCTTTTTTATTTTATGATTGTATTTGCGGGTGCAGAGCAATTAATAACACTTAATAAAAACACCCGATATCCTAAAATATCGGGCGTTGACCTTTATTCTTCGCTTGAGGAATCTTTATCGCTTAATGATTCCTCGTCGGATGCTTTTTCATCAATGGTTTCTTCTTCGGAACTGTCTTCGTCTGATACTTCTTCTTCCAACGTGTCAGGTGTCGGTATAACTGCAGCTGTCGGCAGTGTTACACCGGGCTGTGCATCTTCGGGTGAATCCGTTGTCTGCATTGCGCTTATGTAATATCCGTTATCGTTTTCACGAAGTGTGACTTTGACGTACTTGCTGGGCTCAGGCTGAATGAAGTTGCCTGCAGAATCCTGTGCCCAGGCTTCTGCTGCGAGGTAACCTACGGTAAGTACAACAGTGTTTGACGTTTTGTCAATTTCTACAACCTTGGGTGTGTAAATCGGCACCGTACCTGCTGAGGTTACAAGGTAACATCTGCTCTGCTCGTTGAACACAAATTCATCAAAGTTTCCCTTGACACCTATGTGTGTCGGCACCGCATCGTTTCCGAAGAGCTTGGCAAACTCTTTTTCAACATCCTCTGCGGGAATCATAATGTTACCCTGGTCATCTGTTTCGTATTTGCCTGGGTAATTCTTTTCGTCCTTGATAATTCCCCATACGGCGCAGACAGTAAGCTGGTCAAGCTTGGCTGAGGAAACGTCGTCAAACATATCCGGATCGTACATAACCACGGGGATAAGCATTGTTTCATATTCGAGCTTTTTTGCCGAGTTGTCAGTCAGTTTTTTTACTCCGTCAATTCCTGCACCTACTGCAAAGACAACGCCTACTATTGCAAAGAGTATAACTGCAAGTCCGAGAGGGAAAGCGAGTTTGCTTTGACCTTTTCTTTTTTTGTCTTTTGACATTTTTCGTTTCTTCCTTTCGAATGGAATGATGTTACGTTGCTGCAAGTGCAATCATAACAGGCATTGTGATGATTGAAAAAAAGCTGACGAGTGCAACAGTTTTGGAAGCAACACCGGTATCAAGCCCGTATTTTCCTGCGAGAATAACTGTGTTGTTGGCGCAGGGTGCAGATGCCGAAACGGAGATTGCCATTGCGAGTTCTTTCGGCACGTTGAGCAGTTTGAAGCCGGCAATCATTATCAGCGGAATTGCAATAAGCTTGATAAGTGCGACTACATAAATCTTCTTATCGGTGAACATTGTTTTCAGGTCGGTGTGTGCTATATAAGTGCCGAAAATGAGCATTGCAAGCGGAGTATTGAGCGTAGCAAGGCTGCTTATCGGTGTTGCAATAACCGTCGGCAGTTCAACGCCGAGCAGATAAAGCGGCAAACCTAATGCAACTCCGATTGAGCCGGGGTTTATCAGAAGCTTTTTGAAGTTGAAGCCGCCTTTTTGTGCTCCCATAATATATATGCCGTGGGTGAACGAAAAAATGTTGAACACCATAATTATTGCAGAGCAATAAAATGCACCCTGAGGACCGAGCACGGCGTTTGCAAGCGGTAAAGCCATATATCCGCAGTTGCCGTACATACAGGCATAGCGGTACAGCCCTGCTTTTGATTTTTCGGTTTTTCTGAACAGCGGCAGTATCAGCACCATACCTATCAGGTGGATTACTACACCGCCGAGTGCCGCAAATGCAAAGTTTCTGAGGTTTTCGCGTGAATTGTCAATACTCATAAAGCTGTTGACAATAACCAGCGGCGTTACAATGTAAAAAAGCAGGTTTGTGTTGAGCTTTGATGCCTTTTCAGTGTAAAGCCCGGTTTTATCTGCGACAAATCCGACTGCAATCAGAATATAGAGTATGAGCACCTGCTGTGCTGTGGTAAGCAGATTGGTGATAAACAAAACGTTAACAGACCTTTCGGTGTTTTAGTTTTCGGATGTTTTTTTAGCTGTTGCTGTGTTGTAAAGGAAAACGGGGATGAAAATAGCCAGAGCAAGGTCACAGAATTCGATTTCGTAACCCTCTACCATAAGCTCTGCGTTACCTGTTAAAGCAAGGAAGATTCTCGGCACGCAGGTGATAAATGCCATAACAGCGGCAGGAAGACCGCAGCCGAAAAGACGCCATGCACTGATTTCGGGTGAAGTGCCCGTGACAACCTGTGCAAACGTGAGCATAAACATAATCATAAATGCAAGCATTATAAGCTCAAGCAGAAGATCTGATATGTTTACAAAGCTTATTTTCTCAAGAAATTTTAATACTATTCTTGAAATTGCCCAGAGTGTGGGTGTGACTGAGATAAGGGCAAATGATGAAAGCTTGGATTCTTTTCTGAAGCATGATACGGCATATATGCTGAAGAAGAATGCAGCCAGAATGCCTGTAATGCCTTCTGCAATGAGTGCTGCCGCACCGGACTGTGTGAGATACGTGGAATATTTGATATTATGTGCTGCGACAGAGTATTCGCTGTTAATCTGCATAAAACCCAGTACACTCACGATTGAGTCATATGTCATGCCTAGCGCTGTAAGTATTGAGATTATTCCGAGAGAAGTGCTTTTTACAACGCAGTTGCGTGCGCGGTTTGCTTTGCTGTTAAGAAAGCTGAGCACCGGAAGCGCAATTATTACAGCTGCGCCGATTGCATACATCAGAGGAATCGTGAAGTGATTGCTGGTGAAGAAACCTGTTTCAGGATCAATCAGCGTTGTTACCTGGTATACACGAAGCGGAAGAAGAGCGCAAAGACTCAATGCAGCAATTGAGATTAATACGGTAGGTTCAGGCTTTGAAAGGGAGCCTTTGATTTTTTTCATTAAATGACACCTCTTTATTATTTGAGAACTGCGCGGGCTTCGCTGGGGATATATTTGTCGGGATGCATAATGTTTTCTTCGGTACGCTTATCAAGCGCAATATAGTGGTAGGGAAGAGTGACGTTCTTGTATGCGGGGCGGATAATGCGCTTGCCTGTTGTGAGCTCTTCTATTCTGTGTGCTGCCCAACCTGCCATACGTGAGACGGTGAACAGGGGCGTGAAGAGATCTTCAGGAATTCCGAGCATATCGTATATAAGACCCGAGTAAAGGTCTACATTTGCACAGATAGGTTTCATATCGCCCTTGATTGAGCGGAAAATATCGGGTGTAAGCTCTTCAAGAAGCTCAAGCTGACGGAATCTTCTCTCAAATTCTTCGCTGAAAATGAAGTTACGAGCAGCCTCTTTGAGAAGAACCGCTCTCGGGTCGGACATTGTGTAAATTGCGTGACCGAGACCGTAAACAAGACCTGAACGGTCGCCTGCTTCTTTTCTGATAAGCTTTGCGATGTAGTCTGCAACCTGACCTTCGTTGGTGATGTCTAAAATTTCTTCAGCCATAAGCGCGGTCATTTCTTTAACCTTGATGTTTGCACCGCCGTGCTTAGGTCCTTTGAGTGAACCGATACCTGCGGCAATTGCGGAATATGTGTCTGTGCCTGATGATGTGAGCACACGTGTTGCGAAGGTTGAGTTGTTACCGCCGCCGTGCTCCGAGTGGAGAATGAGGCACAGGTCAAGAAGCTTTGCCTCTTCGTCGGTGAAAAGTCTGTCTGAGCGGATTGTGCGCAGGATTGACTGTGCTGTGCAAAGCTCACGCTTGGGCTGATGGATGTACATACTCTTCTTGTAATAGTGGCGGCGTTTAACCTGGTATGCGTAGCTCATAATTGAGGGGAGCTGTGCGATAAGCTGGATGCACTGACGCAGTACGTTCACCGTTGAAATATCGTCGGGGTTATCGTCGTAAGAATAGAGCGCCATTACGGAACGCGCCATTTTATTCATAATGTTGGGTGAGGGAGCCTTCATAATCATATCTTCAATGAAGTCCTCGGGAAGCTCACGGCATTCTGCAAGTACGTTGCTGAATTTTGAGAGCTGTTCAGGTGTGGGAAGCGCACCGAAAATGAGAAGCCATGCGACCTCTTCAAAGCCGAAACGGTCTTCCTTGCGGCAACCCTCAACAATCTCGTTTACGTCGAGACCTCTGAAGTTGAGTTTACCGGGGCGGGGCACACGCTCACCGTCTTCTATGTAGTAGCCGTCAACGCTGCAGATTTTTGTAAGGCCTGCCATAACGCCTGTACCGTCGTTGTTTCTCAGACCTCTTTTGACACCGTAACGGTTGTAATCGTTAGGATCAATCCTGTCATTAATTTGAATTTCGTTGCATAAGCTTATGAGGGAATCGTTGCTGATAGGGGACATATATCTTGACATATGTCGGTCCTCCTTCCTTAAAGGATTACATATAAATATACTTATAGAATATTATTTGAGAATACATTATACTATAACTTCTGCAAAAAAGTCAATCATTATTGAAAAGTGAGGAATAAAAAATGGGATTTTACAAATTTGCGGCTCTGATAGTAACTCTGGCACTGGTTGTTATGCCTCTGACAGCACTCAGGCAGGGTGATAATTCTGTGCGTGAAGATGATATTACCATTACGGAGCAAGACGGCAAAAAAGAGAAATCTTCTGACGAAACAGTGAAGGTTTTTATGTCTGAGGATGACCTGGTGCTGAGTATTACGCTCGAAGAATATCTGGTAGGTGTGCTTGCCGCCGAGATGCTGCCGACTTATCATGAGCAGGCACTTAAAGCTCAGGCTGTTGCGGCATATACATATCTTCTCTATAAAAAAGCAGAGCAGGAATCTTCTCCCGATTCAGGACTTAAAGGTGCGTATCTTTCAAACGATGCGGCAACACATCAGGGGTATCTGACAGAGGAGGAGCGCGCTGAAAAATGGGGCGATAAAGCAGGAAGCTATGAAAAAAAACTGACAAAAGCTGTTGAGGATGTGGCAGGCAAGTGCATCACTTATGAAGGGGAACCGATTATAGCGGCATTCCACGCCAACAACAGCGGTGTTACACACAGTGCAGAAACCGTCTGGGGCAGTGAAGTGCCGTATCTGAAAAGCGTAACAAGTGTCGGCGATAAGCTGTCGCCCGATTGTGTTAAGACTGTTGTGATGACTGCGCAGGAGTTTTCGTCGGCGGTGTCCTCGCTCGATGGTTGTCAGCTCAGCGGTGAGGCAGACAGCTGGGTCGGCAAGATTAAAAAGGACGATAACGGCTATGTAAAGAGCCTGACGGTAGGCGGTGCGGAATTTGCGGGTATGCAGGTGCGTGATGCATTGGGACTCAGAAGCGCGGTGTTTACGTTTGAATTCAGCGACGGCACTTTCAGATTCACAACTGAGGGCTACGGTCACGGAGTCGGAATGAGTCAGTACGGTGCGGATTATATGGCGCGTCAGGGCAGCACCTGGGAGGAGATATTGAAGCACTATTACAGCGGCGTTGAAATTGCATAAACAAAAAAGCTATCCTCAACCGAGGATAGCTTTTAAAATTATATTTTCTTATTTGAGGTTTGCACGGAGAGTTGCAAGCTCATCAGCAAGGGCCTTGGGAAGTGTGTCACCAAACTTGCCGTAGAACTCTTCGATGCCTGCTGTTTCTGCGTTCCAGAGATCCTTGTCAACGTCAAGCATAGCCTTGAGTGTGTCAACAGAAACCTCATCCTCGATACCCTCAAGGTTGATGTCCTCAGCCTTGGGAACGTAACCGATAGCAACCTCGTCAGCGTCTACCTTGCCGTCGCAACGGTCAAGGATCCACTCGAGAACACGAAGGTTGTCACCGAAACCGGGCCACATGAAGTTGCCTTCGTCATCCTTACGGAACCAGTTAACGTTGAAGATCTTGGGAGCCTTGTCAGCATCGAGTGTTTCACCGATGTTGATCCAGTGCTGCCAGTACTCACCCATGTTGTAACCGCAGAAGGGAAGCATAGCCATGGGATCGCGGCGGACAACGCCGACAGCACCTGCTGCTGCAGCTGTTGTTTCGGAAGCCATGATTGAGCCTACGAATACACCGTGGTTCCAGTCGCGTGACTGATATACGAGGGGAGCAAGCTTTGCGCGTCTGCCGCCGAATACGATAGCGGAGATCGGTACGCCTGCGGGATTCTCAAACTCGGAGCTGATGCAGGGGCAGTTTACAGCGGGAGCTGTGAAGCGGCTGTTGGGATGTGCGCCCTTCTCTTCGCTCTCCTGACCGTTCCAGGGGTTGCCCTTCCACTCCATAGCGTTTGCGGGAGGATTCTTGTCAAGGCCTTCCCACCATACTGTGTTGTTGTCAAGGTTGTGAGCAACGTTGGTGAAGATTGTGCCCTTCATTGTAGCTGCAAGAGCGTTGGGGTTGGACTTGTTGTTTGTGCCGGGTGCAACGCCGAAGAAGCCGTTTTCGGGGTTGATAGCATAGAGTCTGCCATCCTCACCCTTACGGATCCAGGAAATATCGTCGCCTACGCACCATACCTTGTAGCCCTTCTCAAGGTAAGCTTTGGGAGGAATGAGCATAGCAAGGTTGGTCTTGCCGCAAGCTGAGGGGAATGCAGCACAGATATACTTAACTTCGCCGTCGGGCTTCTCAACGCCGAGGATGAGCATGTGCTCAGCCTGCCAGCCTTCTTTCCAACCCTGATATGAAGCGATACGAAGTGCAAAGCACTTCTTGCCGAGGAGAACGTTTCCGCCGTAACCGGAGTTAACGGAGATGATTGTGTTATCCTGCGGGAACTGGCAGATATATCTCTTCTCTTCGTCGATTTCGCACTTGCAGTGAAGGCCGCGAACCCAGTCGTTGCTGTCGCCGAGAGCTTCGAGAACCTTAGTGCCAACTCTTGTCATGATAACCATGTTGAGAACAACGTAGATGGAGTCTGTAAGCTCGATACCGATCTTGGAGAAGCGGCTGCCTACGGGACCCATTGAGTAGGGAATAACGTACATTGTTCTGCCCTTGTATGAATCCTTTGCGATGCTGTAGAGCATTTCATAAGCTTCTGTGGGATCCATCCAGTTGTTTGTGGGGCCTGCAAGCTCCTTAGTGGGAGCACAGATGAATGTTCTGCCTTCAACACGTGCAACGTCGTTGACAGCTGTTCTGTGAAGGTAACAATCGGGGAGAAGATCCTGATTGAGCTTGATCATTTCGCCTGTTGAGCAAGCTTCTGCTCTGAGTGCATCGATCTGCTCCTGTGAGCCGTCGATCCAGACAATTTTGTCGGGCTTTACGAGCTCTACCTTCTCTTCGATCCAGGAGAGAACGCTTTTATTTGTTGTGAGATTTGTCATTTTGTCGACTCCTTTCAATTAAAAACTGAATAATGAACGAAATTCATTCCGTTTATAAATATATATTATTTTGAGCAAAACTGCAATCTTAAATACGACAAACATTTAAAAAGTTTGTGGCATTTTTTGGTTGAATTTGCTTAAAACTTATATCTGCTTGAGAAGCGGACCGATGCCGCCGATTGCTCGGGGGATGTCCTTGACGATAAGACGGATGCCGCCCTTTTCGCCGCTGAGCCATTTTACAAGGCCGTCAGCCATCTGCTCGCTGAATACGCCGCCGCTCATGCTGATGAAATCGCGGAACGGAGTCTGCATAGCGATAGCCTGTGCGAAGCCTGCAGGGATGAGAGTGGTGAGAAGCTTGTAAAAGCGCTTGCCGTTCTTTGTGTGTGCACAGCTCTCGAATGTGTCCTGAATGCCGAGCTTTCTGTCAGCAGGGTAATCCGTTGCGGGAAGCTCTCTGCCCAGAACAGCAACAAACTGCTCTGCAGGAACATTCTGAACGTCACCGCTGTAATAGAGGGGAGCGACTGCAGAATAGTCGGGAATGTTTTCTGTTGTGCCGCTGACGTTGACTGTTGCCGTGAGCTTGATGTCTGCACTTGAAGCACCTACAAGAATGTCAAACTCGCCGCTCTCAACGCACCAATCGTTGATGTTTACGTTATAGAAAGCGAATGCACGCTTGCAAAGCTCAATCTCAACCTCTTTGCTCTCGCCCGGCTCAAGCCATACCTTCTTGAATCCCTTGAGCTCTTTGGACGGTCTGTAAATTGTGCTTACCTTGTCAGCTACATAGAGCTGAGCTGTTTCGTAGCCTGCAACAGAGCCTGTGTTTTTGACTGTGAATGTGACCTTGAGTTTCTCGTCTTCGCTCATAGCAGCCTTGTCGAGCTTGATGTCTGAATACTCAAATGTCGTGTAAGAAAGACCGAAGCCGAAGGGGTAACGGACAGCCTTGTTTGCTTTTTCGTAGTATCTGTAGCCGATGTAGATGCTCTCGCGGTATTCAACAGTTGCGGGGTTGCCGGGGAAGTTGTTCTTTGCGGGTGTGTCAGCATATACCATCGGATATGTTTCGGGGAGCTTACCGCTCGGGTTGACCTTACCGCTGATGATGTCCGCAACTGCACCTGCGCCTGCCTGACCGCCGAGGTAGGAGTTGAGCACTGCTGCAACTGAATCGTTCCACGGCATCTCAACGGGTGAGCCGCCTGCAAGAACAATGATAACGTTCTTGTTGACTTTTGCAATTTCCTCTACGAGCTTATCGTGAGCTGCAGGGAGGTTCATATGGCTTCTGTCAAAGCCTTCTGCCTCATATTCGTCTGTAAGACCTATGAAGAGGATAACTGTCTCGCTTTCAGCTGCAAGCTTTACAGCTTCTGCAAGGTGAGCGTCGTTCTTCTTTGCCTTTTTGTTTGAAAGCTCATAACCCTGAGCGAATTCTACGCTGTAGCCGACCTTCTGAAGCTCTTCAAGAGCATTGTCGAGCTTTGTGGGGTTGATGTGTGAGCTGCCTGCACCCTGATATCTGGGTGTTCTTGCAAGCTCGCCGATAACAGCAACCTTTTTGTCCTTCTTGAGCGGAAGAATGCCGTTGTTCTTGAGAAGAACCATTGAGTTTGCTGCAATCTCTCTTGCAAAATCCTGATCATCAAGATCGTTGTAGGGATAATTTTTCTTTGCGCCTGCAACTGCCTTGTCGATGAGCTTGAGTATGTTGAGCGCACGCTCTGTTACAACAGCTTCGTCGAGTGTGCCGTTCTTTACTGCCTCAACAATCTTCTTTGTGCCTGAGCCTGCAGATGAGGGCATTTCAAGGTCGTTACCGTTCTTGAGGCCGAGCACTCTGTCGTTTGCTGCGCCCCAGTCGCTGACAACTACGCCGTCAAAGCCCCACTCATCGCGGAGAATCTCGATCTGAGTGTGCTTGTTTTCCGAGCCGTGGAAGCCGTTGATCTTGTTATATGAATTCATAACTGTCCAGGGCTGAGCCTTCTTGACAGCAATTTCAAAAGCTGTGAGGTAGATCTCACGCAGTGCACGCTCGTCAAC
Organism: Clostridia bacterium; assembly: GCA_017625095.1. GTDB lineage: Bacteria > Bacillota > Clostridia > Oscillospirales > Acutalibacteraceae > UBA8612. The sequence goes on along the minus strand of JAGALQ010000005.1, from coordinate 27,429 downwards.
AACGGAGTCGCAGGTCATTCTGCGTGTTTCCTGGCTGTTTGCGCAGAAGTGCTTGAGTGAAGTGCCGACACCCATTGACTGAACGCCGTTGATGAAGCCTGCTGCAAGCTCACCTGCAAGGATCGGATCTTCTGCAAAATATTCGAAGTTTCTGCCGCAAAGGGGAGAACGCTTCATATTGATACCGGGGCCAAGGAGTACGCCGACTTCTTCTTTAAGGCATTTCTTACCGAGTGCAACACCCATCTTGTAGAGCAGCTCGGGGTCCCATGATGCTGCTGTTGTTGCAGCTGTGGGGTAGCTGATTGCGGGCACACTGTTGCTAAGGCTGTCGCCGGTTTTGCTGTAGTCCTTTTTACGCAGTCCGTGAGGGCCGTCGCAGACCATTACTGACGGAATGCCGTATTTTTCCATTCCTTTGAGGTGCCAGAAATCACCGCCGTCACAGAGTGCGGCTTTTTCTTCAAGAGTCATTTTTGAAATAAGATCGCTGAATTTTGACATTTTTTATTCCCCTTCAAAAAATTTTTCTTCTAATGCGGCGACGTCTTCTGCTGAATCAACAGCTTCGACGCCTTTGAGTTTCTTCTGGATAATGCGGTTTCTGTTTTGTGCTTCGCCGAGTGCCTTGCCCGCATCGTCAATCCGTCTTCTTGCTTTTTCAAGCAGGTCGCCGAATTTGTCATACTGCGTTTTGGCAACGGCAAGCATCTGTCTTACTTCATTTGCTTTTTCGTTTATTGCAACCGCCTTGAAGCCCATTGAAAGTGAAGAGAGCAGGGCTGTAATCGTGGTCGGTCCGGCAATCATTATGTTGTATTCGCTTCTCAGCTTTTCGGGTAAGCCGTCGGGTGAAGCGGCAATCTCGGCATAAAGACCTTCTGTTGCAAGGTACATTATGGCGTAAGGTGTGGTCTGCGGCACAACTATGTATTTGGTGATGAGTTTTGCCTCATCCTTGACGCGTGATGCAAGCGCTTTTCTTGCTGCGGCAACCGCAACGGGATCTGCGTTTTCGGCTGCGGTGCAGAGTCTTACATAGTCCTCCATCGGGAATTTAGAGTCGATGGGAAGGTAGGTTATGTTGCCGCTTGAGTCGCCTGCGGGAATCTTGACGGCAAACTCAACCTTTGCCTGACTGCCTTCAATCGGTGCATAATTCTTGACATACATTCCGGGAATGGTCTGGTCAAGGATATTCTCGAGATAAACTTCTGCCCACGTGCCTCTTGCCTTTACGTTTGTGAGAACCTTGTTGAGCGATGATACATTCGCAGTGACACCGGAAGAAAGCTCTTTCATTTCGCCGAGTGACTTGTTTACATTTTCAAGCTGATCGGATACGGTTTTAAATGAGCTGTTGAGCCTTTCGTTGAGTGTCGCGCTGAGCTTTTCGTCAACGGTTGTCCTCATTTCGTCGAGCTTTTTTTCGTTGCTCTCCTGCATTTTGCCGATGGCTTCCGATACGTTTCTTACGAGCCTTTCATTCTGCGAAGTGTTGTTCTGCTGAATGTTCACGAGTGCTTCGCTGAGCAAACGTGTCATTGTCTGCTGATTTTCAAAATTAGCTTTTGTCATTTCATCAAGCTTTTTTACCATTTCGCCGATGCTCTGAGCAGTCTGTGCACGTGTGTCGTTCTGTGCAACCGACATCTCTCTTCTGTTGCGTTCAAACTCATCAGCCAGCTGACGCTGCATTTTTTCGCTGTCTTCGTGCCCGGTGTTGCGATTGCTCTTTTTTATCAGCGAGAATATCGCTGCAACAGCAACGGCAAGCAGCACGATTACAACCGCCAGAAGAATGGTTGTGATGTTGTTGTACGGCATAAAACACCTCCGTAAAGCCTAAATTTATCCATTATTAATCACATTATATCAAAAATATTATTATTTAACAAGTGGATATTACATCAAAAGTAAAAAATATCCGCCGAAATTTACATCCGACGGATATCAGAATTTATTTATCTTTCATTTTATACAGCCTGAGTGCGTTTGTTACAACAAAAACGGAGCTGAGGCTCATTGCTGCTGCACCTATCATCGGTGAAAGGGTAATGCCGAAGGGGATGAACAGCAAACCTGCGGCAATCGGAATGCCGATAATGTTGTAGAAAAATGCCCAGAAAAGATTCTGTTTGATGTTACGCATTGTCTTGCGCGAAAAGGTGTTTGCCTTTACAACATCTGTCAGTTCACTTTTCATCAGAACGATGTCTGCGGATTCAATTGCAATGTCGGTGCCGCCGCCTATTGCGATGCCTACGTCAGCCTGAGCAAGGGCAGGGGAATCATTGATTCCGTCGCCGACCATTACTACTGTTTTGCCCTGCTGCTGAAGCAGCTTTATCTGCTCGGATTTCTGAGCAGGAAGTACTTCTGATACGGTGCGGTCAACATCGAGTGTTTTGCCGATTGCCTGCGCCGTAATATCGTTGTCACCTGTCAGCAAAACAACCTGTGATCCGCGTGATTTCAATGCTTTTACGGCTTCAATGCTTGTCGGCTTGATTTCATCTGCGACGCAGATAAGACCTGCAAGCTTTTTGGCGAAAGCGAAGTAAACGGGTGTTTTGCCCTGCTTTGCCGCTGTTGAAGCGGCATCTTCGGCGGCAGAAATATCAATGCCGTTTTCGTTCATAAGTGCGGCATTTCCGCCGATTGCTTTTTTACCGTTTATAATTGCTGAAACACCTTTACCGAGAATATATTTAAAGCCGATGGTATTCGATGTTTCGCCGCTGTAGCTGTTGCATATGGCTTTGGCAAGAAGGTGCTCGCTCTTTGATTCGAGTGATGCTGCAAGCTGCAACAGTTCTTCTCTTTCCATTCCGTATGCCGTTACGTCGGTGACTGCAGGTTTACCGGTTGTGACGGTGCCTGTTTTGTCGAGGACATATACGTCAGCTTTTCCGAGCGTTTCCAGTGCCTGTGCAGATTTGACGAGAATTCCGTTTGATGCACACTTACCTGCCGAAACGGTGATAGCTACCGGGGTTGCAAGACCGAGCGCACACGGACAAGAGATTACAAGCACACATATTGCACATGAAAGAGCAAACTCAAGGCTCTGACCTGCAATCATCCAGGCGATAAAGGTTATAAGTGAGATGCTCATAACTATCGGCACGAACACGCCTGCAATCTTGTCTGCCAGTCTTGCGGCAGGTGCCTTTGTTGCACCTGCGTTTTCAACAAGCTCGATTATCTGTGCAAGCGTTGTGTTTTTGCCGACTTTGGTTGCCTTCATATTGAATGCGCCCTCAAGGTTGACACTTGCAGACATAACCGTATCGCCCTCGTTTTTTTCAACTGGCATACTTTCACCCGTGAGAGCTGATTGGTCAACGCTTGAATTGCCTTCTGTGATAATTCCGTCTACGGGAATCTTTTCGCCGGGTCGTATAACAACGGTGTCTCCGACTGCGATTTCCTCTGCTTTTACGGTAATTTCTTTTCCTGCGCGGATTACCGTTGCCGTTTTTGGGGACAGGTCAATCAGCTTTTCAACTGCGGAGTTTGTTTTATTCTTAGAACGTTCTTCAAGAAATTTGCCGACCGTGACAAGTGTCAGTATCATTGCGGCAGATTCAAAATACAGATTTGATGCATATTTCTGCGCGATATCCGCTCTGCCGTTGCCCAAGCCGTAGCCTATCATAAATATCGATACGATTCCGTATATCATCGATGCACTTGCGCCCACTGCAACGAGGGTATCCATATTCGGTGCGCGCCTGATAAGTGAAGAGAATCCGCCGAAGAAAAATTTGCGGTTGACGTAAAGAATCGGTAAGGTAAGCAGAAATTGGGCGAATGCAAACTGTACTGCGTTTTGTGTGCCGTGCAGAAATTGCGGCACCGGCAGACCTGCCATATGACCCATTGTGATATACATAAGAATCACAAGCAGCGGAATTGATACGGCAAGCCTTGTCTTTACCGGTGTATATTTTTCGGTAACAGCTGGCTGAACGGTTTGTTTCTCTTCTTTACTGTTTGCCTCTTCTTCTTTTTTGTCTTCGATAAGGCTTGCTTTGAAGCCGGCTTTTGTGACAGCGTTGATTATCGCTTCGCTGTCGGTTTTTGATTCGTCGAATTCAGCTGTGAGGAGCTTTGCCAGTAGATTAACCTGAGCGCTTTCAACTCCGTCAATCTTTGAAACAGCTCTTTCTACAGCGGCAGAGCAGGCGGCACAACTCATTCCTTCAACTTTAAATCTGAGATTCATTATTATCACCTGTAAACTAAGTTACTTACTATTTTATATCACATTTTTGACTAAGTCAATAAAGCAATTTTTTATTGATGTTATGAATTTGTTACTTACATACCTTAATTTGTATTATGAAATTTAGTTGACAATAAGGTACAAAATAGTGTAAAATAATCAGTGGTTAATATACATAAGGAGATTTGTTTATGAAAAAAATGTTATCTTTTTTCGCAGTTTTATTGGTTCTCGTAATGTGTTTCGGAATCAGTTCGCAGGCTTATGATGATGAATATTTTCCTGAAGGAACAATATCCGATTATTACATAATGCCCGACAGCACAATAGCTGACAGCATAACGCCTAACAGCATAACAACCGACAGCATTACGCTTAATGCTGCCTCCGATTCAATGCAGCTCGGCAGCCTTTCTGCAAAGTATGAATCAAACGGTAACCCCGGCACAATATCCGAAGGTAAAGATACAGGCGGTGTATCTTACGGCGCCTATCAGTTTTCGAGCACCTACGGTGTGCCGCTTGATTTTGCCGAGTGGTGCATTTCTTCGGGTGAAGGCGTGTTTGTCGGTAACAGGCTGATAACCGCTTATGAAAATGACGGCAACAAGTACGGTAATAATTTCAATGCGGAGTGGAGGGCTATTGCTCAGGAATCATCAAGCAACTTCCTCCGTCTTCAGCATGCTTATACCAAGGCGCGTTTTTATGACGTAATGGTTGCTAAACTTGAGAAAAATGTTCCCGGATTCGATATTGATAACTATACCATTGCACTCAAAAACGTTATCTGGTCACGCGCTGTACAGAACGGTGTGAACAGTGATGTTATTACAAAAGCTTTTGAAAGCCTCGGCGGATTCAACAATCAGCCCGAAGATGTACTTATCAAAGCTATATATGCAAGAGCAAGTTACCTTGTAGATTACCCGCCTGAGCTGATTGCTCAAAAGATAACGGCAAGCTCTGCAGAAAAGTACGGCATTGACCCCGCTGCTGTTGAAGGCAAATATCTTTACTACTTCTGCCGTAACTCATCGGATGTTCAGGTTGCTGTATACAAGCGCCTTGCAATAACCGAGCGCCAGGAAGCTCTTGATATGTATGTTGCAGCAGGCGGCGTTCTCACTCCCGGAGAGCCTACATATGTTCCTCCGCAGAGTGGCGGTCTGGGTCAGATCACAGCTGACACAAACATTTTCTCTATTATCTTCCAGTTGTGTGTTTATTTTGTAGAGGTTATGGTTGGCTTCATTACAAACTTTATCATAGGTATGGCAGGCTAATTATTTACGCTCTCTTTTTGTTAAATGCGACAAAAAGAGGGCGTTTTTTTCTATCTTACTGCGGTGTGAATTATGTTGAAAAAATACTTTTATTGTGCTAATATCATATTCATATAATTGTTTTATCAGGAGGTAACAAATGGCTAAACAAGATGAAATGAAAAAATACGTTCCAAAGGGCGAAACGAAGGCTTATGCAATTGCCGCTCTCGGACAGGGTCTTGTATACAGCTGTATGTCCAGCTATATCACAGACTACTATATGAACGTGCTTATGCTCGATGCACTGTTCGTAATACTGCTTATGCTTCTTGCACGTGTATGGGATGCTGTCAATGACCCGATGATGGGTATGATTATGGACAGACATTCTACCAAGAAGGGCAGAATGAAGCCTTATCCCGTCTGGACTGCGCTTCCCATTGCCGCTCTCACCATACTTATGTTCGTAAATCCCGGCTTTGATACAAAAAATCAGTCAATCTGGCTTTATGTTTTCGTATCGGTTGTCTACGTTGCGTGGGGTATGATTTATACCGCCAGCGACGTTCCTTTCTGGAGTATGCCCAACGTTATGACTCCCAACCCCAAGGAGAGAGGCAACATCATCTCCTACGGCAAGACTGTCGGCGGTATCGGTTCTGCAGTTACAGTTGCTCTTCCGATTATTGTCGGATACTTTGTCGCTGATATGGACATTGAGCGTGCGAACATTTTTAAGTATGCAATAATGGCTATTTCAATGGCTGTTATCGGTATGCCTCTTTTCTCTATCTCTTCCTTTAAAATCAAGGAAAGAATCCAGCTTCCCGATGCCAAGAAAAGAGCTCCCGGTGAAGTTTCAACACTCAAGAGAATATTCACCTGCAAGCCCCTTATGCTTGTTGTTTTTTCGGGTGTGCTTTCATTCGGCAGATATATGCTTCAGGCAGCAGCTCCTCACGTTGCACGTTATTCGGGATTCTATCTCGGCTCCAAGGCTCCCGAAACTGTTGAAGAGATAAATAAGAACATTTCAAACGTTGCACTTGTTATTCAGGTTTGTGCCGCTATCGGTATGTTCGGCGCAATGCTCTTCCTTCCCAAGCTCTACAAGAAGTTTGAGTACAAGCATATCATGATTGTTTCCTGCCTCGGCGGTTTCGTTTCAAGCTGCCTGACTCTCATTATCGGTTGGACAACAAAGAACCTTCTTATCTGTATTCCGTTTATGCTTATCTCCGCAATCCCGCTCGGCGTTATCAACAACGTTTCGTTTGCAATGGTTTGCGACTGTCTTGATTTTATGGAGTGGAAAACGGGCTTCAGAAACACAGGCCTCGGCTCTGCCTGCCAGTCATTTGTAAATAAGATCGGTAATGCATTTGCAACCGTTATGATTATTGTTATGTACATAATTGTTAATATCGACGTGGCTCAGCTCAACGTCGGTAAGGGCGAGGCTGTTGCTCAGGCAATCAACAGCATGTCATCGACACAGAATTTTGCCATGTTCTCACTTGTTACCATCGTTCCCGGTATCAGTCTTCTTCTCTGTGCAATTCCGCTGTTCTTCTATGACCTCACAGGTGAAAAGAAGAATAAGGTATTCAGCGAGCTTGCTCAGCTCAGAAAAGAGAGAGGCATCAACATCGACGAATAATAAGCGAAAAATATCAGCCGTTCCTTGAGTGATGAGGAACGGCTGATTCTTTTATTTATTAAAGCTGATAAAGACCTGAATCGAGTCTTACGAATTCTTTTTCACCTGCGATGAAGTAATTGAGCACAGGCTCATCAAACTCAAGATAATCGCTTACAGCAAAATTGCCGAGTGTGATTGTGCGTACCTTGTTTGAACCCTTGTTGCAGATAAAGAGTCTGTCACCGTAGCGTACGATTGAGACAGGGTCAACAAACGCTGTGGATTTGCCGCCGCCTATTCTCATCTGAACTCGCTTTTCGTCTGTTGCGTAGCAGATAACCGCATTGAGCTCGGGCACAACGCTCCAGAAGCTTTTGCCGTCGGGCGCAATACCTCGTGCAGGTGTGTCGTTATATTGGAGGTTGCCTGTCCAGACTGCAATGCCGCGTGCGTTGAATATACCGACGTCACCGTCAGGGTAAACGAGCACGGTGTGGTTGTTTGAAAGCGTGCCGGTTTCGCAGTTGACATAGTCTTTTATCTGTGAACAGATTTCCTGATATGCGGGTCCGAATTTGCCTTCAAAATAAGTCCACTTTGTAATCGGCATTGTGCGCTCTGTAGCTACCTCATAGCCGAAAAAATCGGCTCTTGTTCTGCCGTCGGGCATAACCTCGGGCTTTATGTAAAGAAAGCCGCCTTCAACGGGCAGCAGACCGTATATGTTAAAATCAATTATTTTTTTCAATTTTCTCACCTGATAAAGTATTACGCATCCCCGCCAAGCCGTTATGCGGCGAATAATAACCTGCGTCTAAAGCAGGTGGGTAGCCTCCCGCAGGTTCACGCTCCCTTCGTCCGTCCTGAGGGCGGGAGGTCTGCAATCCGCTGATCGGAGACGGCTTCCCTAAGATATGAGTGTTGGGTTAGTATTGCCGCACTTTTGTCGCACAAGGCAGGGTGCATATTATAATTTTAGTTTTTCGGAGCGGATATTATTCCTCTTCTCCGTCTTCTTCAAACTCAAAAAGGTCGATAAGTCTTTCTTCAAAAAGGACACCGACTTCGTTGAATTCATCCTCGTCCTCAATTGCTGAGAGATATGTCTCGCCGTTTTCTTCCGTAGCCTTGAGAATTATAAACTCGCCGCTGTCTTCAAGCTGCTCGTCAGCATCGTCAAAAATAGGAAGAAGTGCAACGTATTTACCTTTATCTGTTTCGATTCTGTCAAGCTCTTCGAATGTGTGCTCTTTGCCTTCTTCATCGATTACGCTGACTATATCGGGATTATATTCTTTACTCATTGTTGTGTTCTCCGTTTCTTTTTCCGTTTCGCTATTATTTTATATTGTTTTTGGTGATTAGTCAAGAGTGACGCATGGGGAAATAGTTACAAATCTGCACACCTGTGCATATAATGTTTTTGTGGGGTGAGTGCATTTGCGGTATTACCGGCGCAGAGTTTGCGGAAAAATAGTTTTCGTTTTGGTATGCGTTTCCCTGCTGTCTGTTACGGTGTTTTTGCTTGTTGATGCAAGAGTAAGGCCCTTTGTGCGCAACACGGCCGTTGTGCAGGCTCAGAATTATGCGGCAACGGTTGCGGGCTCTGCAGTGCCGCAGATACTCAGAAACGAAGGTGCGGATTATTCTTCGCTTGTTGAAATCACGCGTGACAGCAGCGGTAACATAATTTCTCTGCAGACCGATGCAATGCGTATAAACCGCATAAAATCGGCGGTCAATTCGTCGGTTGCAGCTTCGCTCAGCGGACTTGACGGCAAAAAGCTCGGTGTACCAATAGGTTCACTGACTGGTCTTGCTCTGCTCAACGGCAGGGGGCCGAAGCTCAACGCAATTATCAGCCTTACGGGCAGTGCACAGACGCATTTTGTAAACGAGTTTTCCGATGCGGGAATTAACCAGACCAGACATCAGATTTTTCTGAAAACAACGGTAACGTTGCTTATAGTATTTCCGAGAGAAACGGTTTCAACCGCCTATACAATGAATATGCTTGTTGCCGAAACGGTAATTGTCGGCAAAGTGCCGCTTGCCTTCGGCGGAATAACGCAAAAGTGAAGCTCTTACTTATACATTTCACTGTATCTGAAAGGAACTCTTTCGCCGTTTTTGAGTATGTGGAAACAGTTTTCGCCAAGGCTGAAAATCGGTCGGTCGCTTTTCAGACTGTCTGAACTTACGTTGATAACTTTGCAGTCTTTTAACTCTTCGTTATAGCGTCTTACCTTTTCTTCATTCTTGCAGTTAAGGCCGATGATTGCGCCTGTTTTTTCGTCGTGGCGTGAGCAGATGAGTGTGTCTGCACCGATTCTTTCACAGATATCTTTAAGCAGAAAATCAGGGCTTGCGCTTATTATAACTGCAGGCCGCTCACGCTTTTCTTTGATGAACCACTCGAAAACGTCCTTTTCGTATTTGTCCCAGAATCTTTTTACGTTTTTTTCAAGGTTAATCATACGTATAAAACAGAAGATATGTTTTTTGGCATAGGTGAGGTCCTTAAGTTTCAGTAAAAACGGAATCATCATAACCAAAATATACGGCAGACATATTACAATCCAGGGGTTGTGAATCAGGCAGTAAATCCAGAAGCGTGAGCCGCTGTCAAAAGGTACTATGGTTTTGTCAAAATCAAAAATATCAATTTCTCGCATTGGTTTCACCTTACATTTCGAATATGCCTTCGTATCTTACGGGCAGGTTTGCGCTGTCGAGATCGCCGCCGTTTGCGACGAATATCTCAAACAGCTCTTTTTTTCTTTCGGGTGTATAGGTGTAACCCCACAGACGCTCTATCTTGCCGAAATCCTCAAAGGTTTCATCGGGCAGTTTTTCAACTGTTTCAGGCGAATAGGGCAGGGGGATTTTTACCGTGCCGTCAGATGTGATGAAGTATCTGTCTGAAAGCTCAATTGCCCTGCGGTTTGCCTCTATACGGGGATATTCCTCGTCAAATTTGATTCTTGTTATGGGGAATACGGCAATGTCGGCATCAAGAAGCTCATAAGCCTCTTTATAAAGTCCGTTGTGACCGTGGTGAGCGATTTGTACTATATCGCACTTGAGTGTTTTGCCATAGCGCTTTGTCAGCTCAAGGCTTGCAAGATTGCTTGCGTCACCCGGTATGAAAATGCGGCTGTCCTCAGCTGTGAGCATAACCATACAGGAAGAATCGTTATAGTCCTTCATCGTCTGCGGATAGATATCCTCGTGTGTGCCGAGCACGTCAAAGCAGAGGTTGCGTATATAAAAACGCTGACCTGTATGTATTTTGTATGTCGGTATGTCTGTGCTTTCAAGCATTTTGAAAAGCTTGCGTGAGAGCAGCACCTCTTCCGTTGACCAGAATCGGCTGTTTTCGTTGGTGTCGGGTATGAGGTTTGAATAAATTCCCTCTATGATTACGTCGCTGCGGTTGTATCTGAGAAAATCCATAAATTTTGAAATATGGTCGGAATGTGCGTGGGTGAGGAGCCAGCCGTTGACAACAACCTTCTGTCCTTCGGGTGTGCGGTCGCGCATAAATTTATAAATTCTGTCGTTGTCGTTGAACTGCATATAGTGACCGCTGTCAACTACAAAAAAGCTGTAATCGGGGCACTGAACAAGCAGGCACATACCGCAGTCGATAAGAGCCTGATCGTTTTCAAATGCGTAGAATACAGTGTCGGTTTCTCTGTCGCAGCTCTGCTTTTCAAAGCAGGGAAGCGGCTTGTTCTCGTTTGCTGCAACGCGCAGTATACCGTCGCAGGGCGTATAAAAAGCATTAACCGTAACATCACCCTGAAGACAAGCGTAAAGGTTACCGTTGAGGTTTGTACATTGCATTTTTTCAAAGCCGTCTGCGATGAGCGAATCAAGCCATTCGCTGAACTGCTTCTCGTCAACGTTTCTGTAAAGGCGCATAAAGCAGCCCTCACGGCAGTCGTAATCCGGCTCGTCAGCATTGATTCTGAACAGTCTGAATTTATCGAAAATCATAGCTTATCCTTCCTTTGAAAAAAGGCAAGGTAAAAATTCACCTTGCCTTGATACGTTATTATTCTTCGTCGGGGTTTTCCCAGTTGTGCCAGACTTCCTGAACGTCGTCGTTATCTTCAAACATTTCAAGCATTTTGTTCATATTCTTGATATCGTCTGCATCAGTAAGTGCTGTGTATGTTGAGGGTACGTACTGAACCTCTGCAACAACAAAGCTGTAGCCTGCTGCTTCGAGTGCATCACGTACTGCACCGAGGTCGTTAGGCTCTGTGCGTACTTCGAATACGCTCTCGTCCTCTGTGATGAAGTCAACTGCGCCTGCTTCGAGAGCAGCTTCCATAAGTGTTTCTTCGTCAACGTCCTCTGCCTCGATGAGGATTACGCCGTAACGGCTGAACATAAAGGAAACGCAACCGCTCTGACCCATATTTCCGCCGTACTTGTCAAAGTAGTGGCGCACATCGCCTGCTGTTCTGTTGCGGTTATCTGTAAGAGCTTCTACGATAACTGCAATACCTGACGGGCCGTAGCCTTCGTACATAATGGACTCATAATCTGCACCGCCTGCTTCACCGCTTGCTTTTTTTATGATACGGTCGATGTTGTCGTTAGGGACATTTGCTGCCTTAGCCTTTGCGATTATGTCCTTGAGCTTTGAGTTTGATGCAGGGTCGGGACCGCCGTCACGTACTGCAACAGCAATCTCTCTGCCGATTTTTGTAAATACTTTTGCACGTGCGCCGTCGGTCTTTTCTTTTTTGCGCTTGATCGTGCTCCATTTGTTATGTCCTGACATTAAATTTCACCATTCCTTGTTTAAAAAACTAAACTATCTAATGTATTGTATCACATGTGTTTTCATTTTTCAACCACTGAACAGCATTTTGTTCTAAGTAAAATGAATGTTAAATTTTCTGCCGTGAGTTGACAATTGCAGCAGACAAGTGGTATATCTATGATAGATATAATAAAGGAGGCGCACTCTGATGAATAAGAAGAGAATGCTTTGTATGGTAATGGCATTTGTTCTGGCGTTGTCTGTTTTTGTGTTTTCATCATCAGCAGAGAATGATCAGCTTGTTAATTCGATTACCATTATTGACAATAACGTGGACGCTGTTGATAACGATTTAAGACCTTACTTTAGCAGGATGGACCGTGGTTACATAACCACCATCACTTCGGTGCTCAACCCCGACGGTACGTTTTGCCTGTGTATAGCTATGAATGACGGTTCGCTGAAAATTCTTGAGCTTAACAAAGATTTCAGCATTAAAAATACTGTTTCCGTTCCGCTTGAGCTTTCGACTTTCCTTGCGTTCAGTAAGGGTGAGGACGGCACATATTACCTTCTCTTCAATCAGCCGCTTACAATTGCTACACGCAATCAGACAGCACTCAGGGTAATAAACGTTGATCAGAACGGCAAAAAACTCAGAACACTTGATATGAGCGGTATGGCTTCGGGCGCATGGCTTGGTATAGCTCAGCATAACTGCGGCAATGGTGCGATGATTACAAACGGCAACTATCTTACCGGCTACATAGCAAGAGATATGTTCCCCGTTGTTGTCAATCCTGTTACCGGCAAGGATGAATTTGCCGAGGGCGGAACCATTCATCAGGCATCATATTCGTTTGCTATTGATCTTTCTACCTTTACTCAGGTAAGAGTGGCTGATTCTACGGTTATTCCGTATGCCAGCCATTCGTTACAACAGGCAATCATCAAGGACGGTAACGATTTCCTTTATGTGGACAGATCCGATGCGGAACCGTTCAGATCATATCACCTGACAAAAATGTCAGGCGGACTCCAGTGGAAAGAACTTCGCGAGGGCAATTCGTTCATATTTAAAGGCTCTTATGCTCAGAACGATACTTACGGTCAGTTAGCGGGCGCAGTCCGTTGCGGCAATAAATATCTTCTTGTAGGTACTTATGAAAACACTACAACCTCTTTGGATAAATCTGCAGCAAATGTTTTTATCCAGAAGTTTGACGTGAACACGCTCGAATCTCAGCCGCAGTTCTACCTGACATCTTATAATGGCAAGACAGGTGATGCAAAGGGCTTTGTGGGCGCAAGAAACCCGAAAGTTCTCAAAGTTAATGACGACTGCATTCTGATTCCGTATATGCTCAACAATTCCTATCTTGAAACTAAACAGATACGAATGATCCTCACCAACAGCAACGGTGACGTTGTATGGGATAAGGAAGTTGAATATAACAGTGACAATCCGCCAATACCGAAGTTCGGTCAGGTTCATTATGACAGTGCAACGGAAAGCGTAGTATGGTTTTCTATTGTAAATAAAAAGCTTATCGCAAACAGTATAAGCGTTGATGTTCCGGATTCCGAAACAACGACAGGCGATCAGCCGACAGTTCCGTCGATACCGGATTCAGGTGAAACAACAACTCAGCCTGCAACCGCACCGACAACTCCGTCAGTGCCTGATTCAGGCGAAACAACAACCTCTCAGTCTCCGATTGCTCCGACATCGCCTTCAGTGCCCGAAACCTCGGCGCCTGATGAAACAACAACACAGCCGGAGCCTCCGCAAAATGAACCCTCATTCTGGGACAGAGTAGTTGCTTTCTTTGTCGACATCTACAATTGGTTTGTGTCACTTTTCTCTTAATGAAATAAAAGGACTTGCTTTGCAAGTCGTACTCTAAAGGACAAAAAGAGTTAATGTAGCAAAAAACTACATTAACTCTTACTTTTTTTGCACTGTCACTAAAAGTGGTGAGTAAGTGCGCTTATAATTTTAAGTGATATTCTTTCCTTCGGAAAGAGTGATATTATGCACTTTTCGGCATAGTGATATTGAAATCTTCGATTTCAGTGTTGTTTTATTCGCATAATACTGTCCGAAGGACAATATCACAATGCGTAGCATTATATAACTGCGAAGCAATATCACTCGCCGTAAGGCGAATAAAACTGCGTGAGTGTCCTCAGGACACCCACGCATTTGCAAGTCCTTTTTATTTTGCGGTTAATCTGTTGAGTGTGTCAGCTATGCTGTAAAGCTCTTCGGCTCTTTTGGGGTCAGCACATCGCATATTGCCTGCGTCACGTATGTAACGGTCAGATAATCTGATAAGATACTCCTTGGCAAGCGGTGATTTGCAGGCAGGAATTTCGCCGTAGTATTCGTAGTTAGCAGGGTAAGTGCGCTCCTCTCCGTCATAATAAACGCTCATCACGCAGTAGAGTCTGCCTGCATCCTCGCAGACGTTTTCCTTTTCTATGCGGTAACCGTTTTGTATCAGATACGAACGCAGAATTTCTGCGTGGCTCTGCGGCTGAAGCACAAGGTGCTTTTCTTTGTCTTTGAGCCAGTCAGCTTTTTCGATAAGCTCTGATATAAGTATTCCGCCCATACCCGCAATTATTATATCGTCCGCTTCGTCGGGGCTTACCTTGTCAAGTCCGCTCGCAAGGCGAAGCTGAATTCTGTCGCTCAGACCTGCGTTTGCAATGTTTATTTTTGCGTTTGCAATCGGACCTTCACGCAAATCTGAGCCTATGGCAGATGTGCAGATTCCGTTTTCGACAAGATATATCGGCAAGTGAGCGTGGTCTGTGCCTATATCAGCAATTTTTTTGCCGCAACGGACTTCATCCGCTGCGGCTTTAAGTCTTGGTGAAAGTTTCATTTTTTACTTTGCAAGTGCTGCGTTGAGCTTTGCAACAAGCTCGTCGACATCTACGCCGTGTACTCTGCAAGCCTGCTCAACACTTTCGCCTCTTGCGGAGGGGCAGCCGAGGCAGTGCATACCCATCTCGAGAAAATAGGGTGCAAGCTCGCGGTGTGCGTCGAGTACGTCGCCTATTGTCATTGTTTTATCAATAGTTGTCATTTTTATTATCTCCTTTTCTTTAATTTACATTTACCATTTTAACAGCGATTATGTGTTTTGTCAACTTGACAACTATTAACAATGTAATATAATATTTAACAGTTAAGAATATACTTAATAAGGATGATGAATATGTCGCTTGAATTTAAAAACGGAAAATTTAAAATTCTTCAGGTAAGTGACCCGCAGGATATGCACTATCCCCGTCGCTCTATGCTTAAAATGCTTGATAAAGCCTATGATACTCTCAGACCCGACCTAGTTGTTTTTACGGGTGACAATGTGCTGAGTAACCATTTGCTTGATGCGCGTTTGGGTAACAAGAAGGTTGCGGAAGGCTATGAAGCAACAAAAGAGCGTATGAAAGAATCGCTCAGAATCATTCTTGAGCCGCTTGAAAAGAGGGGAATCCCCTTTGCAATGATATTCGGCAATCACGATGATATGTGCTGTATGACTAAAGAAGAGATAATTGACCTCTACCGTGAATACAGCTGCTTTGTCGGTCTTACGGATACATACGGCTTCGGCGATATCGGCACACATAACATCCTTATTAATTCGGCAGGTTCGCCTGCGTTCAATCTCTGGATGATGGATACATCGCGCGTTGATAAGGAGCTTGATAAAGGCTTTGAGGGTGTTACAACCGATGCTGTTGAATGGTATGTGAATACAAGTAATGAGCTGAAAGAGAAAAACGGCGGCAAGCCGATGCCTTCGCTTATGTTTCAGCATATCCCGATGTCCGAGATTGACGAGTGTATTGAAGAGTGTGCTTCCGATTCAGACGGTGCAATAAGAATGTATGATGAGGAAAAATATATCCGTCTGAAGCCGGAGAAGGTTAACAGCGGCAGACTTTACGAGCCTACTCCCGGATGTAAAGCGAATTACGGTCAGTTTGATGCCGTTAAACAGCAGGGCGATGTGCTTGCTGTTGTATACGGTCATCATCATATGAATATGTTTGATATAACGCACGAAGGTGTGCGTATGATTCAGACTCCTGCGGCTTCGTTCCGCTGTTACGGCAACAGCCTCCGCGGTGTCAGGATGTTTGAGCTTGACGAAAAAAATCCCGATACTTTCACAACAACTCACTATACGTATTTTGACCTGATGGGCAAAACCCCCGCATCATTGCTTACGTACTTTATTGATGCGGATGACCTCGAAAAACCGAGACGTGCCGCTATCGGCGTTGCCGCGGCTGCAGCAACTGTCGGTGCGGCTGCACTTATTGTTAAAAAGTTAAGATAATTGTTAATGAAGTGTAAAATGATAAAAATTATTGACAAATTTTATAAAAAGGCTTGAAATTTGGAAAAAATTCGTTAGAATAGATTTTAGCACTTGAAGGTGTCGAGTGCTAAAATGAAATTTGCAATACTTTTCAGGAGGAGAAATAAATGAATATCAGACCCCTTGCAGACAGAGTTGTCGTTAAGGCATCAGCTGTTGAAGAAACAACAAAGAGCGGCATCATACTTGCAGCATCAGCTCAGGAGAAGCCCCAGTACGCAGAAATCGTTGCTGTCGGTCCCGGCGGCGAGGTTGACGGCAAAACAGTTGAAATGTACGTTAAGGTCGGCGAGAAGGTTATCGTCGGCAAGTACGCAGGCACCGAGGTTAAACTCGGTAAGGAAGAGTACACAATCGTACGTCAGAGCGACATTCTCGCAGTTATCGAATAATTTACAGGAGGAAATGAAAAATGGCAAAGCAGATCATTTACGGTGAAGACGCCCGTAAGGCTCTTCAGGCGGGTATCGACAAACTCGCAGACACAGTTAAAATCACACTCGGCCCCAAGGGCAGAAACGTAGTACTTGACAAGAAGTACGGTGCACCCCTCATCACAAACGACGGTGTAACAATCGCAAAAGAGGTTGAGCTTGAGGATCCCTTTGAGAATATGGGCGCACAGCTCGTAAAGGAAGTTGCTACAAAGACAAACGATGTAGCAGGTGACGGTACAACAACAGCAACTCTTCTCGCTCAGGCACTTGTACGCGAGGGCCTTAAGAACGTTACCGCAGGTGCAAACCCGATGGTAGTCAAGAAGGGTATCAAGCTTGCAGTTGAGGCTGCAACAGCAGCTGTTAAGGAGCATTCCAAGCCCGTAACAAGCTCTGCAGATATTGAGATGATTGCTACAATCTCTTCTGCTGATTCCGATATCGGTAAGATTATTGCAGACGCAATGGAGAAGGTTTCTGCAGACGGTGTTATCACTGTTGAAGAGAGCAAGACTGCCGTTACCGATTCCGATATCGTTGAAGGTATGCAGTTTGACCGCGGTTACATCTCTCCCTATATGGTAACCGATACAGATAAGATGGAAGCTGTTATTGACGATGCTTACATCCTTATCACAGATAAGAAGATTTCCAACATTCAGGAGATTCTTCCTCTCCTCGAGCAGATTCTCAACGCAGGCAAGAAGCTTGTCATCGTTGCAGAAGATCTTGAGGGTGAAGCTCTTTCCACAATCCTTGTCAATAAGCTTCGCGGCACATTCACTTGCGTAGGTGTCAAGGCTCCCGGTTTCGGTGACAGACGTAAGGAAATGCTCCGTGATATCGCAACTCTCACAGGCGGTGAGGTTATCACAGAAGAGCTCGGTCTTGAGCTTAAGGACACACAGATCACACAGCTTGGTCGTGCACGCCAGGTCAAGATCTCCAAGGAGAACACAATCATCGTTGACGGTGCAGGCGACAAGGATGAGATCGCAGCAAGAGTTGCACAGATCAGAACTCAGATCGGCACAACAACATCCGATTTCGATCGTGAGAAGCTTCAGGAGCGCCTTGCAAAGCTCGCAGGCGGTGTTGCAGTTATCCGCGTAGGTGCAGCAACAGAAACAGAAATGAAGGAGAAGAAGCTCCGTATAGAGGATGCTCTTGCAGCTACAAAGGCAGCTGTTGAAGAGGGCTGCGTAGCAGGCGGCGGTGTTGCTCTTATCAACGCTATTCCCGCTGTTGAGGCTCTCCTTGACACAACAGACGATGCTGACGTTAAGACAGGTATTAAGATTGTTCTCAAGGCTCTTGAGGCTCCCGTTCGTCAGATTGCAGCAAACGCAGGCCTTGAAGGCAGCGTTATTGTTAACGAAATCCGTTCAAGCGGTAAGCTCGGCTATGGTTACAACTTTGCTTCCGACGGCTATGTAGATATGGCTCAGGCAGGTATCCTTGATCCTACAAAGGTTACACGTTCTGCTCTTGAGAACGCTTCATCCGTTGCAGCAATGGTGCTCACAACAGAGTCACTTGTTACAGATAAACCCGATCCTCAGGCTGATGCAGCAGCTGCAGCAGCAATGGCAGCACAGGGCGGCGGAATGTATTAATTAAATACAATATAAACAAAACGGCTCCGGCAGATTGGTTTCTGCCGGAGCTTTTTTAAAAAATTACCATTGTTAATTTGAAAGCATCAACACAAATTATATCTGCGGCTTCAAACTTTACTTTCCTCTCTGGAGGTGAGTGATGAAAAGGGCGATTAAAATTGTCAGTGTTCTGACTTCTTTGGTTTGTGTTCTTGTTTTTTGTTTTGTCGGTTACGGAACGGCTGTTATTCCCGATTCTTATATTGCTGTTGATACGGATTATGCTGATACGGGCAGTGTGCTGTTCACTTGCAGATGTGAATCGGAAGTTGGTGTGACCGACAGCGACGGATATGCGAGGAGTTATCCTGCACAGATCAGGCTTTTTGATGCAATCCCCGTCAAAAATTCGACTGTCACGGTGGTTCACCGACGTTATGTTACCCTTGGCGGAAACGTATTCGGTCTGCGTATTTTTGCGGACGGTGTGATTGTAACCGGTGTAGGTGACTTGGGTACAGGTGCTGCGCCGGCTAAAAAGGCAGGTATTAAACAAGGCGATGTAATCAAACGGATCAACGGCACTGAAGTGACCTCCAATCACGATATTTCACGGCTGATTGAGAGCAGCTCAGGCGCTCAACTGACCGTGGAGCTTTTCCGGGACGGAAAGACAAAGACCGTTACGGTCGAGCCTGCAAAGGATACTGCAGACGGTAAGTATAAGCTTGGTATGTGGGTGCGTGATTCATCCGCAGGTGTCGGCACGGTAACCTTTGTCGATAACGAAACGGGAACTATAGCAGGTCTCGGCCATGCGATCTGCGATGCGGATACGGGCGATATAATGCCGCTGCGAAGCGGTGATATCCTCAATGTCAATATCAGAGGCTGTGTTAAGGGAACATCCGGAACGCCGGGTGAGCTTTGCGGAGTGTTCGGTAACGAAACTCTGGGTGAACTTCATATCAACGGTTCAACAGGAGTTTACGGCGTTGTAGCCGAAAAGGATGCACACGCGAAAAAGATACCTGTTGCTTTGTGTAACGAAGTTAAAACGGGTAAGGCGCAGATTGTGTCAACTGTCAGCGATGGCGGGGCAGAATACTTTGATATTGAAATTACCGCAATTCACCGCGGTGAAGGTGAAGAAAAGAATATGGTTATAAAGGTGACGGACAGTGATTTGCTTGACAAGACAGGCGGTATTGTTCAGGGCATGAGCGGTAGCCCCGTTGTTCAGAACGGTATGCTTGTCGGCGCGGTGACGCACGTTTTTGTGAACGATCCTCAGCAGGGTTATGCGATTTTTGCGGAAACGATGCTTTCAACGGCACGCGAACTTGAAAAGAAAACTGTCCGTGATGCAGCCTGAGTCTATTGCACATCGTTAACCCGAAGCCGCAGCGATGTGTTAAAAAAGCAGCCGTATCCCAAGCGGGATACGGCTGCTGTGTTGTTGATTATTAACCTGAAATCTTTTCGAAGATCATAATAAGGAAATTGATGACAATTCTTAAAGGAGCGACAACTACCATCAGCCAGTTGGGGATTGCGGGCTTGACGGTAACTTCACATGTATCCTTGAATCCGCCGTCTTCTGTCTGGATGGTGATTGTTGCCTTGCCTGTGGCAATACCTTTGACAGTACCGGATTTGTCAACTGTTGCGATTGAAGGATCGCTGGAAGTGTAGATAATCTTCTGGTTTGTAGCAGGAAGATCAGGGTTTACTGTTGTGAGAGCGTGTGTGAGCTTTATGTCCTCATTCACTCTGACTGAGGCGTTATCCTCGCTAAGAGTAACGCCGATAACAGCGTTGTGACCTTCCAGAACATTTACGGTAATGCGTCTTGAAATAGTTGTGCCTGCGATAGTTACTTTAACAGTTGTTTTACCTACTGCTACTGCAGTGATTCTGCCTGAGGGTGTTACTGTGGCGATTGATTCGTCCTCTGAACTCCAGATAATGCCGTTGTTGAGGTTGGCTTTTGCGGTGATATCAATGAATCCGCCAACACCTGTGTAGATCTGTCTTGTGTTGGTGTCAAAATAGGGATCAAGGTTGATGTTTGCTGCAACTGCATTGATTGTACAGGTCTTTGTTACCTCGGCTTCGCTTGCACCGTAGTACCAGACAGCCTGAACCTTGATTTTTGTATCTGTGATGAATGAACCGTTATTCATCTTGATTGTTACCATACCGTCATCGGAAACGGTAGCAACGTCAGTCTCTCTCATGAGTGTTGACGGGTCATCATAAACTCTCCAGAAAACGTTGAGGTCGGGGACTGTAACGTCGCTGAGTTTAAGGAGAAGGCTTTCACCTACTTTGAGAGTGGATTCTTTGAAGTTGATGTTTGCGGCAACTGATGCGGGCATTCCGCTGTATGAGGTGTAGAAGCAGTACTCTGCAGATGCGGGAGCTGCGTCAGCGGACATTGTTCCGGAGTCGCGGTCAACAACAGCTTCGGAAAGAGTGACGGTTACAAGATAGATTGCATTTTTGTCAAGTCTGTAAAGCTTGCTTTCTGTGTCAGTAACGGAGAATGTGTGCTTGTCATTTGAACCGTTCTTTGAAATAGTAAATTCAATCTCGTCTGATGTCTGGACTGTGAAAGTGATGATTTCATTTGTAGTGGGTGAAAAGCGGTAACAAGCTGTTTCGTTTTCCTCAACTATGCCGTAGATTCTTTCACCGAGTGCAAAGGACGGTGCGGAGCCGATGTTATAACCCGGCTCAAGAAGATATTTGCCGTCTGTAATGTAGCTGCCGAAAGTATAGGCAGATGCCATAACAGAGAAAGTGCCGATGGCGATGACGAGTGCCATAATGATGGATAAAGCTTTTTTCATTTTCATTTTTCCTCCTAAAATTTGAAATTCCGACGGCGAAGCCGCTTTTGTCGCCGTGTAACATAAATAATACCAATAATTTTCAATAAAGTCAACTGATTTTGACAATTAAGAACTGCTGCCAGTGGATGAACTTCAATTTATTATGCTCGATTGTGCAAAATGACAATGCTTCAAAGCGCTAAAATGTTACTTTGTTTTTGGCAAAAAACACAAATACAAAGCTGAAAATTGAACAACATAACAAAATCAAGCGAAAAAAATCGAGAAAACTATTGCAAAATAAGAAAAAATTGTGTAAAATGTACATTGTCATTATGGGCACTTTAGCCAAAACATCGTTATGGAGGTTTTCCGGATGTCAAACAGACTTTTTCAGGGTATGATTCACCAGATGCGTGATGCTATCGGCAGAACGGTAGGCGTTATGGACGAAACAGGCACGGTTATTTCTTGCAGTGAACTGGGCAGAATCGGTGAGGTTTGCTCTTTTTCGCTCGAGGAGTATCTTCTTCACGGCGAAGCTTTCGTGGTTGACGGTCAGACTTATAAGCCGTTCGGCTCCGCTTTACACCCGGAGTACGTTGTTTTTGTTGATGGTGACGATGAGCTTTCAAGAAAGTATTCGGACGTAATTTCTCTCTCTCTTGGCAGCGTCAAGTCGCTTTACGACGAAAAGTACGACAGAGGTAACTTCATAAAAAATGTTGTGTTGGATAATATCCTTCCCGGCGATATCTATCTCAAGGCAAGAGAGCTTCGTTTCACAACAGATACTTCACGCGTTGTTCTTCTTATCCGTATCCCAGAGCACAATGATATTTCTATTTTTGATATCATCCAGAACCTTTTCCCTGACAAGACAAAAGATTTTGTTATCAATATTAACGAAACCGATATTGCAATTGTCAAGGAAGTCAGACCCAATATCGAAACACGTGATCTTGAAAAACTCGCAAGATCCATCGCCGATTCACTCAACAGTGAGGCATTCATCCATTGTCTCATCGGTATCGGTACGGTTGTTGACGGAATCAAAGAGCTTGCAGGCTCCTTCAAGGATGCTCAGGTTGCTCTCGAGGTCGGAAAGGTATTTGATACGGAAAAAGAGATCGTCAGCTATGACAATCTCGGTATAGCACGCCTTATTTATCAGCTTCCCACAACTTTGTGCGAAATGTTCCTTCGCGAGGTCTTCAAGCGTGGTTCAATCGATACTCTCGATCATGAGACACTCTTCACAATTCAGAAATTCTTTGAGAATAACCTCAACGTTTCCGAAACCTCACGTAAACTTTTTGTCCACAGAAATACGCTGGTATACCGTCTTGAGAAGATTAACAAGCTTACTGGTCTTGACCTTCGCGAATTTGACGATGCTATTGTATTTAAAGTAGCTCTGATGGTAAAGAAATATCTTGACGCTAACCCCGTTAAGTATTGATTCTGAGCCGAATTTGCGCAGCGGCACGCATAAATGTCGGCACGTAAAAAAAGGATAGGATAATACTTTGATCGAATTTAAAAACGTATCTAAAAGTTACAGTAACGGAACAAGAGCGCTCGATGGTGTCAATCTTCGCATCGAGCAGGGCGAGTTTGTCTTTGTCGTAGGTGATTCGGGTGCGGGCAAAAGCACCCTTCTTAAGATAATGATGCGCGAAGAAGTTGCCACAGAAGGCACGGTGATTATAAAAAACCGCTCGCTCAACACAATGAAAAAAAGAGATATCCCTTATTTCAGGCGTCATCTCGGAATCGTTTTTCAGGATTTCAGGCTGATACCTAATATGACCGTTTATGACAACGTTGCGTTTGCGATGCGCGTCATCGGTGCAAAAGAGAAAAAAATCAGTAATCGTGTCCCTCATGTTCTCAACCGTGTAGGCCTTGCCGATAAAGCAAAGTGCTTGCCAAACGAGCTTTCCGGTGGTGAACAGCAGAGGGTCGCGTTAGCGCGTGCAATTGTAAATAATGCTGATATTATTATCGCCGATGAGCCTACGGGTAATGTTGACTCAAGGCGTTCTTTTGAGATTGTTGAGATGCTCAACCAGATCAACGCATCCGGTACTACCGTAATTATGGTCACTCACTCTGAAGATCTTGTCAGACACTTCGGACGCAGAATTATTACAATCCGTGGAGGAAAGATTGTCTCTGACGATGTTTCAAGAGTAAATGTCGTAACAGAAGAAAAGGCAGCATTTGACGATCTTGATCTTACAGATAAGCGCGCAATACGCGAAGCTGATGAGTTCATTCGCAACTACAATGTAGAAATGGAACAAGGCGGAGGTGAGAGCGATGAGCAATAAAGCTGAAAAAGGCGGCTCAGCGAGCCTCTCATATCTTACCAAGGAAGGATTTCGCAATATCCGCTCAAACAACCTGATGTCGCTGGCATCTGTTGCCGTGCTGATGTCTTGTCTTGTCATAATCGGTGTTGCGTTTTTGCTTTTTGTTAATATCGACAGGTTGCTTGGTGACATCTCACAAGAGAATGTTATTATGGTGTTTATCGAGGATGATGCGACTGACGATGAAATTGTAAATATGGGTCGTATCATAGAATCCTTACCGAATGTCAGATCCAACAGATTTATACCTAAAGAAGAAGCTTTCCCCGAGGTTATGGATTCAATAGGCACAGCATCTTCTCTCTTCGAAGGTATGGAGTCGGAGCTTCTGCCGGATGCGTATGAAGTTACGCTCAAGGACATGGATAAATACGATGAGAGCGTTATGGAGCTTGAAATGCTTGAAAATGTCATTCAACTCAGACACAACAGGGATTTTGCGCATCAGCTCACAAGTATCAGAACAACAGCAAGCTATATCAGCATTGCGGTGATTCTTATGCTGCTTATAGTTTCACTTTTTATTATTTCAAATACCGTCAGGGTTACCATGTATAATCGCCGACTTGAAATCAGAATTATGAAATCGGTCGGTGCTACAAAGTGGTTTATCCGTTGGCCGTTTATGGTTGAGGGTATCGTATTGGGCATAATTTCCGGTTTGGTGTCTTTTGTGCTGGTTTTTGCCCTTTATCAGATTGCGGCCGGTGCTATAGGCAACATTCTCGGTGTGCTTTCGGTTTCACCGGCTCCTTTCGGAAATTATGCAGTCGGCATTCTTCTTTCGTTTATTGGTACGGGTATTGTTACCGGTGCTTTCGGAAGTATTGTTTCAATGAATAAATATTTGAAGGAGCAGGATTATGACAGTGATAACGTCAGTGAATAAATTGTGCCGTCGTCTGTCAAAAGTGATTGCACTTATTCTTGTTGCTTGCTGTCTTTTCGGAACGGTAGCTTATGCAGAGGAGCATTTTGCGTATGCAGAAGCAGAGCCGGCAACTGACAAACCGGCAACAACCGTACCGGAAGAAAAGTCAACACTGACAGAGAAATCTATATTAGCAGACGCATCAACCGAACCCATTACGGATGATGCTTATCAAGAGCTTCAGAGTCAGTATGAGGCTATTGAAAATGAAATGTCTCAGAATCAGCAGAAGCTCAACGAAGTCAAGAACGACATGAACGTACAGGAGCAGGTTGTTGACGGTCTGGGCAATAAAATAGACAAAACACAGAATGAAGTTAATCTTCTTTTGTCACGTCAGCAGATTCTGTCATCTGAAATCAGCAATACAGAGCTGCAGATTAATGTTATCAATGCTCAGCTCGGTTCTCTTTCTGAGCAGATTGCTGCAACGGAAGAGGCTATTGACCAGAAGAGTATAGAGCTTGACAGCACTTATGAACTTCTCAGACGCCGTATCAGAGCAATGTATATGGCAGGCAACGGCTCTAACCTTGAGTTCTTGCTTACATCTGCAGATTTTTCGACTCTTCTCATCAGAACTGAACTTTTAATCCGTGCTGCCCAGCACGATAACGATCTCATGGATACTCTTGAATCAGATATAGAGATTCTCGAATCTCTTAATGAGGATCTCAAGGGTGACGTTGTTGCGGAAGAAAATAAGAAAAACGAACTCAATACAAAAACACAGACCCTTGAAAGCAGTAAGGCAGAAGTTCAGAAAACGAGTGATAAACTCAAAGAGAAGCAGAATCAGCTCGAGAAAGAGATGAATGCAGCGGAAGCAGAACTTGAAAGCCTCGACAAAGAAAGTGATGAATATAAAGCACTGATAAGTAAGCAGGAAGATGAGCTTATTGCACTGTCTAAGCAGATGGAAGAGTTCATCAGACTCAATGGTTCATCTACCAGCGATGCGCCGCCTAAGTATGAAAAAGATGAGTCATCTGACGATTCTGATGGCGGTAAAGGAAACAGCGGATCAAAAAATGAGTACAGTCCGTATCTTGACGGTACAGAAACTGTATTCTCAAGCGGAATGATATTCCCGCTCAAATGTAGTGGTATCTATATCTCATCACCTTACGGTATGCGTACACATCCAACAACAGGTGAGTATAAGCTTCACACCGGTACGGATTTCTGTGCACCGAACATCAACGGCAAGACTGTTTATGCAGCTAAGGGTGGCGAAGTAATCTATGCGGCAAAACACAAAGCGTACGGCAACTTTGTAATCATTGACCACGGTGCAGGTATATCTACCTGTTATGCCCATATGCAGGACGGTTCTTTGCTTGTCTCTGTAGGCAACAAAGTCAGCCAGGGTCAGCCGATAGGTAAGGTCGGTTCAACAGGCTACTCAACCGGTCCTCACCTCCACTTTGAGGTCCGTGTCGACGGTGCGACGGTTAACCCGATGGGCGGCTATGTAAAACTGCCGGGTTAATAAGTATAAGTTGGAAAGGCCGGTGTAAAGGCGAATGAACAAAAAAATTTCATTAGGGCTTGCAATAGCTCTGATATTTATCAGTATCACAGCGACTTTTGCGATTACCATGACTGTTTCGCAGAATATTTACAACGGTCTTATTTCAAGACTTTCAAATCGTTTTGAACTGTATGAAGGTATATCGGCAATAGATAACTATGTACGCACGAATTTCTACGGAGATTTTGATGATGATGAGCTCCTTGCGGACAGCGCAAGCGGCTATATGAAAGGTCTTAAAGACAGCGGCAGCTTCTTTATGGATCCTCAGGAATATATCGAATATACTCGCCGTATGAACGGTGAGGGCGGTATAGGAATTTCGGCAAAATATGATATTGAAAAAGGTAAACTGATTGTTACTGAAGTTCACCAGGGCTCTTCGGCAGAAAATGCCGAGCTTAAGGTTAACGATGCAATTGTCAAAGTTGATGATGAGCAGGTTAATGCGACAAATGCGGCTGATGTTATTGAGTCGCTTCAGTTTGGCAGACGCTTTGATTCCGTAACCATCACATACGAGCGTGACGGCAGCAGAAAAACCGTTACGGTTCTCAGAGGTGAAACAAAAACAGCTTATTCATCCTATGCCGATGATGTCGGTTATATCCGTATAAGCGGTTTCTATGCAAATACTGCAGCACAGTTTTCTGCTGAGCTTGATAAGCTCAATACACAGGGTGTAACTTCGCTTATCCTTGACCTGAGGGGTTGCGATGAAGGCTCTTCCGATTATGCGGCGGCTGTTGCCGATCTGCTTCTTCCAAGTGGTGCCGAAAGTGCTGAGGCTATTGCGAAAGTTGTCAAGAAAGACGGAAGCGTATATAAAAACTACACTTCAGACACAAAGGCAATCACATTCCCCAATGGTATCATTGTTATGGTTGACGGTGGCACTTCGGGAGGTGCTGAGCTTCTTGCAGCTCAGCTCAAGTCCTTCTCAAAGGGAAAAATTCTCGGTGTTGCTACGGCAGGAAATATGACGTTCCAGGAGATATATGCTCTTGAAGACGGCAGTGCAATTTCGCTTACGGTTGCAAAGGTTGTTGCCAACAATAACGAAACCTATTGCGAAGGTGAGGGTATAGAGCCTGATATTCCTGCAGAGATTGATCCTGCATCGTCTCTTGCAACCTCCATTGAGGGGATCGCCGGCGATTCTCAGCTTCAGGTAGCATACAGTATTCTGACACAGTAAAACAAAAATAAATCCGATGAGCGGTTCAGTGCCGTTCATCGGATTTTTTCATTGTCTCTTCAGCAAAGACAAAACCCCCGGTTCTACCGGGGGAGAAAAAAGTGCGAAGCTAAAACAAAATGCGCGAGCTCGAAGCCAGCGAAAAAGGAAGCCTCCCCTTGTCAGGGGAGGTGGGTCATCGTAAGATGACTC
>JAGALQ010000025.1 GCA_017625095.1 Clostridia bacterium | reverse complement strand
TTTTTTAATGGTGATGTTGGTGTTGGTGGTGTTGATTTCCTTCGGTGTCGGTGTGGCAGTGGAGGTCATAACATTGTTCATCTTCGCTTTCAATTTCAAGCGTGGTGTGCGCAATGCCGTGGTGGTGCATTTCATCTTTGACTGCTTTTTTTACGGCAGAAGGGTCACCGTTTGTCACAACGTGCATTGTGGCATAGTTGCTGTTGCTGTCCATACTCCAGACGTGAATGTGATGAACGTCCAGTACGCCGTCAATTTCCTTTAAGTGGTGCTTTATTTCGTCAATATCAATGCCGTGGGGCGTTTTTACAAAGAACAGATCGAGAGCTTCTTTAAGGTGAGAAAAGGCGTGTACGAAAATATATACCGCAACACAGATTGAAAGTATCGGGTCAATGAGTCTGAAATCGGTGAATCGCATAACAATTGCGCCTATCAGAACCACAGCCCAGCCGAGAACATCTTCAAGCATATGGAGGTTAACAGCTTTTTGGTTGAGGCTTTTGCCGTGTCCGGTGAAATATGCCGCCAGAAAATTGACGGTAACGCCTATCACGGCCAGGATTATCATACCGTCATAATTGATCTCCTGTGGGTTTAAAATGCGTTTTACAGCGTTTATAACCACCGTTATAGATCCGACAAGCAGAATTAATACCGTTATAATGCTGCCGATTACAGAGTAGCGCAAATAGCCGTAAGTATAGGTTTTGTCAGGCTGCTTTTTGCTCTTTTTTTCGAGAAAATAAGATATGCCTATACTTGCCGCGTCACCCATATCGTGGATTGAGTCTGAGATAATGGCAACACTGTTTGTGAAGATGCCGCCGATGAATTCAACCACGGAAAACGTGAGATTTAATATGAATGCTATCAGAATATTTTTTTCGCTTTTCATAGGTATGCTCCTTTGGGATAAAAAATAAAGAGCACACCGGAGTGTACTCTTTATCTGGTGACCCGGACGAGAATCGAACTCGTGTTACCGCCGTGAAAGGGCGGTGTCTTAACCTCTTGACCACCGGGCCAAATTGCGCCAAAGCTATTTGCTTTGGCAGTGGTAGCGGCAGTGGGACTCGAACCTACGACACTCCGGGTATGAACCGAATGCTCTAGCCAACTGAGCTATGCCGCCACAAAAAGCTTGTTTATTATATTATATATTAACACGTTTGTCAATAGTTATTTTGAATTTTTTTATAAATATTCAAAATAATTTACATATTTGATTTACAAAAGGAGTCTGCAAAGCCAAAGTTTTACAGACTCCTTGCAGATTATGCTGAAATTAACTGTGATATAAAGTTCCAAATAAAGGTTATAAACGAAATAAACCAGGAAAAAATATCGCCTATATTGAAGCTTATATCGTTGTTGCCGCTATCGTTACCGTCATCGCTGTTGCCGGGTTGAGAAGGTGAAGAGGAGTTTTCAATTTCCGGAATGCTTTGATTATAGCTTATGTTTGCTCCTCTGAAAATATCGGTTATATTTCCTTTATTGGGTCTATTGATTTGCTGAAGCTGTTCTTCTGTTCCTTCATAAAAAACAGCAACATCGCCATCCCAAGCTGCATAACCGATTGTATCTACACTAAGAGGAAGATAAATTTTAATTACAGAGGAATAATCAAAACAATATTCACCTACGGTAGTAACACCGCTGCTTAATATAACCTCGGTTAAACCGGCTGTGCCCCCGAATGCTAACTTCCCTATTGTTTTTACACAGCCCGGAACACCGAGCTTTGTTATTTTTGAACAATACTGAAAAGCCTGTGCACCGATTGCTGTTACAGGATATCCGCCAAGCGTTTCGGGTACAATAACATAACCGCTGATTTCTTCATCAACATCCGTAATTGTTGCTTGTCCGCCTGAAATCTCATAAGTAAAATAGCCTTCGGTTGATGCGGCACTTACCGAGAACGGTATTGCAGCAAAAATGATTAATGCTGACAAAATGATTGATAATGATTTCTTCAAAACAAATACCTCCAAAATATAATTAGCACTAATAGTATTGCTATTAGTAATTATAGCACCTATACATTGTTTTTGTCAAGGCTGCTTTTAGTTAATATAATAGTGAGGATGGTGTTAAATATGCGAGAAAAAAAGCAAATTAATATAGAAATCGGAGAAAGAATAAAAAAAGCCAGAGAGCACATTAATATGACGCAGGAAAAACTCTCTGAAAAAATTGATGTTTCCACACAATATATATCAGACCTGGAAAGAGGTGTGGTAGGTGTAGCATTACCCACACTTAAGAATATTTGTATTACTCTCGGTGTAAGTAGTGACAACTTGCTTTTTGGCGAGTCAGAAAAAGCTGATACATCTGTAATAGAAGAGTGTTGCCGTCGTCTTTCACACGAACAAGTCAAATGTATTGAAGAAATAGTAGTAAAATTAACCGAAACATTATTAAAATAACAAAAAGAGCAGCCCTTTCTCAGGACTGCTCTTTTGATGTTTTGTTGCAATTACTGCTCAACAGTGTAAACGCTGACCTTCTTACGGTCTCTGCCAAGACGCTCAAATCTTACAACACCGTCAACCTTTGCGAAGAGAGTGTCATCGGATCCCTTGCCAACGTTTGTGCCGGGATGGATGTGTGTGCCACGCTGTCTTACAAGGATGTTGCCTGCAAGAACAAACTGACCGTCTGCACGCTTTGCGCCAAGTCTCTTGGACTCTGAATCACGGCCGTTACGGGTGGAACCCATACCTTTTTTATGAGCAAAAAGCTGAATGTTTATCTTAAGCATTTGTGTTACCTCCGTAAATTACTTTGATGCTGCGCGGATAATCCTGCGCAAGCGACCTGATGTGAGCTTCAAGCCCGTCAAGCATCTTCTGAGCCTGTGCCGATTCTTCAAGCAACTCAAAGAGCATGTAGCCGTCATCGACCTGTGCCTTTGCTTTGACGTTGAATGAATCTGTTATCGTGTTTGCTGCGAGATAGGCTGCGGAGGAGACGGCGGCGCAGACAATATCCTGTCCTGCCTGTGCGAATCCTGCGTGACCGCTGCATTCAAACCCGATTGTGCTCTTGCCCGAACGGACAAACTTAAAGCGTATCATAGCTGATTAACCGTTGATAGCGGAAATCTCAACCTTTGTGTAGGGCTGTCTGTGACCCATCTTGCGCTTCTCGTTCTTCTTGGGCTTGTAGGTGAAGACAACGATCTTCTTAGCCTTGCCGTTCTTTACAGCCTTAGCTGTAACTGTTGCACCCTCAACGTAGGGAGCGCCAACCTTGATGGAGTCGTCGGAGCCTACTGCGATAACCTTGTCGAAGACAACTTCGCTGTCTGCTTCAACATTGAGCTTCTCGATGTAAAGTGTGTCGCCGGCAGATACCTTATACTGCTTGCCGCCGGTCTCAATGATTGCGTACATTTTTTTACCTCTTTTATTAAGTCTCGCTATTCAGGGGTACCGCCCGTGAGCAGGCGGATTTGGGCACAGTTATAGTGCAACCCGTAATATGCGGCTTAAGTAGTATATCATAAGGGTATTTTTATGTCAACACCTTTTTATAATATATTTTAAAAATAACTGCAAAAAAATCGAAAAAAGGTATTGACATTTGCTGTAGAAACATATATAATACTCTTCGCGATGGGGAATAGTGTAACGGTAGCACGACAGACTCTGACTCTGTTTGTTGGGGTTCGAATCCCTATTCCCCAGCCAAAAGGCATCGACCAACAGGTCGGTGCTTTTCTTTTTTTGTGGTGATGTTTGTTTGAGGGATTCGAACAGCGAAGGGGATTCGCGTTAAGCGAACAAACTCTCCGGTGGAGAGTTTGCCGAGTCGCAACGAGCGCAAGTGAGGCGATAAAAATCCCTATTCCCCAGCCAAAAGGCATCGACCAACAGGTCGGTGCCTTTTGTGCTTTGTGTGATTTACGCAATGTCATCCAGAACATCGTAGGGGCGGCAATCTGCCGCCCGAAAAGATTCTTCGCTGCCGCTCAAAATGACAATGCTTTTGTAATGCTCTATCAATGTAAAAAATGCCGTAGGGGCGACCATTGGTCGTCCGAAAAGATTCTTCACTTCGTTCAGAATGACAAAAAGGCAACTCACCATTCAAGCGAGTTGCCTTTTGCTTTATCAGTTTTTAAGGCTCTGCACGGGTGCAGGGATTCTGCCGCCGCGTGAGATGAATTTTGCGGGGGAAATCATATTGACGTCCATAACGGGACCGCCGCCGAGAAGTCCGCCGAAATCGAGCTCATCGCCGACGGATTTACCGATTGCAGGAATGACACGCACAGCCGTTGTTTTGCTGTTGATCATGCCGATTGCCGCTTCGTCTGCGATAATTGCTGCAATAACCTCTGCAGGTGTGTCACCGGGAATATTGATCATATCAAGTCCGACTGAGCAAACGGCTGTCATTGCCTCGAGTCTTTCGAGGTTGAGTGCGCCGCTTCTTGCCGCGTCAATCATACCTGCATCCTCTGTAACGGGAATAAATGCGCCCGAAAGTCCGCCGACGTGAGAGGATGCCATAATGCCGCCCTTCTTGACAGCGTCGTTAAGCAGGGCAAGAGCCGCTGTTGTGCCGTGGCAGCCGCACTGCTCAAGACCCATTTCCTCAAGAATGTGAGCAACGGAGTCGCCGACAGCAGGAGTCGGTGCGAGTGAGAGGTCAACAATGCCAAAGGGTACGTCAAGCCTGCGTGAAGCCTCACGTGCGACAAGCTGACCGACACGTGTGATTTTGAAAGCTGTCTTTTTTACAACGTCGGCAACGTTTGTGAGCGTGCCGTTCGGTATTTTCTTAAGTGCTGAGCTGACGACACCGGGGCCTGAAACACCGACGTTTATTACGCAGTCAGGCTCGCCTGCGCCGTGAAATGCGCCCGCCATAAAGGGGTTATCCTCGGGAGCGTTGCAGAAAACAACGAGCTTTGCGGGGCCGATACAGCCCTTGTCTGCCGTTGCTTTTGCTGCATCGACAACAGTCTGACCCATAAGGGCGACAGCATCCATATTGATGCCCGCTTTTGTTGAGCCGATATTAACGCTTGAGCAGATGTGCTCTGTGGTTGCAAGTGCTTCGGGGATGCTGCGGATAAGTGCCTCATCGCCGGCGGCAAAGCCTTTCTGCACAAGTGCGGAGTAGCCGCCGATGAAGTTGACGCCGACAGTCTGAGCCGCACGCTCGAGTGTTTTTGCGTATTCGACAGGGTTGCCGCCTGAGCAAGCGGAAACCATAGCAATCGGTGTGACGGAAATACGCTTGTTTATAATCGGAATGCCGTATTCTTTTTCAATCTGCTCACCTGTGGCGACAAGCTTTTCAGCTCTGCGTGTGATTTTGTCATAAATCTTGTCGCAGCTGCGCTTAATATCGCTGTCACAGCAGTCGAGCAAAGAGATTCCCATTGTAATTGTGCGTATGTCGAGGTGCTCTTCCTCAATCATCGCAATCGTTTCGAGTATATCGCCTGTGTTCATCATAGCTTATTTTCCGCCTTTTCAGATTCTGTGCATCGAGTTGAATATATCCTCGTGCATAACGTGGATTTTGAGGTTTCTTTCCTCACCGTATTCTTTGAGCTTGTCGGAAAACTCTGTGAATTCCATCTGCATAGCGGCGGTGTCAACAAGCATAATCATACAGAACATATCTTGCAGAATTGTCTGTGAAACGTCGACAACATTTACATCGTGCTCAGCACAGAATGTTGAAACCTTTGCAAGGATGCCGACTGTGTCCTTGCCTACAACGGTAATTACTGCTCTCATATTTATGTACCTCCGTTTAAGTGTTGATGCTTAATGATTAAAAACTTATCATAATCCGGTTTGAATGGTAGCTTATTTTTTTACTTGCGCTTTTTTCAGTGCTTCGTCTGCGTAACTTTTTATTATGCTGTTGTTGGATTTTATCTGTTGTAAATCCGGTTCGCCCGTGCAGGATACAACGGACTGCTGTGTTGCCTTCCTTATTGTGGTGGATGAATGGCTGGCATCCATATAAAGGTTGAGGTCTCTGACGTAGCTTTCTGCCTGCAGGTCGCACAGATGTATGTTGGCGTACTCTGCGGCAAAGGCTGCAATTTTTTCGCGCAGGGCGAAAATTACTTCAATCTGATCACTGCTTTTGTCTGCCCCAAAAAGTGATGAGTAAGGCGGCAGATAAATTGTCAGCTCTTCATCGGAATCAAGCTTAACCGAAAGTTGTTCAAGCAAATAATCCATATGCGACATTGCGTTATCGCTGTAAGTGTCGGAGTCGCCATCGTTGAATACAACCGTGCCACTGTTGAAGTTTTCAAGAAGTGCAGCTTCACCGGGCGGATTATCTTCGTTCCAATAGCCTGACGTGTTTATATCGGTTGAAAGTTTCAGAGAGCTTCTGAACGATTCGGGCAGAGGGATATTCAGGCCATAAATCGCGGTCAGAAAAGCTTGTAACGGTATGAAACGAAACCATGTTTCGTATCCGAGAAGATATCTGAATTGTGCCAGGCCGCGCGGATTATACATGTAATCGCGGAATCTGCCGCAATCCGGCTCAACGATTTTGTTTGAGGCGAAACGGTGAAGGTCAATGTTGACAATGTATTTTTTTGCCTTTCCTTGCTCCTGTGCACAGTTGTAAAGCCACAGCAGCTCATCAGGTTCCAACGCACCCAGAGCGAGTTTGAGAGGCTTATAGCCAAACTGTTTGGTGATTTGCTTCGTATCAAAATTCTGAACCATGGAAGAGCCGATTATAACACAGTCGTAATCAGCTGTTCTGATGGCAGGTGCCGATGAATAGGTCGGGCTGAAAAAGCGAAGCCCTTTTGTATTTGAACGGTATACGTTTTGAGGGTCCAGGATATAAGCCACGGTGCATAAAACGCCCGTAGCGGCAATAAAAATGCTTAACAGCAAGCATATAAATTTTACTGTCTGGTTTTTCATTCGGAACACTTTCCTCAGAAGTTGAAATAAATAAACACGGCTGATCGTGACATACAAAGCACGGAAACGATAAGCATTATCGCAATTAATACCGCACGCTTAGGGGTGGGACTGAAATCTTCAAGAAGTTCGGATGTGCTTTTTTCTTTAAGCATTATGACAAAACATATTAAGATTGCGGCAAATGCCAAAGCAATTGCGGCAAAATTAGGCACACCGAATATACCGTTTATAAGCAGGCTGCTGAATCTGCTCAGACCGAGATTCGAAAAAGTGAACATCTGTTTGAAAATACCGAAAGCCTGACCTATGCTTTCTGCACGGAAAATCACAAACGCAAAAACAACGAATAAAAAAGTGAAAATGCGTCTGATAAAGGTCGGTATTCTGTTCAGGAGTTTAGGGAAGCATTCCTCAAAAACTCTTGCGGCTCCGTGTGCAATTCCCCAAAGAACAAAGGTCCACGATGCACCGTGCCAGATACCGCTTACAAGGAAAACAATAAAGAGGTTTATTGCTTTTCTCAGCTTGCCTTTTTGGTTTCCTCCGAGCGGAATGTACACCAGCTCCGAGAGCGTCCGTCCCAGCGTGATATGCCAGCGTTTCCAGAACTCCGTGATGCTTGCAGATCTGAGAGGTGTCAGGAAATTTATCGGCAGATCGTAGTTGAGCATTTTGCCCAATCCTATAGCCATTTCGGAATAGCCGGCAAAATCAAAATAGATCTGGAAAGTATAGGCAAATGCTACAATCCACATCGGGAGCATACCCATGGATTTGTATGCAAAGAAGCCGTTATCAACAATCAATGAAAGCTCATCTGCGATGATAAGCTTCTTGAACAGACCGCAGGTGAATATCGAAAAGCCTTTTACAATGTTATCTTTGTTCGGTCGACGCTTGTTCTCGTCAATAATTTGCGGCACGAGATCATCGTAAAGCACAATCGGGCCTGCAATAAGCTGAGGAAAAAATGAAACAAAAAGCGTATAGTCAATAAAGTTGAGCTTTTTACTGTCTGATTTGTAGGTGCGCAGCTGAAAAGAAAGCTGCTGAAAGGTGAAGAAGCTGATGCCAAGCGGTATCAGTATTCCTTTGATCGGTATGTTTGTTGATGCAACCGTGTTGAAAGTATCCACGGCAAAGTCGTAGTATTTGTAATAGCCTATCAGGCCGACGTTGAAAATTATTGACAAAATAAATAATGCTTTTTTTGCCGATTGTTTCGAAGCGTGCAAGGATATTTTTGCCAGAATAAAATTAATGATAATTGAGGCGGATATTATTAAAATATAGCTCCACTCAAAATACGAATAGAAGAAAAGAGAGGCTGCAGCGAGGAAGATACGCTGTGGATAAGGACTTTTGATTCCGGATAGCGCAAAATAAACGGCAACCGTCACTGGCAGAAATGCAAAAACAAATTCATACGATGAAAACAGCATTGGCCGGCTGCCCTCCTTCCCACAATATCCCATAACACTTTAAACTATATATTAGCACAAGGATACCGATAAAACAATATGTTTAACACACAACTTATTTTTTATTCGTTTGAATTTTTTGTGCGGTGTGATATAATTAGCAAAAACAAGAGGTGATAGATATGATTAAAATGAAAAACGGTGACGTTGTTCTTTTTCAGGGTGATTCGATAACTGACGGCAACAGAGGCAGGAGTGAGGATCCGAATCATATTCACGGTCACGGCTATCAGTATATCATTGCGTCAGAAATGTATGTGGATAATACGGAGATTGATTTTGATGTTGTTAACAGGGGTGTAAGCGGCGACAGAATTGCTCAGCTTTACGGCAGGTGGAAAGAAGACTGTCTCAACCTCAGACCGACAGTTGTAAGCATACTTATCGGCGTCAATGACTGTAACGGTATGTATCAGAATAACAACGGCTCATTACCGGAAAGATACAAAAAGATTTACCGCTGTATGCTCGATGAGGTGCTTGAGCAGAATCCTGATGTGTTACTCGTTATTATGGAGCCGTTTTTCGGTGTTTCGAAAGATGAGGCTTATAACGGATATATGAGCGCTCACGTATGGGAATACAGCAAGGCAGCAAAGGAGATTGCCGAGGAATACGGCGCTGTTTTTGTGCCGCTTCAGGATATGTTTGATGAATATGCAAAGCATACGGATATATTTAAACTTATCTGGGACGGTGTGCATCCCACAACCGGTGGACATCAGCTTATTGCAAGACGCTGGAAAGAATGTGTTGAAGAGAGAATAAACTCAAGATAAACACATTTTTACATTCCCTTAATACGTTTGGCAAAAACATTTTCTATAATAATTATGAAGGGAGATGTGAAAATGAAAAAGAGGGTGATGAAAATTCTGCTTACTGTTATCGGCTCGTTGCTGATACTTAATGCTATAGTTATGCTGATTACCTCAAATCTCAATATCGGAATAATAGCTGAATTTATTCTTGGAGTAGCAGTTGCGGTTTACGGAATATTCAATGATAAATTCATAGCCGGTATACCGTGTGCCATCAAAGGCATATTCTGGATAGGTGTTGGTGTTGTTGCGGTTGGCGTAACGCTCCTGCTCGGCTACGGTGTGACGGATAGTATCAGCGGTAATGAGGATGCGGTTGTTGTTCTCGGCTCGGGTATCCGAGGTGAGCTGTTGACCGTAGGGCTTAAAAACCGCCTTGACCGTGCAGTTGAGATTTATAACGAGAATCCCGATACAGTTATTATCGTCAGCGGAGGACAAGGCCCGCAGGAGGATATAACCGAGGCGCTTGCAATGGAGAGGTATCTGCTGCGCTGCGGAGTTGACAGCGAAAGAATAATAAAAGAAGAAAAAGCAACCAGCACCTATGAGAACTTTGTTTATTCAAAACAGATTCTGGATGGGCTTTTCGGTGAGGAATACGATGTTGCGTTTGTGACGAATGAGTATCATATTTACAGGGCAGGTTCGCTTGCGAAAATAGCAGGGCTTGCTGATGTCACCCACGCTCACAGCAATACGGTGTGGTATACGGTTATCCCCAGCTGTATACGCGAATGTATGGCGGTTGTAAAGCTGTGGATATTTAAACAGTAAAAAAGCAAGGCGGTGCGAAAAACACTGCCTTGCTTTGACTTTTTTAACGCTGCCGTAACCATTCGGAGGGGCTACGGCAGAACGTGACCTTCAGGGATAAACCCATAACACGCAACCTTCGGAAGGCTACGCGAAGTGTCCTGAAATTAAGATACAAAGAAAACACGAAGTAAGAATTAACAAAGAAAAGTGCTTCTCTGTAATTACTATTTTAGAATATAAAATTTTTTTTGTAAAGGTTTTAATTCTTAAATTTTTATAAATTAAACAGCAAAAAGCGCCGCCATTCAACACTGTTTGTGCAGAATGACGGCGTTTCGATTTTTGTTTGTCTGTTTTATCTGTAGGTGATGTCGAGATATATCTTATTGACAAACGCACTTATTTTGGACGGGATTATTGCGATCTGTGAAATGAACGGAATATAGAGATCGGGATAAATAACCGCAAAAGCCGTAAGAGCGATAAGAATAAGGAGTGTGAGACCGAATTTTTCAAGACGTGCACCGATCTGCATACCGATATAGCCGGGGTAGAAGATTACTTTGAGTGCAACGGGAAGCTTCTTATACTGCTCCTTCATAATAACCGCATCCTTAATAATCGGGAAGAGGTTAGAGAGAAGAGAAATCGAAACCCAGACAAAGAAGAAGAGAATTGCAAGATCAAGAGTTCTTACGGGTGCTTCAAGCATTTCGGGGTTCTGTACGGTCTGAGTCATTTCCTGCGGGAATACAACAAAGCCGCTGTAATTGCCGAGATTAAGGATATTCACAAGCGGGAACAGACCGATTGTGAAAGCAAGCAGAAAATTGAGCAGGCCGGGAATAAAGCAGAACAGATAGCTTTTTACGGGGCTGTTTATAGCCTCATGTTCAATGTGGCCGCACATTTTGTCTGTGCGGAGGTAACGGTTATCCTCGACGGGGCACTTGAATATGCGGCACATAATCTGCTCAAAAAGAGCCTTTGTAAGTGCACCCGGGAAAGTTAAAATCTTTGATAATACGTAGAAGACTGTCATTCAAATACCACCTCACCGTTCTTGAAGAGTTGTTCAGCTGTGATTTCGCCCTTGATATATTTGTCAACCGTCGGGCTGAGTTTTTCGTTGTTTGTTGCAAGGAGATCTGCTGCAGCGTCGTAACCTCCCTCAACACCTAATTGCTCGCTGAGCATAGCGTAGAAATAGAGAATATCATATGTCAGATATTCACGGTTTTCAAAGCACAATGTGGCATATTCGTAAGCTTTCTCATAGTTACCTGCCATAAACTGGCAAACGAGAGCCTCGTAGTAAATATCGAGAATTTGGTTGTTTTCGACATCGGCAATAATTGTCTCGAAGATTTTCATAGCTTCATCGTACTTGCCCTGGTAACGGAAGCTGATACCTTCGTAAAGGTCAGCATATGCATTTTCAGGGTTGGTGGTGCGCAAATCTGCAATCAATGCCTTTGCGTCGTCATGCTTACCCATCTTGATTGAAAGCATAACAAGGTTTTCTGTGTACATCCATTTACATTCAGGAAGCAATTCTGAAAGCTTTATGCAGTAGTCATACTGGATTTTTGTATCTGCGTTGCAGATTGAGGAAATGGCAAGCTTATAGTAGGTGATAACGCCCTTTTCCTCG
Organism: Clostridia bacterium; assembly: GCA_017625095.1. Taxonomy (GTDB): domain Bacteria; phylum Bacillota; class Clostridia; order Oscillospirales; family Acutalibacteraceae; genus UBA8612. Next base: position 126,576 of record JAGALQ010000025.1, on the reverse strand, counting down.
TTCGTTTCAGCCTTTGCTTCCATCTCGTTGTACTGTTTGATGATATCGTCATAAGGGATATCGCTCGGCGTTATTACGCCGTATTGAAGCTGTTCATAGTACTGATAGAAAAGACCGGAATATTTGTTGGCATAGCCGTTGATACGGTTAATAAATTCGTATGTCTGCTTGATATCTTTATTTGCGGAAGAATTGATGTCAGACTTACCGATTTTTTCTATCCATAAAAGTGTAACAGGCTGTCCGTTTTCATCAACGGCATTTTCATCGTAAAAGTATGATGTCAGCAGGTAGTTTGCATTATCAATGCTGCCCAGATCGGTACAAACGTCAACAAGGTTTCTTGCGGTTTTCCAGCCCATAGCGGATACGGTGCCGAAGCTCTGAAGTGCACTGTTGAGCTTGCTTTCTTTAAGGTACTTATATCCTTCATTGATTGCTTCGATGCTTGTGCCTTGATTGGCAAGGAACGTGCATGACCACATAACGCAGCCGAGAACTGCGATAAGTGCCAATATGCCCTTGAATCTGAAACGGCTGCGGATAAGATTCTGACGGCATTCTGTGCAAAGGTCATAGTCTTCACCGTAGCTTTTGTCGGGTGCATTCTTTTCGCAGAGAATGCAAAGCTCTTCCTTGTTTTCTTCGGAAGAATCGATGTCGTTATCCTCCGGCGCTGTTATAAGAACACCTTCGTCTTGTTCTGTGATGTTTGCTTCATCCTGAACGGATTCGGACAAGTCTTCGTTTTCGGGTATATCCTTTATCTTGTTATCGTCCAAGAAACAAAACCTCCCTTGATAATAATACATCGTATATAATATCACGCATTAAGCGATATTTCAAATGTTTTTTATATTTTTATAATATTTCTACTTGTTTGTAACAAGCAGAACACAATTTGCGCAAAAAAAGCAGGGCAGCTTTAGCGTAGTGCCCTTAAGGACACTACGCATCGATATGAATCCCTTGCGGGATTTTCGATATGTTGCTGTCGCAACTCGATATGATACGCTCGATATGTTTGCTTCGCAAACGAGGGATTTATATCATATCGAAACCGACCGCAAGGGAGGTTATACCGAATCGAGCTCATATAACGAGCGAAATATATCGAGCTGAGTGTAGCGAAGCATATCGACAAATAGCATCTGTGTCCACAAATGCAGTGCTTGTCAAGAAAAAAGGACAGAGAACATAAAAAGTTCCCTGTCCTTTTCCTGTCGGCAGTTAACGTGCTTTATTGAATTAAACAACTGTTCTTCAGAGTACGCACCATTGGCTGCCCTGCATGTTTATGGGTGTTGTCTTAACCGACAAGCTCCTCGAAGCCCTTCATAAGAAGTGAGCCTGAGTTGCGGCTGAATGCGATTGTTTCCTGATAGTGGTCACCGAAAGGCTGCATATCATCAAAGAAGATCATGCAGTAATCGTTATCGTTGAGGATGTAACCGATTTCGTCGTTGCAAAGACCGAAGCAAAGAAGTACGTCATCTTCTGCAAGGTCAAGTGTCTCAGCGCAGGACTTGCCGTTGAAGTCTGTGCCGGAGAATGCGTTCTCAGCGTCAAGTGTTACACCGCCGTAGATGAGCTCGGGGCTGATTTCGCCGGGCATCATTGCAACCTTGATGTTTTTGCCGAATTCAGCATAACCAACCTCTGTGGGTGTGCTGAATGTGCCGTCGTCGTTGACAAGGATCTTGTGGTTGACAAGGCCGAGCTTACCGACAAGCAAAAGAACGGGGTTTTCAACGCGGATGATAACTTCCTTATGAGAAACGTTGAGGATGGGATCAACCTTTGTTTCCTCGACAGGCTCCCAATCTTCATACCAGATTGAGTAGTATTCGCCGCCGTTTTTGATTTCTTCCTGGAGCTTTTCGTTGTTCTTTACGTAGTCGCTTTCAAGGACTTCGTCAAGTGTCTTGTTCATGCTCATTGTGATGTATGCAAGCTCCTTGCCGTAACGGTCTGCCTGCATCCAACGGGCTGACATATCAACATCATCGTTTGTCGGACCTCTGTCGGAGTAGATGCCGAGGGTTGCACCGATGATGGGCATAAAGTTGTAGCCGTACTTGGAAAGAGTCTGGTTCATAGCTGCGGTGTAGTCACCGGAGAGCTGCTTGCCTGAGCTGTCATCGGTCTTAAGACCTGTGATATAGGGGTGAGCAGGCTCGTTTACGATGTATGTTTCTGCAGCGCCTTCTGCATAGGGATCAAAGCGGAATACATACATATTGCCGTCGTAACCGGAGGGATCACGGTCATCGAAGAAATACTCCTTGCAATCCTTCTGGCTGAAGAGGAGGTCGCCCTCTTTCATGTCCTTAACAGCGTTCTTTACGGACTGTGCGGTGCGCTCCTTGAGCAGGTTCATAAATGCCTCATCAGGACCTGACTTGGTCTTGAAGATAAGCTGACCTGTGAGTGCTGCAAGTGCGTTGTTTGCCATCTTGAGGAAGAAGGGATTCCACAGACCCATAGTGTCGATTTCACTATGGCAGTGTGTAGCTGTAACGTTGATGGAAACAATGTTGTTCTCTTTTGCAAAATCTGCAAGGAGAGCGCGGATGTCGCGGATATCCTTGTTGGAGATACCGATGCACTCGATTGTGCAGAATGCAGCCTTGCCTCTGCCTGAACCGTCATCCATAACGACTGTGTAAACGTTCATATCGTCAAGAACTTCTTCAACAGTGTTGGAGGGGAAATTCTGGAGAAGGTAACCGCCGAGATAGTAAGGTCTGTCGAGGATATCGTCGGGAACAAGGCTTGTCTGGTCGTAGCCGAGGCTCCACTGACCTTCGGGGTTGGATGTGATGAATGTTTCGTGACCTGCCATAAAGTTGGGGCTGTCATACTTATCTGCATCTGTGAAACCTGTGTTTGCAATGGGAGCTGGACGGGCAATGAGATTGAGAATGTCCATAAAAACAAGCTCAAGGTAGGTAAATCCGATTACCTTCTTCTCCTGCTCTGTGTCAGCCTTTGCCATAGCTCTGATCGCATCAATGGGGTTGATGAGATTGTAAGCATCACCGTCGATTCTTACGTAGATAGGTTCACCGAATCTGCGGTTGCAGGTGATTGTGCTCGGGATGTAAGTGTTGTCTTTTTCTTCTTCGTCAACCGTCTTGGCGCCGGAAACGGTAGCAACTGCAACAGCAGAGAACACCATTACAAGGCTGAGAAGGACGGCGAGAATTTTTCTGAGAGACTTCATGTGTAATTCCTCCGTTTTTCGTTTTGTGTTTCATTAAAGTTGAAATAATTCAAAATCTTCAACTAATAATACACAATAAAGGTATTATTTATAATATCACATTCGAAAAATTAAAACAACGGCACTATGACAGAAATTATAACTGAATTATTGGTTATTTTTACTGTATTTGAATTTATTAACATTTATTCAGTTGACTATTCTTTACTGTTTTGATAAAATGCAGGATGGTAGCATTTAATTATTTTTAAGTCAAGAAAGGCAAAACTCAATGTTAGAACTCAGAAACGTTTCCTTTACCGTTGAAAACGGAAAGGGCGGACTTGAAATCATAAACGATATCTCACTTACGGTCAACGACGGTGAGTTTCTTGTAATTACAGGACCTAACGGCGGCGGCAAGTCAACGCTTGCAAGGCTTATTATGGGTATCGAGCAGCCGACAGGCGGTCAGATATTTATCGACGGCGAAGATATCACAAACCTCTCTGTTACGGAGCGTGCACGCGTCGGTGTCGGCTACGCTTTTCAGCAGCCTCCAAGGTTCAAGGGCCTTACCGTAAGGCGGCTTCTCAGCCTTGCTCACGGTGCTGAGCTTCCCGAGGATGAGTGCTGCGCTTACCTTACAAACGTAGGTCTGTGCTCAAAGGATTATCTCAACCGCGAGATTGATGCGTCGCTTTCCGGCGGTGAGGTTAAACGAATTGAAATCGCTTCGCTTATGGCACGCGAGCTGAAACTTGCAATTTTTGATGAGCCTGAGGCAGGTATTGACCTGTGGAGCTTCTCGATGCTCGTTGAAACCTTCAAGACAATGAGCAGACGCAGACACAACAGCGTTATCATAATCTCTCATCAGGAGAGAATAATGCAGCTTGCAGACAATATTGCCGTTGTTGCGGGAGGTAAGCTCAAGAGCTACGGCACGAAGGATGAAATATTCCCGAAGCTTATGAATGAGCTTGGCGAAAACTGCGGCTTCAGAGGAGGTAATGCATGATGTTTGATTCTGTTAAGAAAAATCTCCTCTTCTCAATTGCGGATATCGACGGTGTGCCCGACATCGGTGCATACAATATCCGTGTCAACGGTTCAGGCTTCGCACGCTCATCAACCGAAACGGTTACGATTGAGCCGAAAAAGGATAAAAACGGCATTGATATTATTGTCAAACCTTTTTCAAAGGCTGACAAGGTGCATATTCCCGTTATCGTCACCGAATCCGGTGTGAACGACACGGTTTATAACGATTTCTTTATCGGTGAGGGTGCTGAGGTGCAGATTATTGCAGGCTGCGGTATCCATAACGATGGCGACTGCGACAGCAGGCACAACGGTATTCACCGCTTCCATATCGGCAAAAACGCAAAGGTTACCTATGTCGAGAAGCATTACGGCGAGGGTGACGGCAACGGCACAAGAGTGCTCGACCCCGTGACAGAGGTCTATATGGACGAAGGCGCCGAATGTGAAATGGAAACGGTGCAGATAAAAGGTGTTGATTCAACCGAGCGTAAGAGTATTGCTCACCTCAAAGCAAATGCAAAGCTGATTATAACCGAGCGTCTTATGACACACGGCAAACAGTATGCAAGAAGCGATATGGAAATCGACCTTGACGGCGAGGATTCATCAGCTCAGATTATTTCACGCTCCGTTGCAAAAGATACCTCCGAGCAGATATTCTACCCCAGAGCAGTCGGTAACTGCCGCTGCCGTGCTCACGTACAGTGTGACACGATTATTATGGACAGTGCAAAGGTGCGCTCGATTCCCGAAATTGCGGCTAACCACGAGGATGCCCAGATAGTCCACGAGGCGGCTATCGGTAAGATAAATAACGACCAGCTTACAAAGCTCTGCACACTCGGTATGACACCCGAGGAGGCGGAGGAGGTCATTATCGAAGGCTTCCTTAATTAAACTAAGTTTATAAGGCAACCCAAAAATAAAAAAGGAGAAAAAACTATGGCAAACGATTTTTTCTGTGCGCCCGGCGGTAAATTCAGCCGTAAGCGTACAATCCTCACAGGCTTCGGCTTTATGGCAACCTCCATAGCCTGGGCAATCTATGATCCCTACATCACAAAGATTCTCAACCGTCTTCTCACCGAATCGGCAACAATCACCGCATGGAGCGCAAAGCTCAACGAAGCTTTCCCCTTCCTTGCGAAGTTTGCTGAGGCACAGGGTGAGGATGTCAACCTTGCAGGCGGCGGCATCACTCTTGTTCCTCTTTTTATCGGTATTATAATGACATTCGACAATATTTTCGGCGTTATCTTCCAGCCGACCTTCGGTAAGCTGTCCGATAACTGTCACTCAAAGCTCGGCAAGCGCCGCCCCTTTATCGTTTTCGGTGCTCCCGTTTCCGCCTTCCTTTTTGGCGTTATTCCGTGGGTTGCTCTAAGCAATTCACTTCCGCTCACAATGCTTTTCATTATCCTCTTCGTATTCTCTATGTCACTCTGGCGCGCACCGGTTGTTGCGCTTATGCCGGCACTTACTCCCCCTGCAATGCGCAGTGAGGGTAACGCCATCATCAACCTTATGGGTGGCGTAGGTTCGGCTATTGGTATGTTTGCAGGCACTATCGTCGGTGTTATCTATAAGCTCCTGACAGGTGTTGCAATTACTGCAGACAATGAGCAGATTGCTTTCCCCTATGTTTTCCTTACCGGTTCAATCGTTATGGTTATCGGTATGCTGGTTATTCTCTTCTTTGTCAAGGAGCCCTCAAGCAAGCTTGATGTTGTCGCTGCCCAGAACAGAGCTGCAGATGCTGCTGCAAGAGCAAAGGCAGAGAAAGAGGCAAAGGCAGCAGAAAAGGCAGCCAGAAAGGCTCAGAAGCTTTCCGGTGCAGAGAGAAGAAGCCTCATCTTTATGCTTGCAGGTCTGTTCTTCCTCTTCTGCGGCACAAACGCAATTACAACATTCTTTGCTCTGTTTGCTGCCGAAGTTCTCGGCAAGACAACTGCAGAGGCTACAATTATGACAACTGTTTTTGCTGTCTGCTCTGCTATTGCTGCAATCCCCGCAGGCTGGCTTGGTAAGAAAATCGGCAGAAAGAAGACCATTCTTATCGGTCTTGCCGTATTTATGGCAGCTTTCGTTCTCTATCTCGTAACACGTACAGACTGGATTGTATGGGTTGTTCTTGTTCTCGGCGGTTTTGCCAATATGTTCATCACCGTCAACACTCTTCCCCTTGTTCTTGAAATCGGCGGTAACGATAAGGTCGGTACATTCACAGGCTATTACTATACTGCTACCTTCTCTGCACAGATTGCTTCTCCCATCGTTTACGGTGTTGTCCGTATGCTTTCAGGCTCATATATGTCCCTGTTCTACTACAGCCCCATTATGTTCGTTCTCAGCCTGCTCTGCATTTTCGTTGTCAAGCACGGTGAGGCTTTGCCCGACAGTGTTATCAAGGCAGCTGAAGAAAAGGGTAACGACTGATTATAATTGACTTGACACTCATACCTGCGGAGGGATTTTTTCTCTTCGCAGGTGGTGTATTTTAAAAGCAAAGGGTGAACTGAATGGCTCAGCAGAAAATCACAAAAAAGCAGACTCTTGTTCAGACTCTTAAATTTGCAGCGTTTTCAATGGGCGCAGGTGTTATTCAGACGGTAACGTTTACTGTTCTGAATGAAGTTTTACACCTTGATTATTGGCTGGCTTATCTGCCTGCGCTTGTGCTTTCCGTGCTGTTTAACTTCACGGTCAATCGCAAATTTACTTTCAAATCAGCCGCAAACGTTCCTGTTGCAATGCTCAAGGTTGCAGGATTCTATCTTGTCTTCACCCCTCTTTCAACCTGGGGCGGTGAGGCACTTGATACCTGGCTTAAGGCAACTGTTCCTGCAATTGCATCGTGGAACGAATACATAGTTCTTGCGCTTACAATGATACTTAACCTTGTCACGGAGTATCTCTTCTGCCGTTTCTTCGTTTACAGAAACAATATGTATACAAATAAAGAAGGCATTAAAGAGATGGAAAAACTCGAAAGTGACGAATAATTGATTCAAGGAAGAATTTCAATGAAAAAAGTAATCAGCCTTATACTTTGCGTTGCGGTATGCTTTGGTGTACTCTGCTCGTGCTCAGCTTCGAAAAAAACCGTGCTTACAATTGGTGAAGCACAGCTTGACAGCGAGGTCTTTTCCTATTTTTTCAGTCAGGTTTACGGCGATGTTGAAAGCAGCGGCGGCAATCTTCTGGCAAAGGATGAAATGATAGCCCGTGCAGTTAACAAGTGTTGTGAATATGTTTCTGCTACAACTCAGTTTAATGCGCTTCAGCTTTCTCTGGATACCGATGCAAGAAAGCGTATTGCAACAAGCACTGAGGATGAATGGATGCTTTACGGCGGCTACTACAGCGATATCGGAATAAGCAAACAGACCGTTGCAAAAATTTATGAGGTTAACGAGTACCGTACGCAGCTTTTGCTCTACTATTTTGGTGAAGGAAGCGAGTATGAGGTTACCGAAGATGAAATTGAATACTACTTTGATCGCTCCTATGTTCAATTCAAGGCGATAAACGGCTACTTTACCACGATTGATGAAAACGGAGAAACTGTTCTTTTGACCGAAGATGAGATTCTTGCAATAAGAAATGATTTTGAGGAAAAGTGTTCCAAGCTTGAATCAGGCGAAACTTTTGCGGATATAAACGACGGCGTTGATGTTGAAACAACGTATATCGCGGTTTCAAATTCCGCTTATCCGGAAGGTTTTCTTGCGAAAGTTGCAGAGTTGGAGTACGACAAGCCTGCCGTTATAGAAACAGATGAATATATATTCCTTGTCGTGCGTTCGGATGCCAAGAAGGGCGATGACAACTATTACAGCACTTATCGCACCAAGTACATAGAAGACTTGCGCGGTGAAATGCTGACAGATATGCTTGTCGCATCAGCCGAGGAATACGGTATGACTAAAACAGATGATGAGCTTATCGGCATTGCGGAAAATATTATTTCCGCAAGAAACAAAAGAAAGTAAAACAGCACTTTTTCGACGGTTAAAAGCAATAAAAATACGTATAGGTTATGGCTGTTTTTGAAAAAATACTGTTGACACAAATATATCACTGTGATATAATCGTTTTGTATTATAAGTGTAAGTGTCTGTGAAGACGCTTTTATATCTATGAAAGGTTGGTGTTCACCAATGAAAAAAGTATTAGCAGCTGTTTTTGCTTGCGTACTCGTGTTCTCCATGGCTGTTACAGCTTTTGCTGTCAATAGTGCGACCAAAAATCCAATCGTAAGTCCGATAGCTCCCACAATCGATACCACACGTCCCATAACACCTCCTGCAGATCTTGATCCCACAATCCAGCCTCCAACAAGGCCGTCAGGTTCAGGCTCTTCAGGTTCTTCGGGATCTTCAGGCTCTTCGGGCACAGGCTCAAAGCCCACAACAACACGCAAGAGCGATGTTGATGACACAACAAATCGCGCTCCCTCAACAACAAAAAGACCTGTTACATCCGACAAGGCTCCCGTTTCTCCCGATACAGGCTCTTATGTCAGCAAGACAGTTTCTGCAGCAGCTCTCGTCGCTATCGCACTCAGCGGTGCAGTTATCTACACAACAAAGAAAAAAGCTGAATAATTAAAGCTTAAAAATCCGACGTAAAAGCCCTGTGTTCGTCAAAGAACTTAGGGCTTTTGTATATTATTAGAGAAGCGAGAAAGGGGAGGTGCGCATGCCGCAGAACAGCAAGGGTTATTCTTATGCGGAAGAAAAGCCTGAAAAGAAAAAGAGTAAATGGTCGCTGATTATTATACTGCTGGCGGTTATGGTTATAATTGCCTGTGTTGCATACATCGGTTCAATGTTTTTTAATGAGCACTCTGCCCAGGTCAGCTACGGTCAGATTGCCGAAATAGCAATCAATTCAGATTCCGGTGGCAACGGCAAGGTTTCAAGCCCTGTTGATCTTGAATCACTTCATAAAATCAACAGCGATGTTTATGCATGGCTTCGTGTACCGGGCACGCACGTTGACTATCCGATTGTGCAAAGTACAATCAGCGATAACTATTATCTTCACCGTTCGATATACAAACGCTATCTTTTTGCCGGTATGATTTATACTCAGTCGTGCAACAGTTTGTCGTTTACAGATCCCATAACGGTTGTTTACGGTCACAATATGAGAAGCAAAACGATGTTCTCGACGCTTCATTATTTCAGCGATCCTTCATTTTTTGAGAAAAACGATACGTTCTATATTTATACGATGGACCGTATTCTCACATACAAAATTGTTTCGGCATATAAGTATGACAGCCGTCACATTATGAATTCTTTCGATTTTTCAAATCCCGAAGTTCTCAGGAATTTCCAGCAGCATACGTTGAATCCCGTAGCTACGCTCAGAAACGTGCGCAGCGGTGTTGAGCTTGATGAAAACAGCAAGCTTGTAATTCTCAGCACCTGTATGACAAACGATAAGAAATCAAGATTTTTAGTAAACGGAGTGTTGATCAGCGATGTCCCGATTTCATAAAAAAAACAAGTATGATTCAGATAAGGAAGTAAGCCTTAAGCGTTCCGACATTAAAGCATATTCCGAGGATGAAGATGCTTTCCCGATATATATACCTACTGAAACTTCAGCCATCAAAAAGAAAAAGAAGAAAGGCAAAAAGATTGCGCTTGCGCTGCTTCTTGTTTTCCTTTTAATTATCGGTGGCAGTGCAGGTGCTTTTATCGGTCTGCAGCGCAAAGGTCAGCAAAAACTTGTTTCGTACGATAACGTTATAATCGAAAGCATCGACGAGGCTGTTGTCGAGAACGACGGTAAAACGGTTATCTATAACGGAAAAACATATCGCCTGAATGAAAATATCACGTCAATAGCATGTATGGGTGTTGACAAAGACGATCTCGGCTCTTACGGCGGAAAGATCGGTACGGGCGGTCAGTCTGATACGAATATGGTTCTTGCGCTCGACACCGTAAGCGGTAAAGTTACCGTTATTTCAATTCCCCGTGATATTATGGTTGATATCGGTGTGTATACCACAAAGGGAGAATACGTTGGCGTTGAAAGCAGACAGCTCTGTCTTGCCTATGCCTACGGTGACGGCAAGCATACAAGCTGTAAAAACACTGTTGAGGCAATTCAGCGTGTTCTTTTCGGTATCCCGATAAATTCATATATTTCGCTCGATATTGAAGGTATCGGTCCGATTAACGATGCTGTTGGCGGTGTAACCGTTGTGTCGCCCGAAACAATCGGTGATTTTACGGCAGGTCAGGCTGTTACTCTCTACGGTAAGCAGGCAGTTAAATTTGTCCGTGAGAGAGGCGGCGATACCGAAGCCAGCCTTCGCAGAATGAACCGTCAGACAGCTTATGTCAAGGCGTTTGCTTCCACGGCTGTCAATTCGGCAATGAACGATCTCGGTACAATAACAAGACTTTATAACACTGCAACACAGTATTCCTGTACAAATGTTGACCTAAGCTCGGTAACCTATCTTGCAACAAAGCTTATGTCGAAAGGTGTGAACGGACTTGAAACCGCCACTGTTCCGGGCGAAATGAAGCTTGGCGCAAAGTATGCTGAATTTTATATGGATACAAAAGCAGCTTACGAAATGATTCTTGAAATATTCTACAATGAGGTTGCATAAAAAACAGCAGAGAGACGCTTCTAAAAGAGTCTCTCTGTAATTTTGTGTAAAAGCGCAGTGAGCGATGTTTACATACAATTTTGCATATGCTATATTTAGTTGTAACTTATTATACTTCGGAGGAGAAACGGTGAATAAGACCAAAGGCTCAAGTCTAAAAAGCAATCTGATCGGTGATAAGCAGTTTTATGCAAGAATGTTCACCATCGTAATTCCCATAATAATACAAAACACAATAACAAACGTTGTCAGCTTACTTGATAATATTATGGTCGGCAGGGTCGGCACGCTTGAAATGTCAGCTGTTGCAATAGATAACCAGCTGCTGTTTGTTTTTTATATATGCATTTTCGGCGGACTTTCCGGTGCAGGTATTTTCGCAACGCAGTATGCCGGCGCCGGGGATGACAACGGCGTGCGAAGCTGCTTCAGAGCAAAGCTGATGATTGCGTTTGCCATGGTGGCTGTGGCAATGGTTGTGTTTATTGCATTCCCCGAAAAGCTGGTTTCACTCTACCTTGCAGAGGGTACTTCTGCGCAGGATATTGAAAGTACACTCGGCTTTGCGATGGATTATCTGAGCGTAATGCTTGCAGGCATCGTGCCTTTTGCACTCTCTCAGGTCTATTCAAGTTCTCTGCGTGAGCTTGGTGAAACAAAGCTGCCGATGACGGCGAGCGTTGTTGCAATTCTGGTAAACCTTGTTTTCAATTACCTTCTTATTTTCGGTGCTTTCGGTTTCCCGAAGCTCGGCGTTGTCGGCGCGGCTGTTGCAACCGTTCTTTCACGCTATGTTGAGATGTTTATTCTTGTGATTTTCACTCACACTCATTCCGGACGTTTTCCGTTTATAAAGGGTGCTTACCGCAGTATGAAAATGCCGCGCAAGCTCGCGTGCGATATTCTGAAAAGGGGAATGCCTCTGCTTGTTAATGAAGCACTCTGGTCGGCAGGTATGGCAACACTCAATCAGTGCTACTCCGTTAGAGGTCTTGACGTTGTTGCAGCTGCAAACATCTCTTCGACCGTTGCAAACCTTTTTAACGTTGTTTTCCTTTCGATGGGTAATGCGATTGCTATAATGGTCGGTCAGCATCTGGGTGCAAACGAAGTTGAAAAAGCAAAGCAGACAGCGTGGAGGCTTATAACTGCAACGGTTGGCGGCTGCGTTATAATGGGCGCAATGCTTGCTGTCTGTTCACCGTTTATTCCTCATATTTACAATACCTCGGAAAACGTCAGAGAGCTTGCGACAAAGTTATTGCTTGTCGGTGCTGCGATAATGCCCGTTATGGCTTTTGCACACGATTGCTACTTCACAATCCGTTCAGGCGGCAGAACTCTGCTCACCTTTGTTTTTGACAGCTGCTCTATGTGGCTTATTGCTGTGCCGCTTGCTATGGTGCTTGCCAATTTCACGGATTTACCGATAGTGCCTCTGTTTATAGTAATCCAGCTTATCGAAGTCTTCAAAAGTGTAATCGGCTTCATCCTCGTCAAAAAAGGAATATGGATACGTAATATTATTGATAACTGAAAAAATGAGCAGACAGTGTTATGACAAGCGCTGTCTGCTCATAAAGTTTTTAGTGAAAACTAATTGAGATTTTTTGGAAAAATGCTTGACATTGCCGAAAAGTACAGTTATAATATGTGATGGTTAGCGGTGGCTAACCAAAAATTGTGTCATTGAGTTAGCGGATGCTAACACGGTACAGCGGAGGTATATATTATGAAAACACTCAGAGATATTAAGGTTGGTGCTACCACAAAGGTAGTCAAGCTTCACGGTGAAGGTCCCGTCAAGCGCAGGATTATGGATATGGGAATCACCAAAGGTGTGGAGATTTATGTGCGCAAGGTTGCGCCGCTGGGTGATCCGCTTGAGCTTATGGTCAGAGGCTATGAGCTTTCACTGCGCAAGGCAGATGCCGAGATGATCGAAGTAGAATAAATACATTTTTGCAAACAGTCGCTGCGGTTCAATTGACGCAGCGTGAAAGAGAGGAACATTTTCAATGGATATCAGAATAGCCCTTGCGGGCAACCCGAACTGCGGTAAAACAACGCTGTTCAATGCACTCACAGGTTCCAATCAGTTTGTCGGCAACTGGCCCGGTGTTACTGTTGAGAAGAAGGAAGGCAGAATCAAAAAATACGACGGTGTTACCATAGTTGACCTGCCCGGTATATATTCGCTTTCCCCTTACACACTTGAAGAGGTTGTTGCGCGTAACTACCTTATCGGTGAGCGTCCCGATGTAATTCTCAATATTGTTGACGGCACTTGTCTTGAGCGTAACCTTTACCTCACGACACAGCTGATGGAGATTGGTGTGCCCGTTGTTATTGCAATCAATATGATGGATATCGTCAGAAAGAACGGCGATAAGATCGACATAGAGATTCTTGAGAAAAAGATCGGATGCAGAGTTATTGAAATATCCGCACTCAAGGGTCAGGGTATAGAAGAGGCTGCAGAGGCAGCGATTGCAGCGGCACAGAAGAAAAAAAGCGTGCCGATTCACAGCTTTTCAGGTGCCGTTGAACACGCACTTGCTCACATTGAAGAGGCTGCAATTCACGATATGCCTGCCGATCAGCAGCGTTGGTTTGCAATAAAGATTTTTGAGCGCGATGAAAAAGCACTTGAGCATCTCGGCCTTTCTCAGGATATTATCAGTCATATTGAAACAGATATAAAGGCAGCTGAAGAAGAGCTTGACGACGATGCGGAAAGCATCATCGCAAACGAGCGTTATCTGTACATAACAGGTATCACTCAGCAGTGCTACAAGAAAAAGAACCTCACAAGACAGTCAATATCAGATAAAATCGACAAGGTTGTAACAAACCGTTTCCTCGCTTTCCCGATTTTTGTTCTTGTAATGATGCTGGTTTACACGCTTTCAATCGGCACGATAGGTGACTGGACGGTTGCTTTTATGAACGACGGACTTTTCGGCTCGTTCAAAGACCTTGACCCGGAATTCTTCGGCTATTCGCTTTTCTCAAATTGGCTGAGTGTGCCCGAACTTCTGGATAAGGTTCTTCTCTCGGCAGACGGCACACCTGTTATAGCTGAGTGGCTTTACAGCCTGATTCAGGACGGTGTAGTCGGCGGTGTCGGTGCAGTTCTCGGCTTTGTGCCGCAGATTTTTGTGCTGTTCCTGCTTCTCTCAATTCTTGAAGATATCGGTTATATGTCACGTGTTGCGTTTATTATGGACCGTCTTTTCCGTAAGTTCGGTCTTTCAGGTAAGAGCTTTATTCCCATGCTTATCGCATCCGGTTGCGGTGTTCCCGGTATTATGGCTTCCCGTACAATCGAGCAGGAGCGCGACAGAAGAATTACGGTTATCACAACAGGCTTTATTCCGTGCAGCGCAAAAATGCCCGTTGTCGGTATGATTGCGGCGGCACTTTTCGGCGGCAGTCCGCTTATTGCAACATCGGCGTATTTCCTCGGTATTGCCGCTGTAGTTGTTTCGGGTATCATCCTGAAAAAGACAAAAGCTCTTGCGGGCAAACCTGCTCCCTTTGTTATGGAGCTTCCTGCTTATCACGCTCCGCTGCCCGCCAATATTTTCCGTGCAACATGGGAACGTGGCTGGAGCTTTATCAAGCGTGCAGGTACTGTTATTTTTGCCGCAAGCGTTATCATCTGGGTGCTCAATTCACTCTCTTTTGATGGCGGTCTTCACTATATTGCGGAGAATGAGCAGTCTATTCTCAACACAATCGGTGAGGTTATTGCCGTTATATTCAAGCCCCTCGGCTTCGGCAGATGGCAGGCAGCGGTTGCTACCATCCTCGGTCTTGTAGCCAAGGAGGAAATTGTCGGTGTTTTCGGTTCTCTCTCCTCAATGGCAGGCGTTGAAGAAACGAACTACGCTTTCATCGCTTCCGAAATTTTCGGCGGCAGCAAGCTTTCTGCATATTCGTTCCTTATGTTCAACCTCCTCTGTGCACCTTGCTTTGCGGCTATGGGTGCAATAAGACGTGAGATGAACAGTGCAAAGTGGACTGTCGGCGCAATCGGCTATATGTGTGCGTTTGCTTATGCTGTTTCGCTTATTGTATATCAGCTGGGTATGTTCTTTATTACCTCCGACTTTACTGTCGGCACGGCGGCGGCAATCGTTGTTCTGGTGTTTATGCTGTTTATGCTTTTCAGAAAAAGCAATAATAAAACAAAAAAATCAACAGGAGTAAAATAATATGGATTGGCCTACAATTATTGTGGCGGCAATCATTGCGGTGCTGGTTGCACTTGTGATTTTCTTCCATTTCAGAAACAAGAAAAAGGGCAAGGGCTCCTGCTCCTGCGGCTGTTCAGGATGTGCAATGAGTGATATCTGCCACGGTGAAAAACAAAAATAATATATCAAAACGGGAGACAGCTGTTTTTTCAGGCAGCTGTCTCCATATTTTTTCCAAACAAGTTTTACAAATTGATAATAATATATATAGTTTTACATACAGAAGATTATATGCTATAATACATGAAGTGGAATTTGTAATATCCGACGGCAGAAAGGAAAATAAAATGAATTATTCTGAAATCACTCATATATAGAAGAGCTTGTTGCAATCTCCGATGCGAACAATAACATTACACCCGAGATGTATAAGCAGTATGATGTAAAGCGTGGTTTGCGCGATATAGACGGCAACGGTGTTGTTGCAGGTCTTACCGAAATTTCAAGAATCAAAGCAAAGGATAAGGATGAAAACGGTAACGATATCTCCTGTGAGGGCCAGCTTTATTACAGAGGCGTAAACGTAAGAAGCCTTGTCGACGGCTTTGCAAAGGGCAACCACCCCGGCTTTGAGGAGACCATATATCTTCTCCTTTTTTCAAAGCTTCCCACCAAGGTCGAGCTTGACAGATTCTGCGAGCAGCTGTCTGTCTACCGTTCACTGCCTCCGTCGTTTGTGCGCGATATGATTCTCAAGGCACCCGGCAAGGATATGATGAACATTCTCTCAAGATGTGTGTTGGCTCTGTATACATACGATGAAAATCCCGACGATATATCAACCGCCAACATTCTTCGTCAGAGCTTACAGCTTATTGCAAGATTTCCGCTGCTTGCAGTTTATGCATACCATTCATACCAGCATTATCATCAGAATAACAGCCTGTTTATTCACTATCCGAAGAAGGAGCTTAACACTGCGGAAAACCTGCTGTATATTCTCCGTGAAGACGGACAGTATACAGAGCTTGAAGCAAAGATACTTGATCTTACTCTTGTGCTTCACGCGGAGCACGGCGGCGGCAATAACTCCACCTTCACAACACACGTTGTCAGCTCATCCGGCACAGATACTTACTCGGCTGTTTCTGCCGCACTCGGCTCGCTCAAGGGTCCGCGTCACGGCGGTGCAAACATCAAGGTTATGCAGATGTTTGACGATATGAAAGCGAACCTCGACACCGGCGACAAGGAGGCTGTAAAGAATTATCTCGTAGCCCTTCTCGATAAGCAGGCGTTTGATAAGGCGGGCCTTATCTACGGTATGGGCCATGCTGTCTATTCTCTGTCAGATCCGAGAGCGGATATTCTTCGCACCTATGCAAGAAAGCTCTCTGAGGAAAAGGGAATGCAGGATGAGTTTGAGCTTTATGAGACCGTTGAAAAAATGGCTCCACAGATTATTGCCGAAAAGCGCAAAATGTACAAGGGTGTCAGCGCTAACGTTGACTTCTATTCGGGCATGGTATACAAGATGCTCGGCCTGCCGTATGAACTGTTCACTCCCATATTTGCCGTTGCAAGAATCGCAGGCTGGAGTGCTCACCGTATGGAAGAAATTCAGAACTCAGGCAAGATAATCCGTCCTGCTTATACAAGCGTTAAAGAAGAAATGGCTTATGTGCCCATTGAGGACAGAGGCTGATTAATATTGATAACAATGGGCTGCAAAAAACGAAAGTTTTTTGCAGCCTCCTTTAATGGGATAAGAAAAAAGCTGAAGAACGGACAAACTGAGCAAAATCAAGGCTTCAGACTTGATTTTGCTTGCCTGAAGGCGTACAAGGGTACGCCGAGTGGCGAAGTTTGTTCGTAGTATAAAACACAAAAATACAATTAATGATTTCGAAAAAATTTATGGGGTTCTACAGTTTTATTCTGCAGAACCCCATGGCTTATTTATATGGTTTTATACGGTCTTCGCTTTTTTTACATCCCATTTTATATGTTCTCGAGTATTTCTGCGCCGTATCTTCCGTCAATTTCTTTAACATAAACAGCTACAGCCTCACTTCTTGAGGTCGGTATATTCTTGCCGATATAGTCGGCCCTTATCGGAAGCTCACGGTGACCTCTGTCAATGAGCACGGCAAGCTGAATGCGTGCAGGTCTGCCGATAGAGAAAACAGCCTCAATTGCGGCTCTTACCGTTCTGCCTGTGTAGAGTACATCGTCAACAAGTATTACCCGTTTGCCGGTAATGTCGGTTGCGAGCGGCTTTAACGAAGCGTTGAGAGGTTTTTCAACGTCATCGCGGTAAAGGCTTGTGTCGAGCATTTCAAGCGGAAGCTCAACACCCTCAAGCGCAGCGATATTATCTTTTATCATCTTTGCCAGCGGAAGTCCCCTGCTCTTGATACCTACGAGAACAAGACCGTCCGTGCCCTTGTTGCGCTCGACAATTTCGTGCGATATTCGTCTTACTGCACGGATAAGTGCAGCTTCGTCCATCAGTGCGGTTTTGAATTTCTGCATTTAACTGCTCCTTTGGCTAAAATAAAAAATCTTGCCATGTGCGGAGAAAACTGACATGACAAGATGTTTTAGTTGATAATGAGCAATAACTTACTCAGAGAAGCCGGATTCTACAAGGCGAACAAGCTCGTCAACAGCCTGTGTTTCGTCTGCGCCGCCTGCGATGATGCGGATGTCTGTGCCACCCATGATGCCGAGTGAAAGAACACCGAGAAGGCTCTTTGCGTTAACACGGCGATCCTCTTTCTCTACCCAAATAGAAGACTTGAACTCATTTGCCTTCTGGATGAAGAATGTTGCGGGACGGGCGTGAAGACCGACCTGATTCTGAACAGTTACATCTTTAACATACATAGTAAAACAATCTCCCTCTGATATAGTTGATGAAGGCAAAAAAGCCTATACGATTTCGTTCGCGTAATACATATTATACCACAAAAAACTACTTCGTCAATGAATAAAAGTGCCGTTTGATAAAAATCGGCGGCAACGCCAAACAGCGTATTTTTGATAAACCTCTGTTTGTGCAGATTGCACACTTTTTTTGCGGGCAGTTGTTGCACATTGCCGAGCAAAAATGCTCGAAAGCATAAGAAATGATTGTTTTTCTTTCAGATGCTTGTAACAGCGGAGTGTTTGTAATATAATGATTGTCAATATTTATTATAAAAAACGGAGGTAAAAATGCGTATGAAAACGCTGCTTTCGCTTCTTCAGGTGCTGCTGTTTTTGATTTCTTCAATTGCGGTCAGCGATTCGAATTTCAAGTTTATGGTTGACCGTGCAGCTCTTGACCTGACAAGCACAACTCAGGTTGAATTTGAGCCGATGGATGCGGCTCAGACAGCCGTAACACAGGCTGAAAAGGACAGCTGCAGAAGCTGGTACAACGAAAATGTGCTCTGTACCGATAAGCCTGCATATAACTTTACCGTAGGCGGCAAATCTCTACGAAAGAATTTGGACGATTGGGATATATCTGTCGGTGCAGAGGGTCGCGAGGACGAAATTTATTGCGGCGGTAAAACAACTTATATTACTCTTACCCATAAACACAGTGGGCTGGTAGCAACCGTTGAAGCCACGATTTATGAAGAATACGCCACTTGTGAGTGGACTGTTTTCATCAATAATACAGCTGCGGAAAACTCTCCCGTAATCAAGGATTTTTATGCAGCAGACTGCGTTCTGCCCACAGGCAAGGCAGAGGTCTATATGAACAAGGGCAGTGAGCCTGCAGCTGAGGATTTTCAGCTTATGAAGTCGCATCTCAGCTTCCTGCCTATGAATCTGACCGCTAACGGAGGACGCACAGAATCTGTTTTGCCTTACTTCAATCTTCACGGCAGCGATGCATCCGCAACGCTGGCTGTCGGTTGGTCAGGTCAGTGGTTCACTTCACTTGCACAGACCTTTGACGGCGTAAAAATCAAAGCAAAGCAGGAGACCTTCTCCGGCTTCCTTAAAGCTGACGAAAGCATACGCTCTCCGCTTGTAACGCTCACGTTCTACAGCGGTGATAATGCACTCAAAGGCTTCAACTGCTACCGCAGATTTACGGTTGACTGCGTTTATCCCGAGGGCACAAAGCCCATCACAACATCGGGTGTCGGCATTGAATGGCCCGAGTCAACAATTGATTCGGTTGTCGCAAACATTAATTCAATTCCCGATTGGTTTGCCGAAGCGGTTGACTATTATTGGGTTGATGCAGGATGGTTTCCGATAAGGACAAACTGGGGCGACAGCGTCGGCAACTGGTTTGTTGACCCGAAAAAGTTTGACAGAGGCTTTGCCGAGGTGTCGCAGGCTGCACACGAAAAGGGTATCGGTCTGATTCTCTGGCACGAACCCGAGCGTTGCAGTACGGGCACGGAAGTTTATAACGAATGCATCAAGCACGATGGCTGGCTTGTAGAAGAGGATGAGGAGAGAAACTGTGTAAACCTCGCAAATGAGGATTGCCTTGAGTATATTACGGGCATTATGCAGCGTTCAATCACACAAAACGGTGTTGACTATCTTAGAATCGACAGCATACCTGAACCCCTGCCTTACTGGGAAGAGGCTGACTCAAGATGGGGCGACGGCAGAAAAGGCATAACCGAAAACCACTACGTTACAAATCTGTACAGAATGCTCGACACACTTGTTGAAGATAATCCCGGCCTGATGATTGATAACTGCTGCTCAGGCGGCAAGCGTATTGATGTTGAGATGGCACGCAGAAGCATTCCGCTCTGGAGAAGTGACTATAACTGTATGGATGAAAACGGTAAATCAAAGCCCGACATCCTTCAGGCTACACAGTCGCAGACCTACGGCCTTTCATTCTGGCTGCCCTATAACGGCACCTGCGCATATGTTGACGGCGAGTATGCAGACCGTACAAACATTATCTGCTGTTCACAGAAAATCGGCTACAGAGATATCAGAGAGTTTATGGTAGGCAACTACTATCCGCTGACAAACGGTGGTCTTGATACAGAGAAGTACCTTGCAATGCAGTTTGATACCGATGCAAAGGAAGGCACGGCGCTCATTTACAAGCGTGAAAACGTCAAAGACAGCTCATATAAGCTCAGACTCAGCGGACTTGAGTCTGACACGGTTTATGAAGTGTATGATTATGATAACCCCGATACAGTTTATGAGATGAAGGGCAGTGAGTTGATGTCGGACGGTATGACGCTGACAATCAACGAAACACCCAAAGCGGTTATTATGCTCTACAAAGCAAAATAAAATTCAATAAGGTTAATAACTATATAAAGAACTCCGCTTACCGTTTTTGTCCGGTAGGTGGAGTTTTAATGTTTGTTCACGCTAATTAACGATTTCAAATAAATTCACGAAAAGTGTTGACAATCGTGAATAAGTGTGATATATTGCACTTGAGCTCAGAGAAAAACGTTAAAAAGCGTTAATAAAGGAGAAGAAAAATGTTTATCGAAGAAAGACATCAGGAAATTCTCAGAATCTTATCAGAAAAAGGCAGGATATCAAATTCTGAAATTCAGGAAACTTTTCAAATCAGCTACGACTCCGCAAAAAGGGATTTAAGACTTCTTGAAGAACAGGGACTTTTGAAAAGAACTCACGGCGGTGCTATTCCCGCAAGACAAATCGGCGGAAATGTAATCAAAAATCTTTCTCCCGATGAGCGGGTGGTTGAGGTTAAGGAGAACTATCTTGCAATAGCCAAGGCAGCTGTCAAAGAGATTGCAGAAAATGATGTTGTTTATATTACCAATGCAAGTGTCGGTTACCTTATGGCACAGAATATAGGAGATATAAATTGTACCGTTGTTACAAATTCAATTTCTATTGCAGAAGAGCTTCGTAAAAAGGAGAACATAGCTGTTATTCTTGCAGGCGGCGAAATGCAGGGAAACGGCTGTTTTTATGACAGCTTTGCATTATCGATAATCAACAGACTTCGCTTTGATAAGTGCTTTGTTACGTCTGCTTGTGTTTCGGCAAAGTTCGGTCTTTCAATTCAGAAGTCAAGAAGTGTTGAGTTGACTAATGCAATCATAAACAACTCAAAAACAGTTTATGGTTTATATCCTGTTGAAAAAATCGGCTTTGATTCTATAATCAGCATCTGTCCTGCAAACAAACTGAACTGCATTATTACCGACGGCGAATCTTCGGAAGACGATCTGATGCAGTTTGAAGATATTGGTGTAAAAATCAAAATTGCAGAGCAAGAATAAAAAGCAATATAAGCTCAAACATCATTACGAAAAAAACTGTCATCCTGAACGGCGTAGGGGCGACCATTGCTCGTCCGAAAAAACAATGTGCCATCTAAAAGATTCTTCGATTGTCGCTCAAAATGACACTGTTTTAAGGTGCTTAAAAAGCTCCCTCGTCAGAGGAGGCTGAAAATTCGGGCGGCAGGTTGCTGCCCCTACTGTTTAAACTCCCTTTATCTGAAATAAAAACCCGACTGACTCACTGCCTGTGAAATCAGTCGGGCTGTTTTTAGTTGTTGGAGCCGTCTGTAAAGTTTTCGTCCTTGAAGCGGAGAATCTTCTTTGATGCGCTCTTGAGGAATTCGGACTTTCTGAGCTTGAAGCCGCGGATATGTTTGTATGCGGGAAGCTTGTGGTTAACCTCCTTGACAACGTCTGCGAAGAGTGACTGAAGGTCATCATCTGTGTATTCGCTCTCACCGAAATGCTCTTTAAGAGATTCGTCGTCGGGGAAGATGGAGCACTTGACAAGTGTTTCGCCCTTTTCGTTTTCTTCAGCGTAAACCATAACCTCGTTGACGAGGGGATTGAGGCTGAGATGATACTCAAGCTCTTCGGGGTAGATGTTCTTGCCGTTTTCGGTAACGATAACGTTCTTGATTCTGCCGCTGATGTAAACTCTGCCCTTGTCGTCAAGCTTTGCAAGGTCGCCTGTGTGGAGGAAGCCTTCCTCGTCAATAACCTCAGCTGTTGCTTCGGGGTTGTTGTAGTAGCCGAGCATAACCATCTGACCCTTGACACAAAGTTCACCGCAACCGGTCTGCGGGTCGGGATCAATGATCTTTGCCTGTGTGCCGGGAAGTGCATGACCGACGGACTCTGCAAGGTGAAGCTTGTCGTTGTTCATAACTGCAAGCGGTGCACACTCTGTAAGACCGTAGCCGAAGAGAATCTGGATGCCGAATGCTTCGAAATCACGGAGTATTTCGGGGCGGATGGGAGCTGCACCGCAGATGATAAGGCGCATATTGCCGCCGAAAGCGTCCTGAATTTCCTTGAAGAATACCTTGCGAAGGTCGATGCCGACCTTGCCTGCAATCTTACATACCTTTGAACCGAACTTGAAAAGGAACTCGCCGTGGGGCTTTGCTTTGATGCGCTGCATAAGACGGCGGTGTACGGTTTCGAGGATGAGGGGAACGGCAACGAAGATTGAGGGAGAGAACTCCTTCATATTCTTGAGCACATATTTGAAGCCATCACAGAAGGTAACCTTTGCACCGCAGTAGGGAGCAAAGAAGAGGATGATTGTGCTTTCATATGTGTGGTGGAGGGGAAGCAGTGAGATGCCTGTATCCTCCGGATAAATCTTGAGCACGCTCATTGCTGCTTTAACTTCGAAGCAGAAGTTGCGATGGCAGAGCATAACGCCCTTTGCCGTGCCTGTTGTGCCCGATGTGAAAAGAAGTGAGCACAGTTTATCGGGGTCAATCTCAGCGTTGAGGTATTCTTTGTTACCTGCAGCAAGCAATTCTCTGCCCTTTGCAACAAGCTTTGAGAATGAGAGGATACCGTCTTCGTCTTCCTCATAGTCAAAGCAGACAATCTTGATGTCGGGGTTCATCTTGTCTCTTTCAAGTACCTTGAGAAGGTGCTTGTCGCAGAAGATGAGCTCGGAATCGGATGTGTTAAGAATGCCGTTGATGTCGGGGAAGAGAAGCTCTTTATCAATCGGTACTGCAACACCGATGCCGTTTATTATTGCCATATAGCTCAGGCACCACTCGTAACGGTTGTTTGCGGAGATAGCAAGGTGCTTGCCCTTGTAACCCATTGAGAGAAGTGCTGTGCCGAGTGCGTTGATGTCGCTGATATATTCGTTGAAAGTTATAAGTTTGCTTGAATCTTTCAGCTTGATTTCAAAAGCATTGCGCTCGCCGTAAAGCTCACATGTCTGATTAAGCAGCTCTTTGATTGTGCTGAATTCGCGGACTTTGTAGAACGATTTGGTGGCAGGTGCCAGAAGTTCATTTTTGTTTGTCTTATTCATTTTGTCCTCCGGTAATGTTGATTTTTTCAATATTCCCATTTGTTACAGGTCGAATTATAACAAGTGAACCTTAACTGAACCTTAACAATCGTAACAATTTGTTAATAATTTTCGACAAAAATGCTCAAATTTGCGTGAATTTTATTCCATAATGGCGTTTTTAGGGGTGATATTGTTAACAATTTATGAACAAGACGTGAACCTGTCGGTGCGCAAAACTTAAGGAAAATGTGAAACATAAAAAGAAATTGTTGCCTGATAAACCGCTTACAAAACGTTTTTGTAACAAAATACACAAATATTTCAGTTTTTTTTATACTTATCTTGTAACAAAATACAAATAAATACTTGAATTTTAATATAATATTTGTTATGATGATTTTGTATAATTAGGTGACACCGCGCTGTTGCGGTGCCTTAAGTGAAAGGAGCTCGTCGTTAAAATGGGTAATGTCCCTCTTTACTTGTTCAATAAGGGCGAAAACGCAAGAGCATACGAATATCTCGGTGCTCATTTTGTCGGTGAAGACAGTGTGGTTTTCCGTGTCTGGGCACCCAATGCAGCTCAGGTCAGCGTGGTCGGTGAATTCAACGGCTGGCAGGGCGATGCCTCTCCGATGCACAGGGTGGATGACAGCGGTGTGTGGGAAACCACGTTGAGCGGTCTGAAGATATATGATTCATATAAGTATTTCATCCGTGCGCGTGACGGCAGGGAGTTTTTTAAGTGTGATCCGTACGCTTTCCATGCCGAAACAAGACCCGATAACGCATCAAAGCTTTACGATATCGACGGTTACGAGTGGCACGATTCAAAATGGCTTGAAAAGCGCAGAAAGACGAGCGTATATGAAAGCCCCGTAAATATTTACGAGGTGCACGCAGGCTCCTGGAAGCAGTATGATGACGGCAATTTTCTCTCATACCGTGCAATGGCTGATGAGCTGGTTCCTTACGTTAAAGATATGGGTTACACTCATATCGAGTTTATGCCGCTGAGCGAATATCCGTTTGACGGTTCGTGGGGCTATCAGGTTACGGGCTATTTTGCCCCCACCTCACGCTACGGCAC
Source organism: Clostridia bacterium (assembly GCA_017625095.1). Lineage (GTDB taxonomy): Bacteria > Bacillota > Clostridia > Oscillospirales > Acutalibacteraceae > UBA8612. Next base: position 102,124 of record JAGALQ010000025.1, on the reverse strand, counting down.
ACCTGAAGATCTTATGTATCTTGTCGATAAATGTCACGAGGCGGGAATCGGTGTCATTATGGACTGGGTGCCTGCCCATTTCCCGAAGGATGCCCACGGTCTTTATGAGTTTGACGGTACAGCCTGTTACGAGTATGCCGATCCGCGCAAGGGCGAGCATTACTCCTGGGGCACAAGAGTTTTTGATTACGGAAAGACCCAGGTTCAGAGCTTCCTGATGTCAAGCGCTGCAATCTGGCTTGATAAATATCATTTTGACGGGCTTCGTATCGATGCCGTTGCATCAATGCTTTATCTTGATTATGACCGTGACGACGGTCAATGGATTGCAAACAAAAACGGCGGCAACGAAAACCTTGAGGCAATTGAATTCCTTCAGAAGCTCAACGAATCCATCTTCCGCGATTTTTACGACTGTATGATGATTGCCGAAGAATCAACGGCATTCCCGATGGTTTCAAAGCCCACGTTTATGGGCGGTCTCGGTTTCAACTTCAAGTGGAATATGGGTTGGATGAATGACTGTATGCGTTACTTCTCGCTCGACGGTATTCATCGCAAAAACAACCACAATTGTCTCACTTTCTCCTTCTTCTATGCTTTTTCTGAAAATTTTGTCCTGCCGATTTCACACGATGAGGTCGTTCACGGCAAGTGTTCGCTGATAAATAAAATGCCCGGCACTTATGAAGAGAAGTTTGCCGGTGTGCGTTCTTTCCTCGGCTATATGTACGCTCATCCCGGTAAGAAGATGCTTTTCATGGGTCAGGAGTTCGGCCAGTTTATTGAGTGGAAGTACGACAGCGGTCTTGATTGGTTGCTGTTAGATTATGATGCTCATAAGCAGCTGCTCAATTACACCCGCGCACTCAACAAGTTCTATGCCGCAAACGCTCCTTTGTGGGAGGTCGATTTCGGTTGGGAAGGCTTCAACTGGATTTCCAGCAACGATAACTCAAATTCCGTTATCGCTTTCCGAAGAATTGACAAAAACGGCAAGGAGATTATTGCAGTATCTAATCTCACTACGGTGTTCCGCAGCGGCTATGAAATAGGCGTTCCCTACGGCGGCACTTACGAAGTTGTCTTCAACTCCGATGAAGAGCAGTTCGGCGGTACCGGTAAGGGAAGCACCGGCAAAATCAAATCGTCAGAAAGACCGATGCACGGTCACGACCAGAGCATATCGCTCGAGCTTGCAGGTCTGAGCACAATTTATCTCAGACTCGTGCGCAGGAATCCCGTGCGTAAAAAGGAGCCGAAAAAAGTTGAAAAGAAATGATAAGGCTCGCGGTGTACTGCACTTTGCCGATTTTAAATCACCTTGCCGCGGCAACTTTATCAACTCGCTCGAGTTCCTCAGACCCTGCATTGAACAACAGGGCGGAGAGGTGGTATACCTCTTCCCTGCGGCAACGGAAAAGCGTGAGTGGGCGCAGGAGCTGAAAAAAGAGGCAACGGTTTATTTTCTCGGCGACAGTTTATTGCAGAATGTGAAGACGGTGCGCGGTATAATAAAGCGGCACAATATCGGAATAATACATTCCCACTTCTACAAGCTGCCTTATTTGCTGACGTTTGACCTGGCATCGGTAATGCTCGGTGTTAAGCACGTTGTTCATCTTCACTGCGCGCTGACGATTCACAGCGGCGTTGCACGGTTTATTGAAAAGCTGCTTCTCAGCAGAAAGACTTTTATCGGTTGCAGCGAAAAGCTGACATCGGATGCCAAAAAATATTACCCGAAGAATCCTGCTTATACGGCAAAAAACGCAATCTGGTTCCCAAGACTAGATGAATATGAAGTGCTCGACAAAGCGGCACTGGGTCTGAGCGCAAGTGCAAAGACACTTATGATGTTTGGATTTCTCTATGAAGTCAAGGGTGTTGACCTTGCGCTTGAGGCAGTGGACGGGCTGAATGAAAGCGGAGAGGATTTACAGCTTATTCTCATCCTCACCTCAAACGTTGACGAGATAAAGGGCAAGATAACAAAACGCTTCGGTGCTATTCCTTCATGGCTTCATCTGTTGCCGCCGCGTAACGATATTGCAAGCTACTATAAGCTGTGCGATGCATTCCTCGCACCGAGCAGAAGCGAAGGTTTGCCGTATTCGGTTGTTGAAGCGTCTTATCTCAGAATTCCCGTTGTGCTGAGCGATATCCCGGCTCATGCAAGTCTTAAGCTGCCGTGCGGATATTATTTTGAAAGTGAAAATGTCGGTCAGTTGAAGGGTCAGCTGATGTCTGCACTCAGCGGTGCGGCAGATGCGGATGCCTTTACTGCTCAGGCAGAGCAGATAAAGAAAGATTACCGGCTCTCAACCTGGACAGACCGCATAATAAATATATATACCAAACTCTGAAGAGTTCCCCAAATAACAAGGAGGTTATCAAGAAATGTCACAGAAAGCTGAATGTATTGCTATGCTGCTCGCCGGCGGACAGGGCAGCAGACTTGGTATTCTTACCAAGAACATTGCTAAGCCTGCCGTACCCTACGGAGGAAAATACAGAATTATTGATTTCCCTCTTTCCAACTGTGTAAACTCAGGTATTTACACAGTCGGCGTTCTCACCCAGTACCAGCCGCTTGAGCTTAACGACTATATCGGCAACGGCGCTGCATGGGACCTTGACCGCGCAAGCGGCGGTGTCCACATCCTCTCACCCTATCAGCAGATAAAGGGCAGCGAGTGGTATAAGGGCACAGCAAACGCAATTTACCAGAATATCAACTTTATCGACAGATATGATCCCGAGTACGTATGCATCCTTTCGGGTGACCATATTTACAAGATGGATTATTCCAAGATGTTAGCATTCCATAAAGAGAAGAATGCAGCCTGCACAATCGCAATGCTCGAAGTTCCGTGGGATGAGGCATCACGTTTCGGTCTGATGCTTGTTGACGATGAGGGCGCTATCACAGCATTTGAGGAGAAGCCCGAGGTTCCCAGCAGCAACAAGGCATCAATGGGTGTCTACATTTTCACATGGAAGAAGCTTCGCGAATATCTGCTTGCAGACGAGGCTGACCCGAACTCAAGCAACGACTTCGGTAAGAACCTTATTCCTGCAATGCACGAGGCGGGAGAGAGACTTTTCGCTTATCACTTCGACGGCTACTGGAAGGATGTCGGAACAATCGACAGCCTCTGGGAAGCAAACCTTGACCTGCTTCGTCCGTCGGTTGATCTCGACCTTTCCGATAATGAGTGGAGAATTTACTCCAAGTCACCCGCATCACCGCCTCACTTCGTTTCCTCTACCGCTAAGGTTGAGAATTCAATGATGGCTGAAGGTTGCTGCATCGACGGTGATATTGACTATTCCGTGCTCTTTGCAGACGTTGTTGTTGAAGAGGGTGCAAAGGTCGATTCCTCAATCATTATGCCCGGCACCGTTATCAAGAAGGGCGCTGTTGTTCAGTATGCAATCGTTGCCGAAAACGCAGTTATCGAGTCCGGTGCGGTTGTCGGCGAAAAGCCCGAGAATGTGGCTGACCGTGATGACTGGGGCGTAGCAGTTGTCGGTGCAGGCGTAACAGTCGGCGCAGGCGCTAAAGTCGCTCCCAAGGCTATGGCAGGCGAAGATGTGCCTGCTGCAAAGTGAGGAGGAATGAAAAATGATCAGAGCAAATGATGTTCTTGCAATTATCCATTCAAACGCTTACGATGAGGTTATTCCGGAGCTTACAAATATGCGTACAATGGGCTCCGTACCTTTCGGAGGCAGATATCGCCTTATAGATTTCACACTTTCCAACCTTGTTAATGCAGGTATCAGCAAGGTCGGCGTTATTACAAAGAGCAACTATCAGTCACTTATGGACCACCTCGGCACAGGTAAGCCGTGGGACCTTTCCCGTAAGCGCAGCGGTATGTATCTTCTTCCGCCCTTCGGCTTTGCCGAAACAGGCACATTTGACAACCGCATTGAGTCGCTCAAGGGCAATATGCACTTTATCAGCCGCTCCAAAGAGGAGTACGTGCTTATCGCTGACTGTAACGTTGTTATGAATTTCAGCATCGATGAGCTTATGAAATTCCACGAGGAATCAAATGCTGATATCAGCGTAGTCTGCAAGCGCGGCAAGACTCCCGCACTCTCAAACCTTATGACCTATGAGGTCGGCGAGGATGCAAGAGTCAAGTCTGTTGCAGTCGGTGTATCGGGCGATGATGTTGATTATTCTCTCAACGTATTCTTTATGAAAAAGGCTCTGCTTGAAAGACTTATCAACGATGCCTATGCAATGCATAAAACAAGTATGGCAATCGACGTTTTCCAGGCAAACGTCAACAGCCTTCGTATATGCGCTATGAGAATGGATAACTTTGTTGTTTCCATTGATTCGCTTGACACTTACTATCAGGCAAATATGCTTCTTCTTGACAGAGCTAACAGAAACGACCTCTTCAACAAGAAGCGTCCCGTATACACAAAGGTACGTGACGATATGCCTGCAGTTTACGCAATCGACAGCTCTGTCACAAACAGCCTTGTTTCAGACGGTTGCGAAATCAAGGGTGAGGTTGACAGCAGTGTGCTTGGCAGAAGCGTCAAGATTGAAAAGGGCGCAGTTGTCAAAAACTGTGTCATTATGCAGGATTGCTTCATCGGTGCAGGCGCACACATTGAAAACGTAATTCTCGACAAATCGGTTGTTATCAAGCCCGGTAAGACTCTTGTCGGTGCGGACGATTTCCCGATTTATGTCGGTAAGAGAATTGTAGTCTGATATATTGTAAGGCAAAACACAGCAGATCCTTTCGGATTTGCGAGTATTATAACAAAAAGTGGCGGAAATCATCCGATGAAAACACGGTTCAGATTATCACCGCCACCCTAAGGAGAACAGGTATGAAAGTATTATATGCTGCCAGCGAGGCGCTCCCCTTTATTGCAAGCGGCGGACTCGCAGACGTTGCAGGTTCGCTTCCGCAGGCGCTTCGTAAAAGACTTATCGGTGCGCGTGTCGTAATGCCTCTTTACGATACAATCCGTCAGGAACTTAAGGACAAGATGACCTTTATCACGCATATTTCCGTGCCGGTTGCCTGGCGCAGACAGTATTGCGGAATTTTTGAAGCAAGACACAACGGTGTTATTTACTACTTGCTTGACAATCAGTATTATTTCAAGCGTGACCGTATTTACGGACACTATGACGATGCTGAAAGATTTGCTTTCTTTGCACGTGCAGTGCTTGAGATAATTCCTCATATCGGATTCAAACCCGATATTATCCACTGTAATGACTGGCAGACGGCTATGACTCCCGTCTACTACTCAACAATGTATGCCGATCAGCCCGGTTGGGAGAATATCAAGACGGTATTCACAATCCATAACATCCAGTATCAGGGTGTTTACGGTATGGAGCTTATCGGTGACGTTCTCGGCCTTCAGCCCGGAACAGAGCACATTGTTGAATATAACGGCTGCGTCAACCTCATGAAGGGCGCAATCGAAACCGCAAACGTTGTAACAACCGTCAGCCCGTCATACGCAAACGAAATTCTCGATCCGTGGTTCAGCCACGGCCTTGACAATATTCTTGAGCAGAGACGCTTCAAGCTTTCGGGCATTCTCAACGGCATCGACGTTGAAAACTATAACCCCGAAACAGATAAGGATATTTTCGCAAACTACTCGGCAGAGGATTTCTCGGCAAAGGCAACAAACAAAGCAGAACTTCAGAAGATGTTCAATCTTCCCGAAAATCCGCGCACTCCAGTTGTCGGCCTTGTAACACGCCTTGTTTCTCACAAGGGTCTTGATCTTATCAAGGCTATTCTCGATGAGCTTCTCGCAACAACAGATATTCAGTTTGTTGTTCTCGGCTCGGGTGACTGGCAGTATGAGGAGTTTTTCAAGGAGATGGCAGGCAGATATCCCAATCAGCTCGGTCTTCGTCTCGGCTTTGTTCCCGATCTTGCACGTAAGATTTACGCAGGCAGTGATATGTTCCTTATGCCCTCCAAGAGTGAGCCTTGCGGACTTTCGCAAATGGTTGCTCTGCGTTACGGTTCAATCCCGATTGTCCGTGAAACAGGCGGTCTTAGGGATACAATCACCGACAGTGGCGACAACGAGGGCAACGGTTTCACATTTGCACGCTACAACGCACACGATATGCTTCACAGCATTCGCCGTGCAGTAGAGGGTTATCAGAATGAAGAAGGCTGGAACGTTCTTGTCAAGCGCGCTATGGAATGCAACAACAGCTGGAACCGTTCGGCGAACGAGTATATAAGACTCTACAAGGCGGTTCTCAAAGGCTAAACAAAAAATAAAGCCGACAGGCGGAGAAATCCGTCTGTCGGCGATGGTGTAAATAAATGTTTCAGTTCTTTTTGGTGTAGTAATCTGATGCTACGTTTGCAACGTATTCTTCAACGCACGTTACGAGGGTGTTTGCAAAAGGCGGCAACTTATCGTTGTGAATTTTTGCTTTGGGAATATTTTTGCTTGTATCAAAAAGACCTGCATAAACAGCATCAGTCAGCTTCTGGAACAAAGAATCATCCCATCTGATAGGCACATCGATGCATTCAGGTCCAAATCTGCCCGCGGTAATGCTTGCGACAAGAATCTTGTATTCTGCAATTGCGGCACCCCAGAGCAGTTTGTCACCGAGCTTCGGATCCATTGTGCTGAAGCGTTCTGCAAAGAGGTTGATGCACAGCATAATTGTCCGCATATCCAGTTTGTCACTAGCGGAAGAATAAAGGTTTTTGCCCGGATTGCTGTCGTGTATGCTGTACATACCGTATTTGCTGTCATCCTTACCGAGCAGATAATCGGTTGTGACACCAAAATAATCCGCACATTTAATTACAAATTCAAGTCCGCACTCTCGCACTCCCTTTTCGTAGTGGGAGAGAAGAGCCTGCGAAACGCCAAGGCTCATTGCGACTTCTTTCTGGCTGAGTCCGCGCTCTTTGCGCAGAGAAGTGATTCTGTTTGAAAATGCAGTTGCCATAACATACCTCGTGTATCATAAAAAGTATACGCGGAGTATAACAAATATTTCGACAAAAGTCAACAGTTTATATTATTTTTCCGGAGAGTAAAATGAAAAGCTACAGAATTCATCTCATCAGAAACGCTCTGACACAGGAAAATCTTGATGGCAGATATCTCGGTCATACGGATTCTCCGCTGTGTGAGCAGGGCGTTGCAAAGCTCAACGAGCTTGTAAATAACTACAAGTATCCTTCAGCGCAGGTTGTTTTCAGCAGTCCGCTCAGACGTTGCACAGACACTGCAAGGGCAATTTATCCCGATAAGGAGATTGTGCCGATAGAGTCGCTGATAGAGTATAACTTCGGCGAGTTTGACGGCAAAACCGCAGAGGAGCTTGAAAAACACACGCTTTTCCCGAGGTGGCTTGCAGGAGAGGAGGGCGTTGACCCACCCTTCGGTGAGAGCAACGCACAATTTGCCAAGCGTATATGTGAGGGCTTTGAAGGTATCGTTGACGGTATGCTGAAAACGGGTGTCGAATCGGTTGCGATTGTGACGCACGGCGGTATTATCGGTGCGCTGATGTCACGCTATGCAATACCCGAGGCAAGCCCTCACGAGTGGCTAACCCCAAGCAGTTGTGGTTATACATTGCGTATAACACCATCTTTATGGATGACCGGTCAGAAGGTTGAAGCCGTGTGCGAAATTCCCGAGGAAGAGCACACCTTTGATTATGAGCGTGCAATGTGGGGACAGGAGCCACTGGAGGATGACTATCTCTACGACTATGAAGATGATGATGAAAACTGATTAACAGAATATAATAAATAATTACAATAAATATCAAGTGAAAGAGGAGAATAAAAATGTCAGACAAGATCAGTGTAGTTACCGGTGCATCCGGTCACGTAGGTTATCCGCTTGTAAAGCTTCTTTGCGACAGCGGCGAAAATGTACGCATCCTTATCCGTAAGGACCTGCCGATTTTTGATTGCTTCAATGCAGAGCGCGTATACGGTGACGTTACGGACCCCGCAAGCCTTGAGAAGGCTTTTGAGGGCGCAGAGGTTGTTTATCACCTTGCAGGTATGATTGAAATCAAGGCAGGTAACGATGAGCCTGTATGGAGAGTTAACGTTGACGGTACAAAGAACGTTGTTGAGGCCTGCAAGAAGTGCGGCGTAAAGCGCCTTGTATACGCTTCATCCGTTGATGCCATTCCGCCTCTGCCGGATAATCAGCTGATGACAGAGATTTATGATTTCAATCCCGACAATCTTGAGGGTACATACGCAAAGACAAAGGCTGTTGCAACAAAGTATGTTCTTGACAACAACGGTGTTGACGGTCTTGAAACTGTTGTCACACATCCCGGTGCATGTATCGGTCCCTATGACTTCAAGGTTTCAAGCGTCGGCGAAATGGTCAGAATGTTTGTCAACGGTGCATTCCCCGTAACACTTTCATTCGGCGCATATAACTTTGTTGACGTCCGCGACGTTGCAAGCGGTATGTATCTTGCTTCCACAAAGGGCACACCCGGCCACTGCTACATCCTCACGGGTGAAGTTATGACCTGCGGCGCTCTTATCAGCTGCCTTGCAAAAATCTGCGGCAGACCCGATCCGAAAATTCCGCTGTCACTCGGCCTTGCAAACGCTGTTGCTCCCCTGATGGAGGTCTACTACAAGGCTCTTGACAAGACACCTCTTTTCACACGCTATTCAATCCGCAAGCTTTGCTCTAACTGCAACTTCTCATACAAGAAGGCTGCTGATGACCTCGGCTATGCTCCGATGAGTGCAGAGCAGTCATTTAAAGATATGGTTGAATGGATTAAAGAAAACGAGCCTAAAAAGAAAAAATAAGAGAAGTAGGTGAAAAGCTGTGTCATTGATAAATAAAGCCAAGGAAGGCATCACAAAGGTGCGTACCTACTGGCGTACTCCGCCACTGGGTAATTATATGAGCTATAAGGAGATCGCTTCGCTTGCGGGCGGCGGCTTCGGCGTAAAGTGTATTATTACTTTTGTTCATGCTGCGATCATTTCGGCAAACAATGCCTTTATCGGTAATACTATAGGCGTGAAGCCTATGCAAATGTACGCAATTTACGTCTTGTGTGTTATTGCGGGCTTCCCGCTTACAATGCTGCGTGCAAAGATTATTGATAATTCGCGTAACCGTAAGGGTAAGTATCGTCCGTATATCATTAGCATGGGTCTGCCTACCGTTCTGCTTTCAATAGGATATGTGTGGGCACCGTATGAGCTGATGAATGATGCGGGAAAAATCGCAACAGTTCTGATTTTTAACCTCGGTTTCCAGTATTTTTACAATTTCCTGTATGATGCATACGATAACTACGTTTCTGTTCTTTCGTCAAATACGCAGGAGCGTTCCAATGTTTTGTCGATACGTGCAGTTGCCGATTCGCTTGCACCGTCAATCACAAATGCGATCGTTCCAGTTATAGGCGAGCTTATCACCGGTAAGCGTGATTTGTTTGATATCCGTATTTACCGCTATGTGTGGCCGCCTGTCCTTATTATAGGCTTCCTTCTCAGCCTTATCATTTTCAAGAATACCAAAGAGAAGATCATCCAGGCACGTACTCATGTTATCCGCATAAAGTTTATTGATGCGGTAAGAGCAATAATGAAAAATAAGTATTTCTGGATTATTTCTCTTGCCGGTTGGATGGGCTTCCTTGAGGGAATGGCAAATAGTATACTCTCTTGGCTTTATACATATCAGAATGCTTGTACGTCTGCTCAGTATGCTATTCTTACTACTCTCTACGGCAACGCTTCGCTCTGGGGTATGCTCCTTGCACCTGTTTGTATTTATAAATTCGGCAAGAAAAACACATTGATATTCACAAACACCCTTAATATTTTCTTTATCGGTGCGCTGTATCCGGTCGTAAAATATGCCGATCCGTCTATAATGATATGGATGGCGATGATGTGCTTGTGGATGAATGCTCTTGTCGGCTCATTTGCACATATTCTCACACCCAGTCTCAATGCTGATATCCGCGACTATCAGCAGTATGTTACGGGTGAAAGAATTGACGGTATGTTCGCCGCTGTAGGTCTCATCGGCAGTGTTGTCACAATGGCAACAACAAGCATACAGTCAATTATTTATGAGAAAATCGGCTTTAACGACACAAAGCTCGAAGCTCTTATGCCCGAGATACTTGCATCGGGTATAGAAATAGATGACCCGACTAATGTTTATAACGTGCTTTATCACCGCCCGACGTTCCTCAGCATTTTCTCGGTTCTTATTATGACTGCTGTTATTGGTGCAGCTATGAACGTTATACCCTATTTCTTCTACGATTTGTCGGAGATAAAGCAAAAGGGTATGGTCAAGGTGCTTCAGGTCCGTGCTCTGTTTGAGGATTTCGGCAGAGGAGTACTCAGCGATAAGGACCTTGTAAAAGCTATTGAGCTTGTCCGAGAGGCAAAAGAATATGTCAGCAAAGAAAAGCTGCCGATAAATAAAGCTGCAATCAAAGCGGCTAAAACAAAAGAAGAGAAAAAGGCTTCACGTAAGGCACTCAAGGATGCAAAAGAGCATAACGAAAATATCGTTACCTCACAGTTTGTTGTGGATGAACTCAACCGCTTCAATACTGTCCAGGGTAAGGCTCAGCTTGAAACAGCCAAAGCTTTTGTTGCTGCCGGCATGAATCATATTTTCTCTGTTACCAAGGCTGACCTTGCTGCGGCAAAGGTTCTTACCACGGAAACTGAGAATGATAAGGAATACCGCAAGGCTGAAATTTCAAGAATCAAGGAATGCCTTTATGCACAGAAGGTTGCAAGAAAATATTTCCCGAACGGCATAGAGGAATTTGATTCAACCGAATTTGATAAGCTCTTTGCACAGGAGGATGCAATCAACGAGAAGATTGATAATGCATATAAAACATTCTATAAGGCAAGAGATGAAAAGGATAAGTCTCTTGCACAGGAGACCGCAGCTCTTATTAAGGAGCTTAAGGCTCAGGCTAAAGAAGTTGAAAAAGCACTCAAAAAGGCTACGGATGACAGTTCGGTATACAACCGTGCTGCAAAGCCCTATCTTGATGCCAAAAAGCTTGTGACAATGGCAGAAAACTATACACATTACGATGATATTGACGCAATGTACGACGAAGCAAAGGTAAGATTTGATGAGGCTGAGCGTCTTGCTGCCGAAGAAGAGGCTGCAAAGATAGCTGCCGAAAAGGCACACGCAGCTGAAATCCGTGCACAGCGCAAAAACAAGAAGAAATAAACAGCATTAAAACGTCGGGCGGGTGAGTTGCCTGCCCGACGTTTACTAAAAGAAAGAGGATATTGATATGAACTCAATAGTAGCTTTTTTCCTTTCGTTTCTCACGTTTTTAGCTTCAATTACATCGGTTTTTGTAACCCCTGAAGCTCCTGCAGATACGGGTGAATTTACTCCTGTTATGCGCTTTATAATCAGCAGTGATTCTCACGTGGCAACTGTCGGCGATACACAGACAACACGAATTGAGAAAATGATTAAGCTCGGCTATGACATTGCCGAAAAAGATGAAGAGTACAACAAGCTTGATGCGGTGCTTATGGCAGGCGACCTCACCGATGACGGCACAAAGCTTGGCTTTGCAAGCTTCAAGGCTGCTCAGGATGCAGTGCTTAAAGACGGCACAAAGGCACTCTCCGTTATTGCAAAGTCGCACGACAGCAGCTCTATGGGCAACACCGCTGCAGGCGAGTATTTTACACAGATAACAGGTCAGCCGACCGATTTCCACGAGGTTATAAACGGCTTCCACTTTATCGGAATTTCTGTTACCGCAACGAGCGGCGAGCACTACAGCCAGTATCAGAAGGATTGGCTCAAGGAGCAGCTTGATGCGGCTGTCAAGGATGACCCGTTAAAGCCGATATTTGTTGTTCATCACGAGCACGTTTCAAACACCGTTTACGGCAGCTCCGATTTTGAGGGCTGGGGTATGCCTGATTTCAGAGATATTCTTGAGAAATATCCTCAGGTTGTCGATTTCTCGGGTCATTCACATTACCCGATTAACGATGCCCGTTCAATCTGGCAGGGCGGTTTTACAGCTGTCGGCACAGGCGGACTTTACTATGTTGAGCTGACTGTTGACGATGAGCGCACCGTTCATCCGCAGGGACATAAGAAGGTTGCAAGTTTCTGGGTTGTTGAGGTTGACGCAAACAACCGTATCCGCCTGAGAGCTGTTGACCTTGGCGCAGAAGAATACCTTTGCGAATATAACCTCAACACTCCGTTTGACCGTTCATACAGCAGAGCAGCTCAGTTGCTCCGCTCAAGAAAGCCCGAATTCAAAGCGGGCACAACACTTTATATAAAGGGCAAAAAGGTGACTTTTGCTGCTGCTGAGTCAAAGGACGGTATGCCGATATTTATGTACAGGGCATACGCTGTTGACGCTGAAGGCAACAGAATACCCGTAGGTAAAACTCTGCCCGAGTATTATAACTACGACGTGCCCGATACCGTTACAATCAAACTCGAGAATCTGCCCGACGGCGATTATGTTCTTGAGGTAGTTGCAGAAAACTGCTTCGGTATGCAGTCAGACCCGATTAAATAAATAGCATAACAATAAATAAACGGAAGATGTTTCAGCAGAAGCATCTTCCGTTTTTTGTTGTAGCTATATGTGACCTTCGGTCACGCGATATATTTTGCCTTCCGGCAAAATTCGATATAGGCTCGTTTTACTCGCCTGCGATATGATATAAATTCTCCGTGTGCCGCAGCACATATCGCACCGTAAGGTATATCGGATTGCAAAGCAATATATCGAAAATTCCGAAGGAATTTATATCGCTACATAACAATCTGTCCGTGACAGATTGTTATGTAATCTTCTCCGGAGTTACCGCAACCGTCGTGCAGCACACAGCTTTTGCGCCTGCTTTGAGCAGCGTCTTGCGGCATTCGTTGAGTGTTGCGCCCGTCGTCTTGATATCGTCGCACAGCAGAATGGTTTTACCGTTTACTGCATCTTCATTTTCTGCCGCGAATGCGTTCTTGAGGTTTTTGAGTCTGTCCTTACCGCGCAGATCGTGCTGATCTGCGGTTTCACGTGTTTTGAAAAGCAGAAGCTCATTGAAAGGAACGGAAAGCTCACGCGAAATCTGCTTTGCCAGCAGTGCAGATTGGTTGTAGCCTCGTTTGCGGCGCTTGCGCTTTGTCTGTGGCACGCAGGTTATAACGTCGAATTTAACGTCGCCGAATTCGAATGCAACACACTCTGCCATCTCTTTGCCGAAGTATGTTGAAAGATCGGTTTCTCCGCCGAATTTGAAACGGTGAATTGCGTTGCGCACATTATCTTTATAGAGAAAAGGTGAGGCAAGGCACAGCGAAAAATTGTTGTGTGAACAGCGGCAGCCTGTGCGTGGCAGACCGCAGCCCAGACATCTGTCAGTAACGCGTTCAACGCTCTTTTCGCATTGCTCGCACAAATGCAGATGCCGCTGTCCTATCTCGTTACAGACAGGACAGCGGGCAGGAAAAAACAGATTTAAAATTTGTGAGAATACGCGGCGCATCAGTGAGTGCCGTCGCCCATGCACTTGACCATAACAGCCTTCTGTGCGTGCAGGCGGTTTTCAGCCTCGTCAAATATTTCGTCAGCGTGCTCTTCAAATACCTTTGCGGTGATTTCTTCCTCACGGTGAGCAGGCAGGCAGTGAAGAACCATTGCGCCATCGGCTGCAAGAGCCATAACCTCATCGTTGATCTGGAAGTTCTTGAAGATCTTCTTGCGCTCCTCAGCTTCACCCTCCTGACCCATGGAAGCCCATACGTCAGTGTAGAGAACGTCAGCGTCCTTAACAGCAGCGGCAATGTCGCTTGTGCAGCAGAATTCGCCGTTTTCACTTGCCCACTTCATAAGCTCAGCATCGGGCTGATATGCGTCGGGGCAGGCGATGCTTACCTTCATGCCGACCTTGATACAGCCTGCGATGAGGGAGTTTGCCATATTGTTGCCGTCGCCTACGTAGCAGAGTTTGAGACCCTCAAGTGAGCCCTTGTGCTCGCGGATTGTCATAAGGTCTGCAAGAACCTGGCAAGGATGGCAATAGTCTGTAAGGCCGTTGATTATCGGAATTGAGCCGACCTTTGCAAGGGTTTCAACCTCTTCCTGGTCGAATGTACGGATCATAATGCCGTCAAGATAACGGGAGAGAACACGTGCTGTGTCTTCAACGGGCTCACCTCTGCCGATCTGAAGGTCGCGTGAGCTGAGGAAGAGTGCGCTGCCGCCAAGGTCATAGATGCCGACCTCGAAGGATACACGGGTTCTTGTGGATGATTTCTGGAATATCATACCAAGCGTTTTACCTGCAAGGTATTTGTGATCAATGCCGTTTTTCTTTGCATACTTGAGCTGATCTGCAAGGTCAAGTATGTCGATAATTTCCTGCTTTGAAAGGTCAGAAAGCTTGAGTAAATGTTTCATTTTATGTTCTCCTTTGTAGGTGGAATTCGAAATTATTAAAGCAGCTCAATGCCGTTTTCGCGGCAGATGCGTGAAGTTTCGCTGTCCCATACTGAAACCTGAACCTCGCCTATGTGAGCCTTGCCGAGCATCAACATACAAAGACGTGACTGACCGATACCGCCGCCCATTGTGAGCGGAAGTGTGCCATCGAGCAGAAGGGAGTGGAACATAAGCTCTGCTCTTTCGGGGCAGCCTGCCTTGTTGAGCTGTGAGCGGAGTGCATCAGCATCGACGCGTATGCCCATTGATGAAATCTCAAATGCACAGCCGAGCACCTCGTTGTAGAAGAGGAGGTCGCCGTTGAGAGTCCAGTCGTCATAGTCGGGAGCACGTCCGTCGTGCTTTTCGCCTGATGCTAGCACGTCACCGATCTGCATAAGGAAGACTGTACCGTATTCCTTGGCAATTGCGTTTTCACGCTGCTTTGATGTCATATCGGGATAAAGCGCTTCAAGCTCGTATGTTGTGATGTATTTGACTTGTCTGTTGAGATTTACGGAGATTGCGGGGTAGGTTTCTTTAACTTTGTCAAAGGTGTCGCAGATTGCGCCGACAATGCCGTCAACCGTTTCCTTGAGGAAGCTGACGTTGCGTTGCTCGCGTGATATTACCTTTTCCCAGTCCCACTGGTCAACGTATATTGAGTGGATGTTGTCCATCTCCTCATCGCGGCGGATTGCATTCATATCCGTAACGATGCCTTCGCCGATTGAGAAGCCGTACTTATAAAGCGCATAGCGCTTCCACTTTGCAAGTGAATGAACAACCTGAGCGATACCGCCTGTTTCCTTTATGTCAAAGGCAACTGCACGCTCAACACCGTTGAGGTCGTCGTTGAAACCTGTGCTTGCGTCAACAAAAAGCGGTGCTGAAACACGGCTGAGATTGAGCGCCTTGCAAAGGTTTTTGTTGAAGATATATTTGATTGAACCGATTGCAATCTGAGTATCGTGTACACTCAGGGCTGATTTGTAGCCTGCGGGCAAAATTGTTTTGCTCATTAATAAAAGCTCCTTTAAAGAGAGTGATGCACTGCGGAACAATTCCACAGCGCATCGAACCACATTAATAAATTATAAATCTAATAAACTCTTTTGTCAAGATTAATAATAAAGAGTTACATAAGCTCTTTTGCTTTGCCGCTCATAATCAGGTTGAGCAGGTCTGCAACACAGCCTTTGTTGCAGTGGCAGGCGACATATTTGCAAATTCTGTGTATCGGCTTGGGAGCCTGACCTGCGCAAGCAGGGAAACCTACTGTCTGAAGCATATCCCAGTCGTTGTAATAGTCGCCGATTGCGGCTGTGTGCTTCGGATCAACGCCGAGTATTTCTGCAAGCTCCATCACTGCAGTGCCCTTGTGCACACCCGTTTCAAGCATCTCGTAGGTTACAACGGATGATTCCATAAAGTTGCCGACACTCTTTGCCTCTTTTGCATCCTTGCGAAGCTTTTTAAGAGTAAGAGGGTTGCCCCAGAAAATAACCTTGAACCAATCGTCATCCGGCACGGAATCGATATCTGTGACAGTGTAGGGCACTTTGTCAAAGATGACCTGACCCAGAGAGAGGATACCTGCACGCACGATATAAACCTTTTTGAGTCCGAAAATGCCGACTTCAAGGCGGTTGAAACCACGTGAATACTTCTTCAGCATCTGCTTAACAAAATCTCTGCCGGGCTGTGAAACCGTTTTTTTCCACACAATCTCATTTTTATGAAAATCATATATGCCTGAGCCGTTGAGTATTATTGCAGGACAATTAGGTTCAACTCTGTGGTAGGCACGCTCGAGTGAGCGGACCGGTCTGCCTGAGGCAAGCGTGAAGTTGCCGCAGTGTGACATAAATTCGCTTATGGTTCTTTTGTTTACTTCCGGGAGTGTGCGCAGCTTTGAGTGTAGCGTGCCGTCGATATCTGAGGCAACCAACCAATCTGAGTACTGCTGTCTTTGCATTTGCATCAGTCCTTTTTCTTTTTATCACCTGTGAAACGCTTTATTTTATTTGACGTTGTTTTTTCAAATTCAGTGTCACGGATCTTTACGTTTGAAATCTGTTTGTAAATCGGAAGCTCTTTGCATGCCTCGCGGATGCGTTTTAGAACCTCGGTAACAGGCTTCTCTTCGCTGAGGAACACCTCTGCGATAAGTGAGCTTGCGTTGCCGCTTTCGCTCTTTTCACCGCTGACGACAACTTCGGCTACGAAATCAATGCCCTGGATATAGCCTTCAATTTCTTCGGGGTAGATGTTTTTGCCGTTGTCAAGCACGATAACGTTCTTTTTTCTGCCGCAGATGATAAGCTGCTCTTTATCGTTGATATAGCCGTAGTCACCTGTGTGGAACCAACCGTTAACAATTGCTTCTGCCGTAGCTTCGGGGTTATTGTAGTAGCCGAGCATTACGGTGTCGCCCTTAATGCAGATTTCGCCTACACCATCCTCGTCAGGCTCTTCAATGCGCCAGTCGATACAGCGCAGCTTTATGCCTGCGGTGTGGTAATCGTTGGCGTCATCGTGGTTGGCACAAACGAGCGGAGAACACTCTGTTATGCCGTAGCCGTTGATAAGGCTGATACCGATGTTATCAAAAAATTCGCCGACTTCTGGACGTATTGCAGCACCGCCGCAGACAATTTTGCGAAGGTTTCCGCCGAAGTTTTCGTGAATCATACCAAAAAGCTTTCTGCGCTTATCAATGCCGATTTTTCTGAGAAAATTGCTCATTTTTATGAGCAGACCGAACATCTCTGTTTTGCCCTGATTCTCAATTTCTCTTGTAATTCTGCTGACAAAAAGCTCAGCAATTGCGGGCACGATGTAGATGTATTCGGGCTGATAGAGCTTGAGGTTTTTGACCACAGCCTTGAGACTTTCGTTGATGCAGAGTGTGGAGTGCTTGTGGAAAGAAACAAGCAGGTCTGCAACGCTCTCGTAAGTGTGGCTGTAGGGGAGGACGGAAAGACCGATATCAAAAACCGTCGAAACCTGAAGACCGTAGCAAACGCAGGAAACAAGATTCTTTTCGCTGAGCATAACGCCCTTTGACATTCCTGTTGTGCCTGATGTGTAGACGAGAAGCTTCATTGCATTGGGGTCGCTTGTGCAGGCGAGATATTCGCTTTTGTCCATCTCTGCGCCCTGAGCGATTGCGCTTTTGAATGATAAGAAATCGCCGTCATCTTCATCGCGGTCAAAGCCGATGAAGAAATTTATGCCGCTGAGTTCATCACGGTGCTCTCTGAGCATTTTTTCATAGCGTTTGTCATAAAAGAGTACGGTTGCTTTACTGTCACAAAGCAGGTGACGGATATCCTTTTCGGGAAGCTGTGCATCGAGCGGAACATATACGCCGCTGCTGCGAAGTGCTGTGAAATAAGCCGTAATCCAGCTGATGCTGTTTGAGCCGAGGCAGGCTATTCTGCCTGCCGATTCACCCTTTGAGGTGAGGAATGCGCCGAGTGAATAAACACGGTCGATAAAACTGCTGAATGTGAGACTTCTAATTTCATCGCCGACCTTGTACTTGTAGGCGATTCTGTTCGGTGCTTCCTTGAGCGCGAGCTCCATCATTTCGCTTATGGATGAAACCATTGTAACGTTGTAGTAGTTGTAGTTAACCTTTGCCATTTTCATAACCTTCCATTTCTGATTGCAGCTTGTGATGCATATATTGTTGCACCAATGCCACAATAATACTCTTAGTCTCTGCATAAGTCACCCTATTGATGAAAAAACAGTTTCTACTGAGTGAAATCGTCCCGGTAGAGTTTTGGAAAACAACTCTACTCACGGTAGAAATCACGCAGAATCAAGGGCTTGAGAGGTTGATTTTTTTGGAACGGTATGATATAATAGCCGGCATAGAAAAACGAAGGTGGTGATAGCTTGACGGAAGAACAGCTCAGAAGCAACATCGCAAAGAATATATCGGAGCTTCGTAAGGCATCGGAAATTACTCAGGCTGAGCTTGCGGAAAAGCTTAACTATTCAGATAAATCAATTTCAAAATGGGAGCGTGGCGACGGCGTACCGGACGTAGTCGTGCTGCAGAAAATAGCTGATCTTTTCGGCGTCACGCTCAACGATATTGTCAGCGACGAAAAGCCGAAGCTGCCCAGAAAAAAACCTTATCTTACCAACCGTATAGTTATTCCGCTGCTGTCCGTCGGCGTGGTTTTTCTCGTTGCTTCAATTGCGTTTTTTGTGCTTCGTCTGCTTGATGTTTGGAGCGAAATGTCGTGGATTCTTTTTGTTTATGCCGTTCCTGTTTCGCTTGTTGTTATGCTCATTTTCAGCGAGCTGTGGTGGAATCTTCTTGCAAGACTGCTCACGTTCAGCGGACTTATATGGAGCGTTTTTATAAGTGTGCGTCTTACGTTCCCGGTTGATGATATGAACTTTATTTTCATCATAGCCGCAATTCTTCAGGTTATTACGGCTCTGTGGTTCGTGATACGTTTCCGCTCAAAAATGAGAAAAAAGCAGGAAACAGAAAAGAAAAAAGAACAGTGATTTTTAAAGGCTTGTCGGGATACAACTCGGCAAGCCTTTATGTTTTAGTTAGTATACTGACCGGGAACTGTTTTGTCATTTTTTTGGAAAGCATAAATTTTTATATATCTCTATACCGACGCAGAAAAAGACCGGGCATCTTACAGAAATGTACGGCAATAACCTGATATAAAAATTTTATTGTTAAATAATAGCATAAATCACAGAGGATATCAAGGTGCAGATTGTGCACCACAGACAAAATAAGATGTCAGCAAAAAAACATCTTGACTATATATAACGCGAGTGATATTATAAATACGTATTTTTATAAATAATATAGGGAGAAAATGCTTATGTTTGATAAGGTTGACGCGCAGTACAGCGTTGCTGCAAGCGAAAAAGAAGTACGTCAGTTCTGGAAAGAGAACAGCGTCTTCGAAAAAAGCGTTGAAAAGAACGAGGGTAAGCCTGAGTTCACATTTTATGACGGTCCGCCCACAGCTAACGGCAGACCTCACGTCGGTCACATTCTGACAAGATCAATAAAGGACCTTATTCCCCGCTATCGCACAATGAAGGGCTACCACGTTGAGCGTAAGGCAGGTTGGGATACACACGGTCTTCCTGTTGAGCTTGAGGTTGAGAAGGAGCTTGGCTTCAGCGGCAAAGCAGATATCGAGAAGTACGGCATCGTGCCCTTCATCGACAAGTGCCGCAAGAGCGTATGGAAGTATAAGGACCTCTGGGAGGATATGAGTGAGCGTATCGGCTTCTGGGCTGATTTTAACGAACCCTATATCACCTATGATAACAAATATATTGAGTCCGTATGGTGGGCATTCAAGCAGCTCGATGCAAAGGAGCTTCTCTACCACGGTCACAAGATCGTTCCCTACTGCCCCCGTTGCGGTACAGCTCTTTCATCACACGAGGTTGCTCAGGGCTACAAGAACATCAAGACACGCTCTGCATTCGTACGCTTCAAGCTCCGTGACGATGCAGATACATGCTTCCTTGCATGGACAACCACACCCTGGACTCTGCCTTCAAACGTCGCACTTTGCGTAAACCCCGAAGCAGATTACGTCAAAATCAAGGCTGAGGACGGCAACTATATCCTTGCGGAGGCTCTTGTCGGCGGTCTTTTTGAGGAAGGTAAGTACGAAGTAATCGAAAAGTATAAGGGTACAGACCTTGAGCACACCAAGTACGAGCCCCTCTTCCCCTACGTTAAGGACAAGTTCTACGATAAGGCATGGTTTGTAACCTGCGACGGTTATGTTACACTCGACAGCGGTACAGGCGTTGTTCACATCGCTCCCGCATTCGGTGAGGACGACTCCCGCGTAGGCAAGAACTATAAGCTTCCGTTTGTTCAGCTTGCTGATGAGCGCGGCTGCTTCCCCGAAGAGGCAACAGATTACGCAGGCCGTTTTGTAATGGACTGTGATCCCGATATCATCACAAAGCTCAGCAACGAAGGTCCGCTCTTCAAGGTTCAGACCATTGAGCATCAGTATCCCTACTGCTGGCGTTGCGACAGTCCGCTTCTCTACTACGGCAAGCCCTCCTGGTTTATCGCAATGAGCTCACTGCGCGACGAGCTTACCGCAGACAATGCATCAGTCAACTGGCTGCCTGAAACCTACCGTGACGGCCGTATGGGTAACTTCGTCAGCAACGTTATCGATTGGTCTATCTCCCGTGACCGTTACTGGGGCACACCGCTTCCCGTATGGGTCTGCGACAAGTGCGATAAGCACCACGTAATCGGCAGCGTTGAGGAGCTTTGCAAGCTCACAGGTGCATCACCCGATATCGACCTTCACAAGCCCAGTGTTGATCCTCTCACATTTGAGTGTGAATGCGGCGGCACAATGAAGAGAGCTCCCGAGGTTATCGACTGCTGGTTCGACTCAGGCTCAATGCCTTTTGCACAGCACCACTATCCCTTTGAGAATAAAGACCTGTTTGAGAAGCAGTTCCCTGCAGATTTTATCAGTGAGGGCAGCGACCAGACACGCGGCTGGTTCTACTCGCTTCAGGCTATTTCAACAGCTATCTTCGGCAAATCACCGTATAAGAACTGCGTAGCACTCGGCCTTGTCAACGATAAGGACGGCATCAAGATGTCCAAGCACAAGGGTAACGTTGTTGACCCGTGGGAGGTTATGGATGAGCACGGTGCAGATGCTATCCGCTGGTACTTCTACGTTTCTTCCGCTCCCTGGATCTCCACAAACTTCGACGGTGCCGCAATCAACGAGCATCAGCGCAGATTCATGGGCACAATGTGGAACACATTCCACTTCTACAACCTCTATTCAGGTATTGACGGTTTCAATGCCGCAGAATATAAGCTTGCAGACTGCAAGCTCACAATGATGGACAGATGGATTCTCGGCGCTCTCAACTCTCTTATCAAGAAGGTTGACACAGAGCTTGAGGGTTACCACATCACAGAGGCAGCAAGAGAGCTTGTTGACTTTGTTGACATTATGTCCAACTGGTACGTCCGCCGTTGCCGCCGCCGTTTCTGGATGAGCGAGCTTACAGAGGATAAGATTGCCGCTTACGTTACACTTTATACAGTGCTTGAGAGCCTTGTCAGACTTGCTGCTCCCTTTGTACCGTTTATCACAGAGACAATCTACCAGACACTTGTACGCAAGAACAACCCCGATGCACCCATCAGTATCCATATGTGCGACTTCCCTGAGTGTGATGAGAGCTACATTGACGAAAAGCTCGAACACGATATGGAGCTTGTTTATAACTCTGTCGGTATTGCAAGAAACGCACGTAACCTTGCAAACCTCAAAATCCGTCAGCCTCTTTCACGTCTTCTTGTCTGTGTTGACGGTGACGATGCAAAGTTTGACGATGAGATGCTTTCAATCATCGCAGAGGAGCTCAACGTTGAGAAGGCTGAGCAGATTGAGTCCACAAAGGGCTTCATCGCTCACGAAATCAAGCCGCAGCTCAAGA
The DNA here is from genome assembly GCA_017625095.1 of Clostridia bacterium. Lineage (GTDB taxonomy): Bacteria > Bacillota > Clostridia > Oscillospirales > Acutalibacteraceae > UBA8612. The sequence continues at coordinate 80,109 of JAGALQ010000025.1, read as the reverse complement.
ACCTCGGTCCGAAGTACGGCAAGGTGCTCAACGCTATCCGCGAATATCTCGCTTCTGTTGACGGCGACAGTGTGCTTGACGATATCGAGGCTACAGGTTCACACAAGGTCAACCTCGGCGGCACAGACGTTGAGTTTACTGCAGACGACCTGCTTGTAAGCTCCGGTCAGAAGGAAGGCTTTGTAAGCGCAGCAGACAGAAACATTACAGTTATCCTTGATACAGTGCTCACACCTGAGCTTATTCAGAAGGGTTATGCCCGTGAGTTTGTTTCCAAGGTACAGAATATGCGTAAATCCTCAGGCTTTGAGGTTATGGACAGAATCATTATCACATATTCAAGTGACGATGAGTTTGAGCAGCTTCTTGCTCCCAGCGTTGAGTCCGTTTCCAAGGAGCTTCTTGCCGACGAAATCGTCCGTGCAGACTCTGTTGAGGGTGAAGCACTCGACATCAACGGCAAGAACGTTGTTATCTCAGTAAGGAAGGTGCAGAAATAATGCTCGAAAAAAAGTATGACTTCAGATCGGCTGAAAAAGCCATGCAGAAGCTCTGGGCAGATCAGGACGTTTACCGTTTTGACCCCGAGAGCCCCAACCAGATTTATTCAATTGACACGCCCCCTCCGACCGTCAGCGGTTCACTCCACATCGGTCACATCTTCTCATACACACAGGCTGAGATGGTTGCACGTTACCGCAAGTTTATGGGATACAATGTTTTCTATCCCTTCGGCTTTGACGATAACGGTCTTCCCACAGAGCGCCTTGTTGAGAAGGAAGAGGGCATAAAGGCAAAGGACCTCTCCCGTGAAGAGCTTTACGATAAGTGTATGGCTACCACTGCAAAGTACGTTGATGAGTTCACAAAGCTGTGGCAGTCACTCGGCTTCTCTGTTGACTGGAATCTCCGCTATGAAACAATCAACGAGCGCAGCCGCCGTATTTCACAGAAGTCTTTCATCCGTCTTGCAAAAGAGGGCAAGGCTTATGTCAAGGAGTCTCCCGTTCTCTGGTGTACAGAGTGTCAGACTTCAATTGCTCAGGCTGAGCTTGACAGTGCCGACATCAAATCAACATTCAACTACATTTACTTTATGGTTGACGGTGAGCCTCTCACCGTTGCAACAACACGTCCCGAGCTTCTTTACGGCGTAGTATGCCTCTTCGTTAATCCCGAGGATGAGCGCTACAAGAAGTACGTAGGCAAGAAGGCTGTTGTGCCCGTATTCGGCTATGAGGTTCCGATTCTCACTGACGAGGTTGTCAGCCTTGAGAAGGGTACAGGCGTTGTTATGTGCGCTACCTACGGCGACCAGACTGACGTTGACTGGTGCGAAAAGCACAACCTTCCCTACCGCAAGGTTATCACAACAGAGGGCCGCATCGACGAGAGTGTTCCCTATGTTGCAGGTATGAGCGTTTACGGTGCACGTAAAGAGCTTGTCAGAATGATGGAGGAGCAGGGTCTTCTTGAAAAGGTAGAGGACATTGTTCACCCCGTTCAGACTCACGAGCGTTGCGGCAAGCCGATTGAAATTCTTCCCTCACGCCAGTGGTATATCGACATCCTCTCTCACAAGGATCTCTTTGTTGAGGCAGGTAAGAAGATCAACTGGTATCCCACATTTATGAAGAACCGTTATGATGTTTGGGTTGAAAACCTTAAGTGGGACTGGTGTATTTCACGTCAGCGTTACTTCGGTGTTCCGTTCCCGGTATGGTACTGTAAGAAGTGCGGCAAGCCGATGTTTGCAGACGAGAGCATCCTTCCCGTAAATCCGCTTGAGTTCACACCTGAAGCAACCTGCGATTGCGGCTGCAGCGAGTGGATTCCCGAGTCATCCGTTCTCGATACTTGGGCAACTTCTTCAATGACTCCTCAGATCAACGCACATTGGGAAGAGCCCGACGGCACAGATATTTCCGACAAGATTGCACCCATGACAATGCGTACACAGGCGCACGAAATTATCAGAACATGGGCTTTCTATACAATCGCAAAGAGCATGTACCACACAGGCAACATCCCGTGGCAGGATATTATGGTCTGCGGTTTCGTTCTTGCAAAAAAGGGCGAGAAGATCAGTAAGTCCAAGGGCAACGCTGCAAAGTCTCCCGCACAGCTTGTTGAGGAGTTCGGTGCAGACTGCATCCGTTACTGGGCAGCAAACACAAAGCTCGGCACAGACACATACTTCTCTGACGATGAGCTCAAGATTGCTAACCGCTTCCTTACAAAGCTCTGGAACGCTTCAAAGTTCACACTCACTCACCTTGAGGACTTCAACAAGGACGATGCTCCTGCTGAGCTTCTTCCTGTTGATAAGTGGATTGTTGAGCGTTGCAAGCAGACAATGCGCCGCTGCATCAAGCTGCTTGATGAGTATGAGATCGGCTCTGCAAGACACGAGATTGATGACTTCTTCTGGAAGGATTTCTGCGACTATTATGTAGAAATCAGTAAGGAAAGACTCTATCAGCCCGAGGTTCACGGCTATGAGGCACGCAGAAGCGGTCAGGCTGCTATCTACTACTGCCTGCTCAACATCCTCAAGATGTACGGCATTTTCGTACCGCATATGACAGAGTTCATTTATCAGGATGCTTTCAAGGATAAGGAAGGCATTGACTGCCTGCACATGAACTTCTGGAAGGTTGACGGCGAAGACGATGCCGAGAGCCTTGAATTCGGCGAGCTTGTCAAAGAGTGCGTATCCGAAGTCAGAAAGTACAAGAGCGAAAACAACATCTCTATGAAGGCTGACATCGAAACAATGAAGATTGTCACACCAGAAAAGTATAAGGGTATGTTTGATGCAACAATGGGCGACCTTGTTGCTTGCTGTCACGCACAGAACGTTGAGTTCGATATTCAGTAAATAAAATCAAACCGCTCTATGGTTTATAAAAGCTATAGAGCGGTTTTCTTATTTTAATAATTCGTCATATGTGGTATTCAATGCATCTCTTATTCCTCTAAGCTGAGTTGCTTGAATATGCTGAATCTCTCGTTCAATTTTTACTAATGTTTCTCTTGTCATCTCTATTCCGTTTAGCTGTAAGATTCTGACAAGTTCAGTTTGTCCAATATTCGCAGCTTTTCTTATGGCACGGATATTTTGCCCTATATGAATTTGATCTTGTTTTATTTTTTGCTCAGCCATTATAACCTCCAATAAAAAGAACTGGTTTCAGTCCATTTCCTCTTGATTATAATTATTGACCGTGGTATAATGGGACTAATATCAGTCCGCTTTATGAAATCATACCCGTATTTAATCGGCTTTATTATAGATTTGTTTTGGTGCGGCAATCTGTCGGATGGATATGAATTATGTATATTTGATTTGCGAGCAATAGCAGTGTTGAAACAGTAATTGAAATAATATATAATATTTATGTATAAAGGTTAATTAAGATCGGAGGAGATACCGATGGTTTGTTATAATATGTAACTATGGATAATTACCGGTAATTGAACTTAGGAGGAACGTAAAATGATTTTGAAGAGAGTATTATCAGTATGTCTTGTTGTTTTAATGGCTTTTGTAATATGTTCTACTGCTTTTGCTTACGATAATTATGTAGCTGTTTACACAGCGGAGGATTTTAATAATATACGTAATAACCTTTCGGGTGAATATATTCTTATGAATGACATAGATTTGTCATCATACGAAAATTGGGAGCAAATAGGAAGCGAAAAAACTCCTTTTACCGGAAAAATAAACGGTAACGGTTATAAGGTCTTTAATCTTAACGCTGAAGTCGGTGTTTTTGGTTGGCTGTCAAATGCTGTTGTTGAAAATTTGGGAGTTTGTGCCTGTCTGACAGACAGATACGTATTCCCTGTAAATGCGGGTATTTTAGCCGATACGGCAATCAAAACAACTTTTGAAAATTGCTATACATCAGGGACCGTTGCAGCAACAACTGGCAACGGAATGCTTTCTTTGGAGTATGATTTTTACGTCGGCGGAATTGTTGGCTATGCGGAATCATCAATTTTTGAAAACTGTTACAGCATTGCGGACATTTCTCTTGAATATAAGTCTATGAATCCTTATGCAGCGGGAGGTATTGTTGGTCAATCTAAAAATTGTGAATATACTTGTTGCTATGCTGTTGCGAATTTTGAAGAAAGCTTTATAGGATACGGAAACACGGAAGGAAAGAATCTTTATAAAGGCGGTTTGGTAGGAAATACCGTTTCTGGCGATATCTTCAACAATTGTTATTTTTCAGATAATTCAGAGTTTGCTGTTGGGTTACCACAGGAAAATCCGCAATCAACTAAAGCGTTGACGGATGATGAGATGAAATCACAGTCGTCTTACGAAGGCTTTGATTTTGAGAGTACCTGGATTATGGAAGACAACAGATATGCGACATTGAATTTTGAAAAAATAATCGGTGAAGACGCCGATACACCAAGTGTTTGTCTGACAGAAGCTGAAATAATTAAGGTTCCGTTTTATAAACGTATTGTTTTCGGTCAATCACCTAAATCGCCGGAGGGTATTACCGTTGAGCTGAAATACAGTGACGGTACCACTGTTACAGATAAAATTATAAGTACTGAAAACGGATATTTTGTGAACGGCGAGTCGGTGGAAATAAACGATGCCATAATGGTTGGACTTTACGGAAAGGCAACTGAAGTTTACTTTATGTCTGAGGGGCAAATTAAGATATCGTACAACTATTTATTATTGCCGTCAATACCGATTATAGAGAAGATAATAAATTTGATAAAATCAATATTCTGATTAAAGGTTATTTGCGTTGCTTATACGATGCTGAACACAAGATTGAAAAACATCACAATGAAGGTGAAAGTTGGCATTCGGTAATATAATGTAAAAATAAGAGGCAACTCTGTTCGGTTGAGCAGAGTTGCCTTTTTTATCGGAGGGTATTGACAAAGTTATTCTAATGCGTTAGAATGAGCTTGTACTAACGCGTTAGAATACAGAAAAGGAAGTGAATGAATATGTCCGCGCCTAAAGTTTTCGAAAGTGAATACCGCTTTTGTCTTATTCTCTGGGAGCACGAGCCGATAAGCTCACGTGAGCTGTCTCAGCTGTGCAAAGAAAAACTCGGCTGGTCAAAAACCACCACTTACACCGTTATCAAACGTCTTTCCGACAGGGGCGTGCTCAAGAACGAGAACACCGTTGTTACGTCCCTTGTTTCAAAAGAGGAGGTTCAGGCTTCGGAAATCGACGAGCTTGTTGAGAAGAAGTTTGAAGGCTCGCTCCCTGCTTTCATTGCCGCATTTGCAAAGAAAAAGAACCTCAGCGACGATGAAATTGAGCAGATACGCAAGATTATTGATAAGTGAGGGGGAGAATAGATGGATGAAATTATTTATTTGATTGAGAAGTTTCTGACGTTTATTCCCGTGCCGTTTCTGGCTCTTGTCAATATCAGCATAACCGCAGGGTGGATTGTGCTTGCCGTTGTGCTTTTGCGTCTGCTGTTCAGAAAAGCTCCGAAGTGGCTCAACTGTGTGCTGTGGGGCATAGTTGCGTTAAGGCTTGTCTTTCCGTTTTCAATCGAAAGCGTGTTCAGCCTTATACCGAGCGCACAGACGGTTGACCCCACACTGCCTTATCTTAATGAATTCAAAATCAATTCAGGCATTGCACCGATTGATAATGCCGTCAACACGCAGTATGCCGATTTTGTTCCGATGGCAGAAAGAACAGTTGACGTCACAATCATACTCGCTTGTGTATGGCTTTTAGGTGTTGCCGTGATGCTTATTTACGCATTTGCAAGCTGGGCAAAGCTCAGACACAGCCTGAGAACGGCAACAAAAAAGGAAGGTAACATATATCACAGCGAATTTGTAAAATCGCCGTTTGTGCTTGGGATTATCAGGCCGAAAATATATATTCCTTACAGTATGGATGAAAATGATCTGCCGCTTGTGATTGCGCACGAGCAAGCTCACATCAAGCGCCTTGACCACCTCATAAAGCCGTTCGGCTACCTGTTGCTGAGTGTACACTGGTTCAATCCCTTGCTCTGGGTTGCTTACGTTCTTTTGTGCAGGGATATTGAATCGGCCTGCGATGAAAAGGTTGTGAAAAAGCTCACCTCCGAACAGCGCAAAAGCTATTCTACCGCTCTGCTCAATGCAAGCATCAGCCGCAAGTCTGTTGCCGCATGCCCTCTTGCGTTCGGCGAAACGGGCGTAAAAGAGAGAATAAAGGGTGTAATGAGCTACAAGAAGCCTGCGTTCTGGGTTGTTATCGCGGCGATTGCGGTTTGCGTGGTTGCGGCAGTGTGCTTCCTGACCAATCCGAAGGATGCAAATCCAAAGGAGTTTTACGATAACGGTCAGAGAATCAGAATAACCGCAGAAGTAAACGGTGCCGTCAGCGAAGAAAAGTTCATCATTCTGAATGAAGGTCAGAATGCTCAGCTTTCAAATGGCACGAAGTTTACGGTTGATGCCGTTAATCTGCAGACAGGGGAAACCACACTCAAGCTCAAAGGAACACCGATAAAAAATGAATCGGGCAAATCGCCCGATGCCGTAACTTTTTATGATACGGATATGCTCAGCTATTTCACTCAGGACGGTAAAACAAAAATCAGCATTTCCTGCGTGAGAGTAAAGATGCTTGAAGAACACATTTCGCAGGAGATTATCAAACACAACACCGGCAATTATCTCAGCGGTGAATATGCCTGCGAAGCCAATACAAATCTTTTAACGGAAATTTCAAAGAAAGATACAAACGGCAATATTAAAGAGGTTACGGTTTACCTGATGTCTATGTATCAGGAGTACAGCCTGGAGAACGGTTATATTGTCGAAAAGGGCGGTAATATAACTCCGATTGCGCTGAGCTTTTCAGTTGGTGCAGACGGTGAATACAGCCTTGCCGAATACTGGGAGCCCGGTATGGGACGCGGATATATCGAAAATCTCAAGGCGAAATTCCCAAGGGGTGTAGATTACGATACGCAAACTTACGTTGAATCGCTTGAAAGACTCTGCCGCAAACAGGCGAGTGCATACTTCGGAGCAGAGTTTGAAGCAGATGATAAGGCAGAGGAATATACGACCACAGCCGTAAATTCCACGATGTATACTACCCTTGAAACATTGATTATGCAAAGAAATTCAGCGATGGTTGAAAAGGGCGATTTCAGTTGCGCTGCATTTGAGATTCTTAAAACGGAGAAATTGCAGGACGAAAAAATCAAGCTTTATCTGCTTACCTGCTACGAGAGCTATTCGTTTGAAGACCAAAAACTTGAATTGATGGGTGCTGTTGCTGAATCGGCTGTTATAACTCTTGATCAAAAATCAGACGGTACATTTTCGCTGATTGAATACTACGTTCCCGTAAAGGGTGATGATTCTGAAGAGAGCAAGCTTCTGGATAAACTTGCGTTTGATTATGATGGCGAAAATCTCAGCGAAATCTGTCGGTCAAAGGCAGAAGCTCGTTTTGGTGAAAATAAGCGGACTACAGCGCCCGCAACCGAAAGGACAGAGCTGTCCTCCACTCCGCTTGTAAGCGACTACCAACTTCGTATAGTTAAAAGCAAATCCGGAGGTATGACCTGGCTGACAAACGAAGCCTTCTATAATGCAAACGGTTATCATGTTTATCTTTACTGTCTTGATGAGTGCTATGTTACGGTTAAAGGAAAAGAATACGAAATCGGTGAAGCGCTCAACAACGGTACAGTTACTGCGGATGCGATAGTAAAAAAAGCCAAAAACGATGCACTCGGCGGCAAAGCTGTTTCAAAGATGTATAAAGACGGCGGATCAACCGTTATAAGCTATGATGACGGCGGTACGACAGAATACAAATCAGATAGTTATGCGATAATAAAAAAGAATACAATTGACGGCAACAAGGATGTGTTTATAGGACCTGAAGATATGAATCTGAATCAGGTCAACGCCTTTATGCAGGGCGTGAATAACTCCACCGGCAATTCAATATCCGAAACCAAACCCGACTCCAAAAATGAAATAAACGGCGTAACCGCTGATATTAGTCCTGAAGCAGAACCGAGCTTCAGCGGTAAAATCAAAGAGATAAACGACGGCTCGATTCTTGTTGAAGTCGGCTATAACGATGACGGAATACCTGAGGGCTCTCTCACAAATGTGCGGCTTGGCACCGTGCTTTCGTACGCACCGGATATTGATTCGCTCAACCTTAAAGAGGGCGATTATATTCTCGTGGTTTACGACGGCAGAATTATGGAAACGTATCCCTTGCAGGTTGATGCGTACGCAGTTTATAAAGCAGTAACCTGAACAAAAAACAGCACACCGAAAACTAATCGGTGTGCTGTTCAGCTTTTAGTCGAAAAGGGGAGTTGAGAAGTATCTTTCGGCTGTGTCGGGAAGAACGGTGACAACAGTCTTACCCTTGCCGAGCTTCTTTGCAAGCTTGATTGCGGCTGCAACGTTTGTGCCGCTTGAGATGCCGCAGAGAATGCCCTCTTTTGAAGCGAGGTCACGTGAGGTCTGCAGTGCCTCATCATCGTTTATGATGCAGATATCGTTATAGATATTGGTGTTGAGAATGTCGGGGATGAGTCCGTCACCGATGCCCATCTGAACGTGTGTGCCGATTGACCCGCCCGAAAGGATTGCGGCGTGTGCAGGTTCAACAGCCCAGATTTCCATATCGGGGTTTGCCTCTTTGAGGGTTTCGCCGATGCCTGTGATTGTGCCGCCTGTGCCGATGCCTGAACAGAAGCCGTGAATCGGACCGTTGACCTGTTCGAGAATCTCTGTGCCTGTGCGGCTGCGCTGAATGGCAACGTTTGCAGGGTTTTCAAACTGCTGCGGTACGAATACGTTGGGGTCTTCAGCCTTCATCTTAAGTGCAAGGGCAAGGCATTCCTCAATGCATTCGCCGATGTTGCCTGCATCGTGCACAAGAAGTACGCTTGCGCCGTAGTGCTCAACAAGCTTTCTTCTCTCTTCACTGACGGAGTCGGGCATTATGATAACTGTTTTGTAGCCTCTTACAGCACCGACAAGCGCAAGGCCGATGCCCTGATTGCCGCTTGTGGGTTCGACAATTGTTGTGTTTTCGTTGATCAGACCTTTCTTTTCAGCGTCAAGAATCATATTGTATGCTGTTCTTGTTTTGATGCTTCCGCCAACGTTGAGACCCTCAAACTTGACAAGAATCTCTGCGCCGTCAGGCGGTGCTAAATGAGAAAGTCTGATAATCGGGGTGTTACCGATTGCTTCAAGTATATTGTTGTAAACCATGAATCTGTGTCACCTCAGAGTGAAATGATTTATAAACTTATCTTATGCTTTATGTATGGCGATGTGTTACGCACAATACAACAGTGTAAATTATAACTTAAAAAATGGAAAAAAACAATTCTCAATAGTGAAATAATATTCGGTCAAAAGATGTGTGTTTTTGTTGTTTTTGTATAGTGATCAGACACTTGAAAAAACATCTGTTATAATGTAAAATAAGTAAAAGTATAATCAGACTCAGCTTATTATAAGGGGTGATGCAAATGAGAAATCCGCTCGCCGACCGTCTCAGACCTCAGAGCATTGACGATATGGTCGGTCAGAGACATCTCCTTGCAGAGGGTAAGGCGCTGAGAAGAGTTATCGACTCCGGAGAAGTGCCTAACCTGATTTTTTACGGTCCGTCGGGTGTGGGCAAGACAACGCTTGCCGAGATTCTTGCCAAACGCACAAACAAATATTTCTGCAAGCTCAACGGCACAACTGCTTCCACCGCCGATATAAAGGATATTATCGCTCAGTCACAGACGCTCAGCGCAATAAACGGTGTGCTGCTATACCTTGATGAGATTCAGTATTTTAATAAAAAACAGCAGCAGACACTGCTCGAATATATTGAAGACGGCTCGATAACACTTATCGCTTCCACAACGGAAAATCCGTATTTTTACGTTTATAATGCGGTGCTCAGCCGTTCTACCGTGTTCGAATTCAAGAGCGTAACTCCTGCCGAAATTGAGCCTGCGGTGATTCGTGCGTTCAACTTCCTTGCAGAAGAGGGCGGTATGGAGTTTGAGCTTGAAGACGGTGTGCTTCACCATATCGCCTGCGGCTGCGGCGGAGATGTGCGCAAGGCGATGAATTCTGCCGAGCTGTGCGCAATGGCTTCGCAGACGGTTGATAACAAGCGCGTTGTCACAATGGAGATTGCCGAGCAGTTGACTCAGCGCAGCGCTTTCAGATACGATAAAGAGGGCGACGAGCATTACGATATTGTTTCGGCTTATCAGAAATCAATGCGTGGCTCTGACCCCGATGCGGCTGTGCATTATCTTGCACGTCTGCTTGAGGCAGGTGACCTTCCTTCAGCCTGCCGCAGACTTCTTGTTTGCGCAAACGAGGATGTTGGTCTTGCCTATCCGCAGCTCATACCGATTGTAAAAGCGGCGGTTGATACCGCGCTTCAGGTCGGTCTGCCGGAGGCGAGAATACCTCTTGCCAATGCGGTTATTCTTGTTGCAACCGCGCCTAAATCAAACTCAGCCTACGAAGCTGTTGATGCGGCACTTGCGGATATCCGTGAGGGCAGGAGCGGACCGATTCCCAGAACGCTGCAGAACAAGCATTTTGACGGTGAGGATAACGAGCGTAAAGGTCAGTTCTATAAGTATCCTCACGCTTTTGAAAACCACTGGATAAAGCAGCAGTATTTGCCCGATTCTCTCAAAAACAGAAAGTATTACAACTACGGCGACAATAAAAACGAGCAGGCGGCAAAAGCCTATTGGGACAAAATTAAAAAATAAGCAAGAAAAAGCGATGTGCAACTGAGGCTGCACATCGCTTAATTTTATTTGATATACGGATACGGGTTTACGTAGTTGCCGTTTACAATAACCTCAAAGTGCAGGTGAGGACCTGTACTGTTACCTGTGTTACCGACACGTCCGATTGCCTGACCGCGTGATACCTTCTGACCGACGGATACTGAAATTGAACCGTCAAGCATATGAGCATATCTGGTCTTGACGCCGTTACCGTGGTTGATAACAACCTGGTTACCGTAGCTTCGGTTGCTGAACTTAACAAGCTCAACCGTACCTGATTCTGCGGCGAGAACAAGTTTACCTGAAGCGCCACCGCCCGAGATATCGAGACCTGTGTGGAAGCCGCTTCTGCGGTTACCGTAGTGTGAAGTGATTGTGTAAAGTCCTGAAACGGGCCATACAAACCTGCCCTTTGAAACGACCTCGTATTTGCCGCCGCTTGAGCCGCTGCCGTATACGGAAGGTCTCTTTGTACCGACCTGAACCTTTTCGGAAACAGGCTCAATAAGCGTGATACGGTCGATTTCTTCTGAAGCAGTCTGGACACCGTCGATATATGTGACAAGGTAAGTGACCTTATCCGTACCCTTGACACCCTTGCGGATGACACGCTTGTCACCTTTGAAGAGCTTGGCGGATTCGACGGTTTCGGTTTTGTATGATGTGCTGACGTTTTTCTCGACAATCTTGATAATCTTTACACGTACAAAGCTTACTTCTGATGAAATGGTCAGCTCTGTGCCGATGTTAAAATTCTCAAAATCTACGTTCGGGTTGAGTGCTCTCAGCTCGGATTGCTTTATGTCGAAACGCTTTGCAACACCCGAGGGTGTGTCGCCTGATTTGATAGTGTAGTAAATAGCTTCGCTCTTCTTTTCGTTTTCAAGAACATAACGGAGCTTTGAAGCTTCCCACATTCTCTCTTCGTTGTCGGGATAAAGACCCTGAATAAACTCAACGTTTTCAACGAAGTCGGCAAAGGAGTTTTCATCGGTTTTGTCTATCTTATATTCCTTTTCGGCTTCGGCAAGTATGCTGTTGAATACGCTTCGTGCATCGGTTTCGTTTTTGACTGCGCAAATGAACTGACCGTCAATATAGACACCGCAGGCACTTGCCAGCTTTGAGTCGGATCTTTCGATAAGCCTGTCGCTGATTGCGTCGGCATCGCTGAGCTCATTGAGCTTGACTCTCGTGATTTTGTATGTCGGGTTTGCGATGAGTGACTCGTCACTTGCACCCGAATCGATTCTGTCCTTGACAATTGTTCTGGCATCGATAAATACCGATTCGTCACTGATATATCCGAGTGAGCGTTCCTCACCGTTGTTGTCGATAATTACTTCGAGCGCATAGGTTGATGCTGTCCACGAGTTGACGGTTACGATAAGGATTACCAGCGAAATGATGGGAACTGCGGTGTTGAAAACACTTTTGTAAAACTGCGGATGCCGTTTGTATGAAGCTTTGAAGTAAGTCGGAAAATTCCTGAGCGATTTGGCAAACGAACCTTTGAGCGATCCTTTTTCGCCGTGACGTGCTTTTTTGAAATCTGCTTTAAGTCTGCGGAAATCCTCAGTGGAATTTTTGAATGAGCGAAGAAGTATGTTGTCGCACAGCACCATAAAGATGCCTGCGAAAACTGATATCGCGTGGAAAGGTTTGCGGAAAAGCTGCTTGAATCTGTAGAAAACAGAGCGTGCACAGCGTATCATACGCAGACCGAAGAGATATATCAGATCGTAAAGTGCATTTGTTTTACGCTCAGCAAGAGCAGATTTTCTGTTTTGCAGACGCTCTTCTGTTTTCTTAACCTCTGCCGTCAGGATGTCATTAGGCTTTTCTTCCTGATAAGGTTGCGGAATATCTATATTAAAAATAGGCGAATCTGCAAGGAAACCGAAGATTCCGTATTCGCTCAGGTGCTGACCGCCGTCAGCTTTTTTGGATTCTATATCTGAAACGGAAACATAGTCTGTATCTTTAACGGAACGGTTTTTGTTCGTTTTTTTCTGTTCTGCCAACGGTCACACCTCCTTTTTGTCAATATCCTGTTACTGTTGTTTTATTATTCGGGATAAACGAGCGTTTCTACGCTGACGTTTTTCATAACCTCTGCCATTCTTGCTGCCTCAGCTTTTGCGCCGTTGAGGTCGTGGTCGCGGTAGTTGCCGCATTCTTTTGCGCTGACACCGGGGATTTCACCATCGTAGGATGCGATGAAATCAAATGCCTGCTTTGTCAGGTCAATTGCCTGAGCGGGCGATACATCCGTACCGCGTACAAGAAAGTAAAAGCCCGTGCGGCAGCCCATAGGACCAAAATAAATAACACCGTCGCTGAGCGGTGAGTTGCGTACAAATGTAGCGAAAAGATGCTCTACAGTGTGGATGGAAGCGTTATCCATAACCTCCTCGACATTGGGCTTGCGACAACGGATATCGTAGGTTACGATGTCGCCGTCAACACGTGAAGTGTACATACCGCAGGGGAGGATTGTATGGTCAATTGTAAAGCTTGCGATTTTTTTCATCCTGGCATCTCCTTTTTGGGATAATAGCCTGTAAATAAACAAACACGCTATATTATATAAAATTATGTAGCGGTTTGTCAATTGTAAATACAAACAACTTTACATAAATTTAACGCAGTCGCTCAAATCGTTTTATTGCGTCCTGAATAACACTTTAAAAATCAGTGTTGCATATTGAACATAATTTCATGCTTATTTTCGTCAAAGTGACGAAAATAGAAATTCATTCTATAAACAAACTATTAAAATAATCCAAAAGTGATTGACAAGTATTATAATTCTTTGTTAAAATAAATTGATTTTATTATAGGCATATTATATCAGTATGCCTAAACTAAGGAGGAAAGTGCTTTGACAGATTCAAAGACAATGGCATACATCAATATGTACGCTGTTCTCGGCACACTTGAAAATCTTTGTGAGATCGACCCTGTCGCATCCGCAATCATTTCCAACCAGAAGCCGATCTCTATCGGTTTCGACGTAGCTGGTGGCCCCAAGGCTACTATCTACTTCAAAAACGGCAGATGCCGCATGGAGCAGGGTTGCTCACAGTGCGATGTTAAGCTTCCGTTCAGCTCATGCGAGAAGTTCAACGGACTTATCGACGGCACGGTTACACCCATCCCCACAAAGGGATTCCAGCACATCGGTTTCCTGCTCAAGGGCTTCACAGCTCTTACAGACCGTCTCTCAGCTCTTATGCGTCCCACACCCGAAGACCTTCAGGACAGAGAGTTTTTCGAGACAAGCACAAGACTTATGTTCTACACAATTTCTGTTGCTCTTTCTCAGATTGCAAACAACGATGAGATCGGTAAGTTCTCGGCTCACCTTATCCCTGACGGCGAAATCGCTTTCGGCATCAAGGATGACGTTGCTGCAACAATCCGCGTAAAGGACCACAGACTTGTTACAATCAAGCAGCGCTGCGAGAAACCCCGTGCATTCATGGAGTTTGCTGATATCGACCTCGCACGTGATCTCTTCGACGGTAAGGTCAACGCTGTTGCCTGCATAGGCGAGGGCAAGATCGAAATGAAGGGTATGATCAATATGATCGACAATCTCAACAGAATACTCGACAGAGTAGCTCTGTACTTAGCATAAACGGAGGTGCGCGAAAATGAGTTTCCCTATTTATGACCATACAAAAAGCCGTGAGCTTTTTGACAGAGCCACAAAGGTAATTCCCTCAGGTGTTTACGGTCACCTCGGCCCGGCAGAAGGTAACTTCATTCCCGTATGTGACTGGCCGCTCTTCGGTGAGAAGGCAAAGGGCACATACTTCTGGGATGTTGACGGCAATAAATACATCGACTACATGTGCGCATACGGCCCCAACGTGCTCGGCTACAACGACAAGGACGTTGATGCAGCAGCTATGGCACAGGCAAAGCTCGGCAACTGTATGACATCACCCGGTAAGGTTATGCTTGAGTTTGCAGAGCTTATGGTTGACACAGTCAACTGTGCTGACTGGGCATTCTTTGCAAAGAACGGTAACGACGTTACCACCTGCGCAATTATGACAGCCCGTGCAGCTACAAACCGCAAGAAGATTATCTTCGTCAACGGTTTCTATCACGGTGTTTCTCCCTGGACACAGAAGGTTGACTATCCCGGCGTTATCCCCGAGGATGTTGCAAACAACCTCTATGTTGACTGGAACGATTTTGAGGCACTCGAAAAGCTCGTAGAGGAGAATGACGGTGAAGTTGCTGCATTCATCTCCACACCTTATATGCACGGCAATTATCTTGATAATCAGCTTCCCGCTGACGGATACTGGCAGAAGGTCCGTGAGCTCTGCACACGCAAGGGCATCGTCCTCATCGTTGATGACGTCCGCTGCGGTTTCAGACTTGACACAGCAGGCTCTGACCACTACTACGGCTTTGAGGCTGACCTCATCTGCTTCTGTAAGGCTCTTGCAAACGGCTGGAACGTATCCTGCCTTTGCGGTAAAGAATCACTCAAGAGCTCCGTCAGTGCTCTCAGCTACACAGGCAGCTACTGGATGAGTGCTATTCCCTTTGCAGCAGGTATCGCTTGTATTAACAAGATGAAGCAGATCGAAGCTCCCAAGCTCTTCCGCGAGAAGGGTCTTATGCTCACAAACGGCCTTAAGGAAGCAGCTGCAAACAACGGCTTCAACCTTGTCGTTTCAGGTGAACCTTCACTCTTCTATCTTCGTATAGCAAATGACGACTCAATGATGCTCCATCAGGAGTGGGTTGCAGAGTGTGTCAAGAGAGGTATCTTCTTCTCAAGCCATCACAACCACTTCATCAATGCTGCTCTTTCCGATAAGGATATCGACCTTACTCTTGAAGTTGCTGACGAGGCATTCAAGGTTGTTGCAGCAAAGCATCCCGAAATATTCTGAGAATATAAAACATTAAATATACAGGAGGAAAAACGAAATGCCATTAACCAAACAAGAGTGGCTTGCACTCGAAAAAAAGGCTAACGATCTTCGTAAGCTCTGCCTCGATACAACATACTGGGCAGGCAGTGCACACATCGGCGGCGGTATGAGCGTTATGGATATCATGACTGTTCTCTACCACAAGTATATGCACCTTGATAAGGACAACCCCAACTGGGAAGACAGAGACCGTTTCATCCTCAGTAAGGGCCATGCAGGTGTTGCTTACGCTGCTGTTCTTTGCGACTACGGCTATAACGATCCCGAGCAGCTCAAGACATTCAACCTTTCAAACTCCAAGATGGGTATCCACCTTGACTCCAACAAGGTTGTCGGTGCTGATGCTTCAACAGGCTCTCTCGGCCACGGTCTTTCAATTGCTGCAGGTACAGGTCTTGCTGCAAAGATCAAGGGTAAGGATTACAAGACATTCTGCGTCCTCGGCGACGGTGAGTGTGACGAAGGCTCCAACTGGGAAGCTGCAATGACAATCGCTCACTACAACATCACAAACGTTATCTCTTTTGTTGACCGTAACCAGTGCATGATCGACGGCCCGACAGAAGAAGTTATGAAGCTTGAGCCCTTCTGCGACAAGTGGCGTGCATTCGGCTTCCACGTTATCGAGATTGACGGTAACAACATCAAGGAGCTTTGCGAAGCTATCGACTACGCATACGAAAACACAGAGAAGCCTGTTATGATTGTTGCAAACACAGTCAAGGGCTGCGGTGTCGACTATATGGAAGGCGACTACAAGTGGCACTACGGTGCTCTTAACGAAGAGAAATACGAACTTGCAAAGAAGAGCCTCGAAGCATTCTACAAGAAGCGCTGCGAGAGAGCAGAAAAGGAGGGTGCATAAGCCATGGCAGGTGGACTTACTTATACAGCTACTGAATCTACAGCTTTTTCAACAGCTGAATACTACGGCAAAACGCTCGTAGAACTCGGTCAGGAGCATGACGATGTTGTCGCTCTTACAGCTGACCTTGGTAAATCAACAAAAATCGGTATGTTCGGTGAGCATTTCCCGGACAGATACTTCAACGTAGGTATCGCTGAGCAGAATATGTTCGGTGTTGCAGCAGGTATGGCTAAGGCAGGCCTCGTTCCCTTCCTTTCCACATTCTCGGTTTTCGCTTCTCTCAGAAGTGCTGACCAGCTCCACACAGATATCTGCTACCAGAACGTTAACGCAAAGATTATCGCTACACACGCAGGTACATCTTTCGGTCAGGCAGGCTCAACTCACCACGCTATCTGCGATATGGCAGTTGTACGCTCAATGCCCAACATCACTCTTATCTGCCCTGCAGACGGTCTTGAGACTGTCAACGCAGTTCGTGCAGCATACGAGAACCCCGGCCCCTACTACATCCGTATCAACCGCGGTTTCGACCGTGTTCTCTATGAATCAACAGACTACGGCTTCGAAGTAGGCAAGGCTGTTCAGCTTAAAGAGGGTACAGATATCACAGTTATCGCTTGCGGTTCCTGTGCTTTCCAGGCTCTCCAGGCTGCTAACTTCCTTGAGAACGCTGACGGTCTTAAGGTCAGAGTTATCAATATGCACACAATCAAGCCCCTTGATAAGGAAGCTGTTGTCAAGGCAATTATGGATACACGCCGTATCATCACTGTAGAAGATCACTCCGTTATCGGCGGTCTCGGTGCTGCTGTTGCAGAGGTTATCGCAGAGACAGGTAAGGGCTGTGCATTCAAGCGCCTCGGTATTCAGGATCAGTTTGCTCCCATCGGTCTTCACGAGGATATCATGTCAACACTCGGTATTGACTCCAACGGTATCATCGCAGCAGTCCGTGAGGCAATGAATGCTGACTTTGAGCTTGACGACGATTGGGACGACGAAGTTTAATCTGAACGGTCAGATTATAACGGCAGAAAGGATTGATTTTTATGTCTACAAGAGACGAAGTTTTTACCAATAAAATTTTCCTCTGTGCTGCGATCCCGCTTATCAAGGTCATTGCTAACGATGTTCCCAACCTTGCAAAGAAGTTTGAGCACGCTCACACAATCTATCAGATAAGTGCACTTTGCCCCGACGTTCCCGAAGGAAAGGTCGGCACACACCTTGTTGTAAACAACGGTGAGTGGATTGTTCACACTGATAAGCTCACAAACAACGCTCACGTTGAGCTTGAGTTCAAGAGCATTGAGGCTCTCAACGCATTCTTCAAGGGTCAGATTAAGCCGCAGTACCTTCCCAAAATGAAGGGTATCGCAAAGCACACAGCTGCTTTCGCGTCCTTTATGATGGTTCTTCTTAAGATGTCCTCTCTCCTTACAGCTAAAGAGGCTCCCGAGGATGAGGAAACAAAGAAGCTTCTTGTTAAGTGCTACTTCTACCTGCTCTCCAGCGGTATCAGCACACTTAATAAAAACGGTCACGATGCAATACACGACTGGACTTCAAAGAGCCCCGACCGTGTTTACTCCTGGGCAGTTAACGGCTACCCTGAGGTCAGTGCATACATCCGTATCAAGGCAGGTAAGTCAAGAGCAGGCAGAGGCGAGTACAAGCGCGCAATGCCCTTCTTCACAATGCGCTTTGATAATTTTGACAGTGCACTCGGTATCCTTATGCAGACTGCAGATATGCTTGAATCCGTCAAGGCAGGCAAGCTTATTATGGACGGTGCACCCGAATTCGGTGCACAGCTCGGCGACTTTATGATGCAGGTTGGTGCATACGCACAGGGCTAATATCTAAAAAAATGCAGAGCGGTATAACCTACTGCTCTGCATATGCCTTATAATAAAAAGTTTATTATTTGAAGAAAGGAAGAGATACCGGGCACTAAGCGTTGTTTTTATATCAACTTTTGGTGCGTACCGTGTATCGCACTGCGATATGAAAGTATTTATGATTGGCGGCACAGGCCTTCTCGGCTGTGAGGCTGCAAGAATTTTCATCGAAAGAGGACATCAGGTCAAGAGCGTTGCTCTGCCTCCTCTTCCCGAAGGTGCTCCCATCCCCGAAGAGATGGAAATCGAGCTTTGCAATCTCTATGAAAAGAGCGACGAGGAAATCAAAGAGATGATGACAGGCTGCGACTGTTTCGTTTTCGCTGCAGGCGTTGACGAAAGAGTTGAAGCTCCCGCTCCTGTTTATGATCTTTACTACAAGTGCAACATCGCTCCTCTCAAGAGACTTCTTCCTATCTGTAAGGAAGTCGGTATGAAGAATGCCGTTATCCTCGGCTCTTACTTTGCATACCTTGCAAAAGAGCGTCCCGATATGAAGCTCACAGAGAAGCATCCCTACATTCGCAGCAGAATCGACCAGGAAGAGGTTGCATTCTCCTATGCTGACGAGAATTTTGATGTAGCTGTTCTTGAGCTTCCCTACATTTTCGGCACACAGCCCGGCAGAAAGCCCGTCTGGGTTATTCTTATCGAGCAGATCAAGAGAATGGATAAGCTTCCCTTCACAATGTATCCCGGCGGCGGTACAGCTATGCTTACAGTCCGTCAGGTTGGTGAGGTTATTGTCGGTGCAGCTGAGAAGTCAAAGGGCGCAAAGGCATGGCCCATCAGCATGTACAACCAGACTTGGAAGGAATTCCTCAAGATCGTTTATGCCGCAAGAGGTATGGGCGACAACCGTAAGATTATCAGCGTCGCTCCCTGGATGATGCGTATGGGTCTTGGTGGTGTCAAGAAGGAATATGCCGAAAAGGGCATCGAAAGCGGTATTGATGTTGACGGACTTGCTGACATTATGGATATCGATCTCTTCATTGATCGCAAGTATTCGGTAGAGCTTGGTGCAACAGAAGACGATATCAGAGCTGCTATCTTCGATTCAATCAAGGTCAGCCAGGCTTCTTACGACGGTAAGGTCAAGCTCCTTGAAATGAAGGGCGAATAAGCAACGTGACGTTGCATCCGATACCTCAATTAAGTTGAGATACAGAGAGGATGTGCGGCACCGAGGACAGTGAATGTCGCTGCCCCCGAAATCAACTGCATAAAAAATCAGAACTCCGTTTACCAATCAGTAAGCGGAGTTTTTTTGTTGTGGTATATTATGGTTTATAGTGGGAGGCAAAATTTCTCCCTTACGATGCTGCTTAATATTTTCACGCGTAGGGGAGACCCTGTGTGGTCTCCCGTTTTTTATAAAAATCAATTTAATTGTCATTCCGAGCGATAGCGAAGAATCTTATTCTATATTATCAACTCTGTTTTTGTGTCTGCCGCCTTCAAATTCACCGCTGAGCCACGCATCAACAATCATCACCGCAAGGTCAGCGCCGACAACTCTTGAACCGAATGCAAGTATATTTGTGTCATTGTGCTGCCTTGAAAGCAGGGCGGAATACGGCTCGCTGCACACAACCGCACGGATGCCGTGCACCTTATTTGCCGCAATGGAAATGCCGACACCCGTGCCGCAGATTAAAATGCCTTTATCGCATTCGCGGCTTGCTACGGCGTTGGCAACGGCTTTGCCGAAAATCGGATAATCCGTTCTCTCTGTGCTGTGTGTTCCGAAATCCTTTATGCTGTGTCCCTGACTCTGAAGGTGGTCGATGATTCGGATTTTCAGCTCAAATCCAACGTGGTCACAGCCTATTGCAATCAGACTCATTTTACGTTTTCCTTTGTTACGATATAAGAGTCTACGGGTATTGTCTGCGGCGCTGTGTTCGGGTCGATTTTCGGCTTGTTGGTTACTGCGTCAACCATTTTTCTCAGTGATGCCGCGCCGATTTCAGCAGGGTCCTGCGCAACGGTTGCGTCAAGCTGACCTGCCTTGACTGATTCAAGTGCTTCAGCTGAGCCGTCTGTGCCGACGATGATAATTTTGCCGAGCTTGCCTGCGTTGATAACCGCCTGCAGTGCACCGAGCGCCATTGTGTCGTTACAGCAGTAGATTGCTTTTAATTGAGGATACATCTGCAAATAGCCCGTTGCGGTGTCGAGCGCTTTCTGTCTGTCCCAGTCAGCAGGCTGTGAGGCAACAAGCTCGATGTCGTCAGCATCCTCGAATGCTTTTGTTGCGCCTGTTTTTCTCGATTCGCCCGACGCGTTACCTGCCTTACCTTCGATTATTGCAACCTCACCGCCGCTCTCACCGAGCTTATTGATAATAAATTCTGCGCCCTTTTTGCCTACGGCTTCGTTATCAGTTGTTGCAAACGCAATAACGCTTCCGCCTGCGTTGCGAAGTGAATCAATATCGATTTTTTCATCAATGTTCATCACGTAAATTCCGTTTTCGTTTGCCTGTACAATGCCGTTGATAAGGTTAGTCGGTGAAAGCGGAGCAACACCGATTGCCTTGTAATTTTTCGCAAGGCAGTTTTCGAGAATTGTCAGCTGACCTGCCGTATCTTCTTCATTCTGTGCGGCGAAAATATCCACCTTAACGCCGAGCTTTTTTGCCTCTTCTTCAATGCCTGTTTTCATCTTTGCCCAGAAATCGTTTGAAAGTGTTTTGAGGATAATGGCATAATCCGTGTTGTTTGCAGCGGAGTTTGTCACATCGGGTACAGGTGAGTTTTCATCTGTATTGTTGCCGCATGCGGTCAGTATACAGCCTAATAATGTAACAGCCAGCACAGCTGCAATAATTTTTCTTGCTTTCATATTTTTACCTCTTTTCATCAGTTTGTTATATTATTCCCAATTTGGCTCAGATATTCGTTGAGTGCAAAATCACCGCTTCCGAAAACACCGCTCTGCTGGTCGTGCTTTGTGAAAATCACGTTGAATGTTTGTTCGGGATACGGCTTTCGCACACGCATTCTTATTGCATCCATAAGAAGTTCCTTCGGGAAATCGCACATGTCGACCACACCGCCGCCTATGACGCAGCAATCGGGATCTAAAATATTAATTTCCGTGGAGATTGGTATTGAAAGATCCTTGATGAATTCTCTTATGATTTCGCTGTCACCGTGCAGTGTGAAAATCTTTTTTATATCGTCAGTCGGAAAATGCTTTGCCGCAAGCTCTTCAAGTGCCTTGCCCGAGCAGCGTGTTTCGATACAGCCTACGTTGCCGCAGGTGCACACATCGGTGCTGCCGAGTATCGGCACGTGACCGAGCTCGCCTGCAGTGCCGTTACATCCGGAATATACCTTGCCGCCGAATGATATCGCGTTTCCGAATCCCGTGCCGATATAAAAACCGAGCACTGTTTTTTCACCTGAAAGCCCGAGCTTTGCAATATCGTTCTGAAGAAGAAAGTTTACATCTCTGTCGATATAGAATGAAAAACCGAGCGCCGTTTCAAAGTCCTGAGAAATTGTCACACCGTCAAAAGCTTTCAGGTTAGGGGAGGAGAGCACGGTTTTTTTATCCTTGCTTACTGTTGCGGGGATACCTGCGGCGGCAGCCTTGATTCTGCCTTCAAATCCGCTTTGCTTTAGATAAACCTTTATTTCGCGCAGAAGTATTTCCTCTGCGTTGCCGTCAGAAAAAACGTTGCTCGGTGTGCGTGTGAACGAGTGTATTTTTCCGTCACCGCCGACAACTCCCATACGGAAGTTGGTGCCGCCTATATCAATTCCAAGCGCAAATATGTCGCTCAATCAACATCCCTCCGTAGCCTTTCTGAAATCCTCTGTCATAATATCCCACGCTCTCTCAAGGTTGCCGTCAAGGTCAAAAAGACCCGATGAGCCTACAACGAGACATTCTGCGCCTGCACTGTACAGGTCCTTGAATGTGCTCTTGTTGCACGCACCGTCAACCTCGATGACATAGTGATAGCCGTGCTTTTCTTTAAGTGAGCGTGCCTGCTCAATCTTAGCCAGCATTTCGCGTATGAACGGCTGTCCTGCAAAGCCGGGATCAACCGTCATAATTGTGATTTTGTCGAGCAGATGCAGATAATACTGTGCGACTGAAATCGGAGTTGCAGGGTTAAAAACCGCACCTGCCTTGTAGCCTGTCTGCTTTATTGTGTTTATGGTGCGGAAAGCGTCAGCGGTTATTGTTTCAACCTGCGGACATATCATCTGTGCGCCTGCAGCTTTAAGCGGCGCGATATAGCGTGACGGGTCGGTCACCATCAGGTGGCAATCAATCGGCTGCTTTGCCGCAGGACTTATTGCTCTGACAAAATCGGGTGAGAGCGCAAGATTCGGCACATAGTGGCCGTCCATAATATCAACGTGGTAATAATCGCACCGTGTGTTTAACACATCTATCTGCGCTGAGATGTTAAGAAAATCCATACACATCAGTGAGGGGCTGAACATTATACTCATAATTAATTCTCCTTATTTGTTGCCGGCGACGAAGCGGTCAAGTGTGACAGAGCCTATGATAAGCGCGCCCATAACAACCTGCTGAAGGGTGCTTGAAACAGAGAGCAGATTCATACCGAAGTTGATAACACCGATAATCAGACCGCCCATCACAACGCCGAAAATTTTACCCTTTCCTCCGAAAAAGCTCGTGCCGCCGATAATTGCCGCGGCAATTGCATAGGTTTCAAATCCCGTTGCCGCTGCAGGCTCTGCGGAGCCGACACGTCCGAGCAGCACAGCACCTGCAATGCCTGCACAGATGCCCGAAATAATAAAAACGATAAGCGTGTGAAGTTTTACGTTTATGCCCGAATACCACGCGCTTTCCTTATTGCCGCCAAGAGCATAGATATTTCTGCCGAGCTTTGTTTTGTTTGTGAGGAAGGCAAGCACAAGTGCGGCAACAAGCGCGATAAAAGCCGATACGGGGATATATATAAACCGCTTCGCCATAAACGTTGTGAACGATGCGGGAAAGCCGAATATTGCGCTTGAGTCGGAAATAATCAGCGTTATTCCGCGGAATATTGCCTGCGTGCCGAGTGTGATGATGAATGGGTGTAAACCTGTGCCGTTGACCAGAATGCCGTTAATAAAGCCTAAAATTGCGCCGAGAAGTATGCCGAGAATAACAGCAGGCAGGGGAGCGATGCCTGCCACCATCAGCTTTGCCGTAACCATACCCGAAAGAGCTGTTACCGAGCCGACGGAAAGATCTATGCCGGCAATCAGTATTGCGAAGAATTCGCCGAGAGCTATGAGAATGTTGACCGAGCTCTGCGACAGAATCTGTGTTACGGTTGACGGCTGAAAAAAGTAGCCGGGTTTGAGTGCTGCAAGAATGGTGAGCAGCAGTATCAGAATGCCGAGCGTGCCGTAGCGCTGCCAGGCGGTTTTAAAGGCAAACGTGCTGTTGCCGATTTTGTTATTTGCGTTCAAGGTCTGTTTCCCTCTCCTTTTTCTGCTGTTGAAGCAGCGATTATTTTTTCTTCGGTTGCCTCTTTGTGAGGAAAAACGGCAACAATCTCACCCTCGCGGAATACGGCAATCGTGTCGCAGACGGCGAGCAGCTCGGGAAGCTCAGAGCTGACAACAAGTATGCCCTTGCCCTCATCCGCAAGCCTTCGCATAAGCGCATATATCTCGCCCTTTGAGCCTACGTCAATGCCCTTCGTCGGCTCGTCGAAAATTATTATCTGCGAATCTGCGGCAAGCCATTTGCCGAGTATTACCTTTTGCTGGTTGCCGCCCGAAAGCTCGGTTATTCCCTGCTCGGTCGAGTAGCATTTGATGTTGAGGTTCTTTTTTTGTTCATCAGCCCATATATCTTCGTTTTTGTCGCTTACAAGGCCTGTTATGCCTGCAAAGGATGACTGCTTTATAAATGGCAGAACAGAAATGTTTTTCTTTATGCTGAAGTTATGGAAAAAGCCTGTTTCTCGTCTGTTTTCCGTCACCATTGCAAGTCCGCTTTTTATCGAATAAAACGGAGCAGACGTGCGTACCTCTTTGCCGTCAATCAGAATCTCGCCGCAGGCTTTCGGCTCTGCACCGAAGATGGAGTTCATCATTTCGCTTCTGCCTGAACCGACAAGACCCGAAAAGCCGAGGATTTCACCGCGCCTTAATTTAAAAGACACGTTTTTTACCTTGCCGTCTTTTCTGGACAGGTTGCGCACCTCGAATATGACTGGTGCGTCACTGTAATCTGCCGAAGGGTGCTGATAGTTTTTGCTTATCTGTCTGCCTACCATCATTGTCACGAGGTCATCCTGTGTTACGTCGCTTATCTTTTTTGTGCCGACGTATCTGCCGTCTTTCAGCACGGTTACTCTGTCGCCGATTTCCATTATTTCGCCGAGCTTATGCGAGATAAAGACAATTCCGTGCCCCTCTTTTTTCAGCTCTCTTATAACGGCAAAAAGGTGACTGACTTCGCTTGAGGTGAGTGAGGTTGTCGGCTCGTCCATAATCAGTATTCTGCTGTCAGCGGCAAGTGCTTTGGCAATTTCAACCTGCTGCTTTTCCGATATGCTCAGCTCCTCAACAGCGGTTTCGGGGTCTTTGCGCAGACCCACTTTGCCAAGAAGCATCTGCGTTGCTTCTCTCATTTTTTTGTAGTCAACAATTTTCATGGGTCCTATATTTTTTACAGGCAGATTACCGACGAAGAGATTCTCCTGAATGGAAAGCTCGTTTATCACGCTCAGCTCCTGATAAATTACGCTTATGCCGCAGCTTCGTGAATCCTTGGGAGTAAGCGCGGTAAACTCAGAGCCGCCGATTATTATCTGCCCGTCGGTAGGTTTATGCACACCGCTGAGAATTTTCATCAGTGTGGATTTGCCTGCACCGTTTTCGCCTAGCAAAACGTGAACTTCGCCGGGCATAATATCAAAGGATATTCCGTCAAGTGCCGTAACACCGGGAAACTGTTTTTTGACATCTTTCATTATTACAAGAGGCTGCATCCGATCACACCTTCGTTTTTTCGCTTTGATTTAGTATGTACGGAGTTTGTTGGTTTATGATTCGGAAAATTTGATATTTTGCTTGACAAAGCATAGGTTATTAAATGTATAATATATTTATATAAAAGTTTTCTCTACAAGGAGTCAGATTTATGAATAAAGTTATTACCGTCAGCCGTGAATTCGGCAGCGGAGGCCGTGAGTTTGCACGACGTCTTGCCGATAAGCTCGGCTTTGCTTACTACGACAGCGAGATTATCACCGAGCTTGCAAAGCGTACAAATCTTGCTGAGGAATATGTGCAGTCGCTCAACGAAAGGAGTCCTGCTCCGCTGTTCCCGATTACAATAGGTCACACTCTTGCGCCCGTTGCTGATGTCAGACTTGAACATCACAACACACTTTTTGTTGAGCAGAGTAACCTTCTCAAGGAGCTTGCCGAGAAATCAGACTGTGTTGTCGTAGGTCGCTGTGCCGATTGCTGCCTGAGTGATTTCAATCCGATTCGCATCCGACTCTATGCGGATATTGATGCAAGGGTTGAGCGCTGTAAGGCAAGAGCAGAAGAGTCGGAGAAGCTAACCGACCGTGAAATCAGACAGAAAATCAACGAAACAGATAAGGCAAGAGCAAAATATTACCGTTTTTATACAGGCAAAAAGTGGGAGGATGCGCTCAACTACGATATCTGCATTAACACCACAAACAAGAATATAAAACAGCTTGTTGACAGTTTTGCAGATATGCTTAAATAAAAAACAGGGCAGCACACTGCGTTGGCGGCGTGCTGCCCTTTATTTGACATAAATGTCATAATATGGTATTTTTACTATTAGTAAGAAATAAAGGAGAGTATAAAATGAGATCAACAGGTATCACACGTCAGATTGACAGCGCAGGCAGAATCGTATTGCCCAAAGAGCTCAGAACAATGCTCGGTCTTAAAGAAAACTCCGATTATCTCGAAATTTTCACACAGGGTGAATTTATAATGCTTCGCAAATATTCACCGTGCTGTGTCTTTTGTGACAGCACAGAGGATGTTATAGAATATTCGGGCAAGAAGGTTTGCCGCAGCTGTGCCGCAGAGCTTTTTGAGAAATCACGCAATCTTTGATTTTGTGAGGACAAGGTACGATGACCGATGAAGAAAAGCGCCTTGCAGGGCGGTTTGAAGAGCTGAGTTCACGAAGCTTCAATAAGGGGATATGGGTTTATTCCGATTTTCTTACAACCGCACAGCAGGCAATGCTCCAAGCGATGAAATTAGGTGCGGTTACCTTTTGCGGTGGCTACGACGGTGCTGAAAGACGCGTTGCGTGCTTCGGCAGTGAGGATATGTGCGGCTATGAGGCATGCCCCGAATGTGTCTGGCTTGCGATTGAGCCTGTTGCCAGAAAGTTTGCTGATGAGCTGACTCACCGTGACTTTTTCGGTTCTGTTATGGCTCTCGGGCTTAAAAGAGAAGTGCTCGGTGACATAATTGTTTATGATAACTGTGCCTATCTTTACTGTATGGACAGTGTGAGCGGATATATTGCCGAAAACCTGACCCAGGTCAAGCACACCACAGTGGCCTGCCGTGAGGTGGAAGCTCCGCCTGTAGAAAGCGTTGCTCTGCCTGAAGCTGAAGAATTTGTGGTTGCGTCTGAGCGGCTTGATGCTGTTATTTCCTGCGTCTACGGTGTATCACGCAGTGTGTGCAAGGATATTGTCGAGCAGGGCAAGGTGAGCGTCAACAGCATTCTCGTTACCAATCCGTCGCGTATGCTCGAGGAGCACGATACGGTTTCCGTCAGAGGTAAGGGCAGGTTTATTTATGAAGGTATACGGCGCGAAACAAAAAAAGGCAAGCTTCGCGCGCTTATCAGGGTACATCGCTGAAGACATAAAAAATCCCGCAGTGAATGTACACTGCGGGTAAAGGGGATAAAAACATCGAACAATCACTCGTAAAAATTGCTGATGTGAGAAGATGTCAAGGGGAGTTGCGATATATGTAAACGGACCTGACGTCCGGTAATAATCCCACTTGGGTGAGCTTCAGGCTCAAGCTTACTGAACAGAACCGTTCATGTAGTTGATAAGACCTTCAAGCTCCATAGCTTTTGTGAACATACGGAAGAAATTCTTCTCTTTGGAGATCTCCTTGATAAGTTCATTTTCCTTCTTAAAAACAATCTTTGAAAACATTTTTTGTTTCTCCTTTCTTTTTGTTTGCATCTGCATTGTAAACTTTTTTGTAAGATTTGTCAAGACTAAATGCACAAATAGTAGCGGCTCTGACTGTGCAATATGCACAACAAATTCAAAACTCGGAAAATAAGGCAATCAACACATTACACGAACAATGGCGTTAGAATTTGTACATTATGACCAATGATTTTGCCAAAATGGCAAAATAAACGATTTTAATTGAATTTCGGGTTAAAAAAGTTTGTGAGGTTTTGTTTAGAAATTTTCGTCATTTTGCATACAGTATATAATACAAAAAGCGTCAACCTGTTTTGTGCAGGCTGACGCTTAATTTGTTTGTTGATTTTTAATTATTCAACTGTTACTGTACCGTCTTCAGCAACTGTGATCTTCATACCATCCTTAACATAGTTGAGGAACTCGTCACCAAGGCAATCGATAACGGGCATGGGAGAATCTGTCCATACAGCACCGAGAACTGCACCTGCGCAGGCAAGTGAGTCAATGTGCTCTGAGAAGAGCATACAAGCGGGGTTTCTCTCCATAACCTTTGCACAGTAGAGAACCATACCGCCTGTTGTGGAGCCGATAGTCTGGGGCAGGCAAAGAGCTGTGCCGACCATGGGCTTCTGGTAGAGATCCTTGTTGTTCTGGTCGCCGCACTTTGCAGCCTTATCGCCGAACTGAAGAGCGTTCTGGAAGGAAGCGAGTGTGTTGAAGCCACCATGAGAAACGAGAGCAGGAGCGGAGCATGTGCCCGGAACAACCGGACGGCCTTTAAACTTTTTCATTATGCTTTACCTCCTGTGATGATGTTGAGAATCTCGTCACTTCTGTAGTAACGTGAAGTTGTATAAGTTCTGAGCTTGTTGGAGTTTGTGATGACGGGCATCTTCTTGCAAAGCGGATTATTCATATACATCAGCGGACAGATGTAGCTGAGAATAACGCCTGTTGCTTCAAGCTCCTTAGCCTTTGCAGTTTTGTTGAACTCTTCAACAACAGCGGGAGCTGCTGTGAATACTGTGGGAACAGTAACCTTCTTGAGGCCGTTCTTCTTGAGACCTGCAACAACGTTGTCAGTCCACTCAATAAGCTGTGCGTGTGAAAGGTGGGGGCAACCAACGAAGCAGAGCTTCGGTGCAGCGCTCTTGTCTTTCCACATGATGGGGTAGTTGGCCTGAACTCTTGCAAGCTCAGCATCGTCAACAACGTAAACCTGAGCACCCTCAGCGATAAGGCTTTCGCCCTGCTCAACAGCTTCGGGAGTAAGGTTATCGATGTGATAAAGGCCGACAGCACCGTTGGAAGCTGTAGCAGCACCAAAATCCTTAAGGTATGCCTTTGTGTCGCCGTCAAGCTCTGTGCCGATCCACTTGTCAAGACCCTTTATGTAGGGAACGTCTTCCATAACCTTCATACCGATTGCAGAACCGAGGATCTGTGCTTCGGGCTTCTTGGTTGTCTTGACTTCGACAATCCATGTTGCCTTTCTGCCCTCGTCTGTAACAAGGCCGAAGTAAGGAACTTTGCCGACAATTGAGCCGAAAAGCTCGATAATGCCGGAGTTACGGTTACATCTTGCGCCGATTACGGAGTTTGCGTAAACAACAGCAGATGACTCTGCCCAGGAGAGAACTTCACCCTTCTTGGGAAGGTTGCCGACCTCATCCATATAGCATGTACATGTGTAGGATTTGTCGTCGATAAGGCCGAGCTTTGCAAGCTGCTTATCGTACTCATCCTGCTTGGAGTACATAAACTTGTTGAAGATAAGCTTCTGAAGGAAGTTTGCGGGAACCTTGGGATCAAGCGGCTTGGGGTCAACAGAGAACTTCTGCTGAGAAAGTGCACCGCCGGCAATAAGCTGATCCATAAGGTCGTAAACAGGGCTCATAACCTTGAGGCCGAAGCTTGTAACAAGGTGACCCATCTTGCTCTCAACGGGAACCATCTTGGTTGCGCCGAAAGCATCGCCGTACATAACAAGGGTTTTCATAACCTTTGCCATTGTTTCGCCCTTTGCGCCGTTGAGAATTTCTATCTCATCGGGTGTGAGCTGCATTTTGTAGTTCATTTTATTTATGTCCCCTTTCGTTAAGGATCAAATTTATCTATATTCAAGCCGGTTTACGGCAGATAAACTTTATAATAGCCATATCACCCGAAAGTAATATGGCTGTGAATGTGAAAGTCTTATGATTACGGAAGCAGATCAAAGAAAATCTGAGCATACTCGCCGAAATTGAAAAGGAATGTTTTAATCTCCTCGAGGAAACCAAGAACACCCTGTACAAACTCTGCAAAAGACATTATTTTTACCTCCTTTTTTATTGATTTTTGTTTCTTTCTCCACGGATACAGATATCCGCATAAGTGATTGTAACACATTATTCACAATTTTTCAATAGCGCAAAGAAAAAAATGAGCATTATATTGAAAAATAAGAGGTTTGCAGATGCTGTCTGCAAACCTCTTGGCTTATATTATGGGTATTACAGCTTCATTGCAACATCCCATGCCTGCCAGATAACGGTACGGAGGTTGCCGACCTTGGAAGCATCGCCGACGATGTGGACGTGCTTGCTCTTTTCTGCGATGGGAGCGGGCTTGTAACCGACTGAAAGGATTACGCTGTCAGCGGGAATATCAGCTGTCTTGCCGTCCTTTGTTGCGATTGTTACGCCATCCTTGCGGATTTCGGTTGTCTTTGTCTCAAGATAGGTGGGAACCTTGTTTGTCTTGAAGAAGTCGCGGAGGAAGCTTGTGTTTGCAAGTGCGACACCGGGTGTTACTACAAGGTCATCCATCATTTCGACAATGACGGGCTTCTTGCCCTGGAGATAGAGGTCGTATGCGATTTCACAGCCTGTAAGACCGCCGCCGATAACAACAACGTTTTCGCCGACTTCCTTCTTCTTGAGAAGGTAATCAACAGCCTGAATACCGAAATCGTCAGCGCCCTTGACGGGGATTCTGTTTGCAACAGAGCCTGTAGCTATGATAACTTCGTCTGCACCGAGGGAATTGATATCCTTAACCTCTGTGTTCATCTTGATTGTGATTGCAGGGTACTTTCTGATTTCGCGGTTGTACCAAGCAATAAGGTCACGGTCCTTCTCTTTGAACTCGGGAGCTGCAGCAGCAATGAATACGCCGCCGAGAACGTCGCTCTTCTCGTAAAGAGTAACTGTATGACCGCGCTGTGCACAGACGATAGCAGCTTCCATACCGCCGATACCGCCGCCGATAACAGCGATGTTCTTCTTTTTCTTTGCAGGTACAATCTTATATTTCTTGGACTGCATAGTCTTGGGATTAAGTGCGCAACGTGCAAGACCCATTGTATCGAGAAGATCCTGTGTGTTTGCGTGACCCTTTGAGGATGAGAAGTTGAAGCAGCCGCTGTGGCAGCAGATACAGGGCTTGATTTCCTCAATTCTGTCTTCGATAATCTTTGTGATCCATTCGGGGTCTGTAAGGAACTGACGTGCAACACCTACGCCGTCAATCTTGCCTTCTGCAACAGCCTGTGCGCCGACATCAGGCTCCATACGGCCTGCACAAACAACGGGAATGTCAACACAGGTCTTGATGTGAGCAACGTCGTCAAGGTTACAGTTCTGAGGCATGTACATAGGCGGATGTGCCCAGTACCAGGAGTCGTATGTGCCGTTGTCGGCGTTGAGCATATCGTATCCTGCATCCTGAAGGTATTTTGCAGCCTTTTCGGATTCTTCCATATTACGGCCGACCTCTTTGTAGTCCTCGCCGGGCATTGCGCCTTCGCAGAAGCCCTTCATCTTGGACTCAACGGAGTAGCGGAGTGATACGGGGTAATCGTTGCCGCAAGCTTCCTTGATTGCCTTTACAACCTCAACTGCAAAACGGTATCTGTTCTCGAAGCTGCCGCCGTATTCGTCGGTACGCTTGTTAAAGAACTCAATTGCGAACTGGTCAAGAAGGTAGCCTTCGTGAACAGCGTGAACCTCAACGCCGTCAACGCCTGCGTCGCGGCAGAGCTTAGCTGTCTTTGCGAAAGCTTCGATGATCTCGTGGATCTGCTCTTTTGTCATTTCGGGGCACTCGATATCGTGAGCCCAACGTGACTTCTGCGGGCTGGGAGAAGCAAGCTCGTGTGAAGTATCGAGAATCGGCTTTATAAGAGCACGTGTGAATTTATTTTTGTGAAGGGGTGCAACAAGCTCGGTGATAGCCCAGGAACGGCCCATACCTGCTGTAAGCTGAACAAACAGCTTTGCGCCTGTTTTGTGAATTTCGTCCATGAACTCTTTGAGTTCCTCAAACATCTTGGGGTTCTGCCAGAGCCATTTGCCCCAGAACGTATCACGAAGGGGAGCGATACCGGGGATGATAAGACCGACGTTGTTATTTGCTCTTTCGAGGAAGAGCTTTGCTGCTTCCTTGTCAAAATGGCAACCGCCGAGCTCAAACCAGCCGAAGAGAGATGTACCGCCCATAGGGCACATAACGATTCTGTTTTTGATTTCAACATTGCCTATTTTCCAAGGGGTAAATAATGCTTCATACTTGGAATCCATAGCTTATGCACACATCCTTTTCTGATTTTGGAATATCATTTTTTCCTAGTTTAAAGTATAGTAAAAATTTCGTTTTATGTCAAGTGAATTAAGCTATACAATTGCAGTTAACATAACGTTAATTTTTATGCAAAACACCCGCAGTTGACATATTATAATTATTTCAGTATAATATAGATGATTAATTTTAAATTGGAGAGGTGGCGTCAAAAATGAAAAAAGCAACAAAGAGGCTGCTTGCCTTTGTCTTATGTTGTATGCTCTGCGGAGCATTCTGCCTTTTTTCATCTGCGAAAAGCACTAATGAATACGGACTGGGACTTTCTGTCGATTCGTCTGTCTCTGACAGCTCGGCAACGCTTGCGCTCAACCTCGAAAATTCAAACAGCTTTGATGTAAACGGTATAGAAATTGTTTACACCGTGCCTGAAGGACTTGAGCTGAAAAGCGATGTTGCAGACAAAAACGGCGAAGGCTGTGTTCTTCCCGTCGGCAGTCTTGCTGCAAACAGTACATATGAAGCGGAGCTTGTTTTTGATGTGTTAAGCTCTCCCGTAATAACCTATGGAGAAACACAAACGGTTGAAGCTGTTGCTGTCAAAAAGACAAACGAAAAAGCTGTTATAGCGGCAGTTATTGCAGCGGTTGTGATTGTTGCGGTTATTGTTGTGCTTGCACGCAAGCATAAAAAAGCGGCGGCGTTAATGCTCGCTCTTACAATGCTTATGCCCGTTATGGGTGTTTTTGCCGCACAGGCTGTCAATGTTGCCGAGGCACGCAGCTTTACGCTTGAAGAAGTAATCACAATCGGTGATAAATCATATCCCGTCAGCATTACCGTGAACTATACTGCGGCTGATGCAAACGATAGTTATTTTGAGTTTGAATCCGATGGTGATACGGGCAAAGACAAAACAGTAAACCGCCCTGTTGCCGATTTTAACGGTGTTGCAATTGCTGATTCAACTGTTTCTTCCGTTACTTACGAGGTGCGCAGTGGTATTGATGGCTTTGAGGTCGGTTCAAGCGGCGATGCTGTGCTGAGCGGCTGTAACTGGAGTGTTGATAATCTTTCACTCAAGCACGGCGATAACACTGTTACCTTTACCGCAACACTCGACAGCGGTGAAACACAGACGTACACGCAGGAAATTCATTATGACGCAGGTGAAATATATCAGCGCACAAAGGATGAAGAAGCCGAAGAAAACGGTATAAAGTATGTCAAAGAGATAATCAACATCTATTTCAAAATCGACACGACAGACGACAGAATCAATGAGATTCTTGCCGAAATCGGTGGTGAGCGTGTCGGTGAAGTGAACGATATAGCTATGGTGCAGGCAAGATTTGAAGCGGAAAATCTTGATGCACTCAACAAAAAGTGTGAAGAGATTGAAAAATACGATGAGATTGTCGGTGCAGGTATCGAGCAGATTCTGCCGCTTGACATCAACGTCACCACAAACGATCCGTGGAACGTAAACACCAGCTATAAAGAAACCGTCAATGAAGATATTCCCGGCGGCTACAATTGGCACGCCGAAGCTATACAGGCATACAGCACGTGGAAGTATGACGAATTCTTCCCCACTGCTAAAGCCGGTATTATCGACGGTCCGGTTATGACCGACCATGAGGATATGCTCGACACAATCAAATTCACCGGCAGCTATCAGAGCGACAACGTGTTCTCAACAGTAGCCAAAACAAAGGCCGGTCAATTCCACGGCACACACGTTGCAAGTACAATCGGTGCAACCCCGGATAACGGCAAAGGTCTGAGCGGTATCCTTTGGGATGTAGACATTTATGCCGCAAATTTCGGCGCAAGCTCTGACACAATCGGCTATATAACAGGTGCAGTTTCCAGTCAGGTAACCAACGGTGCAACGGCAGTCAACCTTTCGCTCGGTCTCAATCCTACACCGACAGACACATTCAATCCTTACGAAAACCCATACTCAGAATCAGATCTTTACAGTACAGCCAAGCAGTGTGCGATCGGTATGTCCTCACTGCTCGATGCAGGCAAAGAATTTGTTGTAGTGCAGTCAGCCGGCAATGGTGTTATCGACACAAGACTCGGTGTCAACGTATACCGCAGCGTTGATGCAACGCAGAACGGTCTTTACTGCTCTATACGCCGTAATACACGCTACGGAGCACTCAGCACATCCAAGGTAAATGAAGTGTATGATCGCATTATCGTTGTAGGTGCTGCCTCCAATCAGAGCAACAATGCCAACGGTCTGCTGTTTGAAATGGCATACTTCAGCAATGCCGGCAGCAGAGTTGATATTTATGCTCCCGGCTACAACATATTCGGTGCAACCACTCCACAGGCGAACTCAAGCGGAACCTATAACATTATGTACGGAAGAGCAAGCGGCACGTCGCAGGCAGCTCCGCAGGTAACAGCCGTTGCGGCACTCTGCTTTGCAATCAATCCCGACTTTACAGGTACTCAGGTAAAGAATCTTATCTGTGCCGAAGAAAATACAAGGTGCGTTGTATACGATTACTCAAATATGCAAAAAGGCAGCGACGGTGTTTATTATGATGTTCATCCTCTCACAGGTAACGGCAGAATGATGAGCATGAAGCTTGTTACCGAGGCGGCTTTGCGTACCGTGGTCGGTAAGGCAAACTACACTCAGCTCAACAGAATCGTTGCAGCAGCACAGA
This sequence comes from Clostridia bacterium, assembly GCA_017625095.1. GTDB lineage: Bacteria > Bacillota > Clostridia > Oscillospirales > Acutalibacteraceae > UBA8612. Next base: position 45,116 of record JAGALQ010000025.1, on the reverse strand, counting down.
GCCTTGACCCTGCGGATTTCACCAACTATGAAATTGTTCAGGCTGTTATTGACAGTATTGATTATAACCTCTACGCATATCAGCAGGATGAAGTTGACGCAAAATATCTTGAACTGATTGATGCTATGGATAAGCTTGTTGAGCGCGTACCTGCCGATTACTCTGCAGTTGAAGAAGCAAAGGCTCAGGCGGCAGCACTCAACCCCGACAATTACGTTGACTTCAGCGGTGTTACTGCGGCTGTCAAAGCAGTTGTTTACGGCAAATATTCCGATGAGCAGGCAGCAGTCGATAAAATGGCTCAGGATATTCTTGATGCGATTGCCGCACTTGAAACAAAGGTTTCCATAGAAACGCTGGATCCGTCCGTTGTGGCAGACAATGCAAATAAATATATTGTTTGCACTGCCGAATATCTTGAACTTTATTTTGATACGCTTGAAGCTACGGGCGGATATACTGTGACTCATCAGCAAAACAGCAGCGGTACTTATTCTACAGGCTCTACCGTAACGCTCTCCAAAGACGGATGTGAAGATGTTGTATATACCGTTGTGGTGCTCGGTGATATTGACGGCAACGGCAAGGCTGACGCAAACGATGCGTTCTTATCGAGAATGTATGCGATAGGTCTGCTTAAGACAGCTCAGAATGCATACACTGTCGCAGCCGATGCCGACTGTGACGGTGCAGTCACTGAAAGTGATTCTATGCTCATTCAGGAAAGTGCAATTTACGAAAACTCGATATTCAATAACTATACAGCAGGGGAGTGACCGATAACAAATGGTTATACTTGCAATCGGTGACGTTGTCGGTGTACCCGGAAGCGAATATCTCCGCTGTCGTCTGCCGACAATAAAAAAGCAGTACGGTGTGGACTTCTGCATTGCCAACGGTGAAAATTCAGCCGCAGGCAACGGTATAACACCCGACTCGGCGGATTATCTTTTCAGCTGCGGTGTTGACCTTATCACAACAGGCAATCACGTCTACCGCCGCCGTGAAATATATGAGCGGCTTGACAGCTGTCACGATATAATACGCCCTGCCAACTATTATGCAGGTAACCCAGGCAAGGGTGTTGCCGTTGCGGATATGGGCAGCGTGAAAATAGGCGTAATCAACCTTGCGGGCAATGCATTTATGGACGGTGACAATCCGTTCACTGCCGTTGACGGATGCCTTGACGAGATAAGCGACTGCCGCATAAAGCTTGTTGATTTCCACGCAGAGGCAACAGGTGAAAAGCGTGCTCTCGGTTTTTATTTAGACGGCAGGGTCAGCGCGGTTTTCGGCACTCACACCCACGTGCAGACGGCGGATGAGCAGATTCTGCCCGACGGTACGGGTTATATAACCGACCTCGGTATGGTCGGCACGGTGCAGAGTGTGCTCGGTGTTGCACCGCAGAATATCATCACAAAACTTAAAACGGGTATGCCGACGCGCTTTGAAAATAACAGCGGTGAATGTATGCTGTGCGGCTGCATATTCGATATTGATAAACAAAGCGGAAAAACCGTTGACATTCAACGGATTAATATCAGAGGATAAGTTATGAAAAAAAACCTCAGACTCATAAGCATATTTATAGCCGCATCGGTTATGTTTTCGCTGTGTGCCTGTTCGGATAAAACCGACAGCGATGTTGACAACGGACAGAACAACCTGAACAGCTCTGCTCCTGCCGTCAGCTACAGTGTAACGTTGCCGGTTGCTCACAACGATACGGTTGATCCGTTCAAGGATATCAGCTCGGTTAACCGTGCGCTTGTGCCGCTGCTTTATGACGGGCTTGTGCGCATTGATAACTCTTTTACCGCACAGCTGCTTCTTATCAGCAACTACACTAATGAAGATAAAACGCTTACCGTTACCCTAAAAGGCGGCATACGTTTTTCAGACGGCTCGCCAATAACTGCCGATGACGTTGTTTATTCGTTCAATCAGTCCAAGCGCAGCGATTATTATTCGGCGCGTCTTTCGGGCATTGCGTCAGCGACTGCAAACGGCAATTCTGTTGAATTCAAGCTGAACAGCGCCGATATAAATGCGCTTGCCTGCCTCGATTTCCCGATTGTCAAGACCGATACCGTTCAGACCTTGTACGGCAGCACAAAAATTTATGATATTGTTCCGCCTGTCGGTGCAGGCAGATACGTAATCAACGGCAAGCTTCCGACGGCTACGCTTGTGACCAACGCTTACTGCAACCGCGATGAAATCCTCAATGTTGATACGATTATGCTTTTTGAGGTCAACAATTCGGAAGGTATGTCTTACGGTCTGCAGATAGGTAACTACGATTATTGGTATAATGATCTTTCCGACGGCAAGTATACAAGAGTCAATGCCGGCCTCGGTGTTGTCCCCACAAACAGTCTTATATATCTTGGCCTTAATGACGAAAAGAGTATTTTTACCGAAAATGCGGTAAGACGGGCTTTATCAACGCTTATTGACAGAAACGAAATTGTTTCTCAGGGCTTCCAGGGCCACGCGACACCGTCTGCTCTGCCGTTTAATCCTGCGTGGAGCGCTATGAAAAACATTTCTGTTGCCACAAAGCCTGAAGCTGACATTGACGGCGCAAAAGCAATTCTTGAGCAGGCAGGCTACACGTCAATCAACCATTACGGCTACCGTTGCAGCACAACACAAAGCCTTACCTGCAACCTAACCGTATGCAAGGATAACGAGTTCAAGGTGGCTGCTGCAAGGCAGATAAAGGATCAGCTTGCAAAGCTCAACTTCAACGTCAGGATAATTGAGCTTCCCTATAAAGATTACGTCAAGGTAATTAATGCAGGCGACTATGAAATGTATCTTGGCGAAATAATGCTTCCTGCAAATATGAAAATAACACCGTTCTTTTCTTCAAGCGGTGAACCGAACTGTGCATTGAGGCTGGTTGACGAAAACGGCTTGAATTTCACCGTCTGTTATGACGAATATCTGACAGTGCTTTCGGGTGAACTGCCGCTGGCTGATTTCTGCAGACTGTTCGAGTATGAAGTGCCTTTTGTCCCCGTATGCTACCGCAACGGAGTCGAAATATATTCCCGCGACATTACTTCACAGGTCAAGGGAACCTGCTATGATAATTTCTATAACATAGGAAGTTGGCAGGTAAAAAATAAAAACGGAGGGAAATAAATGATTTATTTTGAAAATCATATGGGCAAAATTGAAATAACCGAAACTTATTTTGCCAATCTTGTCGGTAATGCCGCTTCATCTTGCTTCGGCGTTGTCGGTATGGCTCACTCAAACACACGTCAGCAGCTTCGCGCGTTTATAAGAAAGGGACAGATATTCCCTGATCAGGGTGTAGCTGTTGAAATGCGTGATGACGGACTTTTTATTGAGCTTCATATCATAATAACTTACGGCCTTAATATTTCGGCAATCTGCCAGAGCATAACTAACAAGGTCAAATACACCGTCGAGCAGGCAACAGGACTTGATGTTGCCAAAATCAAAGTATTTGTTGACGGTATGAAAGCGGAAAGCTGAGGTAAAGAAATTTGATTAACGGTAATATTCTGCGTGAAGCTGTAATATCAGCAGCAAATAACATAGATAACAGCAAAACCGCTGTTGACGCACTTAATGTTTTCCCTGTGCCTGACGGCGATACCGGCACAAATATGTCGATGACAATGCGTGCAGCGGCAAGAGAGCTGTCAATTCTTCCCACCGGTCTGACCGCAGGGGAGATTGCCGCAAAAACGGCATCCGCACTTCTCAGAGGTGCAAGAGGTAACTCAGGTGTTATTCTCTCACTTATTTTCAGAGGATTTTCAAAGGCTCTCAAGGACCTTGTTGAAATTGATTCCGCATCGCTCGCAAAAGCACTTGAAGAGGGCGCAAAGTCCGCTTACAGCGCTGTTATGAAGCCTACAGAGGGTACGATCCTTACGGTTATCCGTGAATCGGGTGAAGAGGCAGCAAAGCTTGCAAAGGGTAATATTGACCCGGTTGAGCTCTGGGAAAAGGCATGCATCGCCGCAAAGGCATCGCTTGACAGAACACCCGAGCTTCTTCCTCAGCTTAAGAAGGCAGGCGTTGTCGACGCAGGCGGTCAGGGCTTGCTTCTCGTTATGGAGGGTATGCTCAGCGTATTCAAGGGCGAGGGTATGGTGGCTTCCGGTGATAATCCCGTTGCGCCCGTGCAGTCCGTTTCTGCCGCTTCAACAGTCAATGAAGATATCAAATTCGGCTATTGCACCGAGTTTATTGTTAACCGTGTCAATCCTGAACCGACTGATGCCGTCAAGCTCAGAGCATATCTTGAGAGCATAGGCGACTGTGTCGTTGTAGTTGACGATGACGACATAATCAAGGTTCACGTTCACTCGAACGATCCCGGTAATGCAATCCAGGCAGGTCTTAAATACGGTGCGCTCGTAAATATCAAAATCGACAATATGCGCTATCAGCACAGCAACAACGTTGTCGAGCAGGATCAGCTGCCCGAACAGACAGCTGAAGCAGAACCTGAGGTTGCAGAAATCGAAAAGCAGTTCGGCTTTGTTGCAGTCTGTGCAGGCGAAGGCTTTGAGGAGCTGTTCTCTCAGCTCGGTGCGGACAGAATTGTCAGCGGCGGTCAGACTATGAATCCCAGCACAGAGGATATACTCCGCGCTGTTCTTGCCACACCTGCAGAGCATGTTTTCATCCTGCCTAACAATAAGAACATTATTATGGCGGCAGAGCAGGTTGTTCCGCTCTGTGAAAAGGGCATAAGTGTTCTCCACACAAAGACAGTGCCTCAGGGTATTGCAGCTATGCTCGCATTTGATGAAACACAGCCTTCAGATAAGAACCATCTTGAAATGATGAGAGCTGCAGGCAACGTCGGTACAGGTCTTGTAACCTTTGCCGCACGTGACAGCGAGGTCAACAACGAGCGTGTACGCAAGGGTCAGATTCTCGGTATGGAGGACGGCAAAATCACAGTTCTCGAGAATGATCCGATAAAGGCAGGCTACAAGGTTGCGCGCCGTCTTTATAAGCGTCTGGACGCTTCAATGATTACGATTTATTACGGCGAAGAATCCAATGAGGAGCAGGCTGAACAGCTCAGCGAGATGATAGCATCGCGCTGCTCCGATGCGGATATTGCCGTTGTCCCCGGCGGTCAGCCGATATATTATTTCACGATTGCGGTTGAATAAAATGCTCAAATTCTCAAGCGATATTCAATATTTAAAGGGAGTCGGTGAAGCACGTGCCAAGCTGTTCAGGCGGCTTGGCGTGGCTGACATCGGCTCCCTTCTGCGCCTTTATCCGCGAACTTACGAGGACTGGAGCAAGGTGTGTTCGATTTTTGATGCAATGCCGGGTGAACAGTGCTGCATAAAAGCGACGGTCTGTTCTGCGGTAACTCACGCTCTCATCCGTAAGGGAATGACCGTGTATAAAACACAGGCAACAGACGGCGAAAGCATTATGAAAATAACCATTTTCAATAATCGCTTCTCTGCCGAAAAACTGAAAGAGGGCGAGGAATATCTCTTCTTCGGTAAGCTGCAGCAGAGCGGATACACCAGAGAAATGCTCAACCCGCAGATTGAAAGAGCAACCACGGGCGAAAGAATCCGACCGATTTATCCGCAGACACAGTCGCTCTCATCAAGGATGATTGAGGGTTGCGTCAGACGCGCGATAGATTCTGTTGAAGAGCTGCCTGCCGATGTTTTAAGCGAAGATATACGCAACAGATTTGCGCTCTGCAACTATGCTCAGGCGCTTGAAAATATACACTTTCCGCAGAATGAGCAGTCAATGCTTGCCGCAAGACGAAGGCTCAGCTTTGAGGAGCTTTATGTTCTTCAGACAGGTATGATGCTTATGCGCGGCAGAAACCGAAAAAGCACAGGCTACAGAATAGCGCAGGATTATTCGGATGAGTTTTTCTCACTCTTGCCGTTTACTCCTACCGGTGCACAGCAGCGTGCTGTCAGAGAAGCGGTTGAGGATATGAAACGTCCAACGCCGATGAGCCGCCTGCTTCAGGGTGATGTCGGTTCGGGTAAAACCGCGGTTGCCGCCGCAGTTGCTTACACCTGCGCGAAAAATTCGTTCCAGTGTGCGATTATGGCACCGACTGAAATTCTTGCCGCACAGCATTACCGTACATTCTGCAAGTTGCTTGAAAAAACTGACCTCAGCGTTGAGCTTCTTGTCGGGTCAACACCTGCAAAGGAAAAGAAAAGAATCAAGCAGGGGCTTGCCGGCGGAGAAATTGATATCGTCATCGGCACACATGCGCTGATACAGAAAGACGTTGAGTTCAGAAGTCTTGGTCTTGTCGTTACCGATGAACAGCACCGTTTCGGTGTCGCACAACGCTCGGCACTCGGCAGCAAGGGCATCAATCCGCATACGCTTGTTATGTCCGCAACACCAATACCGCGCACGCTTGCGCTGATAATATACGGTGATCTTGATATTTCAATTCTCGATGAGCTGCCTGCAGGCAGACAGAAGATTGAAACATTTGCTGTTGACGGCAGCATCCGTCAGCGTGCATACGGTTATGTCAGAAAGCATCTTGACGAGGGCAGGCAGGGTTATATTATCTGTCCGCTTGTTGAAGACAGCGAAATCAGCGAGCTTTCTGCAGCTCAGGAGGTTGCAGACCGAATCGCAAAGGAGGATTTCAAGGGCTATTCGGTCGGTCTGCTTCACGGCAAGATGAAGGCTGCCGATAAGGACAGGGTAATGCGCGATTTTGCCGAGGGCAGAATTCAGCTCCTTGTTTCTACAACGGTTGTTGAGGTCGGTGTTGACGTGCCCAACAGCGTTATTATGGTTATAGAAAACGCAGAGCGGTTCGGACTTTCACAGCTGCATCAGCTCAGAGGCAGAGTCGGCAGAGGCGAGCATAAATCAACCTGCATACTCATATCCGACGCAAAGGGCAAGACCGCACAGCACAGACTTAAAACAATGTGCAGAACAACAAACGGTTTTGAAATTGCTGATGAGGATCTGAAGCTCAGAGGCCCTGGCGATTTCTTCGGTGCAAGACAGCACGGTCTGCCTGAAATGAAAATAGCTGATCTTTCAAGCGATATGGAGCTTCTGAAGCAGGCACAGCGCGCCGCACAGGAAACCCTCAGCGATGACCCCGCATTGAGAAAGGCAATCAACGAGCCGCTTAAAAAAGCGGTTATCGAGCTGTATGAAGCAGTAGGTCCGCAGGGTATGAACTGAATGTGCGAATGTTTAAGCACAGTTTGATATTGACAAACTCAACGGATTTTGATAAAATATCCGTTGTTGTACGGAGAGTTGTCCGAGTGGTCGAAGGTGCAGCACTCGAAATGCTGTAGGCCAAAAGCCTCTAGGGTTCGAATCCCTAACTCTCCGCCAAAGAATAACAGATACCCGAAGAGGTATCTGTTATTTTTTTTTGAGTTAGGGATTCGAAAGGGCGAAAAGGAAACTCTCCGGTGGAGAGTTTTTAGCCCGTCGCGTTAATGTTGAATGACCGATAAATCAATGGACGGGTTCGAGATGAAAGTTGTTTTCAGATAAAACTACCCTAACTCTCCGCCAGATAAAAAGGCAAGGTAACGAAAGTTACCTTGCTTTTTTATGTTAAAACAGCCAACTAAAAGGCAGCAGCAAAAAGTCTATTATCATTTTGAAGAAGTCCCATATACTATCCCATATGCTCTTGCTTTCGCTTTCTATCTCAAGACCGGGAGATTGAATATTTCCTGTTTCAGCTGAAGTTGCTAAAGTAAATATACCTACAGTATCATCATCAACTTTACCAAAACTATAGTTTTCATTAAGATATTCGAAATCCGCATTATCAACAAGAGGCTTAATTCTTACTTGAGTTGCATTTGCAGGTACCTCATACATAACCCTTTCACCCATTTCAACTCCGCCTTCCAAAGCGTAAACTGTTGCGCCTTCGATTGAAATAGTGTCTTTGTCTGCAAAAATATAGCGTGTTGAATCATAATTATCTAGAAGATCAAAAAATTTAGGTACACTTCGTAATGTGATACAATCGATAGCTCCAGAGAATGTTGAACGAGGAGCTTGTCTTACACTTCCGCTTGAATCCATATAAAAATAAGTTTCTGTATTGGGATAATTATTGTCATAGGCATAAATTCTGGCTTGACCATCGACCTCAGCATAATAAAGGAAATTAATTGCATGACCGCCTTCGCCATCTTTTCTGAAACCTATTTGCAAAGTTCCCTTATTGTCATGGTTGTGGTTTTTGACATAGTTTACTACCTCTGCCCAGTCAGAAGAAATATTATTAAAACGATTTTTGTAAAAACTTCCTCCTGCAACCATTGACTTATCTCTTCTTGAATCCTGGATATCCTGATAATAACAAATAGGTGCTCTTACAGTGGATGTTGAGTTAAGAGAATAAACATCCTGCTCATAATTTCCACCTGCCAAAGCTATATCCAACTCTGTTAAATAGTACGCTGCGCTTGTTATTGACATTCCAAAACAATGTCCACCTGGAGAATCGTAATCACCATAATTGGAAAAACTATATGTTTCTTCGCCGAGATTATAAATATCTTTTTCTTGTGTCCAATGTGCATATATCGTTATATTAGAAGATAAAGCACTTGTGCTTGTGATTTTTGTACCACCTGAAGCTGCTGTGTACCAACCGTCAAAGGTATAGCCTGTTCTTGTGGGTGTAGGTAATGTGCCGTAAGTAGGATTAGTCCACTGTGCATAAAGTGTTGCACCACTGTTTGCGGTGTAACTTGCACCTGATGAATATGATGTTCCGCTGCCGTTTTGAGCGGTGTTCCAGTTTTTGAATGTGCAATTTACAGTCTTGCTTGAAGGAGACACACTGCCACCGTTTGCGTTGTATGTTACCGTATATGATTTGGTGGGGTTGGTTGAACTGAGCCAAAGGGTAGTGTCTTTTGTTTTTGTCTGTGCCGAAGGTGCACCCGCACCGCCGTTTGCATTATAGGAAACAGTATATGTCGGAATTTTGCTCCAAATAGCATACAAATTAACTGTTGCGCCATCAGTTGAAGTTAGGTTTATTACACTTTGACCATCTGAATATGTTGCGCTCGTTGCATTTGAGTTGGTTGACCAACCAAGGAAATAGTAACCTGACCGTGTAAATTTATTAGTTGATAAAGCCTTGTTTTGGTCATAAGTGTGTGACGAGCTTGACATTGAACCTGTGCCACCGTTTGAATTATAGTTTACTGTATATTTGTTGGGAGACCAAACCGCATAAAAGTAAGCATCACCATGACCACAACTAAATTTGTCATTTATTGAATATTCTGCAGTTGATGAGTTTTTGTTTTTTGACCAACCAATGAGTTTATATCCTTTTCTTGTAGGAAGAGAGGACCATTCAGATATTGTAACTCCGTTATGACACATGGATGATGTTTTATCAAACTCAGTGTTTGTTCCATCATTGGTATAAAAATACAACATATGAGGGTCATAGATACCTATACTACTTGTTAAATCTGTATATGTATAACTGCTACTCAAAGAACTGCCCGAAGAATTACGGGGAACCACAAGAACATAATAGCCAGGGAATGTTCCACCTCCCCATATGTCATAAGTTTCAAGATATGTAGACTCACTTCTTATAGTTGCTGAATCAAAGCTGTTAGTATAACAAGTAGTTGAGAAAGCTAATGTATTTCTTGTATAAGAACTACTATAAAAATCATCAAATTGGTAAATATAAAGCGAATAATAAGAAGCTCCTGAAACAGCATTCCATTTCAATCTCATACCTTGATAACATTGACTGAAACTCGTGTTATTATAACAATATGTCTCTTGAGATGTTATTGCTGGAGATGCCCCTGCTGCACTTGCAAATATGGGAATTGTAGCAAGAATCATAAGAAATGCTATGATGACTGATAAAATTTTGCCTGCTTTTTTCATTTGAAAACACACCCTATCGCTAATGTTATTTACAATTTGACACTCACAAGATGTCAACTGCAGATTTAATATAACATATAATTTTCTTATTGACAAGCACTAAATGTCAAAAAGGAGAGATTTTATATGTTTATCAATAAAACAACTGACGGATTGAACAATATCTGCGGTAAAAACATCGCAAAACTTCGCATAGAATTGAAAATATCTCAAAGAGAACTTGCAGATAGAATGCAGCTTGTTGGAATTGATATTGACAAAAATGCAATCCAGCGTATCGAGTGTGGAAAAAGATTTGTTACCGATATTGAAATTATTGCTTTTGCAAAGATATTTAATGTTTCGTTTGATGAGCTTTTGCTTGGATGAACGAATAAAAATTTATATTGTTAATTGTATTATTCAACTAACTCATATACATAAAATAACAGATACCCGAAGAGGTATCTGTTATTTTTTTTGAGTTAGGGATTCGAAAGGGCGAAAAGAAAACGCTCCGGTGGAGCGTTTTTAGCCCGTCGCGTTGAGGACATTATGATTTTGTACCCATAACGGGTTCGAGATGCCAGTTATTTTCAGATAAATCTACCCTAACTCTCCGCCGGAAAAGATACCGCAGTTGATACAACAGTGTCAGCTGCGGTGTAGTTATTCAATCATCTCAAAGTCTTATATATCAACATTCACAGCATGTGTGGCAGGTTGCATGGTTGTTTACATTTGTTTGCAGATGTGATATAATTTTTCGGGGTGATTCTATTGAAAAAACATATTAAACGTATATTATGTTTTGTTATTTTGTCGGCGCTGCTTTGTGCTGACTTGTTTATCGCTGCAAGCTCTGCAGATGCATCGGTTTATGAGCTTGCATTTGACAACAGCTTTGTTTTTGAGCAGTGGGCAAATAATACGCTTTCGGGCGTCGTGAGTGCCGGACTGAGTGGCGGTACGATTTCAAAGGATATTTCTGCCGGCAGTTTCACTATGACTAACGGCTCTACGTCCGAAATCTATACAGGTCATTCAATGGATTTTAATCCCGGGGGAAATACCAACTATTACTCAATGAAGGTTGAGCCGGGAACAGAATATGTTTTTTCATATAACGTATCAGGTGCGGTTACAAGTTTTGAAACCTTTGTTTTTATTTTTGATAACACAGGGGCATATTCCAGCCTTTATAATCATTCCGCACAGAATTACGGTGTTAATGCGTGGACTTTTACTACCCCCGAAAATGCGGGAAGTATTCAGATCCGCTTTGATGTTAATCTTCCGGGTGAGAGTGCAACCGTTAAGGATATAAGAATCTGTAAAAGTGAAAGTTACGCTTACTCTTCTCAACTGCCGACACGACAGGCTTATGCATATTCATCGGCAGGTGTTTACGGTGCTTTGCCGACACCTGAAAGAGGAAGCCTTGTTTTTGCCGGCTGGTTTACCGGTGAAAACGGCACGGGTGAACATATCACCTCAGATACGCCGATAGCTGCTTACAGCACAAGCGTTTACTCGAAATGGGAACCCGCTACAAGCTCGATAACAATTGTATCTGCGCCTGTCAAGCAGAATTATTACGTTGGTGAAAAACTGAACACAACAGGTCTGAAGATTGGTGTTACTTATCTCGACGGCTCAAGCGAAACGCTCGAATCCGGCTTTGTCTGTACACCTGCACGTTTAACTCAGCAGGGCACTCAGACTGTAACCGTCAGCTACGGCGGCAGCACTGCTCAGTTTACGGTAACGGTCAAAGAGTTTGCCAACAGAACCGTAGTAGTTAACAATACCGAATATTCGGTTCAGGTGAAAAACAACGAGTATACATTCAACTGCACAGCGGATGCTTTTAACCGTTTTGAGCTGAAATATTCCTCTGATGCCTATATTAAGGGCACTGTTGTTATGGGCTCGGCAAGTGAAGATTTCTTTATGGAGCCGTCATCCAACGGCAGCTTCTCCGCATTCATCGACGGCTTTCTCGGCGGCACAACACAAACACAGATTACAAGCATTAAATTTGTGCCGCTGGATAAGGACGAAATGGAGTTCGATCTGTTTTCTGTATCAACCGTGAAATCGGATATCCCATCTAATATGCTGTACCTTTCGGGCAGTGATTATAAAATCGGTGTCAATCTCAGCTGGGGCGGTGCGCTGACATATCTGGAGGATCTGACTAACGGCGTTATGTCCTCAACCAAAAGAATAGGCTCTTCGGCAACCGAGGTGGATTTTTCATCCAAGGTTAATACCTCATTTATGTATAACACAAGCAGTAACGTCAACCTCATAAACTGTCACGATACGGGCAGACTTGTTCAGCAATCCTATTACGGCACGGGAGCCTACCCTTATGAGCCGGGTATATATCAGGATGTCAACTGGCCTTACAACCCGGTACAAGGCGGTAACCTCTATAATGAGGCAAGCAAAATTGTTGATTACCGTGTAACCGAAAATGAAATATACATCAAGTGCCGTCCTTTGGACTGGGCTAAGCAGGCGACATACATCACACCGTCATATATGGAGGCGTGGTATACACTTGAAGACGGCAGAGTAAAAGGCACGTGCAGATTTGTTGACTATTCGGGCTATCCGTCAGTCACAACAACTCAGGAATTCCCTGCGTTTTACTGTGTTGAGCCGCTTAATAATTTTGTGTATTACACCGGCGGTGAGGCATGGTCCGATACAAACAAAAAAACTACCCTTAGCGACCTTGCTTTCTGGGGTACGGCGGTAGACCAGCGTTACGACTGTAATGAAAATTGGGGTGCCTTTATCGGTGCGGATGCTGACAGCTTCGGTATCGGTATTTATGCACCTGCACAGACAGAGTTTTTTGTCGGAGTTTTTGAACGAGGAACTGCAAAGACAGTTGACCCGTCTACAGAAAATGCAACATCGTACATCGGTGTTGTCGATACGATCAAATTCCAGAGCTATAACCCGACATCATACGTTTACTACATAACAACGGGTAATATAGATGAGATCCGCAGCAGTTTCAGTGAGCTTGGAACAAGCGTAAAAGATGACTGTAACGTCGGCTATACAAACGGTTTCTGTAATATGTGCTCGCGTTATGAGGAACCGAAGCTTACAACGGATAAATATGACCTGAATGGCGATAACAAGCATGACAGCGTTTATGAAATTGCCAACGCAGGTCAGCTCTATTGGTTTGCTTCTCACGTCAATTCGGGCAATACGGGTATCAATGCAATTCTGATAAATGATATTATAGTTAATGAGAATGTATTGGTTAACGGTGCTCTCAGCTCTGCTGCCTCATATTTCAGAGCGTGGACTCCCATCGGTAGCACCGCAAACAAGTTTAACGGTATGTTTTACGGTAACGGCAAAACCGTCAGCGGACTTTATCTGAATGATTCGGGTGCGGAGAATGTCGGTTTGTTCGGCTGTCTCGGCTCCGCAGCAAAGGTAAACCGTGTCGGTGTTGAGGATTCTTATTTCAGTGCATCGGCTTATGTTGGCGGTATTGCAGGACGTTGCGAAGGTCAGGTTTCGGATTGTTATGTTGAAGCAACGGTGGCTGGCACATCTTATGTCGGCGGCTTGTTCGGTCTGATGAGCGGCACAGCAGAGGATTGTTATTATTCCGGTGCTCTTTCTTCAGGCTCTGCTGTCGGAGCAATTTGCGGCTCGGTTGAAGGCGGTGCAAGCATTAATAACTGTTATTTTGATAAAGCAAAGTATAACGGTAATGCTTACGGCAACAATTACTCAACGGTTGAGTCGGTCGAAGGTTTAAGCTCCTTTGGTACGGGTGAAGTTGCGTATCTGCTCAATCGCGGTGTTACCGACGGCACGCAGGTGTTCTATCAGACATTGGGAAAGGATTCTTTACCGAAATTTACAGGCAAAACAGTTTACTGCGGCTATGATTCTTGCGAATCCGAGCAGGTAACCTACAGCAATGCTGTGTTGCGAGAAGAAGCAGGCCATAAGGGTGGCACAGCCACTTGTGCAGAGCCCGCAGTGTGTGATATCTGCGGCAAGGGATACGGAATAAAGGATGCGGCAAACCACACGGGCGGCACAGAGCTGCGGAATGTTGTTCAGCCAACCGATATAAAGGATGGATACACAGGCGACACTTATTGCCTTGGTTGTGATGAAAAGCTGGCTGACGGTAAGGTTGTGGCAGCGACAGGAATTCAGGAACCCGACCGCTATGTCTTTGCTGATAACGGTGCTGTTATTGACCATACAGACAGATATATTTACGGACTCAGAGCAGGCATTGATTCACTGGACGGCTATGTGTATTTTTCTGAAGGAGCTTGCAGTGTAAAGTATACTGAAACGTCAAACGGATTTGGCACAGGCACTAAAGCGATTATGCTTTATGAGGATGAGGCTTTTGCAGAATATACAGTCATTATATACGGTGATGTTGACGGTAACGGCTGGTATGATGCAGATGATGCGTTCCTTGTAAAGCTTATGGTTAACGGTTTGCTCACAGAGAATATGCTGCCTGCATATATGTGGAAGGCCGCTGACTGTAATCACGACGGTTTGATAAATGAGTCCGATGCCGATTTGCTTATCGGTGCAGGCGTCAGAAAAAATGATATTGACCAGAGTGTTGCTCAGGCTGAGCTTGTAACTCAGGCAGCGTATATTGAGTATGCTTTGCTTATTGATCAATCTGCAGGCATTGATACAGACGATGAGCAGCAGGATGAAAAAGCTCCCGAACCAAGTGAAGATGCTGAGTCGGATGAGTCTGTCGAAGGCTATGATATCGGTGTTGTTTTTACAAATCTTTTCTTAATAATAAAAAAGTTTTTTTTGATGGTTTTCTCTTTTATAATTCACTAAACTGTCACAATCCGATATTCTCAGATTGTATTATTTGAATCGAAATATATAGTGGCTCACACGGTTACTGATACAAAAATATCTACCGTATCAGGTAACCCGCCATTAGACAGAAAAAAGGTAAGGTGACGAAAGGTATCTTACCTTTTTATGTTTTCAGAAAGAGTTAGGGATTAGAAAGGGCGTAAAGAAAACTCTCCGCCATAAAAAAAGATACCGCAGATGATACGTGTCATCTGCGGTGTTTTTATTTAGTATTCAAACAAGCAATGAACATTTATTGCGGTTGCCGAATGGTTAATTTATTCTTACAACAAGGTCGCTTTCGGGATAACAGCAGCAGGGGTGGATGTAATTAAACTGCATATCTGCTATACGGCGCTTGTCTTCACCTTCGGGGATATAAACCTTGCCGCTGACTAGCTTGCTTCTGCAGAAGCCGCATTCGCCTGTGTGACATCTTGCGGGGACTTCAATGCCTGCACGCTCAAATGCACAAAGTACGGTTTCGCTGCTGCTTGCTTTGATAACGGTTTCTTCACCGCGGTTGATAACTCTGATGTTGAATTCCTTCGGGTCTTCTGCACTCTTTTTACCTGATGAGAAAACCTCAAAGCGGATGTATTTCTTTTCAAGTTCAAGCTTGGGAAGCTCTGTTTCAAGGAATTTATATAATCCGCCGGGTCCGCAGACAAAGATGCTGTATTTGCCTTCAGGTGCGTATTTTTTAATGATGTCTGCGCCGACAAAGCCCTTTTCATAGCCTTCCTCGTCGCTGTGGCTGAGCACATAGACCACGTTGATTTTCTCATTCTTCGCTGCAAGTGAGTCAAGCTCTGCCTTGAAAAGAATTTCGTCTGAATTTCTGCAGCCGTAAAGAAGGGTAAGTGAGCAGTCCTCATCGCCGTTGTCGATTGCTCTTGCAAGTGAAAGGAAGGGGGTGATGCCGCTGCCGCCTGCAATTGCAACGATGTTCTTAGCATCTCTCAGGGGAGAATATGTCATATTGCCCTCGGGAGCGTAGGCTGTTACCTTGTCGCCGACCTTCCAGTTGTCGAGAATATAGTCTGAAACAAAGCCGTCGGCAATGCGCTTGACGGTAATCTGGTATTCGCCGCCCAATGTGCTTCTGGGAGAAGATGCAACCGAATATGAGCGGGTAACGACAGAATTGCCGATTTCGAGTCTGAATGTGAGATACTGACCTGCTTTGAAATAAGCAAGGGGTGCGGATTCGCTCTTGAAATAGTAGCTTTTTGCAATATCTGCGTGCTCTTCAATTCTGCTTATGACCAGCTTCTGCATTTTGGGGTGAAGGCTCTTTGCAACTTTGTTTACACCGAAATCATCTGTACGTGTCGGCAGAACAGCAGGTGCACTGTTGATAAACTTCTTTCTCTCCGTCAGAAACTTTACTGTGTTTATGCTGTCTTTAAAGTTGCCGTTAACGGTAAACTTTTTCTTGCTCATTTACTTTGCCTCCTTTTCCATAGCGAGTATTGCATTCATCGCTGCCAGATTACCTGTTGTGTAGCTGGGCGAATAACCCATATGTCTGACAGAATATCCGCCTGCAAAATAGAGGCCGGGCATACCTTTTTCTATCAGGTCAAAAACAATACGCTTGACAATGCCGTCTTCCTTGCTTGCTTCATAGCCGTAAATGGTGCCTGCAGGAGCATCGGTGTAACGGGCATAGGTCATCGGTGTTGCAATTTCAATTTCCTCAATATAATCTCTGATTGCGACACCTGTTGCTTTTTCAAAGTTATCTATCATTTTTTCTGCAAAGGCTGTCTTGGTTTTGTGGTAATCCTCAGCGGAAACCTTGCTCCATTCATCGCCTGCAAAAATAGATGTCATATAGAGAATGCTTGTGCCCTCGGGTGAGCAATCGTCAAAAGCTCTGTTGAGGCAGACTGTTGCCTGAACGTCGTTTGTTTCGAGCTTGCGGCTCAGCTCATAGCATTTTCTGTTGTCATTGGTGGGATAGATGAAATATGTGTGGTTGTTGAGTCCGAGCTCATCCGCAGAGCGGTTAAGACCGATGAACACTGCAAAGCCCTTGGATGAAAGTGTTCTTGCATTAACTTCTTTCTTGAACTTTTCGGGGACGTCTTTTTCGTCCATAAGCTTTGTGAATGCATTGTACGGTGAAGCGTTGCAGATTACAACCTTGGCGTTTATCTGTGTGCCGTTGTTAAGCTCAACACCTGTTACGGCACCGTCTTTGACAATTATTTTTGTAACGCTTGTGTTGAACCAGGCTTCGCCGCCGTTTTCGGTGAATGCTTCAAGCAGTGCCGTGCTTATCTGGTGGCTTCTGCCTCTGGGAATAACAGCACCGTCAATGATATATGAATGAAGCATTGTGAAATAGTGGATAACGTTCAGCTCATCCGTAGGCTGACCGAGGTAGCACCAGTAACCGTTGAGTATATCCCTTGTTGTTTTGCTTACTCCGAATGCATCAAGAACCTCGTCAACAGAATAGTTTGCAACCTTGAGGAACTCTGTGTGCTCAGAGAAGATTTCTTTTATCATAGCGGGCTTGAAATCGCCGATATTATCTACAAAATCAAGTGTCTTTTCAATGCTTTCGATAAGGTCGAAAATCTTTCTTACAACCTTTGATGAGCCGGGATCGTACTCTTCAAGCTTGTTTATGAAAGCTTCCTTGCCCAGAGGCATTGAATAGTCGCATTTGTCGTCTTCGTTAAGTGTGATAAGTCTGTATGCTTCATCAAGTGAAACCCATTCTATCTTGTCTGCCGCACCGACTTCTTCGAAAATTCTCTTCAGCGGAGATTTGCCTGTGATAGGACCGACGCCGCAAAGCTCGTGAAGAGATGCTTCAAACTCAAATCTGCCTCTTACAAAGCTTGTGGCAAAGCCGCCGGGCAGATTATGACGCTCGATAAGCAACGTCTTTTTACCCTCTTTGGCAAGGCGCGCAGATGCAACGAGGCCGCCGTTACCTGCACCGATAACAACTGCATCATAATTTTTTACCATATTTCCACTTCTTTCATAATAATGTCTTATGTAGTGTATTGTATCACAAATCCATTGGGCTTACAAGAGTATAGTATTTTTCATACAGCCGAAAATAAAGCTTTTTGTACGTATGCTTTGCATCAATCTTTCAACTGAGAAAAATAACACCGCAGTTGATACATTCCGTACCGACTGCGGTGCTTATAAGTGTCTGATATTAAACTGTTTTAATTGCGATAGTTTTCACCTTGGCTGACGAACATCTGATAATATTTGCCTTTGAGGGCCATAAGCTCATCGTGCGATCCGCTTTCGATAATTCTGCCGTTTTCAATATGATAAATACAATCAAAATCACGCACAGTTGAAAGACGGTGGGCAATCATAACCGTTGTGGCAGAGTTTGATATATCAAGAATATTCTGCATTAACTTTACTTCGGACAAAGGGTCAAGCGCAGACGAGGGTTCATCAAGAATCAAAAGACCGAACGGCTTTGTGAAAAGTCTTGCGAGCATCAGCTTTTGTGCTTCTCCTCCTGAGAGAGCAATTCCGTCTTCCGTAAACTCACGGGAAACCATCGTGTCCAAATTTCCGTTTGCTTTTCTGAGCACATCCGTCAAGTTGATTTTGTCCAACGTTTCACGCAGCTTATCATCGGGCACATCGTTATACACGCACAGATTATCACGCAGGCTCATTGCCGGCACACGGACATCCTGAAACACCGTGCCTATATTCAGCCTTAACTGATGCACGTCATAATCTTTTATGTTTTTGCCGTTGATAAGTATCGCACCGCTGTTGACATCGTATAAGCGCAGCAGCAATTTTGTCAGAGTTGTTTTGCCTGCACCGTTTTCTCCGACAATCGCCACCCTTTCTCCGGGCTTTATATGAAGACTGAAATTTTCAAACAGCGGTGAGCAGTCGTCATATCCGAAAGATACATCATTAAATTCAATTTCATAATTGCCGTCAGGGGCAGGGATTGCGTTGATATTGTGTGGCTCAATAACTGATTCGGCTTCAAAAAACTCCGCAACCTTTTCACCGTTTGCAATACACTGAAGCATTTGCATAATACTGCCTGCTACATCGTTAAGGCTTGAAGCCAATGCTGTTGAGGCAACGGTGAGTGATGCATATAACCCGATTTGTGATTTGTCACCTGCAATAACAAAGAAAATTATATATGCAAGTATACACGCCGCCTGTATCGGAGCAACAGCACCCTGCAATAGGTGAAAGGGTGCAACCTTGCGTATGAACTGTCTGTAAACCGCTTGGAAATTGTTCATTGCCGCATTGACTGAGTTGAGCAACTTTATGCCGGCACCGGATGCACGAAGTTCAGCTGCGTTTTCTTTGGTTTTGAGTACACGGCTCGAATATTCCATTGGCCGCCAGGCATCGGCGAGATTCATTTCGTAGTCCGCAGTGGGCTTTACCGCCGGGATACCGACAACCGCATTGAGGATAACAAAAAACGCTGTGATTCCGAGCAGGACAGGGCCTGTGGAAGCGATAATCGTAACCATAGCAACCATTGTTGCAATGCCTCTGAGTATATCAGGAAAAAACATCACAACATTCTGAGCGTGAGCAGGATAACTATCCTGTGCGAAAATAAACTTCACAAAAAAATCAGGCTTATCGTAATACTTGAAATCCGTGTCCAATGCTTTCTTGTTGACATCGTTTTTGATTTTGTTGCTTACCTTTACAAGTGTCATTTGGGTATATGACATCTGAATAACTTTTTCCAATGCAGAAACCAGAACAATGAACAGCGTGAACATTATGATTAAGCCGATAACCTCTTTCTGAGGTGTATCATTTATTACGGCATCTATTGCCTTTTGCGGTAAAAGCGCCGTAAGATAAGCGGACAGAGGCTGAAGCACCAGGGACATCAGCGCAACTGTCAGTATGTAACCTTTTCCGTAATTCCAGTAAGGTTTGAGGAGAAACAGAATATATTTTATCTTTGATAATTTTTTGTTCTTCATATAATCACCGTTATTTTTAAAATGAATTTTTTGCGCAAAAAACCTATCCGCTTTCAATTTGTTAAGCATTAAAAGCAGAACGGTTATCGGGTATCTCTGGATTTTACATCAAATCCGTTTTAAAAATATCAACGCAGTGATTTGACAGGAGTGTAGCTGTGTAATGAATTTTTCATATCGCCGATAATAAGTCGGATATCATTCAGTTTCACGTACACTCACCTCCTATATGAAGTCACAGGGTTAATTGGGCTTTTCGTTTATAAATACTCTGAAAAGCGGCAGACAGGCTGTGAAGAATTTTTTATATGCATTGCAGTAGTCTTCACTCAGCTGTGTCCTCTTGCAGCCGCCGCTTCTGCAGATCGGATAGAGGTTGCAGCCTTTACATCTTTCGGGAATTACAAGGCTTTCTCTGATGAAATTCACAGCAGTTTTGCTGCGCTCCATCTGCAGAAAATCCGTGTCGAGAATATTGCCCAGCAGGTATTCATCCGTGCAGTAAAAATCACAGGGGTAGATGTTGCCGTTTGCTTCGCTTACAAACTGGTGAGAGCAGTGTCCCATAATTCCGCATTGCTCGGTTGGTTGACCGAGATAAAGCCGCACCCAGTTGTCAAACTGACGTATGCTGACATATTGATGTCTGACATAATCTTTGACATAAAGATTGAACAGCTTTATCAGAAATTCGGCATATTGGTCAGAAGTCATATAAAGCTCGCTTTTTTCTGCCGATCCGAAAGGCCGCAGGCAGGGGATAAACTGAAGATAGCCAAAGCCCTGAAAGCGGAAATAGCGGTAAATCCGTTCAATGTTTTCTGCACAGTAGCCTGTCAGAACGGTGAGGATATTGAAATCAACACCGTGCTTTTTCAGAAGCCGTGCAGTGTCCAGCACCGTGTAAAACGAGTTTTCTCCGCTTGGCTTTTTGCGGAATTTGTTTGCTTCGTGGTCTCCGTCAAGGCTCAGACCTACAAGGAATTTGTTTTCTCTTAAAAAGTCTGCCCACGTTTCGTCAATAACCGTGCCGTTGGTCTGCATACTGTAAAAAACCGTGCTGTTCTTTCGGTTAAGCTCATTTACCGTGCTTACAAAAAATCTGAAGTAATCAAGCCCCGCAAGTGTCGGCTCACCGCCCTGAAAAGCGAAGGCAACACTGTCGCCGTTTGCGTAGCAGAGAGCTTTTGCGATAAGTTCACGTGCCGTATCTTTTTTCATAACACCGAAGCCGAGGTGCTCACGGTGCTCGGAAACGTCACGGTAAAAGCAGTATTCACACGAGAGATTGCAAAGCGAAGAAGCAGGTTTTATCATCAGCGATAAAGGCGGCATATTATGAAATCACACCTCGTCTGTTGTGTTTGAAATCGTCTGTTATTTCGTGGAGCTTTTCTCTGAACCGGTCGGAGATTTCGGGATATACGGGAGTACGGTTATAGTTTTCCGCATAGTCATCATTGAGTATATGCAACCAGTTTTTGCGGTTCTTATCAAAGAAAGCGGAGTTGTCGTTCTGTATCTTTTCAAAATACTTGAATGAAATATATTCGTCATTGAGAATATCATAATTATATCCGGGATAGAGTGCTTTGACTTCGGCTGTAGGTACTGCGTACTGAACGGCCTTTATAACCTCACGCTTCATATGAAGAATCGGATGAGCTTCGGTGTGTATAACCTTGTCGCTTTTTATCAGCTGAGCCATTGATATGCCGTCAATAACACGGTCGGTCGGCATATAATTTTTCTGTCCGCCGTTGCCTGTAATGTCGCAAAGCTCAACCAACGTCGGGTAAAGGTCAACGAGCACGGCACTGCTGTTTCTTTCGGTCTGCTTTTCGCCGAGTGCACCGTTGTCGTTGTCCCAGCGTATCATAAACGGCACCTTCTGTCCGCCCTCATAGGCGAGATATTTGCCGCCGCGAAGGTCACCGACAGAGCCTTCAAGAGCAGGTCCGTTATCGCTTGTGAAAACAATTATCGTATCGTCAAGCACACCGAGCTTTTCCATTTCAGCAAAGAGGATGCCGAGATAATGGTCAAACTCCGTTACGCAGTCAACATACGTACCCATTCCGCTTGTGCCGTCAAAATCGTCACCTGCATAAACAGGGCCGTGCGGCCAGGGAGAAGCGTAATAAGCGAAGAAAGGCTCATCGTTTTGTGCCTTGTCTGTAATCCAAGCTGTGATTTCATCGTGAATCCACTTTGTTGCCTGACTCTGGTCTTTGAGCTCGTCTGTGCCGTGCACAATCTGCCACTCGCCGTCTTCTTCCGTTACGTGGTAGAAAGGCTTCATATCGTTTACGTGGTGGCTGCCGTAGAAATAGTCAAAACCCTGGTTTGTCGGCAGATATTCGCCGTAGTCGCCCAGATGCCATTTGCCGAAGCAGCCTGTGGAATAGCCTGCTGCCTTGAAGGTTTCTGCGATTGTAATTTCATCGCCGAGCATACCGTCGGCATTGTTTCCCATTTCAATCGAGTTGAAAATTCTTGTCTGTGCAAACGGTGAAAGTGTTGCAACGGTGGGATAGATAACGTTATCCGCATATCCTCTGTAGGGGTATCTGCCCGTAAGTGCGGCAAATCTTGCAGGAGAGCAGACGGAATAGGCTGAATAGAAGTTTGTGAAATTGAGTCCGTTTTCACCGATTGAATCGATGTTGGGTGTGTCATAGATTGCACCGTTGAGCGATACGTCGCCCCAACCGAGGTCGTCCATCATAACAACAAGCACGTTGGGAGAATCTGCGGCATCCTTTGCGTCGACGCCGTTGAGATACTTGTCGTGCCCCTCCCAGAGTCTGTCTGTGTTGGGCTTTGAGCGCATATTCATTGTCAGCACGTAAAGTACGCTTGTGCCCATAAGGCAGACGCACATAAGTGCGCATACGGCTGCTTTTGTTCCGCTGCGTCTGAAGTTGCGTTTTGCGAAAAGGAACAAACCCAAAAGAGAAAGAATCCACGGCAAAGCGAGAAGAATATTGCCGAGCAGACGGGTAAAGAAGTTGCCTTCGCCCGTGAAAAGATTATGCTCTGCGGAAGAATAGCCTGCAAGACCCGATGTGAATGCACCGAAGCCTGCATCCGCTCCGAAAATTATAAAGTAGAGCATAACGCCAAGACCCGACAGCGCATAGGCGAGCACCATCGGAGTATAAACTTTTCTTTTGATGATAAGGCTGAGCGTGATGAGCGCCGACATAATGCAGTTGAATGCAACCGCCACAACCGCTACAATGTTGAGACGGATAAAGAGAAGAGCTACTGCCAGCAATGCACCTGCCGCCATAAGAATAACGGGTAAAACTTTTTTGCCGGAATCTGTATGTATTTCTTTTTTCATTGCAGTTCCTCCGTATCTGCTTATTATGATTTAATTATATAATTGCGTCCGATTTTGTCAAGACAGAACAGCGTAAACACTATGCGGATAAAAAGTCGGAACGTAAAAAATACCGCAGTTGATACAGTTGTATCGCCTGCGGTGAAAATTTAATATGCTGTTTCGGTTTTACTTTATAAATTTCAGCTTAAATCTTATAAAGTGCATCAGTCTTACGGTGAGGCTGATGTTTTTCTCTTTCATAAATGCTTTAAGATGCTTTTTGCCCGCTTGTTTACAGACTTTTTCTGCGAGTGATTCGTAAGCTGTGCCCTTATACAGTCTGCGTTTGTGGTTCAGTTGATAGAAAACTGCCCTTAACGCAAACGCTTTGATATTTTTGTTGGGTGAATCTGCAAGAATATCGCAAAGTCTGTCATAAGCGTTGACTATGGTCAGCTTCTTTTCGGTGAGTGCGGATTTTGTTGCCGAACCCTGACGCACGTAATAATAGTAAAGCGGTTTGTCTGTGACAAATACGTTTGCATTTTCGTTCAGAATCAGTACGATATAGCAACCGTCTTCGCCCATAGCTACACCCTCAAAGAAACGTACCTTTTTTGCAATTTCGCTCTTTATAAGCTTTGCAAAGCAGCATTTGCCGAGCGTTTTTCCTTTTGTGAACAGTGTTTCAAAATCGGTCTGCACAAAATCATAATCACTATAGTCTGCATTCTTTTCGTCAAGTGATTTTGTAACCGTATAATCTGAGCAGATCATCTGTGCGCCTGTTTTAACTGCACCGTCAACAAGTATTTCAACAGCTTGTCTGTGCAGATAATCGTCACCGTCAAGGAAGAAAACGTAATCACCCGTAGCGGTGTCAAGTCCTTTGTTTCGGGCAGCGGAAACGCCTGCGTTATCCTGACGCACATAAATAACTCTACTGTCTTTTTTCGCAAAGCTGCGTATAATCTGAGCCGAGCTATCGTTGCTGCCGTCGTCTACACAGATTATTTCGAGCTGTGAGTAGCTCTGATTAAGTACACTCTCAAGGCAGTTTGCAATATAATTTTCGATGTTGTATACGGGGATAATGATACTTACCGTCGGCTGCATTTTTTCACGCTCCTTCAATATTTTTGATTTTACCACAAAGAAGCTTTTAAAGCAATATTAACAGATACAGTTGCACGGAAATAAAGTAAAAGTATAGTTTGGCGTATATATAAATAACAACTATTGACAAAAATTATGATTGTGATATAATCGTAAAAAATAAATATAATAATTAAAGGAACCAGCTGTCTGTAGAGGATGTTGGTTCCTTTTTGTGCTTTTTCAGCAATTTACAAACAATGATAACGTTATTATAAAGGAGACTGCGTTATGGAAATTCAACTTCAGGAACTGATTGAGCAGATCAGAAAAGACGGAGTAGGCGCCGCTGAAACTCAGGCTGAAGCAATAATCAGCTCGGCAAAGGCAGAGGCAGAAAAAATCATCGCCGATGCAAAAGCACAGGCAGAAAAGATTATGGCTGATGCAAAAAGCGAAAACGCAAAAACTGTCAGATCAGGTGAGGATGCAATCCGTCAGGCAGGTCGTAACCTGCTTATATCTTTCCGAGAGAGCATCACCAGGGAACTTAAAGCAATTGTAAGCGATAACGTGAATGCGGTTTATTCATCTGACGCATTTGCAAAGCTTATTGTAAGTGCCGTTGAAAGCTGGACAGGCAAACCCGAATCGGAGGATGTATCCGTTATTCTCAACGCCGATGACCTTGCAAAGCTTGAAGAAGCCGTTCTCGCTCAGCTTAAGGCAAAAATGCTGGGCGGTGTTACACTTAAGGCAAACGATAATTTTGACGGCGGCTTCCGTATAGCAGTCGATAACGGCGCGGTCTATTATGATTATTCGGCTGAGGCTGTTACCGATATGCTTTCAAATTATCTCAGTCCCAGGGTTACCGCACTTCTGAAAGAGGCTGAATAGCGTGAAGAATAAAAGAAAGGAAAAGATACCGTGCACACAAGGCTGTTTTTAATGACGTTTTGTGCGGATTCTGTATCGCATGGCGATTATGGCTGAATATTATCTCATATCTCAATTGCCGTCGCTTGACGGAATTAACGAAAACACGCCTTTGCCGATAACCTCGGAAAGGTTTGAGGAGCTGTGTCGCAGCTTTCTCGGCAAAAAAGCAAATGCTGAATTCGGAAAGCTCACGCTTATTCCCTCGAGGGATCACGAAAAGACATTATCCCAACTGATTGAAAAATGGAATGATGGCGAACGCAGTCTGCGTCTTGCACTTGCGAAGCTCCGTGCGGAAAAGCTGAACAAGCAGTTTGCTTGCGGCAATAATTCCTTCTCTCCGTCACTTTTGCAGGCGGCACGTGCCGCTGTCGAAACCGAAAGCCCGATGGAAGCGGAACTTTTTCTCAACAAATACCGTCTTGACTTTCTCGAATCGCTCAGACCGACGGATTCTTTTTCGGAAGAGTTTGTTTTCTACTACGGGCTGAAACTCAGGCTGATTGAGCGTATAAGAAAATTTGATGCAAAAAGCGGAGACGATGCATATAGAAGCATTTACAGCTCCATTATGAACTCGGACAGATCGGAGGTTACACAATGACCGAAAATAAAGGTAAGGTAGTAAGCGTTAACGGCAACCTTGTGTCAGTAAGGTTTGACGGCAGTGTTTCGATGAACGAAATCTGCTACGTTAACGTTGACGGAAAAAAGCTCAAAAGCGAGGTCATCCGTATCAGAGGTGACATTGCACAGATTCAGGTTTATGAAATGACAAACGGCATAAAGTGCGGTGACGCGGTTGATTTCACCGGCGATATGCTTTCAGCACAGCTCGGACCGGGTCTTCTCGGTCAGGTATATGACGGACTTCAGAATCCGCTGCACGTTCTGGCTGAGCAGGCAGGCTGGTTCCTTGAAAGAGGAATTTATGCTGACGGACTCAACGCAGAAAAGAAGTGGGAGTTCACCCCCACCGCAAAGGTTGGCGATACCCTGCGTGCAGGCGAATATTTCGGAACGGTGCCCGAAGGTCCGTTCACACATAAAATTTTTGTTCCGTTCTATCTTCTCGGAAATTATACACTCAAGTCAATTGCAGATAAGGGTGAATACACCGTCAACGAAACGGTTGCTGTTCTTGCCGATGACAGAGGCAGAGAGATTCCCGTTTCAATGTCGTTCAAATGGCCTGTAAAGAGAGCCGTAAAATGCTACAGCGAAAGACTTGCACCTGTTGAAACAATGGAAACAAAGGTGCGCCTTATAGATTCGTTCTTCCCTGTCGCAAAGGGCGGAACTTATTGCACACCGGGTCCCTTCGGTGCAGGCAAAACCGTGCTTCAGCACACCACTTCAAAGTATGCCGATGTTGATATCGTTATTATTGCTGCTTGCGGTGAGCGTGCAGGTGAGGTTGTTGAAACCCTGACGGAATTCCCCGAACTTACCGACCCGAAAACAGGACGTTCTCTTATGGAGAGGACGATTATTATATGCAACACGTCATCAATGCCCGTTGCATCGCGTGAAGCTTCCGTTTATACCTCGGTTACTCTTGCGGAGTATTACCGTCAGATGGGTCTTAACGTTCTTCTTCTTGCCGATTCAACCTCACGTTGGGCACAGGCGCTTCGTGAAATGTCGGGCAGACTTGAAGAAATCCCCGGCGAAGAAGCTTTCCCCGCATATCTCGAATCCTATATCGCGGCTTTCTATGAAAGAGCAGGCTATGTTCTTCTTCCCGACGGCAGCAAGGGCTCCGTTACAATCGGCGGTACGGTTTCGCCTGCAGGCGGTAACTTTGAAGAGCCGGTTACCCAGGCAACACTAAAGGTTGTCGGTGCTTTCCACGGCCTGTCCCGTGAACGTTCAGATGCGAGAAAATATCCCGCAATCGATCCGCTTATTTCCTGGTCAAAATACAGGACCGTAACAGACGGCGCAAAATCCGCTTTCTGCAAAAACATTCTTCTTGACGGCAACGAAATCGGTGCGATGATGAAGGTTGTCGGTGAAGAGGGAACAAGCATATCGGACTACGTGGTATATCTCAAATCGGAAATGCTCGATGCTGTTTATCTTCAGCAGAATTCCTTTGATCTGACCGATGCAAACAGCACAAGAGAGCGTCAGTGCTACGTTACCGATAAGCTTATAAAAATCCTCGGCAGTGAATACGCACTGAGCGAAAAGGATGAGGCAAGAGCGTTCTTCAACCGTATGCGTCAGAAATTTATTGACTGGAACTATGAAGAATTCGGCAGCAGCTCATTTGCAAAGGTAGAAGGCGATATTGATGCAATATATGCCGACGGTCAGGGTAAAACAACTCCTGAAGCCGAGCGTTTGTTAAAGGACGGTGAGTGATAATGAATAAAGTTTTCAACAAAATTGAATCCATTACGGGTAATGTTATCACCGTTAAAGCAGACGGTGTGCGCAACAATGAGCTTGCACAGATAAGCACCCGTTTTGGCAAATCTCTCGCACAGGTCAATAAAATTGACGGCGATACGGTTTCACTGCAGGTCTTTGCAGGCGGCCAGGGTGTGTCGACGGGCGACGAAGTCCGTTTCCTCGGCCATGAAATGAGAGTTTCATTCAGCGAGGATCTTCTCGGCAGAATCTTTGACGGTTCGGGTGAACCGAGAGATAAGGGCCCTGCGCTCACGGAAAATATGAAATCCATCGGCGGTCCTTCCGTCAATCCGACAAAACGTATTCTTGCAAACCGTATGATGAGAACGAACATTCCGATGATTGATATGTTCAACACTCTTGTCGTTTCTCAGAAGCTCCCGATTTTCTCAATTTCGGGTGAGCCTTACAATCAGCTTCTTGCAAGAATTGCCCTTCAGGCTGAGGCGGACGTTATCATCCTCGGCGGTATGGGTCTTAAATATGACGACTTCCTCTATTTAAAAGAGGAGCTTTCAAACGGCGGTGCGCTGAGCAAGACGGTAATGTTCATTCATACCGCATCAGACCCGACGGTTGAATGTATGATGATTCCCGATATGGTGCTTGCAACGGCAGAACAGTTTGCACTGCAGAACAAGGATGTTCTTGTGCTGCTGACAGATATGACAAACTTTGCCGATGCAATGAAAGAAATTGCCATCACCCAGGAACAGGTTCCCTCAAACAGAGGCTACCCCGGTGACCTCTATTCACAGCTTGCCTCCCGTTACGAAAAGGCTGTTGACTTTGACGATTCAGGCTCTGTCACGGTTCTTGCCGTTACGACAATGCCCGGTGATGACGTAACTCATCCCGTTCCCGATAATACAGGCTACATCACGGAAGGTCAGTATTATCTCAAGGGCGGCCGTATTGAGCCGTTCGGCTCGCTTTCCCGACTCAAGCAGAATGTCAACGGCAAAACCCGTAAAGACCATCGTGCACTTATGGACAATATGATCCGTATGTATTCCTCTTACAAAGAAACAATCGAGAAGAAAAACATGGGCTTTGCAATGAGCCGTTGGGATGAAAAGCTGCTCAGATACGGTAAACTTTTTGAAGACAAGCTTATGGATCTTTCTGTCAACCTCACGCTTGAAGAAGCGCTTGACCTTGGCTGGGAAATCCTTGCCGAGTGCTTTGAAAAAGATGAAACCGGTATCAAATCCGACCTTACCGATGAATTCTGGCCCGATAAGTAAGGAGGATTGAAGTGGCAAAAATCAAACTGACTAAAAACGAGTTAAAGGTACAGAAGGATGCACTCAAGATGTACCGGAGATATTTGCCTACTCTGACACTTAAAAAACAACAGCTTCAATCGGAGATACGCACTATTGAGGCGAAGGCTAAAGCGGTGCTCAAAGAGAAGGAAAACCTTGAAAAAGGTTTTGGCTCCTGGATTGCCGTTTTCAGCGAAAGCGATGCGTTCCCTGACGGAATAATCACCGTAAGCAATATCCGTAAGGGTGAAGGAAACATTGCAGGCGTTGCGATTCCCACCTTCGAGGGTGCGGATTTTTCCAGAGGAGATTACGATTTGTACGAAACGCCCCTCTGGGTTGATATTGCCGCCAACCATATGGAAAAAGCAATGTCGCTTGATCTTGAAGCGGAAGTGTTGGAAGAACAGGTAAGGCTGCTTGAAGCAGAGCTGCGCTCTACCTCACAGCGAGTCAATCTGTTTGAAAAGGTTAAAATCCCCGAAACAGAAGAGAACATCCGCAAGATATCGATTTATCTTTCCGACCAGCAGGTCAGTGCCGTTGTTCGTTCTAAAATATCAAAACGTAAGATAGCCCTTCGTAATGAAGAGCCTTCGGCAAAGGAGGTTTATTCGTTATGATCGTGCCTATGAAAAAAGTTTCTCTCGTTATACCGGGAGATAAAAAACACGAAGCACTCAGAAAGCTTCGCAAAGCGGGCTTCCTCCATATTGAAATATCGGAAGGCTCAGGCGCAAGGCTCGAAGAGCTCAAGGCAGAAATCAGCTTGCTCGAAAGTGCGGTTTTCACGGTAGGAAAGGACAAAAAAGCGAAAGAAAAGAAGCTTTCCGTTTCCGAAGCGTTAGCAGCAGCAAAAGAAATTGCCGCACTTGAAGAAGAGAAGAAAATCTGTCATTCGGAGAAAGTCACGCTGACCGCAGAGCTTGACAGACTTAAAAGCTGGGGTGAGATTGACCCCAAAAAAATCAAAAGTATTGCAGAAAACGGCATAGAGGTTGCGTTTTACGAAATGCCGAAATCAGAGTACGAGAGCCTGGGCGAAGAAGTGAAAACCGTCAGACTTGCCGCAGGCAAAGCCTCTGTCAGGTTTATGCTTATCGTCTCGGATTCGGATGCTCAGGCGGTGAAAAAACTTGATGCTTACCGATTTGAGCTGCCTCAGATTTCAACAGCTCAGGCTCAAGCAAAGGTTACACAGCTCAGCAGCCGCATAAAAGAAATTGACGAAAAGATTTTATCGTACGCAGGCTGTGTGACGAGTATGAAGGCCGCTGTCAGCGCAATCGAAAAAGACGTTGAATTTGAGGTTTACGCTACAGGTATGGCAAACGAAAACTTATCAGCTGACGGTAAGGGAGATTTCAGCGTTGCGTATTTCAGAGGCTACGTTGAAACTGATAACCTCGATAAGCTCAGGCAAACGGCAAAAGACAATTCGTGGGCACTGCTTATTGAAGATCCCACACCTGACGATAACGTTCCGACAAAGCTGAAGAACAACAAATTTGTCAGCCTTATTTATCCGCTGACCGATTTCCTCGGTACTGTGCCCGGATATTTTGAATACGATATTTCCGCTTGGTTCCTTGGCTTCATACTCATATTCTTCGGAATTATTTTCGGCGACGGAGGATACGGTCTTCTCATAACAGCGGTTGCCGCGGCTATGGTTGTCAAATCGGCAGTCAAAGATAAGAAGGTTTCACCGACTTTTCTGCTCGTAGGTCTTTTCGGACTGTCTACGATGCTCTGGGGCACACTCACGTGTACGTGGTTCGGTCTTTCTCCCGAGCAGCTGCCGCAATGGATAAAGGCACTTTCCGTACCCGTTATTTCGAATGTTTATGCCGACAGGATATGGCATCCTTTCTGGACTCAGGGCGAGGTCGGACTCACAACGGCACAGAATCTTCAGATATTATGTTTCACGCTGGCTCTTGTTCAGCTGACGGTTGCTCACATCAAGGGTGTATTCAGAAATATAAAGTCTGTGAAGATGCTTGGTGATATCGGTTCTGTTTTACAGCTTTTCGGTATCTACTATCTTGTGCTCAGCCTTGTTGTCAACGCCGAGGTTTTCAGCTTCGGTCTGGTAATCGGCGGTGTGCCCGTAGGCACGGTTGCAATCGCATTGATAGGTATCGGCTTTGTTATGAGCTTTGTTTTCTCAAACTATGAGGGAAGTATTATAAAATCAATAACTGCAAGCCTGAAGAATATCGTTTCGGTATTGCTTGGTGTTGTCAACGTCTTCTCTGATATAGTTTCGTATATACGCCTCTGGGCTGTCGGTCTTGCAGGTGCGGCAATTTCCGCAACGGTAAATGAGCTGGCAGGACCGCTGCTCGGTAACTTTATGTTTATGGTGCTCGGAATTTTCCTTCTGGTCTTCGGTCACGGACTGAATATGATACTCAATGTTCTTTCGGTTATCGTACACGGAATCAGACTAAACACGCTGGAATTTTCATCACACCTTGATATGTCCTGGAGCGGACATAAATTCAAACCTTTTGAAGAACAAACAGATTAAAGGAGAATAATTATGAATTTCGGATTATTAGCAACAGCACTCTCTATGGGCATTGCCGCAATCGGCTCTGCAATCGGTATCGGTATCGCAGGTCAGGCATCAATCGGTGCATGGAAAAAATGCTATATGAGCAACAAGGCAGCACCCTTCATCCTTACGGTTTTCGCAGGTGCTCCTCTTACACAGACAATCTACGGCTTCCTTCTTATGCAGCAGATGAAGGGCTCAGATGCAGACCCCGCTTTCCTTCTCGGTCTCGGTCTTGCTTCAGGTGTTGCAATGGCAGCTTCCGCTGTTTTCCAGGGCAAGGCAGGCGCTGCAGGTGCAGATGCTCTTGCTGAAACAGGCAAAGGCTTCTCACAGTACATCACTGTTGTCGGTCTTTGTGAAACGGTTGCACTTTTCGCACTCGTTTTCAGTATGGTTGCCCTCGGCTAAAAACAAGCAAAACAACAATCAGGTGCAGCAGGATTTGATTCCCGTTGCACCTGATTTTTTTAATCAAACTTCTTGCGCTGATGTGAAAATGAAAGTATAATGGAAACAGCAAGTATCTGCTTTAAGAGGAGCGACCGATATGAAAAAAACACTTATTGTAGTTGATATGCAGAACGATTTTATAGATATGGCTCTCGGAACAAAAGAGGCGGTTGCCATTCTGCCGAATGTAAAGGCGAAAATCAGAGAGTATGCAGAAAACGGCGACGAAGTAATTTTTACTCGCGATACGCATACAGAAAACTATCTTGAAACGCCCGAGGGCAAAAAGCTCCCCGTACCTCACTGCATTAAAGGCACTGTCGGCTGGCAGATTGCGCAGGGGCTTTATGTTGAGGGCTGCAGGATAATAGATAAACCCAATTTCGGCTGGCCGAACTGGAATGAGGAAAATCTGGAATCGGTTGAAATTATCGGACTTTGCACTGATATATGTGTTGTATCAAATGCGCTTATAATCAAAGCGAATTTCCCCGATGCTGAGGTTAAGGTCGATGCCGCCTGCTGTGCAGGTGTTACGCCTGAAACTCACCGTGCCGCACTTGCAACGATGAAGATGTGCCAGATTGACGTTATCGGAGAATAAAAGGAGGAGAAAACAATGTTTAACGCTGAAAAGGTAAAAAACGAATGTGTTGCGTGGATACGCAACTTTTTTGAAGAGAACGGAAAGGGATGCAACGCTGTTGTCGGTATTTCGGGCGGTAAGGACAGCTCGATTGCTGCGGCTCTTTGTGTTGAGGCTCTCGGCAAGGACCGTGTTATAGGTGTGCTTATGCCTCAGGGTGAGCAGCACGATATCGATAAGGCGTTTATGCTTGTCAACCACCTCGGAATAAAGCATTACGTTGTTAATATCAAGGATGCGGTTGACGGCATCATAAACAACCTTCCGTCTGATATTGAAATAACGGCACAGACACTGCAGAATATTCCGCCCAGAATCAGAATGTCAACGCTCTATGCGGTTTCCCAGAGCTGTAACGGACGTGTCTGTAACACCTGCAATCTTTCAGAAGACTGGGTCGGCTATTCAACACGCTACGGCGATTCGGTAGGCGATTTTTCTCCTTTGTCAAAGCTCACCGTTCAGGAAATCAAGCAGATAGGTTATCTGCTCGGTGTGCCCAAAGAGCTGGTTGACAAAACACCGATTGACGGACTTTGCGGAAAGAGTGACGAGGAAAACCTCGGCTTCACTTATGCCGAGCTTGATAAATACATCCGTACTGGTGAAATTGACGATCCCGTCAAGAAAGAAATGATTGACAGAAAGCACAGGATGAATCTGTTCAAGCTTGAGCTTATGCCCGTGTTTGATTCGGGCATTCCCGAAAAAGCATAAAACGATTAAACCCCTGCGGCAGTATCGATTAACTGCGGCAGGGGTTTTTATATTGGTGAATCACATAATGATATCCGCAAATATGGGGTAGTGGTCTGAAAGGTAAGTGCCGCCGTAAATATCACGTACAATGCGGTATTCTTTAACCGATGTGATTTTTTCGTTGACGCAGATGAAGTCAATCGGTTCGCCGTCTTCACCGCCGTCGTATGCGTGATAGGTTTTGCCGCTCATTGTTTTTTCGGCTGCATCCTGTGTGTCTGTAAGATTGCCGGAAATAAGCTGTGTGTACAGCTGCTCGGTCTTTTTAAAGTTGAAATCGCCCGTTACAACTACGGGAAGATCAAAGCTCTCAGCTTTTTCAAGCACAAGTGCAAGTCCGTTTGTGCGTGCAAGCTCACCCTTGTGGTCAAGGTGTGTGTTGAGGTGAACGTAACGCTCACCCGTGGCTTTGTTTTCGAGTATTACCCACGTGCAGGTTCTGTGGTGCTGTGCATCCCAGCCGATTGAAACCTTGTCGGGTGTTTCGGAAAGCCAGAATGTGCCGCTGTCGATGAGGTTGTATTTATCTTTGCGGTACATAATCGCAGTCGCTTCACCGATGCATTTGATGCCGGTGAGTCTGCCTACACCGACAATATCGTAGCGATCTTTGAGATGTGCGCTGAGCGTCATATACCACGTGCCTTCACACTCCTGCAGACCTACCGAATCGGGCAGATAGTCTGCTATGCTCTGCGGCACGTTTTTGCCGCGGTCGTGCTCACCGTTGCGTACGTTGAAGGACATAATTCTTGTTACATCTTCCGCTGTGTTTGCCTTTGAGCCGTAATCCTCAACTGTGCCTATGCCCAAGGCGGGAAGTATAAGCGCGAAAAGAGCGCAGATAATCTGCTTTACGTGGTTTAAAATTTCACTGAATGACATTTGATTCACCTCTGTTAATGTTTATAAATCTAATATATTACATATTATCCTTTTTTGCAACAATTAAAAATCAGGCAACATCCTCGGATGCTGCCTGATACAGACTGTCGATAAAGTCACCGAGAACACGCACAAAAAAATTTTAGGGAACGATCTTTGACCGTTCCGCAAAACAAAGCAAAAAAATCAGGATGATTTCAAGCAAATCTTCCTGATTTTCATATTTATTATATCAGACTTTGTGCGTTTGCCGTGTTTTTGCCCTCTCGCGGTACCTTTGTACAGCTTCGGGGCAAAGAACACGGCATCTCGTCACCTTTCTCGAAGTCTCATTTATTATAATACTCTCGTTTAAGCTTTTTTCGCATTTTGTTTTTTTGCACCGATTTTCTGCATGACAAATACAAGTGCGATAAGTGCGACACCAACAAGGTCTGTGACAATGCCGGGGATAACCATGCAAAGTCCGCCGACAAGTGCAAGTATTCTTTCCCACCAGGGCATATTCTTGTACATATATCCTTCCATACCTGCGGATATAATGTAGATACCACAAAGTGCAGTAACAACAAGAAGAACGATTTCGTACCAGGGCTTGTCTGCACCGATGATAAGCATTTCGGGGCTGAAGGCGAAGATATAGGGCACGATGAACGCCGTGATGGCAAGACGTGTTGCAGTAATACCTGTCTTGAGCGGATTCGATTTTGCGATTGCGGAGCCGGCATACGCCGCAAGAGCAACAGGCGGAGTGATATCGGCAACAATACCGAAATAGAAAACAAACATATGAGCCGCAAGTATGGGCAAATCAAGGCTGCGCATTAGGATGGGAGCAACCATTGATGCCATAATTACGTAGTTTGCCGTTGTGGGCACACCCATACCGAGAACAATACACATAAGCATTGTGATTGCAAGCGCAAATATCGGGTGAATCTGGGATGCCGACTGTACAAGAGATGAGAGCACGTTTGCAAGACCCGTCTGCTGTACCATTGCTGAGATGCATCCCGCAACCGCACAGGCAAGAGCAACGCCGATAGCGTTCTTTGTGCCGTTTGCAAGTGACTGGATGTAAAGCGAAATATCAAACTCGAATTTTTTGTGTGCAATTGATTTTATTGCTCCTTCAAGAAGCTTGACTGCGATTGCAACAAGGATTGCGATGATGGCTGCTTTGGCAGGTGAGAAATAGTTCATTGCAACAACAAGCGCAACAACGGGAAGAAGAAGGTAACCCTTCTTGATAACAAGCTTGAAGAAGTTGGGGATTGATTCCTTGGGCAGACCCTTGAGACCGAGTTTCTTTGCTTCAAAGTGGATCATCATAAAGATGCCTGTGAAGTAAAGCACTGCGGGCAGGATAGCCGCAATAGCAATCTGTGAATAGGGCAGACCCGTATATTCGGTCATAAGGAATGCGGCAGCACCCATAATGGGGGGCATAATCTGTCCGCCTGTTGAAGCGGCAGCTTCTACGGCAGCCGCAAACTCGGGCTTGTAGCCGCAACGCTTCATTGTCGGGATTGTAACGGAGCCGCTGCCGACAGTGTTGGCAACCGATGAGCCTGAGTACATACCTTCCATTGCGCTGGAGATAACGGCAACCTTTGCGGGGCCGCCTGTTGCCTTACCTGCAATTGAGTTTGCAAGGTCAACAAAGAATGCACCGATGCCCGATTGCTCGAGGAATGAAGCAAAGATAATGAACAGAACGATGAACGATGCGCATACGTTGAGCGGTGTGCCTGCAATACCTTCGGTTGTATAAAAAAGCTTATACATAATGATACGCAACGGATTGCGCTCAACAACGAAGAATGCATACGCTATGAATGCCGCTGATACACACACTATCGGCAGACCGACAACGCGTCGGCAGGCTTCAAACAGAAGCAGCGTGCCGATTATGGCAACAGCGATATCAACCTCGTTGATTCTTGATGCTCTGTCAACGATTGCCTGGCAGTTGAAGGTGTAGTAGAAGAATGAACCTGCACCCAATACGGCAAAGATCCAATCGTAAAACGGAACGTGGTTAGGTCTTTTAACTTCTTTTTTGCGGATGGGGTAGATGATGAATGCAATAAATACGATTATGCCGATAAAAAGGGACATTTTCTGTCTTTCTTCCATTGTTCCGGTCCATCCGTCGAACATAACGTAAAGAGAAAACAGAACCATTGCGACCTTGATAATGACCTGAAACGCGCCTTTGAAAATTCGCGTGTTTGACTCTTTGTCAAACTCAGCCATTATTTTGTCAACGTCAACAACTTCGTCAGCTTCCATAGTTAACGGCTTTGTGTTTACATCTGACATTAATTACGTCAATCCTTTCGTCAGAATTTCGAATAGGGGAGCAACCTCAAAAACAACCCTTGTGTTTTTGCCGCAGGTTTCGCGCAGGCTGATTTGTCTGTCGCCTATAAACAGTACGTGGTCATGTGCTGCGCTGATAACGTACCTGAGCGGGTCGTAGGTTATGTCGAAGCCGGTGACTATCATATTGCCGTCACCGTCAACTGTCATTTCCTGCCCGTCCTCAAGCTGTGTCTGTACACCTGCGCCGAATGATCGGTAGGTTGTTGAGTAAGCCCTGATTTTTCCGTCTTCTATTCTGTAAGTGTCCCTGACGGGTGTTTTGTTTACAGAGTGAATGAATTCAACGGAAAACTCAAAGCCCTGCTCTGCTTTTTCAGTCAGATAACGCTTGCCTGTATCTGCGTTATACAGCACGAGGTAATCGGTTCTGAGCTGAATAAAAATTACAGCAGCCGCTGTAATGATTAGCATTAAAACGGCTGCTGCGAGAAAACTTTTTTTGTTATGAGCTTTGTAAGATGAGCTCATCAGCTTATTGCGCCAACCTCTTTAAAGTATCTTTCTGCACCGGGATGGAAGGGTACAGAGATGTTGGAAACGGCATATTCAAGAGTCATTTCAGCGGCCTTTTCGTGTGCATATTCGCCGGCATTTTCGTAGATAGCTTTTGTAAGCTGATAAACGATTTCTTCATTGAGATCGTTGCTTATAATGAATGTAGCCTTAACAGCAACTGTTGTTACTTCGGTGTCAATGCCCTTGTATGTGCCTGCAGGAACTTTGTACTCAGCATAGAAGCCGTAGTCCTTCTGAAGTTCTGCAAGGTGTTCTGCGTCGATTTCAACGAGAACGATACCTGTTGTTGTTGCAAGGTCTGTGATTGCAACTGTGGGAGCACCTGCTGTGCAGAAGAATGCGTCTATCTTGCCGTCCTTGAGAGCATCGGCTGATGCCTGGAAGCTGAGGTTCTGCTTATTGATATCGTCAAATGATATATCATAAGCGCCAAGGATCTGCTGTGCGTTGAATTCAACACCGCTGCCGCTGTCGCCTACAGAGACTTTCTTGCCCTTGAGGTCAGCTACTGTTTTGATGCCTGAATCAGCCTTGGCAACAATCTGACAAACCTCTGCGTATGCAGCGCCGAGAGTTGAGAAGCTGTTGATAACACCGACATCTGCAAAGAGTGATGTGCCATTGTAAGCATAATCCATAACGTCGTTCTGAACGATAGCCATGTCGACTTCACCGTCGTCAATACCGAGGATGTTAGCTTTGGAAGCACCTGATGACTGGATCATAAGGTCAGCGCCTGTCTTCTCTTTGAGGAGAGAGGAGATAACGTTACAGAAGCCGTAGTATGTGCCTGTTGAGCCGCCTGTACCGACATTGATTCTTGTGTTGGCAAGGGTATCTGCAGCTGAGCCGCCGTTGGCTTCGGGTGCAGCTTTGTCACCGCAAGCTGTCATAAAGAGTGTTGCAAAAACGAGAATGATGGAGAGAACGAGAGCTAATTTTTTCTTCATGGTTTACCTCCTGTTATTCTTCCGTCCGGCCATTTTCGATACGGAAGTGATGAAAGTATTATACAATAACTTTATTAATTATGCAAGTACTATAAAAAACATTATTTAGAAATATGTATTTTTATACTTTATACTAAAAGGCGGAATCAAATATTTTCGGAAAAACAAAAATGAAGTTGTCTTTTTGTGCTTTTATGCTATACTTAAATCATCCATACGGTAAAAAGGAGAGCGGTTTATGTATAAAATTGAGCTTGGAAAAAGCGGTCTGCAGGTGCCGACGGTTGCGGTAGGCTGTATGCGCATAAGCAATATGAATGAAAGTGAAGCATCGGCTTTTGTGAACACAGCCGTTGAAAACGGTGCGTTCTTCTTTGACCATGCCGATATTTACGGTGGCGGCAAAAGCGAGAGCGTTTTCGGCAAGGCAATTGCTTTGATGAAAAGAGAAGACCTTATTATTCAGACGAAGTGTGGCATCAGACCGGGCAGGTTTGATTTTTCGTATGAGCACATCACACAGTCTGTAGATGGCAGTCTTCAAAGGCTCGGCACGGATTATATCGACGTGCTTCTCCTTCACAGACCCGATGCGCTAATGGAGCCTGAGGAGGTTGCAAAGGCTTTTGATGATCTGAAAGCATCGGGTAAGGTGCGCCATTTCGGTGTTTCAAACCAGAACCCTTATCAGATGCAACTGCTGCAGTCGTGCCTCGATATGCCTCTTTGCGTCAATCAGCTTCAGTTTTCGGTTATGCACGCGCCGATGATTCAGTCGGGAATCAACGTGAATATGTATAACGATTCCGCGGTTAACCGTGACGGCGGTGTGCTCGATTACTGCCGCCTGAACAAAATCACAATTCAGCCGTGGTCACCGATGCAGTACGGTTTCTTTGAGGGATGCTTTATTGACAATGAAAAATTTCCCGAGCTTAACAAGAAGCTTGAGGAAATCGGAGAAAAATACGGTGTATCAAAAACAACCGTTGCATTTGCGTGGATTCTCCGCCACCCTGCAAAAATGCAGCCTGTTACAGGCACAACAAACCTAACCCGTCTTTCCGATTGCATCAGGGCGAGCGAAATCACACTGACACGCGAAGAGTGGTACGAAATCTATCGTGCCGCCGGTAACATCCTTCCTTAACAAAACAAAAAAATCGCACCGCAGTTGTACACTTGAAGTACTTCTGCGGTGCTTTTTTCAGTTGATATTGAGTCGGAATTTATCCGATTCGTGAAGAGCAAGCGTTTCTGCAACGTGCTCAAAGCTATCCTTTGTGCCGATGAGTGCCGATGCTTTGTGTGAATCACTGCCGAGGTAGAATTTGCATCCGCATTCCTTGGCGATGAAGTAAGGGCGGAGGAAAATTTCTTTCTGCTCATCGGACATACCGATTGTCTTCATATTCAGCTCGATTCCCATACCTTTGGCTGCACACTCACCGAAAAGGTCATAAAGCGTACTGTCGGAAATCAGTGGCAGCACCTCGTGTGTCCTGCCCTTCAGAATGTGACCGGTGGTGAGATGAGCAATGCCGATTTTGTGCCACGGCAGGTCTTTCTTCAGCAGATTGTCGAGCTTGTCAACCCAGAGGAATGCTGCCTCTTCAGGTGTTTCAATACTTTTTCTCACTGTGTTTCCGTCAAGGTGAAGATGTGTTGTTGAAACGATTATGAAGTCGAAAAGATCAATTCTTTCGCGGCTGATACCTACGATGTTGTTGAAATCCATATCCGTTTCCGCACCGAAAAGGAATCGCACGCCGTCAGCCTGAGGCAATGGCAGCACGGATGAAACGTGCGAAAAATCGTGCTCGTTGCACCAGTCAGCTTCGCTTTCAACCTTTTCATCCCAGAAGTGGTTTGTCAGGCAGATTGAGCTGAAACTGTTTTTGACTGCATAGTCAAGGATTGCTTCAGGTGTCTGTGAGTCGTCGTGACAGCACAGAGAAACGGTTGAATGAATGTGATAATCATGGTCTGCAACATATCGCATACGCTTATACTCGCTCGTTTTCTTTTCTCATTTCCTTGAGATCTTCAAGGATTTTTTCGTGCTCTGCTTCGGAGAGCTTGTAGCCGTGAATCGGAAGTGCCTGAAGCACACAGCCTGCTGCAGGGATGAATGTGATGAGTATGAGCAGAGCCATTGTGATGTCGGGATAAGACTGTGAGAAATCGAGCGTGTAGGTCTGCCCGAGGTTTGCTGCGTTTTCAATTGCTGCGCCGAGAGTTTTGATGGTGTCTTCATAGTTGACAGTGGCAAGCACAGCGTTTGTGATAATAGCCGTGATAGCTGCCGTGAGCTTTGAAACAAAGTTAAGACCTGAGAAGAATACACCGTCGTTTCTCACGCCCGTTTTGTGCTCCATATAGTCGATGCTGTCTGCAACCATTGTTGTGTTATAAACGG
Organism: Clostridia bacterium; assembly: GCA_017625095.1. Taxonomy (GTDB): domain Bacteria; phylum Bacillota; class Clostridia; order Oscillospirales; family Acutalibacteraceae; genus UBA8612. The sequence goes on along the minus strand of JAGALQ010000025.1, from coordinate 4,666 downwards.
TTGAGAAGCCTGTGAGGAAGCCGCTGATGAAGAGCATAACCGCCATAAAGAGAATGTGCTCAAAACCGACGATGAAGATAAGTATGTAGGGTACTGCGTTGAGATATGATGTAAAAAGATAGGTTTTCTTCTTGCCGAATTTTGCGGCAACCTTTGTGCTTATGTTCATCGCGATTATCATACCGATAAGGAAGGGACCGCCGAGCTTTACAAGCCACAGCGTTTCGTCGCCGCCGTTGCCGTATACCCACTTGCAGAAGTACATACCTGCTGTGAGCATAAGTGTCTTTGTGCAGCCGAGGATGTTTGCTGCCATTGCACGCAGAAAGAGCTTGTTCTGCCACATAATGCGCAGATTCTCTCTGAAGCTTCTGTCCTTCTCCTTGGGTGCCTGTGTGATTCTCTCGCGGATGAAGGGGAAGGGAGTGCGGAAGAGAAGACCGCCCAGAAGCGCAATTGCCGCAACTGCAAGCAGATAACCCTGAGGCTCCGAGAAATATGCAAGGTCGGAGTTTGCTTTACCTGTGTTCGGGAACAGACCGAGATCAATTGCACCGAACAGATCCTTGACAGGGTAGAATGCAACGATTATGATGCTGCCTACGCTTGAAACCGTTCTTGCGGCAGATATGAGCTTTGCACGCTTCTGCTCGTCGGGAGTCATAAGCGAGGTTACACCCCACAGCGGAATATCACCGAGAGTGTATATTGTTTCCCAGAGAAGATAGCTGAAAATAACGAATATTATTTTTGCAGCAACGGGGAGATTTGTGATGGGGAGAAAGAGGATAATTGTCATTATCGCAACGGGAATGGGGACAAATTTGAGATAGGGTCTGCACTTGCCCCACCGTGTGTGAGTTCTGTCAACAACAGTGCCCATAAATATGTCGTTGAGTCCGTCCCAGATTCGGGAAACACCCATGATGATAGTGAGTGCGAGCGGCGGGATGATAAGTATGTCTGTGTAGAAAACCTGAAGCACCGAGCCGATAATGGCATAGATGAGGTTCTGTCCGAACATACCTATGAGGTAGACGTTGCGTTCCTTGTTGGAGTAGTCGCCGATGTCTTTTGTTGCGTTGGGGAAGGATTTGCACAATAACTCTTTTATTCCGTTGAGCATACTGTTGACCTCCGTCTTTTTTTATTTAAGCAGACTTATTATGACTGCTATGATTGCGATTGCGGTTGCTATGCCGAGCAACTTCAGCGCCTTTGACACGGCATCGTATACGTTAGTCGGCATTATCTGATAAAAGGCAAACCAGAGCTTTTCCTTTACCTTTTTGCCTACAAGGTTTCTGTATCTCAGGTCGTAGGTTTCAAATGATCCGTCGGTGCTTAAATTTATCATTCTCACGCCTCTGTCAAGTCCGGGACCGTAAATGTGAAAGCCTGCGCCCTGCGTATAGCCGACGTCAATGCCGTTAATCTTGCCGTTGAATGAGTTTATGTGGTCGTGGCCGAAATATATGCCGACAACGTCACCTTTTTCAGACATTGCGGCAAATTCACCGCTGTTTTCCATCGGGTCTGCAGGCGATTCCTTCATAAAGCCGTCAGCGTTGACTTTGTCTTTGTTGAGGGTATACCACTTGCCCTTATGGTTGCGGAAACCCTGTACAGCACCCTTTGTGCCTTTCTTTACTTCATCGAGAAGCTCGAAGACCTCGGGCACGGGTATGTGCTGAATTACAATTGACGGGATAAGCCTGCCGAGCTTTTCTTCGTAACTGTCGCGTGTTTTTCTGTACCATTCAATCTGGCTTTCGTGCACGTTGTCATAGCCGATTTTAAGGCTTGTGTTGCTGTCGATGCAGTAAAGAAGAAATCGGATATCACTGCCGTCTGCAATTTCGATAACGTGGTTTGCACAGCCGTCAATGCCTTTGGCACTGTCGCCGACAAAGCAGGGGAATGAACGGTAGATTTCAAGCTGCTCTTCATTTGATAACCCCACCTGTCTGTCGTGGTTACCGAAGCAGACAGTGAACGGAATACCTCTTGAATGTGCAGGCTCGGTGAGCTTGAAAAGCACATCTTTTACCGTGTCACGGTTACCCTTGAACGATGCGTAATTCCATATCTGGTCACCCGAATATACAACAAGGTCGGGCTTTTCTTTTTCGATTGCTGCGTTTATCAGCGCAAGCGTATCGGGGCTGACATTTTTGCCCTCCTGCGTGTCCGCAACCTGCATTATTTTAAATTGTGAGTTTCTGAATTTCAGCTGCATACGTCAATTTGCCTCTGCTCTTTTTTCTGCAATGTGATCGTGTACCTTTGTGCGAAGATCGCCGTGAAGCTTGAAGCCGAAGCGGAATATGAGAAGTGAAACAACCATAAGTACGGGCGGAATTGCAAAGCAGATAATGCCGATAACAGACTTTGTGCCGTCGTTGAGAGTGTGAACTTTGATCTGCTCGTTGTAATTCATCATACCCAGACCGCCGAAGAGAATGATTGTCTGGATGGTGTATGCCATTTTCTGAAGGAAGCCCTTCATTGAGAAGGTGATGCTCTCGCTTCTGCTGCCGGTCTTATATTCGCCGTAGTCAACGATATCAGCAAGGAAGATTGTCTGATTGACAAACATTGAGCCGATACCGATGCTTGCAAGTGTGTAGCTCAGGTCAAGCGCAATATTGATTCTGAGCACGGGTCCGAAGATAAACATAAGGACGTAGCCGATTATTGCAAGGCTGAGAGAAATCTGATAGATTGTGCGGTTTGAGAATTTTTTGCTCAGCAGCGGAATTACAAGCAGACCGAGCGCCGAGCCGACTGCACCGATTGTTGAGAAAAGGCTCTGTGCCTCAGGGTCGCCGAGCACGTCGGTGAAGAAGTATACTGCCGTGCCGCTTGTGAGGTACCAGCCTGCGTTTGAAATCATAGCAAAAACCATAAACACAACGAGCTGATCATTGGTTTTAAGCACCTTGATAACTTTTTTGAAGCTGAATTTATCGTTGCTGTATACAACGTTACGTTCTTTAGTTGAGAGGAATGAAATGAGAGCAAAGGCAACAAGGAAGCCGCCGCAGATGATTGCCCACTTTGAAAAGCCCGATGCGCTGTAACCCTTGTCGGTTGTCATACCGCTTGAAAGCTTGGGAAGGATGATGGGAGTGAGGATTGAGATAAGTCCCTGGCCGATGCCGCTGAATGTACGGGCAACGGTTGCAATAAGGTTTCTGTCTTTGGGGTCGTTTGTGAAGCTGGGCACCATTGACCAGTAGGGGATATCGACCATTGTGTTTGTCATACCCCAGAGCACGTACATAACGGCTATGTAGATATAGAGCTTTGTGCCGCTCATACCGAATGAGGTGAAGAGAAGTGAGAGCACAACGGCGTTGGATAAAGCACCGATGAGAATCCATGGCCTGTATTTACCGATTTTTGTTTTTGTGCTGTCAACGATTGATCCCATCATCGGGTCGTTGATACCGTCCCAAATTCTTGCAAGCGGCGTGAGGAGGATAAGAAATCCTTCTGCAAGACCGAGCACGCTTGAGAGGTAGTATGCGAGGTAGGAGTAGAAAAGACCGTAGGAAAGGTCGAGACCGACGGCGCCGACACCGTAGCCGAGCTTTTCACCCCAGGTTGTTTTGCGTTCGCTCATATTATGGTTCTCCTTGTCGAATATGTATTTACTGCATAATTATAACATAATATAATGAGAAATAAACAAAAAAATTATAAAAATTGATTTTTTACAGAAGCAAGTTTATTGACTTAATGGTTTTGCGCTGTTATTATTGAGTTAAGCTTAAAGCTAAATTGATTTTGGAGGTACATAAAAATGAATTCAGTCAAAAAATATGTCGCAGAATTTATCGGCACTTTCGTGCTCGTTCTGTTTGCCTGCGGTACAGCTGCCGTAAGCGGCTGCGCTACAGATGACAAGAACATCAGCTACTTCATCACAGCACTTGCCTTCGGTCTTGTCATTGTTGCAATGGCATACTCAATCGGCAACGTTTCAGGCTGCCACATCAACCCTGCCGTTTCAATCGCAATGCTTGTCAGCGGCAAGCTCTCGGTTAAGGATTTTATCGGCTACATAGTTGCTCAGTTTGCAGGCGCAATTGCAGGCGCTGCTGCTCTTATGGGCATCATCGGTAAGGATTACGGCCTTGGTGCAAACGGTCTGTTTGAGGGCGATATTGTCAAGTCTCTTGTCGTTGAAGTTATTCTTACATTCGTATTTGTTATCGCAATCCTCGGTGTTACGTCAAAGGTTGAGAACAGTGCTGTTGCAGGCATCGTTATCGGTCTTACGCTCACACTTGTTCACATCTTCGGCATCCATTTCACAGGCACATCCGTCAACCCTGCACGTTCATTCGGACCTGCTCTCTTTGTCGGCGGCGATGCTCTTTCCTGCGTATGGGTGTTCATCGTTGCTCCTCTTGTCGGCGGCGTGCTTGCAGCACTCGTTTATAAGTTCCTCGATTCAAAAAAGGCATAAACAGCATAATTTAAAAAAGAAGCCACACTTCAAGTGTGGCTTCTTTTGTTGTCTCTTCAGCAAAGACAAAACCCCCGGTTCTACCGGGGGAGAAAAAAGTGCGAAGCTAAAACAAAATGCGCGAGCTCGAAGCCAGCGAAAAAGGAAGCCTCCCCTTGTCAGGGGAGGTGGGTCATCGTAAGATGACTC